>JBPOHI010000214.1:0-14125 GCA_052035735.1 Acidobacteriota bacterium
CGCCGTCCAGGCGCTCCGCCGCGGGGTCGATGGCGAGATCGAGGTCGTAGGCGAGGACGTCGTAGGCCGCCTGGTCCGCCGAGAGCGGCCCGCCGGTGTCGGCGGAAAGCACCGACGCAGTCAGAGATACGACAACGAACGACGACAGCAGCACGGTTCGCATGCTGCGAGGCTACCAAGAGTGGGCCCCGACGGCACTCGGGTGCTCGACCGCCGGGAGAGTGGAGAGGTCGGCGCCCTTATGCCGGGATCGAAGCAGCGGCGGCTGGCTGGGAGCTCTGCCTGGAACAGCGACCGCGCCAGACGGAGGTCGCCAGCCAGACTGCGGCGAGCAGCGCCACGGCGCCGAGCAGCGAAATGTGGGTGCCAACTTCACGCGGAAATCCGGAGGTCGTCAGGCCATTCGCCCTTGCCAAGAGCAGTCTCAGCCCGACCCACGACAAGCCGGTTCCGCCAAGGGAGAGCAGCAGCACGAGGAGTGACTTGCCGGGTGCGAGCCCGAGGCGAAGGAGCACCAGCACCAACACCAGCACCAACGCAGCCCAAACCCACCAGGAGATGACCCGCGCCAGTGAAAGCTCCGCTGCGTAGCGCAGAGGTTCAACGATCGGAGCAAAGACGCCGCGCAACGGCGACGGCGACCCGAGATAGCCCGCCACCACGGGGATGAAGTCCGCCGTATCGCGGTCACGCAGTTTCTTCACCACCAGCTCGGCGATCTCGTCCGCAGATGCAGGCACGCCTTCCGGCGTACGAATCACGGTCCAGGTTCGCGCGACCCCACCCCAACCGTGCCAGTCGGATGAGGCAAGCAGGACCAGGCCGCGTTCCCGGGCCACTTCGAGCAACCGCTGGCGCACTTCCGACGGGATCCGCGGGTGACCGGAATTCGCGATCTCGAAGGCATCGAAGCCGGCCTCGGCGAGGGGAATCACATCTTCCAGTCGCAGCTTGAAGGCCAGCGCAATGACTGCGCCGCGATGTTGCTCATGGACGTAGGTGGCGTAGCGGGCCGGAAAGGTCGGGTCCCTGGGATCGTCCGGACTCTGGTAGTCCGGCTCCAGCCCGAGCCCGAGCAGGAAGGCTCCCGTCCGCTTCCACCGCAACTCCGTCCCCAGGATCACCGCGGGCCGGGGCGTGGACGCTGCCAGCCCGGCGGTATCGGCACCCGCGCTCGTCGCGACATGCGCGTGCTCGGTGAGAGCCACGACGTTGATTCCGGCGGCGGAGTGCCAGGCGAGGTTCTCCGCTTCGGTGACCAGTCCGTCGTGGGATCGGAACGTGTGCGACTGGAGATCCGCGACCAGGGTCTTCGCATCGTCCACCACCAGACGCCACCCGGGGAGACGGATCATCAGGGCGCAGACCATCCACACGACCAGCACGAGGCCGGCGGCAACTCCCGTTCCGACCGCTCGCAACGCGCACCGCCAGCGAGAGTGGGCGTGTCGCCTTCGCATGTCGGTCACCAGCCGCCAGGCCGCGACGCCAAGAACGAGCCAGATCAGAGCTGCAGCGCCAGCCACCCGGAAGTCCGGGGCGCCGGCGAGGATGTGAATGGGCGCGGCCCAAGGCTCGATGAGGCTGCTCCAACCGGAGGGTTCCAGGCGCATCCCGGCCAGACGGGAGTGGTCGCGCGCGTCAAACGGACCCTGGGGTTGGAGCGGAAGCGCGGCGCAGACGCTGAGCACGAGGAGTCCGACGAGGATCCCTCCGGTGAGCAGACCCATGGCCCGCATTTCAGGAAGACTCCTTCAATTTCGATTCGCCGCGGGCGCCGGAGTGTCCAGCCGCTGCACGAAGCTCCGACTTCGATTCGCCACCGGCGACTCGATCGACAACAGGTCGAGGACGGTGTCGAAGACGTCCTGCTGGCGGTACTCGTCGCGTTCGACGATCCGGATCGGCACCGAAGCCTTCACGATCAGCGGAATCTCTGCCTGCTCCGGCGGCAAGGGGATCCCGGGCGGCACGCCATGGAACATCCGGCCCTCCTCCATCAGCGACTCACCGTGATCAGAGAGGTAGATGAACACATAGGGCAGACCGGACTTCTCCAGCCGCGAGAGAACCTCGCCGAGGACGAAGTCGACATAGAGGATCGTGTTGTCGTAGGAGTTGTAGAGCTCGTCGAGGCTGCACCGGTTGGCGACATCGGAATCGGTGCAGCCCGGCTCGAAGCGCAAGAACTCCGGCGGGTGACGATCGCGGTAGATGGCGCCGTGGCTTCCGCCGCCCAGGTGGAGAACGACGAAACTCGGCCCGGACCGGTACGCCGCGAGATCCCGCTCCAGAAGCGGGAGGACGTCCTCGTCGTAGCACTTCCCGCCATGCCCGCAGTCGGAGACCCTCGTCTCGCCCGGCTCCACGCAGTTCTCGTACAGGGTGTAGTTCACGTGGCAAACCGTGGGCACTCCGAGCCTGGAAGCGACCTGGGGGAGCGTCACATCGTCTCTGGCGAGAATCTCGGGGAGGGCGTTCAAGGTGGATCCGCGCCTCGCCACTCCGTCGAGGAGATGAAGACCTGCCATGGCCTGCAAGACGGGATTGGTCTCTCGCCGCTCGTAGCCGTAGAGGCTGAAGTTGCTCCGGCGCGAAGACTCACCGATCGCGAGGACAACTACCAGGTCGTCCTGCCGCGTCACGCGACCGACGATCTCGACCACCTTCCGGCGCCGAAGGTAGGGCTTGGCCAGCTTGCCCGCGGCGCTCAGCGTGCCGGAGATCACGTTGACGGGTACGAGCGAGTAGACGATGTACTTGTTCGAGACGTTCCCTGCGCGAAGGATGGCGTTGTAGTTCGAGTACAGGGCGAGGACCGCCACAGCCAAGCCTCCGACGACGAGCTTCGCAGAGCCCAACAGATACCTGCCCGCGCTCGCGAAAGTGATCTCGACCCTGCCCAGGAGCACCACGGGGAGAGCGATCAGCAGGAGCGCCCAGGGAACCATCCCCACGGAGAGCAGCTGGCCCACCTCCGTCGGATCGGTGTGAATCGTGTTCAGGATCATCGAGCTGTCGATGGCCACGCCGTACTTCGAGATGAAGTAGGCGGCGGACACGCTGGCCAGCAGGATCAGGATCGCGAGGGGCTTGATCGTCCACCGGTGAGCCAGCAACACGAAGAAGACCAGGAACAGACACTGCCCAGCCAGGAGATAGGCCGCCAGGGCGACGAAGTCATATCCCCCGTTCCGGGGAAACCACTGCGCCAACCTGCCGAAGTTGAGAGCGTTGCAGACCAGGTACAGCAGGCCGCAGAAGAGAACCGAGAACTGCGCGTGAGAAACCTCGAACTTGCGCTTCTCAGCGGGCATCGCAAGCCCCCTCCGCAGCGCTGGCGCGGAGGACCGCTACCGAGGTCCGAGGGGTGGCTTCGTCGTGGACGACCATTCGGACCTCGATCGTGCAGGAAATTGCTCTACGCCGCAAGGCCCGCCGAAAGGCTTGGCGGGGCGGCGCCGCCTCAACCCGCCAGCGAGACTCCGATGAGATGCCCGACGCCGCAGGTGAGGCTGGCGGCGAAACCCGCGCTCTCCGCAGACGTAAAGTCGAGACATGCCGAGCTCTCCCGCTCTCTTCCGAATCGCCCTCCTGGCGGTCGTCGCCGCCAGCCTGGGCGCGCCAATCCTGAGCACACCTGCCGCCGCAGCAGAGAACGCGACGCCCCCGGCCGCCCAGTCCGCGACCGCGCACGATTGCCGGATCACCGATCTGATGCCCGACTTCTGGACCTTCTGGCGCCAGGCCCAGGAGACGCCGCGCGAGCGCTGGCCGTCGCTCTTCCGCGCCCTGGTCCGCGAGCGCCACGCCGCCGTGTACGACGTCGTTTTCAAGAATCTGCCGATGTCCGAAGACGAGTTGGTCGGGACCTCGTTCGGGCGGATGGAACCCCACGTCGGCACGCTCGGCGCTCTGTCGGCGGCGCTCAGCAACAGTCTTCCTCAGCGCATCGACAGCTTCCGCCGCGATTTTCCCGCCTTCCGCTGCGACGTACCGGTGATCTTTCTCTACTCCGCCGGCGCCTTCGACGGCGCGATCCGCGCGGTGGGAGAGCAGCGCACCCTGATGTTCGGACTCGATGTCGTTGCCCGGCTCCACGGCGAACAGGGTGAGCCGCTCTACGTCCACGAGCTCTTTCATCTCTACCACGGACAGCAGGCGACACCGCCCGGCGAGACCGAAGAGCGGCTGTTCTGGTCGCTCTGGCGTGAAGGTCTCGCCACCTCGGTGGCCTGTGGCCCGAACCCGTCACGCGCTAGCTGGACCGCTTGCGGGCTACCGGCGGTGGCCGAGGAATCCGGGCGCGCCCCGGACCTCGCGCGACTCGTCGCCGCGGCGTTGGACAGCACCTCGCAGGAGGATTACGCGCGGTTCTTCCTCGGCGGCAGGGAGTCGGCGGAAGTTCCCGCCCGCTCCGGCTATTGGATCGGCTACCTGGTGGCGCAGCGAGCGGCCAGGGACCAGAGCGTCGTCGCGCTCGCCCGCCTGGGTCCCGAGGCCGTTCGCCCGTTGATCGTCGAGGCGTTGTCCGAGATCGAAAAGTAGCCCGTGGCAGCATCCTGGAACCATACCTCCCTCGGGCTTGCTTGCAGGTCGGGCGCGGAGTGGCGCACAGGACGCGACTCCTCGGCTCTCATGGCGCCATCCGAGACGACGATGGCTCGAGCGAGTTGGAAGCTCGTTGTCGCATCTTCCCTTCCCAAGCCTCTGCTCGGGACCCGACCTTGAGCTCGATGGTGTCGCACACCTGACGGTACCCCGCACGCGCGTCATCCCGACCGACAGGCCTCCGTGCGTGCAGCGGCATGAAGACAGGGTCGGCGCCATGCAGTGCAAGGACCTGACGCTGGCGTCATCCGTGCGGCGGCGTGCAGAGCCTGGACTCGAGGCCGGAGCGCGCGAGGTCGAGGGCTCGCGCGGTATGCGAGGATCTGCCGCATGGCGCGCGTGAAGCAGACGTCCCGTGGGGCGACCGCATGACCGGCGGCAGGACCGTCCTGCCCGCCGCCGCGCGCGCCGCTCTGGCTCTGGCCCTGCTCGGCGCCGGCTGCGGCACCAGGAAGTCCGAGTCCGCGCCGGGAGCCGCGGCGTCGGCTGCGGGAGGACCCGCGGCGCGGGTGGAGCGGCCGAACCTCGTGCTCTACGTCGTCGACACCCTGCGCGCCGATCACCTGGGGTGCTACGGGTACGACCGGCCGACCTCGCCCCGGCTCGACGCGTTCGCACGTGAAGGGGTGCGCTTCGCCGGGGCGCGGGCGCAGAGCTCGTGGACCAAGCCGGCGATGGCGACCCTCCTCACCGGCCTCCATCCCGTCACGCACGGCGCGGAGCGGCGCAACCAGGGGATCGCTCCCGAGGTGCGGACGCTCGCCGAGCGTCTCTCCGCGGCGGGCTACGAGACCGCGATGTTCACCACCAACCCGACCGTGGTCGAGAAGTTCGGCTTCGGGCGCGGCTTCGACCGCTTCGAGTACGTGCACCAGCTCCGGGGACGGAAGCGCCGGAGCGTCGATTCCGCCGAGATGCATCGGGCGGCGGCCGCCTGGCTCAGCGGGCGCGCCGCGCCGGAGCGCCCGTTCTTCCTCGTCGTCCACACCCTCGATCCGCATGACCCGTACCGGCCGCGGGAGCCGTACCGCAGCCGCTTCGCCCCCGGCGTCGATGTCGCCTCGGCCTGTTGCTTCCGCGGCGAGCAGCTCGCGGCGCTGTCAGCGGAGCAGGCAGCGGTCCGGCGGCGCGATTCGCTGGCGCTCTACGACGGCGAGATCGCCCAGAACGACGCGAGCTTCGGCCGCCTGTTGGACGATCTCCATGCCCGCGGCCTGCTGCAGCGCTCGGCGGTCGTCTTCACCGCCGACCACGGCGAGGAGTTCCACGAGCACGGTGGCTGGCGGCACGCCGAGTCGCTGTTCGAGGAGGTGCTGCGGGTGCCGCTGGTCGTGCGGCTGCCGGAGGGTGCCCCGGCGGGGGCCATCGTGGAGGATCCGGCCGACCAGATCGACCTGGCTCCGACCCTGCTCGAGCTCGCCGGCATCGCGATGCCGCCGGAGCTCCCGGGGGCGAGTCTCCTGCCGCGAATCGGCGGCGGGGCGCCGCCTCCGCGCGAGTCGCTCGCCTGGCTGCGACACCCGGCGTTCGAGGTGGTCGCGATCCGCGACGGCAACTGGAAGTGGCTGCGGCACGACGGCCCACCGCGCGTTGCGACGGCCGGGCTCGCGGGCGCCGCCGGGCCGGCAGAGGCGCTCTACGACCTCGCGGCCGACCCCGGCGAGCAGCAGAACCTCCTCGCCACCGAGCCCGACCGCCGCCGCGCGCTCGCGCTGCGGGTCAAAGCGGCGCGCGCCCGCCTCGCGCGCCGCGAGAACGCGGGAGAGGTCGAGATCGACCCCGAGCTCGACGCCGAGCTGCGCGCCTTGGGCTATCTCTAGAACACCATAGAATCGCCTGCGAACCATGCCGATCTACGAGTTCTACTGCCCCGACTGCCACACCGTCTTCAGCTTCTTCTCGTCGCGCATCGATACCGCCGTGCGACCGGCCTGTCCGCAGTGCGGCAAGCCAGAGCTATCGCGCAAACCCTCGCGCTTCGCGGCGATCTCCGGAGCCAAGCCTGGCGGCGCGGAGGCCGAGATGGAGGGCGACGCCGACGACCCGCTCGCCGGGCTCGACGAGGAGCGGATGGCGGGAGTCATGGACTCGCTCGCCGCCGAGATGGAGGGGATGGACGACAGCGCGCAGCAGGATCCGAAGCAGCTCGCCCGCTTCCTCGCCCGCTTCCAGGAGGCGACCGGCCTCGAGGCCGGACCGAAGATGGAAGAGATGATGGCCCGCCTCGCCGAAGGCGCCGACATGGACGAGCTCGAGTCGCAGATGGGTGGCGGCGGCCCGGAGGGCGGCGAAGCCGGTTTCGAGAGCGGTGAAGAGGGCGGCGCGGCGGACGACTTCAGCGACTTCTTCCGCAAGAAGCGCGCCGCGGCGGCACGCCGCAGGGCGCCGCGCGTCGACGAGACCCTGCATTTCCTCTGAGCCCTTTTCGCGCCGCGATAGGCTGTTCGCGCCGTGAACCCCGGAGAGACTGCCACCCGACGATTCAAGCCGGTGCCGATCGCCGTCGGTCTCGCCGCGGCGGCACTCTTCGCGCTGGTCGACTCACCGCTGCAGCACCAGGCCGGCATGGGGACGCGCCCGGCGATGGCGGCGGCGGTGGCCAGCCTGATGGCGATCTGGTGGTTGACCGAAGCGGTGCCGATCTACTGGACCGCCTGTCTGCCGGTCGTCCTCTTTCCGGCGCTCGGAGTCTTCGGGGGGGCCGGCGGCGGAGGCCTCGCGTCCGGCTTCGTCGCAGCGGCCTCGCCCTATTTCGACCCCTACATTTTTCTCTTCGCCGGCGGCATGGCGATCGCGGCGGCGATGCAGCAGTGGAACCTCCACCGCCGCCTGGCGCTGGGCATCATGCAGGGTATCGGCACCGATCCGCGGCGGCTGCTGGCAGGCGTCCTCGCAGCCACCGCCTTCATCTCGCTCTGGATCACCAACACCGCGACCGCGACGATGATGATGCCGATCGGGGTCGCGCTCATCGCCCAACTCGAAGCGCGGAGTGGCCATCGCCTGCGCCACTACGGCATGGCGATCATGCTGGCGATCGCCTACGGCTCGAACCTGGGAGGTATCGGCACCAAGATCGGCACGGCGCCCAACGGCCAGTTCGCCGGCTTCCTCGAGCGCATGGGCAAGTCGGTGTCCTTCGTGCAGTTCCTGCTCGTCGGATTGCCGTTCGTCGTCGTCCTCCTGCCGGCGGTCTGGGCGCTGCTCTGGAAGCTCGGCCGGCGCGACCACCTCGCCGGAGACGCGCGCGAAGTGGTCGAGCGCGAGCTCGCCGGGCTCGGCAAGGTGCAACGGCCGGAGCGCATCGTCGCCCTGGTCTTCCTGGGCGCCGCGGCCGGCTGGATCGCGAGCAAGCCGATCGTCGACGCGCTCGCGCCAGCGGTCGCGCCGTGGAAGCTCGGGACGGCGCACGTCGAGGGCGGCATCGCGATGCTCGCGGCGCTGCTGCTGCTCGTCTGGCCGCATCGCGGCCGGCGGGTGCTCGAGGTCGGAGCGCTTCGCACCGTGCCGTGGGAGACGCTCCTCCTCCTCGGCGGCGGCTTCGCGATGGCGGCCGGGATCCAGCAGAGCGGCTTGTCGAGCTGGCTCGGCGCTCAGCTCTCGGGCATCGCGACGCTGCCGCCGCTGACGCAGATCGTCCTCGCGGCGGTCGCCACCGTCGCGCTCTCGGCGGTCGCTTCCAATACCGCCACGATCGCGGTCATGCTGCCGGTGCTGAAGGACGCCGCAGCTCCGGAGGTCATGACGAGCGTGCTGTTCGCCGCCACCATTGCCGCCTCGTGCGACTTCGCCCTGCCGGCGGGGACGCCGCCGAACGCCATCGTCTTCGGCAGCGGCTACGTGCGCATTCCGGCGATGGCGAAGATCGGCCTGCAGCTCGATCTCCTCGCGGCGATCGTCGCTGCCCTGTGGTGCTGGGCGGTCGTGCCGTTCGTCCTCGGGCGGTAAGTCTGCGCCGGGAGCCCCGGCTCAGGCGCTCAGCGCTGCCCGCTCGTGACTGCGCAGCTTGCGTTCGAACTGGCGGCCGAAGACCTTCTTCATCACCGCCAGCTTGGCGCTCTGCCAGAGGTAGCGCTTGGTCGAGAAGGCGCGGCACTCCTCGGGCAGCAGGACGAGCGAAACGTGGATGTTGGGCGCCAGACCGATCGGCAGGCCCTTCTCCATGCAGGCCTCGTAGAGATGCTGGAAGACCGGGATCATGTCTTCGGTCTTCGGCGGCTCGTGATCCTCGAGATCGGTGCCGACGAGGGGCCTGAAGACGCAGACGGTCGGAATCGCCCCCACCGAGGTGATCCAGTCGATGGCGCGGATCGACGAGCCGGGAGGCTCGAGCCCGGCGATGATCTCGCCGTTGGTGACCCACGGCTCGTCGGAGCGCCCGGTACCGGTCAACGCCGCGCAGTAGCGGATCGCCTCGAGGTAGAAGTCGAGGCCGTACTCGGCATGCTTGCCGGGGCAGATCTCTTCGAACAGGCCACGATTGAAGATCTCGAAGCAGAACGAGACCCGATTGACGCCGATCTCCTTGAGATGGTTGTAGCGCTTCAGGTCGCGGTGCGGCGGCGTCTGCACGCCGATGAGCAGGCCGAGCTCCTCCTTGATGCGCAGGATGTAGGGCTCGAGGATGTCGAGGTAGGTGTCGCCCTCATAGTGCCCGGTGTTGAAGTCGACATAGGTGATCCCCGACTCGCGGCGCGCGGCGCGCACGACTTCGAGCACTTCGTCGACCGACTTCTCGTCGGCGTCGTCGATGCCGAGATTGAGACCCACCGAGCAGAACTTGCAGTTCACCTTCTGCGGCTTCTCCGTCCAGTACTCGCAGACCTTGGCCTGGTAGATCCCGAGGTAGGTCCCCTGGAGAGTGCCGATGCGGGTCATCGGCTTGCCGGTCGCGGTGTTGGCGTCGTACCAGGCCGGCCGCGGCGAGAGATCGACCGGCGAGACCTGGACGCCGTCGCGATAGAGCCAGTACTTCTGGTTGGCGCCGGTGCCCTTGTGCAGGACGTAGGGGGACTTGGCCGCGAACGGCTCGGAGACCGGGGCGTTGGTCCACAGCCCGCCAGGCAGGATGAGCTCGAGGCCCGAGCCGAGACCGGCGCGGGTGCGCAGGATCTTGCGGCCACCGTCCTCCTCGATGAAGCAGGAATCGTCCAGTCGCAACCCTTTGCAGTAGAGGTCGAGTTTCAGCAGGGACGGGTTGGTGCGCAATTCGTCGAGCATCTTGCCTCCAGAGTGCGCAGAGCATGTCCTCCTGGTTGGACTCCCGTCACCGTCCGCTCGGGTAGGATCAGCGCCACGCCGATGGAGGCCGAAGCTACGCAGAACCTGCTCAGTCCGCGAGGGACCGCGCCGCGCGGACCCGAACGGGCCCGCTTCTCCCTACCCGGAAGAGCGGGCGTCCTCTTCCGGCGGCGGTTTAGATTCCGTTGCAGATGACGAACCCGGACCTGCACCTCCCCGACAGCGGCTCGCCGGGGTCAGTGACCTCACCGCGGCCGCTCACCCGCTTCGAGGGGGCGACCGCCACCGCAGCCGGCGCGCCGGCCGATCGCACCCTGCTCGTCGCGCGGTTCCTGGGCGCTTGCCCGGGAGTCTCCGCGACGCCTTCGGCGGAGGTTCCGAATCGCGCGCTCGGCTCCACACCGCCGGTCGAGATCTGGGCCTCCGGGCGCGACGTGGTGCGCGGCCGTCTCGGCCGGGTCGCCTGGGCGCACAACAGCCTGGCGCTCTTCGGCAGCCTCGCCTCACCCCTCGCTGGAGATCTGGCCGCCGAGACTGAGGCGCACTTCGCCGACCTTCTGACCGCGGCCGAGGAGCGGGGCTTTCCGCACCTCCTCCGGGTGTGGAACTTCCTCCCGGGGATCAATGCCCTGGAGAACGGCAGCGAACGCTACCGGCTGTTCAACTCCGGGCGCGCTGCCGCCTTCGATGCCCGCTACGGCGTCGCCGGCGCCGAGGCGCGCTTCTCGGCCTCCTCCGCCGTCGGCAGCTCGGGCGACCGCCTGGTCACCTGGTTCGTCGCCGCGCGCGAGCCCGGCAGGCACCTCGGCAACCCACGCCAGGTGCACGCCTTCCGCTACCCGACCGACTACGGGCCGCGGCCGCCGTCGTTCACGCGCGCGACCCTGGCTCCGCCCGAGATCGGCGACGTGCTCTTCCTCTCCGGTACGGCGAGTATCGCGGGGCACGAGACCCGCCACGTCGGCGAGCTGCTGCTGCAGCTCGAAGAGACGCTGCACAACATCGAGAGTCTGCTGCAGGCCGCGGCGATCGGCGAGCGCGGTCGCCTGCCGGGACTTTCCGACTTCGACTCCTTGAGGGTCTATCTCCGCGAGGCCTCCGACCTCGAAACGGTGCGCGAGCCCCTGCGCCGGCGGATCGGGCCGAAGCCGACGCTGCACTTCGTCGAGGCCGACATCTGCCGCGCCGAGCTGCTGCTCGAGATCGAAGGGATCGCGGGTCTTTCGGGCTAGCCGGGGAGAGTCGCCCCGGTAGGCGCGCTGGCGACGATCACCTCGGGCGAGAGCTCGACCACGGCGCGCATCGCGCGCGCGATCAGGCAGGTCTCCTCCGCCTTGCGAATCATCTTGTCGGCCTTCTCGCGATCCTCTTCGCGGGCAACGGTCACGCGCGGGCGAAGAAGAATGCGGGGAATCGACACCTTGCCGTCGTCACCGCGCTCGACGATCGCCTCGCCTGACGCCGCAACTGCTACGACCTCGAGTCGCGATTTCTCGGCGTAGGCGAGAAAGGTCGTCATCCAGCAGGTCGTCGCGGCGCCGGCGAAGAGATGCTCCGGCGTCCACCGTCCGGCGTGGCCGCCGAACTCCGGCGGTGTCGCGACCTCGATGTCGGGCAGCCCGCCGGGCGCGCTCGCCATGCCGCGCCGGCCGTCGAGCCAGCGGACGGAAAAGGGATAGGTGCTGTGGACCTCGGGCATGGTCTTCCTCTCAGTTCGGCTTCTGCGGCATTCTAGTCGCTGCGTCGACGGCCGGGGACGGCGCACCGGTGGACGCCGGGGGTGAAATAGGCGACGCCCCAGGCATCGGCGGCAATCCCAGGAGCTGTCGCACCGACGGCTCGAGTCTCGTCAGGCCGGCACCGAGGCCCAGCTCGAGGGCGGAGGCCGCATCGACCCCGTCGAGCCAGAAAGCTCGCAGGGCGAGCAGCGCTCCGGCCCGATTGCCGCTCGAACAGGCCACCGCCACCGGGTAGCGACTCCATTCGTCGAGCAGCAGATCGAGTGCCCGGACGCTGGCAAGGTCGAGCTCCGCCTCGCCGGAGATCGGCAGGCGGCGATAGTCGAGGCCGGCGCCGGCCGCGAGCAGAGCGGTGTCCGGCAGGACCTCGGCATCGGTGCGCAGATCGATGTAAGTCCTGACGCCTGCCTCAGCCATCGCCTGGAAGTCGGGAGCCTTGTCCTTCCCCGCCAGACTTCCGCCGGTCAACATCCCGGGCAGGGGATGGCGTTCGTTCAGCAGCAATGGCGGAGCGGGCGATTGCGCTTCCTGCGCGGCCATCGTGGCTGCGGGAGCCTGGGCTGCTGGACCCTGGCCGAATGCGCCTGTCGTCGCCAGGCCAAGGCAGACCGCGATCGGGAAGAGCGCGCGGCGACGACAGACTTTCGAACAGCCGACAGTCTTCCTTTGCGAGTCTCCGACGTCGCCCATGGCGGCCTCCTCGCGGCGATTCTCCCCTGTCGCACAGCCCCGGCAACCGCCCGAAGAGGCTGGCACCGCCCGACTGCCAGGTCACCCACCGCTTCCCGCTCGACCGCCTGAACGCCGGCCTCGACGCCCTCTGCGCCGGCCTCCCCATCCGCGCCATCGTCGCGCCGGAGTCGTCGCGCAGCTATGGAACCGAACTCGACCAGGCGACGGCGTCCCCGGATTCAAGACCGTCGGCAAAAAGGCCCAGTGAAATGCGCTGGGTGAAGACCTCTTGGTCCTTTCCCAGATTGGGGCCTTCCTGGAACGGTACGCGCAGCGTCGCCGTGCCGTCGGCGCACGCGGACAGCCCAAACTGGCTGCGGTCCTCGGCCAGAGCGAGCGTCACCGGAAAATCACCGAACCCGTCCCTCACCGCGATCGAGGAGTATCGCGCGACGTAGGCGCGATACCCCACCCCCGCGAATCCGATGTCGTACAACACCGCGAACGAGCCGTCGGGGAGGAACGTCGCGGAAGCCCAGTCGACGAACCCGGTGACGGTCCAGTTGACCCAGAACTCGCCACCGACAGCGATCCCCGAGGCGTCGTAGAGCTGGCCGAGCGCGCCGTCGGCGTCTCCCTGGCCGTTGCCTAGATAGAGCACCACGAAGGCGCCGCCTGGCGCCATCGCGACCGTGGGATGAGCCTGGTCGCCCGCCGTGGAGGAGTTGACGTCGAAGGCCGCTCCCACTGGCGTTCCCGCTGCGTCGAAGCGGCGAGCGCGGATGTCCTCACTCGCGCCTGTGGTCTGCCAGGCGATCACGTAGTCGCCGGTGGACGGACGCATCGCGATGCTCGGGAAATCCACGGCTCCCGACTCGACCAGAACCTCAGGTCCCGCCGGCGTGCCGGCGGCATCGAAGCGGCGCATCCAGATTCCGGTGACACTGCCGGGCCCGACTCCCGACCAGACGATGACGAACTCACCTGTCGAGCGTCGCGCGACTCGCGGGTATCCCTGGAAGCCAGAAGTGTGCGAGTTCGCACCGGCTTCGGGAGATCCGACCCCCATGGCGGTGAACCGACGCAGGCGCACGCCGGCGTCGCCGCTGCCGTCTCCGTTCTGCGTGGGCCAGACGACGACGAAGTTCCCTGCGGCGTCGGCGGCCATGTGAGCTTCGACCTCGAGTCCCTCGTCCGGCGCGCTCACCGGGAGCTCACTGGTGACCGGCGTCCCGTCGAAGGCGAAGACGCGCGCGGTCACCTGGGGCATCGGTACGCCCTGGGAGATCCAACTCAACACGAACGATCCGTCGGAGGCGCAAGCGACCTGGATACCGTAGTCCATGAACCCGTCGGGGACCGTGTGCTGGCGCGGGACCCCCAGCCGGAAAATCGATTGCGCCGCTCCCGGCGCGGCTCCCGCGGTGACACTTGCGACGAGACCGAAGACGATGCATCCGGCCCGGGTGATCCGACGCCTTCCGATCTTCATAGCGCGCGCCCTCCCTGACGCCCACCCGCTGCAGTGATTCAGTGCCGCGAAGTGTACCCGACGATGGGTCCTCTGCCCGGCGACCTGCTGCTGGCCGCCAGGCGCGAGCCAAATCAAAGCGCCCGCGACCGGAGGGCGCCGCGCTTGCGGCAACTCGACGCCGCTGGCGCACCGCGGATGCCGAGCGTCAGTCGGCGAGCGTCGAGAGGTCGCCGGGGTCTTCGCCGAGCTCCTGCGCCTTGAGGAAGCGGCGCACGATCTTGCCCGAGCGGGTCTTCGGGAGGACGGTGCGGATCTCGATATCGGACGGCTGCGCAATCGGGCCGAGGTCCTGGCGCACGTGGTCCTTCAGACTGCCGATGAGGCCCGG
>JBPOHI010000203.1:0-8956 GCA_052035735.1 Acidobacteriota bacterium
CCGGCGAGCGAGGCGGCATGCTCGATGGTCGCGAACGGCGCCCCCGGCGAGCCGTCACCCGACGAGTCGCTGCCGACGGGGGGCGGCGCGACGTGGAGAAAGGAGCTCGGGGCGACCTCGCGGTCGAACGGGCGAATCTCGTCGCAGCGCGGCGGGGATACCGCCGACCAGTCCCCCGTGTCGCCGAACTCGAAGTCGTCGAGGAAGACCGGAGCCGAGCCGGCAGCCTGGACCAGCGACGGCACGGACAGAAAGAGCGACGCGAGAAGGACACCTGCAGCTGAGGTTGGGCGCATGGCGGGCTCCGCTACCTCCCTATTCGTAGCACAGGACGCGCGCTCGCGCGGTTCACTCCCGACAGCAGCCCCGCCCGCCGCCGAAACCTCCGCGCCGCCTCCCCGTACCTAGCTGTGAACGGGCCGTCTCGCGACTCGCCGTCGCGGCAGAGCGGCGGCCGCAGCGGCTCTCCACGGGGAGGCCCCGAAAAAAATGGATCCCGCAAGCTCGGAACGGAGCCCTCGTACCATGTCCAGAAAGAAGAAGATCGCCCTTTTCGCCGGCATTCCGGTGCTCCTCGCCGCCAGCGCCTTCGCGCTCATGTCGCGCGGCGGCAAGTCCGACCTGATCGAGGTCCAGACGGCGCCGGTCGAGGCGCAGAAGATCGTCCAGACGGTCGTCGCCACCGGACGAATCCAGCCGGTCACCCAGATCAGCATCAGCGCCGACGTCTCCGCCAAGATCACCCGCCTCGCGGTCAAAGAGGGCGACTGGGTCGAGCGCGGCCAGTTCCTCCTCGAGCTCGACCGCGAGCGCTACCTCGCCGAAGTCGAGAGCGCCGAGGCCAATCTGCGCTCTTCGGAGGCCGACGCGGCGGTGGTGAAGGAGAACCTCGACAAGGCGGTGAAGGACCTCACCCGTATCCGCGACCTGCACGGCAAGAGCCTCGAGTCGAGCTCCAACCTCGATTCCGCGGCCTCGGCCGTCGAAGTCGACAAGGCGCGCCTGCGCTCCGCGCAGGATCGCGTGTCGCAGAGCCGAGCAGCGCTCAAGCAGGCGCGCGACGCCCTGTCGAAGACGACGATCTACGCCCCGATGGCGGGCACCGTCTCGAAGCTCAACAAGGAGATCGGCGAGATCGCGCTCGGCTCGCAGTTCCAGGAGGACACCATCCTCGAGCTCGCCAACCTCGCCGGCATGGAGGCGCTGGTCGACGTCGACGAGAACGACATCGTGCAGCTCACCCTGGGCGACGAGGCGACGATCGAGATCGACGCCCTTCCCGGGGCCTCGTTCAAGGGGACGGTCACCGAGATCGCGAGCAGCGCCAAGATCGCCGGCCAGGGGACGACCGACCAGAAGACCGAGTTCGAGGTCAAGGTCGCGATCCTCGATCCCGGCAGCCAGCTCCGGCCGGGCATGACCGCCTCCGCCGACATCGTCACCGAAGTGCGCGAGAGCGCTCTCGGCGTGCCGATCCAGAGCGTCGCCGTGCGCACCCCCGAACAGCTCGGCGCGGCCGCCAAGGGCGGCGACGCGGCGACGGGCGGAACCGCTCCGGCCTTCACTCCCGACAAGGACGGCTTCGTTCAGGTGGTCTTCGTCGTCGAAGACGGCGTCGCCCGCGCCAAGCAGGTCAAGACCGGCATCCAGAGCGACACCCACATCGAGCTGCTCGAGGGCGTCGCCGCCGCCGAGCAGGTCGTCACCGGCAGCTATCGCGCGATCAGTCGCGACCTCAAGGAGGGCGCGAAGGTGAAG
Organism: Acidobacteriota bacterium; assembly: GCA_052035735.1. GTDB lineage: Bacteria > Acidobacteriota > Thermoanaerobaculia > Multivoradales > JAGPDF01 > JAGPDF01. The sequence goes on from JBPOHI010000203.1 coordinate 1,759, forward strand.
GTCGGCTCGGAGGAGAAGAGCTCATGAGACCGGCCTCCGCAGCCCCGGCGCTCGCGCTGCACGAGGTGGTGAAGACCTACGACCTCGAGGGGATCCTGGTGCAGGCGCTCCGCGGCGTTTCGCTCTCCGTCGCGCACAACGAGTACGTCGCGATCATGGGACCGTCGGGGTCGGGCAAGTCGACGATGATGAACCTCATCGGCTGCCTCGACGTGCCCACTTCGGGGCGCTACCTGATCGACGGCGTCGACGTCTCCGGTCTCGACGACGACGCGCTGGCCGACATCCGCAACCAGAAGATCGGCTTCGTCTTCCAGACCTTCAACCTCATCCCCCGCGCCGACGTGTTCAAGAACGTCGAGCTGCCGCTCGTCTACGCCGGGATCGCCGCGGCGAAGCGCCGGCAGCTCGCCGAAGAGGCGATCGCGCGCGTCGGCCTGACCGATCGCATGCGGCACAAGCCGAACGAGCTCTCGGGCGGCCAGCGCCAACGAGTCGCGATCGCCCGGGCCCTGGTCAACCAGCCTTCGATTCTGCTCGCCGACGAGCCGACCGGCAACCTGGATACCCGCACCGGCGACGAGATCCTCGAGGTCTTCGATCAGCTCCACCAGGGTGGCAACACGATCATCATGGTCACGCACGAGGACGACGTCGCCCGCCGGGCCCGGCGCATCGTGCGGCTGCGCGACGGCCTGCTGGAGAGCGACCTCGCCGCCGCAGAGGACCGCGCGCGGAGCCCGCATGCGCAGGCCGGGCTGCCGCTGGCGCTCGCGGCGACGGGATCCGGCAACGCCGTCGCTGCCGGCGGGGTCTGACCGGACACCCCATGTTGCGCCCTGGACAGGACACGCTCGAAGCCGTTCGCATCGCCATCGGGGCGATCCGTGCCAATACCGCGCGAGGTGTGCTCACCACTCTCGGCATCGTCATCGGCGTGCTCGGCGTCATCACCACGATGACCGCCGTCAACGGCCTGGCCAACAACTTCCGCGAGAGCGTCTCGGCCCTGGGTACCGACGTCGTCTACGTTTCGCGCATGCCGTGGATCATCCGCGGAAACTTCTTCGACTTCCGCAACCGGCCCCGGGTGAGCCTGCGCGAAGTCGAGCGCCTCGAAAGCCGTCTGCCGCACGCCGCGGCGATCAACCCGACCACGCACACCGAGCGCAACGTCAAGTACTCCTCGGAAACCATCGACAACGTCGACGTCATCGGCACGACCGACAAGCAGATGCTGGTGTCGGCATCGGTGCCCGAGGCCGGACGATTCCTCACCCCGTTCGACGTCCAGGCGAACCGCCGGGTCTGCGTGATCGGCTCGGAGATCCGCAGCCGTCTGTTCGCGGGAGTCGATCCGCTGAACAAGCAGATGAAGATCGGCCGCTCCACCTTCAGGGTCATCGGCGTGATGGAAAAGCAGGGCAGCGCGGGGTTCTTCGGCGGACCGAACTTCGACTCCCAGATCTTCGTGCCGATCACCACCTTCGCCAAGGTCTTCGGCGGCGCGCAGCGCAACATCGACATCGCGGTCAAGGCGCCACCGGATGTCGCCGTCGCCGAGTTCGAGTACGAGGTAGTCGGCGAGATGCGCAAGGTGAGAAAGCTCGCCCCCGGCGACCAGGACGACTTCTCGATCAACAAGATGGACTCGCTGCTCGAGATGTTCAACAACGTCATGGGCGTCGTGCTGCTGATCGGCATCGCCATCACCGGCATTTCGCTCTTCGTCGGCGGCGTCGGGGTGATGAACATCATGTTCGTATCGGTCACCGAGCGCACCCGCGAGATCGGCATTCGCAAGGCGATCGGAGCGCGCAAGCGCTCCATCCTCGTCCAGTTCCTCTTCGAGTCGGCGACGATCTGCCTGATCGGCGGTCTCATGGGCCTGCTGCTCGCCGCGATCGTCACCGAGATCATCGATCGCACGCTGATGCCGGCGAGCATCTCGCCCGGCATCGTCGTCGTCGCCCTCCTGGTCTCGACCCTCACCGGGATCGCCGCTGGCGTCGTTCCGGCCTACCGTGCTTCGCGTCTCGACCCCATCGACTCGCTGCGTTACGAATGATCGCCCGAGAGGAGAGACCGGCATGAGATTCCGCGAAACCCTGCCGATGGCGCTCGAGGCCATCCGGGCGAACAAGCTGCGTTCGATTCTTACCCTCGTCGGCATCGTCGCCGGCGTCGCTTCGATCATCGCGGTGATGACCGGCATCTCCGTGATCCAGTCCACCATGGAGAGCGAGCTCTCGGTCCTCGGCACCCAGACCTTCCAGGTCCAGAAATGGCCGGCGGGGAACTTCGGCCCCGGCAACCGCGACTGGCGGAAGATCCAGGCCCGGCCGCCGGTCACCGTCGCGGATGCAGTGGCGATCCGCGAGAAGGTGAAGAGCGTCGACCTCGTCGGCGCCGAGCTCTGGCGCTTCGGAGCGGAGGCGAGCTTCCGCGGCGAAAAGACCGAATCGAACCTCTGGGTGGTCGGCGGCGACGGGCAGTACGCACCGAACAACACCCATCTCGTCGGCCTCGGTCGCAACCTCTCGGACGAGGACCTGCGCGTGCTGCGCCGGGTGGCGGTGATCGGCCCTGCCGTCGCCGACCGGCTCTTCCCGTTCATCGACCCGATCGGCCAGGAGGTGAAGGTCGACGGGCACAAGTACTCGGTGGTCGGCGTCTTCGAGGAGAAGAAGTCGGCGGCCGGCGGCAACTACGACAACTACATCCTGATCCCGATCAGCTCCTGGATCCGCACCTACGGCTGGCGCGACAGCGACGGCAACCGCGAACGCTCGGTCAACATCACCGTGCGGGCGCTCTCGCCGCAGCTGCTCGACGAGGCGATCGAGGAGACCCGGGCGGTGCTCAGGGTCGAGCGCGGCGTGCCGCCCGGCGAAGACGACAACTTCGACATCTTCACCAACGACAGCCAGATCAAGCAGTTCAACCAGGCGACCCGCGGCGTCAAGCTCGGCGCCTTCGTCATCGGCATCATCGCGCTGGTGGTCGCCGGCATCGGCATCATGAACATCATGCTGGTCTCGGTCACCGAACGCACCCGCGAGATCGGCATCCGCAAGGCGCTGGGCGCCAAGCGCAAACAGGTGCTGGCGCAGTTCCTCCTCGAAGCGATCGTGCTCTGCAACCTCGGCGGAGTGCTCGGCGTCCTCATCGGTTTCGCGCTCGGCAACCTGGTGACGATCTTCACCGGCTTCCCCGTCCACGTGCCGGTCGAGTGGGCGGTGAACGGCCTGCTCTTCTGCAGCGCCGTCGGCCTCACTTTCGGCATGTGGCCGGCGATGAAGGCCTCGAAGCTCGCTCCGATCGAAGCGCTGCGCTGGGAGTAGGGCGCTAGCGTGAAGCCGCCGCCGGACCAGGCTCCTTCGCACCGCGGATCGCCAGCCAGAAGATGATCGGCACCTCGGCCATCACGAGCATTCCGGTCACCGGCGAGACCTGGTCGACGTACTGCGGCAGCACCAGGGTGACGAGGGCGTCGACGAGATAGGCAGCGCCGGCGACCCACAGCAGGTAGCCGAAAAGCCGCGGAAGGAAGCGCGAGCGGATGACCAGGACGCCGAACGGCAAGAGCCACAGACCCCAGAAGATCGAAGCCACGGTGATTCCCTTGCCGTGCAATCGGTAGAAGAAGTAGGCCAGCGCATCGAGCTGCGGGCGGGAGAACACGGCGAGATAGTCGGCGCCACTCACCAGCGCCAGCGCGGCGACCTCGTTCAGCACGTTGACGAAGACGATCGGCACCGAAACCAGCGCGCCGAGAATCACCATCAGCTTCGCCTGATGCTCGTCCACCGACCGGAACAGGCGATAGAGCGCCAGCACGAGAAAGACGGCGATCGCCTGATGCACCAGCTCGCTCGCGATGCCCGCCCGCAGGAGGCCCTGGAACGCGCGGACGCGCTCCGCCGTCGCCGTGGCGTCGCCCTCGACGAGCAGCTTTCCAGGGACGTACATGAGTCCGAGCGGAGCGCTTAGAGCGAGCAGGAGATAGAGCTTTCCTGCATGGCGCGCCTGTTGTTGGGTCGATCGCATCTCTACTCCGATCTGGTTCACCACCGCCGCCAGCAAAGTGCCTCCTCAACACTACGCCAGGGGCCTCGCGATATTTCACCGCCAGGGCGGTGCGGGGCGGCGTTGCCGGGGACCTCGCGGGAGGGGCGCATACAATGGCACGGCGTGACCGAGCCACCGCGACGCCCCAGCCCCCCGTCCGCTGCCGACCGCTTCGCGATTTTCGCTCTCGGTTCGTTGGCGATCGCGGCGAGCCTGTTCAGCCTGCGAGCGACCGATCTGTTCTGGCACCTGGCGAGCGGCCGTTTCATGGTCGAGCACCTCGCGCTGCCGCGCCACGATCCGTTCCGCTTCGGCCCTGGCGGCGGACTCGCCTGGGTCGACCACGAGTGGCTCTTCCAACTCCTGGTCTACGCCGTCGATCGGCTGGGCGGACTCGACGCCCTGATCGCCCTGCGCGCCGCGCTGGTCTCGGCGCTCGCCGGAGTGCTCTATGTCGCCGTCCGGCGGACCGGCAGCGGGAGAGCCGCCGCGGCCGCGCTCGCCGCCCTGGCGCTCATGGGCGCGCGACCGCGATTCCTGCTCCGTCCGGAGCTTCTCACCTTCCTCGCGGTCGCGATCGAGCTGCTGCTATTGCGTCGCCTCGAGCGAGCGCCCGGAGATCGCCGCGTGGCATTCGGGCTGGTGGCACTCACCGTCGTCTGGACGAACTTCCACGGCCTCGCCGTGCTCGCCCCGGTCGTCGCCGGCGGCTACCTGTTGGGAGTCGCCCTCACGAAGCCGGCCGTGGCCGGGCAGGTCGGCGGAACGGCACGGTGGCGGCAGGCCATGGTGATGCCTGCCGCCCTCGTTGCCGCGATGCTGGCGAATCCCTGGGGTGTGGAGGTTCTCGCGGTGTCGGCGGGCATCACCGGCGCGCTCGCCGATCTCGCGGCGATCAACCCGGAATGGTTGCCGGTCTGGCGGGCGCCGCAGCCGATGATCTTTGCCGCGCTCTTTGCCGGCATCGCGGCGCTCGCGGCCCTGGTCGCGGACACCGCCGTCCGCTTCCGCCGCGTCCACTGGCCCTCCGCGATCGTGGCCGGAGGACTCGCCCTGCTCGCCCTCACCGCCGTCCGCCACCAGGCGCTGTTCTTCGTCGCCGGCGCCTTCCTCGCCGCCGAGACCCTCGCCTTGCGCCAGACGGCCGGGACGCCGGCGCCGGCGAAGCTCGATCGCCCGGCGGGCTCCTCCCTGCCGGCGGTTGGTGCGTCGCTTCTCTGCCTGCTGCTCGCCGCCTGGTGTCTCCATCCTCCCGCGCGCGGACCGCTCGCGCCGCGGCAGGGCCGCTTCGAGCTCTCGCGCGGCGTCGCTCCGCACCGCTTCCCGGAGGCTGCGGCGAACTGGCTCGAGCAGCACCCAGGCATCGGTCCGCTCTACAACGAGCTCGCGCACGGCGGTTACCTCCTCTGGCGGCTCTATCCTCCGCGCCAGGTGTTCCTCGACGGTCGCATGGAGCTCGAGCCGAACCTCCTGCGGGAGATCGAAGCGGCTCGCTCCGGCGCCGAGAGGTGGCAAGAGTTCCTCCGCCAGCGCGGCGCGGCGGGGGCGCTGGTGCGTTACGAGGACCGGCCGCGCCCGGTGTTCGCCACCGACCCCGCCACCGGCAAGCCGGTCGTCGTCGCACGCCAGACGGCGAACGCTGCGCTGTTTCCCGCGGCGCTGTGGGCGCTGGTCTACTGGGACGACGAGGTGATGCTCTTCCTCGACCGGGCGCTGGCGGAGAATCGGCCCTTCCTGACCACCGAGTACGTCGCCATCCAACCCGAGGACACCGCCGCCACGCTCGTCCGCGCTGGCGACGATCCGCAGTATCGCGCGCAGGCGCTCGCCGATGTCGAGCGACGCCTCGCCGAAGCTCCGGCGCTGCTCCGCGCTGTCTGGCTGCGCGACCGCCTGCGCGCCGTCGCCGCCGCGAGTCCAGCCGGAACCACCGACCGACCCAGAGGTCTCCCATGACCGACCGCCGCTTCGATCCCCAGTCGCTCGCCATCGACCCGGTGCTCGCCGGCCGGGAACTACCCTCGCCGCGCCGACGGATGGCGGCGTTCGCGATCGACTATGCGGTTCTCCTCCTGCCGACGCTTGCGACGGCGCTGCTCTTCGCCGGCCTGGCTCTGCGCTGGAGCGACCCGGCGGGCTACAGCGCAGTCCGCGCAGCCGTCTTCGGCATGCCCCAGGAGCCGGCAGCTCAGCACGACGTGTTGCGCGACCTGGCGCGGGTACTCGCCCACATCGACGCCGAAGGCCTTTCGGCGGCCGTGAAGGCGGACGTCGAGGCAGGCGACCTCGACCGTGCCGCCGACCGGCTGGCCGACGCCGAGCTCCTGATCGCCCTCGACCTCGGCGGCGGCGAGCCCGCCCATCTGGCGCCCAATACCGTGCGTCTGGGAGTCGAACGGCTGATCCCCGACGGCGTCCGCAACGCCGCGCTGTTCCTCGTTCCCGCGATCTACTTCGCGGTTGCCACCTCGTTCTGGGGCGCGACGATCGGCAAGCGCCTCCTGGGCCTGCGTGTCGTCCGCCTCGACGGCCGGCCGCTCACGCTCTTCGAAGGCATCGAGCGCTTCGGCGCCTACTTCGGCCTGCTCGGCACGCTCGGCCTCGGTCTCTTCGATCTCTGGCGCGACCCCAACCGGCGCCTCGGACACGACCGCGCCGTCGATACGGTGGTGGTCCGCACAGCGAGAAAGACACGGATAGAGTCGGCGGTGGAGGCTCCATGACCGAATCGTTCTCCGCCAGCCGCTGGACCCAGGGCAATCGCCTCTTCCCGACCCGCATCGAAGTGTCTCCCGATCGGGTCACGCGGATTCAGCCGAAGTGGATCGGCAGCACCGAAGAGAGCATCGCGATTCCCAACGTCGCCTCGGTGCAGATCGCCACCGGCCTGCTGTTCTCCGACATCCGTATCGACTCGACCGGCGGCAGCAATCCGATCGAGAGCCACGGCCACACCAAGGGCGACGCGCGACGCATCCGCGAGCTCATCGAGCAGTACCAGCGGGCCGCCGCGAGCCGCTGATCGCGCTCAGCGCCGAAAGGCGCGCGCGTACGCCGCCGGCGAGGCACCGACGACCCGGCGGAAGTCGCGCACGAAGTGCGCCTGGTCGGCGTAGCCCAGCTCCTG
>JBPOHI010000232.1:0-12915 GCA_052035735.1 Acidobacteriota bacterium
CGGCATGGCTCCGGGCGCGCGCTGGATCGGTTGCCGCAACATGAACGCCGGCGCCGGTACGCCGACGACCTACATCGAGTGCTTCGAGTGGTTCATCGCGCCGACCAACCTCGCCAACCAGAATCCCGATCCGGGCATGGCGCCCGACGTGATCAACAACTCCTGGGGTTGCCCGCCGGACGAAGGCTGCAACACCGGCAACTTCGAGATCATGGAGGAGGTCGTCGGGAGGGTGCGCGCCGCCGGCATCTTCGTCGCGGTTTCGGCGGGGAACGACGGGTCCGCCTGCTCTACGGTGACTACGCCGGCGGCGATTTATGACGCCGTCTTCTCGGTCGGCTCGACGACCTCGAGCGACGCAGCCTCGAGCTTCTCGAGTCGCGGCCCGGTGACGGTCGACGGCTCCAACCGGATGAAGCCGGATATTTCGGCCCCCGGCAGCGGCGTGCGCTCCTCGATCCCCGGCGGGGGCTATACCTCGCTGTCGGGCACGTCGATGGCCGGGCCGCACGTCGCCGGTCTCGTCGGCCTGCTGGTGTCGGCCGTGCCGGCCGCAGCGGGGAATATCGACCTGCTCGAGGACGTCATTCGCCAGAGCGCCGTGCATCCGGCCGCCACCTCGCAGATCTGCGGCGGCGTCGACACCAACGTCTTCCCCAACAACACCTTCGGCGCCGGGCGCATCGATGCGCTCGCGGCGGTGAATCTCCTGCTGTTGCAGGCGGATTTCCAGACCGCCGTCACGCCGCCTTCGCAGGCGGTCTGCGCGCCGGCGAACGCCGTCTTCGACGTCGCCGTCGGTCAGCTCGGCAGCTTCGCCGAGCCGGTGACCCTCGCGGCGAGCGGCCAGCCGGGTGCCGCCACGGTCGGCTTCTCGGTCAACCCCGTGACGCCGCCGGGCAGCTCGACGATGACCGTGACGACGACCGGCGTCGCGGCCGGGAGCTCGACGCTCACGGTCACCGGCACCGCCAGCCCGAGCGGCACGGCGCGGAACGACACGGCGACGCTCACCGTCTTCACCGGCGGCGCCGCGGCCCCGGTCCTCTCCGCGCCGGCGGACGCGGCGGTCAACGTGCCGGTGCGCCCCGCTTTCAGTTGGGCGGCTTCGGCCGGGGCGGCGGAGTACCTGCTCGAGGTCGACGACGCCGCCGACTTCGCGACGCCGATTTACAGCGCCACGGTCGCCGGGACCAGCCACACTCCGGCGAGCGACCTGCCTTCCAACAGCTTGCTCCGCTGGCGGGTGACGGCCGACAACCCGTGCGCCGCGGCGACCTCGCCAGTGCGCAGCTTCACCACGGTGCCGTTGCCGGGCGACTGCGCGACCGGCTCGGTGGCCAATCCGGTCTACGAATTCGGCTTCGAGAGCGGCGCCGGCGGTTGGGAGTCGAGCGGAACCGGCAATACCTGGGCGCAGACGACGGCGCGCGTCCACTCCGGCTCATTCTCGTGGCGGGCGCAGGATCCCGTCACGAGCTCCGACCAGGTTCTGGTCTCGCCGCCGATCACGCTGCCTGCCGGCCAGCTGCCGCTCACGCTCCAGTTCTGGAATCACCAGACCTTCGAGCCGCGCAGCGGTGGCTGCTGGGACGGCGCTCTGGTCGAGATCTCGACCAGCGCGGGCGGGCCGTTCACGCCGATCACGACCGGACTGCTCACCGATCCGTACGACGGCCCGCTCGGCAGCGGCAACCCGGCGGCGGGCCTCTCGGCTTGGTGCGGCGACCCGCAGGACTGGCTCGAGTCGGTGATCGATCTCGCCCCCTGGGCCGGGCAGACCGTGTACCTCCGGTTCCGCGCCACCTCCGACGGCTCGCAGGGCCGGGCACCCGACGGCTGGTACCTCGACGACATCACGGTGCAGGGCTGCGTCACCGCGACGCTGCTGTTCGAGGGCGACTTCGAGACCGGCAACACCTCGGCATGGAGCGCCACGGTCCCCTGAGCGGAGACCGTGGCATCCGCGAGGCAGGAGCGCCCCGGCGCTCCCGTCTCGCGGCGCTTCAGGCCGAGGCGTCGGCGAAGCCGGGCAGGGTCTCGTCGAGCGCCGCGCCGGACGGTTCGCTCTGGCGCGCGATCGACTGGCGGCTGCGCGCCAGCAGGACGTAGATCGAAGGCACCACGAACAGCGTAAACAGCGTGCCGATGATCATGCCGGAGACCAGCATGATGCCGATCGAGTTGCGCGCTCCGGCCCCTGGGCCGGTGGCGAAGACGAGCGGGAAGTGCCCGACGACCGTCGCCGCGGTCGTCATCAGGATCGGCCGCAACCGGGTACCCGCCGCTTCGATCACCGCTGCGAGCCGCGACCGCCCCTCCTCCTGCAGGTGGTTCGCGAACTCGACGATCAGGATGCCGTTCTTCGCCACCAGCCCGACCAGGGTGATGAGCCCCACCTGGCTGTAAATGTTGAGCGAGGTGAAGCCGAGGAACGAGAACATCAGCGCTCCGGAGAGCGCCAGCGGCACCGATCCGGCGAGCACGATGAACGGGTCGCGGAAGCTCTCGAACTGCGCCGCGAGCACCAGGTAGATGAGGATCGCGGAGAGCAGGAAGGTGCCGAGGAACCTCTTGCCCTCGGTCCGGAGCTGCCGCGACTCGCCGGCATAGTCGACGGTGAAGCCGGGCGGCAGCAACTTCGCCGCCTCGGCCTCGAGATACGAGAGCGCCTGATCGAGCGCCACGCCGGGAGGGATCACCCCCTGGATGCGCACCGCGTTCAGCTGCTGGAAACGCTTGAGCTCGCGCGGCTCGGTCGAGGTCTCGACGGACGCAAAGGTCGATAGCGGTACCAGCCCACCGTCGCCGCCGGTGACGTAGATGTCGGTCAGCTGGTCGGGGGTGAGCCGGCCGGAGCGCTGGATCTGCGGAATGACCTTGTAGCTCCTCCCCTGGATGCTGAAGCGGTTGACGTAGTTACCGCCGAGGAGCGTCGAGAGATCGCGCCCTGCCTGGCTCATGTCGACGCCCAGCGAGCGCACCTTGTCGCGGTCGAAGACCACCTCTGCCTGCGGTTGGTCGAACTTCAGGTCGGCGTCGGCGAACATGAAGAGGCCGCTCTGGAACGCCTTGCCGACGAGCTGACCGGCGAGCTCGTAGAGCTGCTCGGGCTCGGCGGTCGAGGCGATCACGAGATCGACCGGGAAGTCGCCGCCGCCGGGTAGAGGCGAAGGCGTCAGGGGAATGATCCGTACGCCGGGGATCTGCGCCAGCTTCTGCGACGCCTCGACCTGGAGCTGGGCGGACGACTTCTCGCGTTCGCTCCACGGCTTGGTCACCATGCCGCCGAAACCGAAGGTCGGGAAGGTGAGCTGGAAGGTGGCGTGAGTCTCCGGGAAGGTATGGAAGACGTCGACCATCTGGTTGGCGAAGAGCTTTGTCTGATCGATCGTCGAGTTGGCCGAGGCCTGGACGATGCCGAAGACCACCCCCTGGTCCTCGGCCGGCGCGAGCTCGCGCTGCGAGAACAGGTAGAAGGGGAAGATCAGCAGCACGACCATCGCCCACACCACCAGCACCACCGGGCGGTACTCGAGCGTGCCGGCCAGGAGCTCGCTGTACTTCCGCCGCACGACCTCGAAGTGCCGGTGGATCATGCCGGCGAAGCCCCTTTCGGTCTGCCCGGCGCGCAGCAGACGCGAGCTCATCATCGGCGACAGCGTGAGGGCGACGACGCCCGAGACGATCACTGCGCCGGCGAGGGTGAAAGCGAATTCGCGAAACAGCGACCCGGTGAGGCCACCCTGCAGCGCGAGCGGTGTGTAGACCGCGGCGAGCGTGATGGTCATGGCGATGATCGGACCGACGAGCTCCCGCGCGGCGAGGATCGCGGCGTCGATGCGGTTCTCGCCGCGTCGCAGGTGGCGCTCGACGTTTTCGACCATGACGATCGCGTCGTCGACCACCAGCCCGACCGAGAGCACGATGGCGAGCAGGGTCAGCAGGTTGATGGTGAAACCGCCGGCCATCATCAGGAAGACGGCGCCGACGAGCGAGATCGGAATCGCCACCACCGGAATCAGCACCGAGCGGAACGAGCCGAGGAAGAGGAAGATCACCGCCACCACGATCAGCAGCGTGTCGGTGAGCGTGGTGAGCACCTCGTCGATGGCGCTACGGATGTAGTCGGTCGAGTCGTAGGGGATCCCGGCCGTCATGCCCGCCGGCAGCTGCGCCTGGATGAGCGGCATGGTCTTGCGGATCTCGCCGATCACGTCGAGCGTGTTCGCCGTCGGCAGGACCCAGATCCCCATGAAGGTGGCGCTCTCACCGTTGAAACGCACCTCCTGGTCGTAGGTCTCGGCGCCGAGCACGACGTCGGCGATCTCGCCCAGCCGGACGACGCCACCGCTGCCGTTCTGCTTGACCACCAGCTGCTCGAACTCTCCGGTCGTCTGCAGGTCGGTGTTGGCGACCAGGTTGACCGAGACCATCGAGCCCTTGGTCCGGCCGAGAGCGGAGAGGTAGTTGTTGGCTGCCAACGCCTGCTCGACGTCCGAAGGCGAAATGCCGCGCGCCGCCATCTGGTCGGGCTTCAGCCAGATGCGCATGGCGAAGGTCCGGCCGCCGAGGATGTCGGCGCGCTGCACGCCGGAGATCGCCGACAGCCGCGGCTGCACGACGCGGGTGAGGTAGTCGGTGATCTGGTTCGGATCGAGATCGGCCGCCGAGAACCCGAGGTACATCGCCGCGAACTGGTTGTCGGCGGTCTCGAGCTCGATCACCGGCGCTTCGGATTCGGGCGGCAGCTCGTTCCGCACCTGCGCCACCTTCGCCTGGATCTGGGTGAGGGCGGCGTTGGTGTCGTGGTTGAGCTTGAGGTGCACCGTGATCGTCGAGACGCCCTGGGCGCTCGACGATTCCATGTAGTCGATGCCGTCCATGGCGGCGATGACGCGTTCGAGCGGCGTGGTGATGTAGCCGCGCACGAGGTCCGCATTGGCGCCGATGTAGGCGGTCGTGACCTTGATCACCGCGATGTCGCTCTTCGGGAACTGCCGCACCGACAGCGAGCGGATGGCGGCGAGGCCGGCGATCAGGATGACCAGGTTGACGACGATCGCCAGCACCGGCCGGCGGACGAAGATGTCGGTGAATTTCATCAGCTGTCCTCGGGCTTCGGCGCGGCGCTGTTTCCGGGCTGCACGTCGTTGTTGACGAAGACGGCGGCGCCCGGCCGGAGCTTGAAGACCCCCGAGGTGACCACCTGCTCGCCCGGCGCGAGGCCGGAGAGGACGGCCACCTGGTCGCCGCGCGAGGCGCCGAGCTTGACCACCTGCTGGCGGACGCCCAGGTAGGTCTTGCCGTCGGGACTCTGCATCTCCTCGACGACGTAGACCGAGTCACCGTAGGGGGCGTAGTTGACCGACGAGGTCGGCAGCGTCACGCTCCGCCGCCCTGCACCCAGGGTGACCCGCGCCTCGACGAACATACCGGGCCGGAGCCGCTCGTCGGAGTTGTCGAAGGTGGCGCGCACGCGGACGTTCCGCGTCGCGGGATCGACCACCGAGTCGATGGCGGCGATCACGCCGGAGGAGACGGTGTCGGTCGGTCCCTCGAGCGTCGCGGTGACCGTTCGGCCGACCGCGAGGCGGGCCACCTCCTGCTGCGGCACCGCGAAGTCGACGTAGATCGGGTCGAGAGCCTGCAGCGAGACCACCGAGTCGCCGCCTTGGAGGTACTGACCGAGGTTCACCTGACGCAGGCCCAGGACGCCCGCGAACGGGGCCCGGATGCGCTTGCGCTCGATCGTCGCGCGGATCTCGCCCAGGCGGGCTTCGGCCTGCTCGGAGGTGGCCTGGACCTGGTCGAGATCGGCCTTCGACGTGACGCCCTTCTGCTGCAGGTCGTTCATCCGGTCGAGATTGAGCCGGGCGAGCCTGACCGCCGACTCGGCGGCGGCGAGCTGGGCGCGCTCCTGGCTGGTGTCGAGCTCCGCCAGCAGCTCGCCGCGGCCGGCCGGCGCCCCCGATTCGAAGTGGATCCGCGCCACGATGCCCGGCAGGTCGGCGCTCACGGTCACGCCCTGCACCGCGACCACCGAAGCGACCGCGCGCAGCGTCTCGGGCCACTCCTGCTCGTCGGCGACGACCGTCGTGACGGCTTCCGGCGGCGGCTGGAAGGAGGCACCCTGGGCCATCGCCGCCTTGATCTGGAAGAACTTCGTCGCGCCGAGGGCGACGATCAGGACGATCATCGTACCGGTCACGATCAGCATGCGCTTCTTCATGGCCCATTCCTTTCGGGAAGTCCTGTCTGGCGATCTCTCTCCTGTCCGCCCAGGGCGCACAGGTCGGTCTTCTGAAGCCGCGGATCGAGGGCGGCGGCGAAACGTTCGACGGCCTCTTGGGCGAGCGCCTCGAGGGCGCGGCGCTCGCAGGGGTTGAGCTCGCACCCGGCGTTCGCCAACTCGGCGAGGACCGCGGCGCGGTTCGCCCAGAACTGCCGGCGGAAGCGCTCGTCACTCGCGAGCCGCCCCAGAATCCGCTCCACGTTCGCCTGGCTCATCGCCTTGCCCTCTCCCGGGTCGTTCGACTCCTGCGGCCGGGGAGCACCCGTGGCCCGCCGTCGTCGTCTCCCGGGGAATACCAAGGAGCATGCCAACCGGCGGAGAAGGGGTTACGCAGGGGGCAACTTCCGGTTTCAGGAGACTTGCGCCCGCGGCGGCGCGGGCCGGAGGCGACCGGAACGGACCGGAAGTGGCGATTTTTCGACAACCTGCTGATTCCCCGACAGGCAGGAGGGCCGCGGTCCGGCCGGCGTAGCCGGTGCGAAGTGGCGTGCGATCAGCGACTTGCGCCCTCCGTCGCAGGTTGGCAGGCGGATTGGAATCGCTCGCCGGCATGAGAGCCAACCGCTTCGCGCTGCTGATCGCGCTGTCGCTTTCGTTCGTGCCCGCATCGAGCGTCCTCGCGGCGCACGAGATCGAATTCGTCACCGAGAACGACCTGTTCACCGACGACTCCGCCAAAGACGACCTCTACACCTTCGCCGTGGCGCTCGAGACCGAGCTCCGCGGAACCCGTTTCGCGCTGCGTGAAGACGCCTTCACCGATCGTGCCGCCGGTACCCGGTTCGACGAGACCAGCTGGAGTCTGGGGCGGAGGCTGCGCCTCGGCGGTGCCTGGCAGGCCCATGCCGAAGCCGGGGCGGTCCGCATCGGGCGCGGGATCTTCGGCGAGAAGGTGCAGAACACCGTGCATCGTGCGCTGGGCAGCGACGTGCTGGCGCTCGCCTACCTGCCGCCCAGCGTGCACGGCCGGCTGGCGCTCGCGGCGGAGCGCTCGTGGACCGCCGGCGGCAGCCTGGCGTTCGGACCCCGCCTCGAGCTCGAATGGGTCTCGGACGTGCGCTCGCACGCGGTGCTGGCGGGCGGCCTGCAGTGGCAGCCGCGGCCGGCTCTCGCTGTCGATCTGCTCGCGGGCGTCCGCTGGAGCGACGCCGACCTCGCGGCGCTCGCGCCGCACATCCTGCCGGTGGCAGCGGTGGGCGGCATCGGGGTCACCCTGTTCGAGCGCGTCCGGATCGCCTGGCGGTACAACGATCACGGCGACGGCCGCACCCATCTCGCGGTGGCCTACCGCTTTTCGCGTTGGCGCGGCGCCGCGGAGCCTTCGATCAGGGAGTGATGCGGTACTTCTCGAGGCGCGAGTAGAGCTGCGCCCGGGAGAGGCCGAGCAGGCGCGCGGCGCGCGACTTGTTGCCGCGGCTGTCGCGCAGGGCGCGCTCGATGTAGCCGCGCTCGACCGCCTCGAGGTCGACGCCGCCGGCCGGCAAGGGCGCCCCTGCGGCGTCTGCGCCGCCGTCGCGAGGCGCGTTCGCGTCGTCGGCCAGGGAGATTCTCGCCGGCAGGTGCTCGCGGGTGATGAGGCCGCCGTCGCAGAGCAGGATGGCGCGCTCGATGGCGTTGCGCAGCTCGCGGACGTTCCCCGGCCAGGGGTAGTCGAACAGCCACTCGCGGGCGTCGCGCGAGATGCCGGCCGCCGGGCGTCCCATCGTCTGGCCGAGCTCGGCGAGGAAGCTCTCGGCGAGCGGCAGGATGTCGGCGGAGCGTTCGCGCAGCGGCGGAATGCGGATCTCGAAGACGTTCAGGCGGTAGTAGAGATCCTCGCGGAACAGGCCGCGGGCGATCGCCGTCCGGAGATCGCGGTTGGTGGCGGCGACGACCCGCACGTCGGCACGCAGCCCGCGCGTGCCGCCGACGCGCTGGAACTCGCGCTCCTGCAGCACGCGCAGCAGCTTCGCCTGCACCAGCGGGCTCATCTCGCCGATCTCGTCGAGGAACAGGGTGCCCCCGGCGGCCTGCTCGATCCGCCCGATCTTCGTCTGCAGGGCGCCGGTGAACGCCCCGCGCTCGTGCCCGAAGAGCTCGGATTCGAGCAGCTGCTCGGGCAGCGCGGCGCAGTTGATCGCCACGAGCGGCTTCGGTGTCCGCCGCGAGCCCTCGTGCACCAGGCGGGCGACGATCTCCTTGCCGGTGCCCGACTCGCCGGTGACCAGCACGGTGGTCTCCGAGGCGGCGACCCGTCCGACCTGGGCGAGGACCTCGCGCCACGAGGGCGAGACGCCGACGACGCGCCCGCGGCCGCGCGCCGCGAGCTCGCGCTCGAGCGTCTGCACCGTGGCCTCCAGGCGATCCGCCCGCGCGCTCGCCTCGGCGGCGACGCGCGCCTCCTCCGCCAGACGCTGGTGCGACAGCACCAGGCCGAGGCGGTCGGCGAGCCGCTCGGCGATCTCGACGTCCTCGTCCTGGAATCGGCCCGCGTCGCGGGCGAAGATTCCGAGGCCGCCGCGCACGGTGTCGCCGGTCCACACCGGCACGCGCAGCCACGACCGCATCCCCGAGCGCAGCAGCAGGCGCTCGCGGTCGCTCTGGCCCGCGATCTCGGTCTGAAGATCGCGCACGATCACCTTGTCGCGCCCCCGTTCGAGGAGCTCCTGCGCGGTGAGGCGCATCGGCTCGACAGGGACTTCGATGTCGGCCTCGCCGGCGCTCGCGACGATGCGCAGCGTGCGCCTTTCGGCGTCGAGCTCGGTCAGAACGAGAAAGTCGTGCGGCAGGATCGGCTGCAGGCTGGCCTGCAGACGGGCGAAGGTCTCGCGCACGTCGAGCGATTCGGCGAGGCTCGCCAGGCGATCTTCGAGCTGTTCCAGGCGCTCTCGCCGTCGGCGCTCGGCGTCCCAGATCCGCCAGTGCTCGACCGCCGAACCGAGCAGGGCGGCGATCGGCCGCAGCATCTCCTGGTGAGCGCCGGTGAAGGCGTGGGTCTGGAAGCTGCTCGCCCAGACGCCGCCGCTGAAACGGTCGCCCATGCGGAACGGCTCCCACATCGAGGAGCGCACGCCCTTGTCGATCAGGTAGGCGTCGAGCGGAAACTCCGGTTGGAGCTCGACGACGGCGTCGTCGACACGGGCGATCGGACCCGGGCGCGGCCGCAGCCGCGGCGACCAGGAGGCGAGCGGCTCCGGATCGAAGCAATCGCCGTCGCCGGCGTCGCAGCCACAGGGGACGGTCGTGGCATGGAGCACCGCCCATTGGCCCTCGAGAATGCGCACGACGCCCAGATTGTCGAGCGGAATGATGCGGCGGATCGCGGTAGCGACACGCTCGAAGACCTGCTGCAGCTCGAGCGTCTCGGCGGCGATCTCGGCGATCTCGGAGAGCACCACCGAGATCGGTTCGGGTGTCGCGGTGGTCTCTTCGCGCGCAGGTTGTGGAATGGCGAAGCCCATGGCCGGCGAAGAGTAGCAAACGCAGGTGACGGCCGTTGCAGGAACGGCGCGCGACGGCGCGGATATGATGCTCGTGGGCCCCCCTGCGGCCCGTCGTCGTCGCGGAAAGGGAGATCGTGGTGGAGCCTGCGCGCTGGAGCGTTCTGATCGTGGACGACGATCCGCATTCCTGCCGCTTCGTCGCCACGGTGGCCGCGCGCAGCGGCTTTGCGGTCCGGGTGGCGGCGAGTGCGGCCGAGGCGTGGACGGCGCTCGATCCCTCGCCGACGTTGATCCTGCTCGACCTCGACATGCCGGACACGGACGGAATCGAGATGCTGCGTACGCTCTCGGCACGCGGTGTCGCCTCCGAGATCCGCATTCTCAGCGGCTCGAGCTCCGACGTCCTGCGCTCGGCGGCGCGGGTCGGCCGCGAGCTCGGGTTGCGGGTCGGCGATCCGATCGCCAAGACCGTCCCGCTCGAGCAACTGGAGGCGCTGTTCGCCGAAGTGGCGCGCTCCGCCGGACTCGCGGTCGAGGTCGCGGCCCGCCCCGCCGCGCGGCCTGCCGCGCCGGAGATCTCCGGCGAGGATCTGGCACGCGCCCTCGAGGCCGACGAGATCTTCGTCGTCTTCCAGCCCATCCTGCATCTCGACAGCCTCGACCCGGTCGGGGCCGAGGCGCTGGTGCGCTGGCGCCACCCGGAGCGCGGGATCGTCCCGCCGGGCCTGTTCGTGCCGCTCGCCGAGCGCACCGGCCTGGTGCTCGCCTTGACCGAGCAGGTGTTCGCGCAGGCGCTCGCCTTCGCCAGCCGTGCGGAGTATGCGTGGGAGGGGCGGCCGCTCGCGATCTCGGTCAACCTGGCGACGACGGCGCTCGCCGAAGGGGACCTGCTGCGCCGGTTGATCGCGCTGCTCGCGGCGAGCGGAGTTGCGCCGGGACGGCTGGTCGTCGAGGTCACCGAGTCGGCGATGAACGCCGACCGGACCCGCGTGCTGGAGCTGCTCAGCCGGCTGCGCCTGCGCGGTGTCGAGCTGTCGATCGACGATTTCGGCACCGGTACGTCGTCGCTCGAGCGCCTCGATCAGTTTCCGCTCACCGAGCTCAAGATCGAACGCGCTTTCATCGCCGACCTTCTCGCCCGGCGCGAGGCCGAGGCGATCGTGCGCTCGACCCTCGAGCTGGCGCACCGTCTGGGGCTGCGCACCGTCGGTGAGGGGATCGAGCAGGCAGCGACTTGGCGCTGGCTGCGGCAGGCCGGCTGCGAGACCGGGCAGGGCTTCCTGTTCTCGCGCGGCCTCGAGCCGGCGGAGTTCCTCGCCTGGCTGGCGGCCTGGCCGGAACGGCGCCGCGAGCTCTACTCCGCCAGCGCCGGCTAGTTTCGGGCGGCAGCCCCCTGGTCGGTCGCGACGAGCCGCCTCAGGCCGTCGCGGCAGTCGTCAGGCGAGCGCCCCCGAGCAGCTCGAACCGGCGCCAGCGGTGCATGCGAAACAGTGACTCGCCGTGGCGATGGCGGTGCCGTCGAGCTCGTCGAGGCGTTCGATCTCCCAGATCGTCCGCCGTCCGTTGCCGGCCGCTCCGGGTAGCGGCAGCTCGAGCATGAGATTGAAGTCGCAGTCGAAGAGCTCGCCGGTCCAGTCGACGCTCACCTGGGAGCGGCACATGACGCTCTCGACGGTCGCCGGATTGAACTGCCGGGCGAGCAGCGCACGGTACTCCGCGGTCTTGCCCAGGCGCTCGAGCTGCTCGGCGAAGCGCCGGATGGGCATGTTGGTGATCGTCAGCAGGCGATGGAACTCGATGCCGAAGCGCTTTCCCAGCTCGCGCTGGTAGTCGGCTTCGAGCGGGCCCTGCGCGGGAGGCAGCGAGGGGCCGAGCGGGTTGTAGACCAGATCGAGCCGCAGCGGCGAGCCCGGCCGCCCGTAGCCCAGCGCGTTGAGGCGCCGGAGCGCCGCGATGCTGTCGTCGAACGTGCCGGTGCCGCGCTGCTTGTCGACGTTCTCTTCGGTGTAGCAGGGGAGGCTGGCGACGATCTCCACCTGCTCGGCGGCGAGGAAACCGGCGAGGTCCTCGTAGCCGGGAAGCTCGAGAATGCTGAGATTGCAGCGGTCGATGACCCGCTTGCCCATCCGGCGCGCCGCTGTGACCAGACGGCGGAACTGCGGATTCATCTCCGGCGCGCCGCCGGTGAGATCGAGGACGGCGATGCCCGGGCTCGCCGCGAGCAGCGTGAGCAGGCGATCGGCCACCGCGGCGGGCAGCGACTCGGCGCGCTTCGGCCCGGCCTCGACGTGGCAGTGGTGACAGGCGAGGTTGCACAGCCTTCCGACGTTGACTTGCAGCGTCGTGACCCGCGCGCGGGCGAGCCGGTCGAGGCCGTGGGCGGCCAGGGTGCGATCGAACTCCGTCGCATCGGAATCGGACGCGACGACGGGAAGCACGGTAGCGGAGGGCGTTCTCATGCGGGGATCATCTTCTCAGAGGCGGCATCCGCCTGGTAGCGCCGCACGAAGTCGCCGTCGATCCGCCGTTTGAGCCGGCCGGCCCAGCGCGCATGGCCCCACAGCCGATGCCAGCGCCAGAGGGCGCAGCCGTCGGCGGTGTCGAGCAGCGCCAGGAAGCTGCGTTGGGGACGGAAGCGCCGCAGACGCTCACCACGCAGCACGGCGCGCAGGTTGTGATCGAGAATCGGAGCTTCGCGCACCGCATAGACGCCGGCCTTGGCGACTTCCGGATGGCCGGCCAGGGCGATGCAGTCGCCGGCGCCGAAGACCGGCGACCGATCGACGGCTCGCAAGGTTTCATCGACGAGCAGGAAGCCGCGCCGGTCGCGCGGGAGATCGCTCCGGGAGAGGAGCGCTGGCGGGGCGGCGCCGGCGATCCAGACGGTCAGCGCCGAAGGCAGGCGGCTGCCGTCGGCGAGAAGGACGCTGTCCGCTTCGAGCGCCGCGACGGCCTGCCCGCAGCGCACCGCGATTCCGCGCCGGTCGAGCAGGTTCGAGGCCGACCGGCGCAGGCCACGGGGAAACTCCGGCAGGATCCAGGGCGCCCGCTCGACGATCGTCACCGCCGGTCGGGCCGCCATCTCGCGGACGAGCCGGTCGAGCGCCAGCGCGACTTCGACGCCGGCGGCGCCGCCGCCGACGACCGTGAGAGCGACCGCGCCGCCGGCAGCGCGGGCCGCGAGCTCCGTTGCGCGCC
>JBPOHI010000269.1:0-3635 GCA_052035735.1 Acidobacteriota bacterium
TGACGCCGCCGTTCATCCGGAACGGGAGCGTCGGCACGTTCGGCGTGATGACCGGGGTGTAGGGCAGGCTGCTCGCGGCGTGCCTCGCCGCCGGGGCGGAGGGTTGCTTGGCGGGCGGAGGGGCCGGCTCGGCAGGTTGGCCGTGCCCCGCGTGCGGGGACTGAGCGAGGGCCTCGCCTCCGCCCAGGGCCAGGCGGGCGCGATCGAGCAGGGCAGCGCCCGCCGCGAGCAGGGCGGCGCGGGAAAGCCAGGTGCGGCGCGAGATCATCGGTTGCCTCCGGTCGAAGGGTGCGTGTGCTCGGGGGTGGAGGCCGGCAAGCCGTCTCCGGGCGGTGCGACGACGGGCGCCGCGAGGTCGGCGAGCTCTCCGCCAACCGCACGCTCGAGGCGGACGCGGGCGATCCAGTAATCGCGGCGCGCCGCGGTCGCCGCTTGCCCGGCCTCGGTCTCCTCGCGGCGCGCGAGCAGGAGGTCGTAAACCCCGAGCAGCATCATGTTGTAGTGCAGCAGGGTCTGCTCGAGGACCTCGCGGCGCTTCGGCAGCAGGGTTCCCTCGTGCGTTTCGACGAGCGCGCGCGAGCCGATCAGGCGATCCCTCGCCAGCCGGACCTCGGAGCGGATCTCGATCGCGAGCTGCTCGAGCTGGCGCTGCGCTCGCCGCTGCTCGGCCTCGAGGCGAGCGATCGAGGCCGCCCCGGTGTCGAAGATGGGCAGTGCGATCGCGAGCTGCGGCCCGGAGAGCCGCGTGCCGTCGGTGTCCTTCTCCTGGTTGAAGCCGATCTCGATGCCGACCGGGAAGTAGCGGGTACCGCGTTTCAGCGCGAGCGCCCGTCCAACGACGTCGACGCCGAAGCGCGCCGCACCGAGGTCGAGCCGCTGTTCGATCGCGCGGCGCTCGAGCCGGGCCGGATCGGGATCCGCGGCTGGCAGCGGCGGCAGGTGTCGCGCCGCCGTCCACTCGGTCTCCGCCCCAGACAGGCCGAGGAGCACGTTCAGCCGCTCCCGCGCCTCGCCCTCATCGAGCTCTGCCCGGGTGAGGTCCACCAGCGCCTGGGCGTCGGCGGCCTCGAACAACGCCACTTCGCGTACTTCGAGATTCCCGGCGTCGCGCTGCCGGCGCGCCAGCTCGGCCGCCGCTGCCGTCAGGTCGCGCACGGTCGTCGCGCGGTCGGAGTTCTCCTCGGCGGCGACGAGCTCGAAGAACGCGATGCGGGTCTCGGCGACGAGGTCGAGCATCGTCTGCCCCAGGCGCAGCTTCGCGGCCTCGAGCTCGACCGCGGCGAGGCGCTTGCGGGCGGGCTGTACGAGGATGTCGAGGACGTCCTGGACGAGCGTCCACTCGACGTTCGTGCCGGAGCCTTGGTCCGGCGTGCGGCGGAAGGCGTGGAGCCCCGGATTCGCAATCCGCGTCGCCTGCGCGTAGTCGGCGCGGGCGATGCCCAGCTCCTCGATCTCGGCGAGCAGCTCGCGGTTGCGCAGCAGGGCGATCTGGGCGGCGGAGCGGTCGTCGAGCGGATCGGCGAGCAGGCGCGCGGCGGCCAGCTCGGCCGCGTCCTCTTCGCTCTCCGTGCGAGCCCATGCCGGCTCGGCGCCGGACCTTGCGGCGACGGTCTCGGCGACGCTGTCGAAAGTCGGCCGGGGATCGACCGAGGCGCAGCCGGCGAGGAGCAGAAGGCCGAGGGGGGCGAGGGCGGCGCGGGTCATGGCGTGCCTTGCTCCTTCTCGACCGGGACGAGCGCCATCCCGCACTTGGGGCAGGCTCCGGGCTCGGTGGAGCGCACCTCGGGGTGCATCGGGCAGGTGTAGGCGACCGCCTGCGACTCCGCGCCGGGTGCCGAGTCGTGATGCTCGTGTCCAGATGGCGCCGCCTCGGGCGAGTCCGGGGTCGCCGCGGCGCGCGGCGGTGCGTACGGCGGGCGGGGAGATTCGGCGGCGGCAGGGTTCGCCGGATTCTGGGCGCGACCCGCCGTCGGCGGCGGGGAGGCGCTGCATCCGGCGAGCAGCAACAGCAACGCCAGAGCGGAAACAGGAGTGGTCGGCACGGGAGGCCTCCTCGAGCAGAGTGAGCGGCAACCCCACCGGTCACGGCCGGCAGGGCACGGAGACACCAGTCGCCACGCCCTACGAGGGCGCGGCGACGCTCCGTCTCAAACTCGAAGCGGCAGGACGAACGCGGGGGGCGGAGCGTGCGGCGGCGAGGCCGCCACCAGCCAAGGGGGAGCCGGCGTGAGGCTGGCCAAGTCGAGCGCGGGGGCGCGCGTGGCGAACGCGCTGGCGGCGGCGAGCAGGCTCGCTCCGCGCTGCGCCTCCGGCGCCCGTGCTTCGAGTGTCCCCGGCGGGAGCCGGGGGTCGCCGGAGCAGCAGCAGTCACTGCTCCAGGCCCCGTCGGGGCCCGGCTGTGCCGGCGCTTCGACCGAATTATGGCACTCGCCGGCCGATTCGGTCGCGTGCGTTGCCCGCGGCATGGGCATCTCGCAGACACAGAAGCCGAGCGCCAGCGCCGCGAACGCCGCGAGGGCGCTCGTTGCCGCGAGGCGGCGGACGGTGGGCGAAGCGGCGAACAGGCTCATGCCGGGGCAGAGTCTGAGCCTGAGGGCGCGGCTTGTCAATTCCGCCCCGGCGTGGGCGGCGCGGCGCTCTCACCTCTCGTTGGCGTCGCGCCGGGCGCACGGCGGTCGACTTCGACGCGGAAGGCGCGCAGGCGCAGCGCGTTGGCGATCACCGACACCGAGCTCAGGCTCATCGCCGCCGCCGCCAGCATCGGCGAGAGAAGCCAGCCGGTGAACGGATAGAGCAGCCCCGCCGCGACGGGAACGCCGGCGGCGTTGTAGGCGAAGGCCCAGAAGAGGTTCTGGCGGATGTTGCGCATCGTGGCGCGCGAGAGCTTGCGCGCGCGCACGATGCCGGTCAGGTCGCCGCGCACCAGGGTGACGCCAGCGCTCTCCATCGCGACGTCCGTCCCGGTGCCCATGGCGATGCCGACCTCGGCACGGGCCAGCGCCGGGGCGTCGTTGATCCCGTCCCCGGCCATCGCGACCAGTCGACCCTCGCCCTGGAGGCGCTCGACCTCACGCACCTTCTGGTCGGGCAGAACCTCGGCGATGACCTCGGCGATCCCGAGCCGGCGAGCCACCGCGTCGGCCGTCTTGCGGCTGTCACCGGTCAGCATGACGACGCGGACGCCCTCGCTGGCGAGGGCGCGCAGCGCCTCGCCGGTCGTCGCCTTGATCGGGTCGGCGACGCCGAGGATTCCGGCGAGCCGCCCGTCGATCGCGACGTACATGACGGTCTGCGCCTCGCTCCGGAGCTGCTCCGCGACGTCGGCGAGCGGTCCGACGTCGACTGCCTGCGCCTGCATCAGCGCAAGATTGCCGAGGGCGACTCGTCGGCCTTCCACCCGGCCCGCCACCCCCTTGCCGGTGACCGACTCGAAGTCGGCGACGGCTGGCGTCTCGAGGCCGCGCTCCGCGGCGCCCGCCAGGATCGCCGCGGCGAGCGGATGCTCACTCCCGCGCTCGATCGCCGCCGCCGAGCGCAGTAGAGACGGCTCGTCGAAGCCCTCCGCCGTCCTCACCGTGACCAGCCGAGGCATGCCCTCGGTGAGGGTGCCGGTCTTGTCGACGACCAGCGTGTCG
>JBPOHI010000171.1:0-8281 GCA_052035735.1 Acidobacteriota bacterium
ACGTGCTGAGCGAGAACCTCCCCGAGACCCCCCCCCCCCCGGGCCCGCCCCCGCGGCGCGGCGCCAAACGGGCCCGTATCCGTCGCCTGCGCCCGGGCGCAGGCGACGCTGGAGTGGAGATCCTCTGCCGCGACGGCCGAATCGCCTTCGTCGGGTCCGCCGGCGAGCGACTGCGACTGTGGGGCGACCTCCCGGAGGTGCGGCGCCTCGACGGCCGCCGCGGCACGGCGGTGCCGGGCTTCGTCGACGCGCACACCCACCTGCCGTGGGCCGGTTCGCGCGAGGACGAGTTTGTGCAACGGTTGGCCGGGCGCTCGTATCAGGAGATCGCAGCCGCCGGTGGCGGCATCCTGTCGACCGTGCGCGCAACGCGACAGGCCGACGGCGCGGCGCTCGTCGATCTCGCTCTCGGCAGGCTCGCCTGGATGCTCTCCTGCGGCACCACGACCGCCGAAGCGAAGAGCGGCTACGGCCTCTCCTTGGGCGACGAGCTGAAGCAGCTCGAGGCGATCCGCGCCGCCGCCGCCGCCCAGCCGGTCGAGCTCGTGCCGACGCTGCTCGCCGCCCACGAGGTGCCGGCGGAGTACCGCAGCCGCCGCGACGCCTATCTCGATCTGGTCTGCGACGAGATCGTGCCGGCGGCCGCCGAGCGCGGCCTCGCCACCTTCTGCGACGTCTTCTGCGAAAACGGTGTCTTCTCCGCCGCCGAATCGCGGCGCGTGCTCGAGGCCGGCCGGCGCCACGGGCTGTTGCCCCGGCTGCACGCCGACGAGTTCGCCGACTCGGGCGGGGCGGCGCTCGCCGCCGAGCTCGGGGCGCTCTCGGCCGACCACCTGATGGCCGTTTCGCCCGCCGGCATCGACGCGCTCGCCGCCGCCGGAGTCACCGCGCTGTTGCTCCCCGGGACGAGCTTTTTTCTCGCCAAGCGGATCTACGCTCCGGCGCGACGCCTGATCGCCGCTGGCGTGCCGGTCGCCCTCGGCACCGACTGCAACCCGGGCTCGTCGTACACCGAATCACTGCCGACGATCGCCCAGCTCGCGGTCTTCGAGCTCGGACTGACGATCGAAGAGGCGCTCACCGCCGTGACGCTCAATCCCGCCTGCACCCTGGGCCTGGGCGGCGAGATCGGCTCCCTCGAGGCCGGCAAGCGGGCCGACATCGTGGTGCTCGACGCGCCGAATCTCCTCCATCTTGCCTATCATTACGGTGTCAACCCGGTCCGCTCGGTGGTGAAGACGGGCCAGGAGGTCTATCGCGCCGGCAATCTCGCCGCCGCCGCCGGTCCGCCGGCGTAACCGAATCCCCCGAGGATCCGCCCATGACCCTGTCGTGCTGCAACGCCTTCGCCGGCCTCGCCGGCCTCGCCCTCGTCGCCCTGCCGCTCGCCGGCCTCGCCTTCGCCGGCAATGTCGGCGCCGCCGAGGCGGAGTGGAAGAAGAGCGCCTCCGGACTCGAGATTCAGGAGCTCAAGGTCGGCGAAGGCGCCGAGGCCAAGGCCGGTGCGACCGTCGATGTGCACTACACCGGTTGGCTCCTCGACGGCACCAAGTTCGACTCGAGTGTCGACCGCGGCAAGCCGTTCTCCTTCCATCTCGGCGCCGGCGAAGTGATCCGCGGCTGGGACGAGGGCGTCGCCGGGATGAAGGTCGGCGGCAAGCGGAAGCTCCGGATTCCCGCCGAATTGGGCTACGGCTCGCGCGGCGCCGGCGGCGTCATCCCGGGCAACGCGACGCTGATCTTCGACGTCGAGCTCCTGGGCGTCCGTTAGTCGGCGATGTCCGGGCCCGCTCGGAGCGCGCGGCCAGCCGTCGGGGAATGCGGCGGACCCTGCCGACGGTTGAAGGAGGGCAGGTGAGCATCTCGGTCTTTGGTCGCGCCGGCCGCAAGGTTCCGGCGAGCAGGAAGCCGTCCCCTCCCGCCGGTGCGCCGAGGCGCCCGGCGGCGGTGGCCGGCGACGGCGAGACCTTGCGCCTGCTGTCACTCAACATCGCGCACGCCCGGCGCAAGGCCCAGCACCAGAGCCTGCTCAAGGATTCGACCATCCGGCGCAACCTCGAGCTCATCGCCGGCGTCCTCGAGCGCGAACGGCCGCACATCGTCGCCCTGCAGGAGGCCGATGGCCCTTCGTTCTGGAGCGGCGGCTTCGACCATGTCGCGACACTCGCCGGCCTCGCCGGCTTTCCGCACGCCTTCCGCGGCGAGCACAACCGCGAGATCCTTTCCCGCCTCGATCTCTCCTACGGCACCGCGCTGCTTTCGCAGTTACCGCTCGAGGCCACGCATTCCCAGGCTTTCGTGCAGAACTGGCGCGACACCAAGGGGTTCGTCGCCGCGACGGTCGCGCCGGCGGCGCTCGCCGGCGAATCGGTGGACGTGGTGTCGATCCACCTCGACTTTCTCGCCGACCGCGTGCGGCGGCGGCAAGTCGAGCAACTGGTTGAGCGCTTCCGCGGACACGACGGGCACCTGATCGTGATGGGCGACTTCAACTGCGCCTGGAGCGAACGCCGCCGCAGCCTCGACCTGCTGCTGCACGAGCTGAAGCTCCGCCCCTGCAGAGAGGCGGGCGCCGCGACCTATCCGGCATGGCGGCCGCTGGTTCGCCTGGACTGGATCCTGGTCTCCGAAGGGCTCGAGTTCTCGGCTTACGAGACCCTCGACGACCGGGTTTCGGACCATCTAGGGGTGCTTGCCGAGGTGCACCGGCGGCGTTCGAGCCTGCACCCGCGCGAGCGGGTCGCCCTTCAGACCAGGCGCTTGCCGAGCGTGTCGCTGGCGTAGAGCACGAGGGCGCAGCCGACCGGAAAGAGCAGCTCGTTGACGCTGCGCGCCGCGACCGCCCCGGCGGTCAGCTGCGGCATCGCCTGGAAGGTCAGCACGAGCAGCGGGACGCCGAACACCACGCCGCAGGCGAAGCCGACGCCAACGTGCGCCAGCACGCCGCCCCAGACCTTCTTCGCGACCCAGCCGAGGGCGAGACCGAGAACCGCGTATTGCAGCCCCTTGATCCCCGCCACCAGGATCGGCGACGGCCCAGGGGCCGCGGCCGCTACCAGACCGAGCGCCTGCGAAGCCCCCTTGTGCAGGCCCCGGGCGATGGCGAATCCGGTGGGCGCCGCCAACAGCCCCGCCACCCCCATCATCAATCCGGTCGACTTGGACGCCGTCCGCGCCACGGCGAGCGCCACGCAGACGATGAACGACCAGGAGACCTTCTGCACCAGGTCGGCGGTGAACGGCTTCGCGGTGAGCGCTCCACCCGAGAGCGCGAACGAGGCCAGAATCAGGCCTTCGATGGCGAAGCCCAGCGCGACGGCAAGCCAAGCCCCGCGCAGGATGGTCTGCGCCGGGGGCACGATCGGGTTGCCGGTGGCGACGGGAGTCGCCGGGCCCGGCGGTGCGGGGGATGGGAGCGGATCAGCGGACATCGCGTGGCGGCGAACCTTATCGCACTCGGTGGCGTCTCCGGCAGGGGTTCACGCCGCGACCGGTCAGTGGATCTTGCGCCCACCGCCGGGGTCGGCCGCCTCGGGGATCGGACCGAACGCCTCTTCGTAGCGCGCGAGATTCTGCGCCAGCGCCTGAACGATGCGCTTCAGGTGGCCTGGGCTGGTGACGATCCGCGCCGTGACCATCCCCTGCGGCGGCACGAGGTTCACGAAGTCGAGGATGAACTCCTCGCGCGTATGGGTGATACGCAGCAGGTTCGAGTAGCGTCCCTTGAGCTCCTCGTCCCCGATCTTGATGTTGAGGTTCTGCGCTCCGGCGTCGGCTTCACTCATGACGACTCCTCTGAAAACTGAGCGTGCTCTCGTCCCCAGGCCCCGCCGCGCGGAACCGCCAGCTGTGCTCGGGCAGATAGACGCCGGCACCGCCGGCGGCGCTGGTGACGGAGAAGGCGAGGTGCTTGCGGCGATAGTCGTAGGGCGCTCCGTCGCGGGCGTGCACGGCGACATCGACGAGGTATTCGCCCGGCGCGAGTCGCAGGCTCGGACATTCGAGCATCACCTTGGCCTGTCCGGCGAAGCGGGCGCTCTCGAAACCGTCGATGTCGGTATTCGTGCCCCAGACCTCGACGCCGCGCGGCGAGAACAGCCCGACGCCAAAGACGAAGTCGTCGAGCGGGCTCGCCGCCTGCGCCTCGAGCTCGAAGTGGACCGCCTCGCCGCTCTCGAAGTGGTAGCGCTCGGCGCCCTGCGCGTCGAGCAGGCGCACGCCGAGAATCTCGGCCGCGCCGGAACCCCAACGCAGCACCTCGCCGGAGTCGTCCTCGGCCACCACCGCGGCGTGGGCGCCCTCCTCGTCGCGCTCGCGCTCCTCTTTCGCCTCGCGGTGGGCGCGGCTCTCGTCCTCGGCGACGTCCTGGCGGTAGCCGTCGACCACCCGGCGCGGATCGCCGAGCAGACGAACCCGGCCGTCGTCGAGCCAGAGGACGCGCGAGCAGAGCTCCTCCACCAGACCGAGCGCGTGGCTGACGAAGATCACCGTGCGGCCGGAGGCGAGGAGCTCCTCGATGCGGCGCAGGCACCGGTGAGCAAAAGCCTCGTCGCCCACCGCCAGGACCTCGTCGACGAGCAGGATCTCGGGGTCGGTGTGGATCGCCACGGCGAAACCCAGGCGCACGTACATGCCGGAGGAGTAGTTCTTGACCGGCTCCTCGAGGAAGTCGGCGAGGCCGGAGAACTCGACGATGCGCTCGTAGCGGGCGTGGATCTCGCGCTTCGACAGACCGAGGACGGCGCCGTTGATGAAGATGTTCTCGCGCCCCGAGATCTCCGGGTGGAAGCCCGCCCCGAGCTCGATCAACGCCGCGACGCGTCCCGCGGTCTCGAGCGTGCCGGTCGTCGGCTTGAGGATGCCGGCGATCATCTTGAGCAGCGTCGACTTGCCCGAACCGTTGCCGCCGACGATGCCGAACGCCTCGCCGCGCGCGATCTCGAAAGAGACGCCTTCGACGGCGGCGATGGTCTCGTCGCCGGCCAGTGCCTCGGCGCCCCGCCGGCCGAGGAGCGCGCTCTTGAGCGTGCGCAGTTGAAAGCCGCGCGCCGTCCGCCGATAGCGCTTGCCGACGTCGACCGCACGTACTGCCCAGGTCACAGCGCCTCCACCAGGGTCTCGCGCAGCCGATCGAAGATCCAACAGCCGATCCACCAGGCGACCAGGGCGACGGCGGCCATCTCGAGCCAGAGCGTCGCCGGCGGGAAGCGCCCGGCGAAGAGGGCCTCCTGATATGCGAGAGTGAACGGCGTCGCCGGGTTGAGCCGCACCAGCCGGCGGAGAGCCGGGATACTGACCGCGGCGAGCGGGAAGAGCACCGGGGTGAGGAAGAAGAGCAGCGTGAGGGCGCTGGTCAGCAGGTCCTTGACGTCCTTGAAATGCGCGTGCAGCGCCGCGAGAGCGAGCGCCATGCCGGCGATGAACGGCAGCTCGAGCAGGACGACGAGCGGCATCGCGAGGACCCCCCAGCCGCCGACGTCGAAGCCCTGATAGCGGCCGAGCGCCACACCGGCGGCAAGCACCGGCATGGCGAGCAGAAGGTGGACGAGATTCGCCAGCACCGGCACGATCGGCAGCAGCTCGGCAGGAAAGACCGCGCGGCGGATGAGACCGGCCGAGGCGACCAGCGACGTCGTGCCTTCGACCAGCGCAGTCGAAAGCCAGATCCACGGAAAGAGGCCGCAGACCAGGAAGAGGGCGTAGGGATCGGCGCCGGCGGTGCGCGGCGCGAAGACGACGTTGAAGACGAAGGTATAGACCGCGAGCAGCAGCAACGGCTGTACCAGCGACCAGAAGAAGCCGAGGATCGAGCCGCGGTAGCGCGCCTTGAGCTCGCGCAGGGTGAGCGCGGCGAGGAGGCCGCGGTGGCGGAAGATCCGGCTGGCGATATCGATCGAGGAGGTCAAGTAGACTCTTTCCGTGTCCGTGACCCGCAAGCTTACCGTGCGCTGCCCCGAGTGCGCGGTCGAAATGGTGGTGGATGCCGCCACCGGGACGATCCTCGCGCACAAGAAGCCGAAAGAACCGCTCGCCGGCGGCCACGACTTCGACGCCCTCCTCGCCGGGCTCGACGCCGGCAAGGCCCGCGCCGAGGAGCTCTTCGAGCGCGAGAAGGCCGCCCTCGGCGACCGCGAGCGCCTGCTCGGCGAGAAGTTCGAGGAGGCGCTGAAGCGCGCCCACGAAGACCCCGATACCGGGCCGCCGAAGCGTCCGTTCGATCTGGATTAGAGCGCGCTCGCGCGCGCTCGTTCGGCTAGAGCGGGAAACTAAGGTTGTAGGCGAAGCGGCCGCGCTGCACGACGAGCAGGAGCCCGCCGCGGTCGAAGCCGCGCAGGACCTCGCGCCCGAGCGCCTCGGCGTCACCCACTTCGTTGCCGTTCGCGCCGAGAACGACGTCGCCCGGCTCGAGCCCGCGCTCGTCGGCGGCCGAGCCGCGCGAGACGCCGGCGACGACCAGCCGGCCGCGCTGCACTTCGACCCGGAGGCCGACCGAGTTCTCGAGCAGCCGGAGGCCCATGCCCTGCGGCGGGCGGATCGCCGCCACCGCGTACTTCACCGTCTCCTTGCCGCGGCGGAGCTCGAGCAGCAGATTCGTCCCCGCGGGCACCGAGTAGTAGGCCGTCGACAGATCCTCGCGCGCCGCGACCGGCCGGCCGTCGACTGCGGTGACGAGATCGCCGGAGCGTACGCCGGCGCGGGCCGCCGGTGAACCGTCGTCGACGCGCTCGACCAGCACGCCGTGCGCCACCGGGTAGCCCTCGCGCGCGGCGAGCTCGGGGTCGATGGTCATCAGCCGCATGCCCAGCCAGAGCGGCTGGAGCTCGCCGAAGCGCAGCAGATCGTCGACCACGCGCTGGGCGCGGTCCGCCGGGATGGCGAAGCCGATCCCCGAAGCCCCCTGGATGATCGCGGTGTTGACGCCGATCACCTGGCCGTCGAGGTTGACCAGCGGACCGCCGGAGTTGCCCGGGTTGATCGAGGCGTCGGTCTGCAGGAAGTCGGTGAACATCGCCCGCCGTCCGCTCCTGCCGCCTCCGACGGTGCGGCCCCGCGCCGACAGCACGCCGGTGGTCACCGTATTGGAGAGCCCGAACGGGTTGCCCATCGCCACCACGGTCTCGCCCATGAGGAGATTGGCGCTCTTGCCGAGCGGCGTCGCCGGCAGGCCCTTGGCCTGCACCTTGAGCACCGCGAGGTCGGCATCGCGGTCGGAGCCGAGCACGGTCGCCTCGAGCTCGCGGCCGTCGAGCGTCGTGACCAGGATCTTCGACGCGCCCTCGATGACGTGCTCGTTGGTGACCACGATTCCCGAGGGATCGATGATCAGCCCGGAGCCCAGCGACTGGCTCTTCCGCTGCCGGCTGCCGCCGAAGAAGTTGCCGAAGAACGGGTCGACCTCGCGCACGATCGACTCGGCCGAGATGTTGACCACCGAAGGCGAGACCCGCTCGACCACGGCGACCACCGGCGTGCGGCGCGGCGAAGCGGACTGGGCAAAGAGCGCCGCCGGCAGGCCGGCAGCGAGAGCGACGAGAGCACAGCGGGAGAGGAGGCGTCCTTTTTTCATGGCAGGGTCTTTCTAGCACGCCGGATGCCCGGCCGAATCGACGCTCCGCCGCCCCCCCGGAGGCGCCCGCAGCCCCTCACCAAGGTGAGGCCCTCCTCCTCACCGCCGCTGCTGCCGCGCGGCGGTTGCCACGATCAGACTTCCTCCAACCTGAAAGGGAGCGCAACCATGGCCCGATCCCAGAGCCTCGAGGAGACGCAGGTGACGCCCGATTCGACTTCGCCGGAGGTGCTGCTGTCGCGCGCCCAGGAGAGCCGCGCCGCCGGTGACCTCGACACCGCGCGCCGCCTCGCCAAGGCGGCGCTCGACCAGTGCCTGCGCACCCACGGCGAACGCCACCCCGCCCTGGTGCCGTTCTTCCTCGTCTACGCCGGCCTCCTGAACCAGTGCCAGAACTGGGCCGCCGGCAAGCCGTTCTACGAACGCGCCCAACACCTGCGCGGCTCGGTGGCGCCGGTGCGCTGAGGTAAAGGCAAGACATCGACCGTGGTCAGGCGCGTCGCCCGGATCACTCGGGCGAGATTGCGGTCGCGCTCGCCGCGAGGAGCGCCACCATCTCCGCATAGCCCTTCTCGGTCGCGAGCTTGACCAAAGTCTCGCGGTCGCGGTCGAGGTCGGCGCCGGCGGCGAGGAGGAGACGGGCGTTCTCCAGGCGATTCTCGATCACGGCGTGCATCAGGGGGGTGAAGCCGCTCGAGGTGCGGAGCTTCGGAT
>JBPOHI010000249.1:0-1527 GCA_052035735.1 Acidobacteriota bacterium
CGTAGACCGGGTAGTTGTCGACATTGAAGCGGAAGATGGTGCTGAAGGCGATGTGCAGCACGCCCATCATCAGCATCGGTTGCAGCATCGTCCAGGCGAAGCCGATCAGCGAACGGCGGTAGCGGACCCGCAATTCGCGCTGCACGAGCTCCCAGGTGAGATCCCAATAGGGAAAGACGGCGGCCATGAGCCTCGAAGTCTATCGCGGCCGGCGAGGCGAGCGCCGCGCTCAGGCGTGGCGAATCGCTGCGATCGCCGCCGCGATGGCACGCGCTTCGGCGGAGTCGCGGCCGTGGTTGCGGGTCGCGAGCCGGAGGAGGCGGAGGCGGCCGCCGAGAAGGAGGCGTCGGCGCGCCTGGCGTGCCCACGCAGGGCTGCGATGCCGATCTGCCCAGTGCAGCAGGTCGAGCCAGAGCAGATCGATGCGCTGACCGTCGTAGCGCGCGGCGGTGTCTGAGCCAGTGGCGCCAGTGGAGCCGGTCGGACCCGTGGCGTTCGTGGAGCTCGGCTCGGGGCGGCGGTCGGCGGGCTCGGCGAGGGATTCGACGGAGCCGCCGAGATGGTGCGCCACCACCCAGTCGGCGAGCACCCGGACGCTGCGGCCCGAGGTCGCGAGCCGCTGGCAGTAGTCGAGATCCTGAGCGTAGTGGCGGTAGCTTTCGTCGAACGGACCGACCGCCGCGAAGGCTTCGCGGCCGATCGCCAACGCCGCCGCCGGAGCCCAGTCGACGAAGCCGCCGGCAAAGCCGGAGGCCGGCGTGCTTCGCAAGTGACGCAGGCGGAAACGCGCGCCGCGACCCAGGCCGGAGGCGAGCGCGAAGAGCCAGAGCAGACTGGGGAAAGAGCCGCCGCTCCACTGCGGCCGGCCG
This sequence comes from Acidobacteriota bacterium, assembly GCA_052035735.1. GTDB lineage: Bacteria > Acidobacteriota > Thermoanaerobaculia > Multivoradales > JAGPDF01 > JAGPDF01. The sequence goes on from JBPOHI010000249.1 coordinate 870, forward strand.
TTGGGGTAGACGAGTCTCGCCGCCACGGCGCCCACCGCCGCAGGAGAGCCCGGGTGCCCGGCCGGCGTGGCGAACGCGGCACGGATCGCGTGGTCGCCGCCCTCCGTGACTTCGGCGTCGCTGTTCAGCAGCAGCAGCGGATCGCCGGTCGCGCAGGCGAGGCCGCGATTGACCGCGGCGCTGAAGCCTTTGGCCTCTTCGTTGCGCAGCCAGTGGTGGGCGAGCCCGGCGCGACGCAACGGCTCGACCCCGGGATCGCTCGAGCCGTCGTCGACGACGAGAATCTCGAGCGGCGTCGTCCAGCGCCCGAGCGCGACGAGGCACTGCTCCGCGAGGTCGGCGCGGTTGTGAATCGGAACGATGACCGAGATCGGCGCGTCGGGAGGCCTCATCCGCGGGCAGATTACGGGCGTGGCGGGCGAATGGCAAGGCGGGCGGAGGCGGGCCACCGGCCGGGCGGGCGGAAGGAGGGGGTATGATTTCGCGCCATGCCGCCGAAAGTCCGTACGTCCGGCCCCCGCGCTCGCCGGTCGGTCTCCGCCTCCGGACGCCAGGACGCTGCCGTGAAGGCCCTGCCGCTCGCTCACCGGTGGGCCAGCTGGACCGTCTGGTTGCTCTTGCTCGCCGTTCCGTTCGTGCTCGACTCGGCGCAGAAGGA
>JBPOHI010000268.1:0-2900 GCA_052035735.1 Acidobacteriota bacterium
CCGCCTGGTCGCCCAGCTACGGCAGGGAAGCGTGGAAGAGCGACGGCACCGCCGCCGGCACCGTCCGCATCTCCGACGTCGCCCCGGGCCCCCTCTCCTCCTCGCCGCAGCGCTTCACCCGCGCCGGAAATCGCCTCTACTTCTCCGCCACCGACCACATCCACGGCTACGAGCTCTGGGCGATCTCCGACGACGGCAGCCTGCCGCTCTTCCTCGACGGCTTCGAGAACGAAACGACCGACCGCTGGTCGCAGGTGTTGCCATGAGGCCTCAGCGCTCGCGCGTGACGGTTCGGTTGTGTGCCTTCTCGCTCCTGGCGATCCTCGCCTCCGGAGCTTTCGCTCAACCGGCCTACATGGTGGCGGACCTGGGAGATCAGGTTCACCGCGATCGCGAGGGCACGAACTTTCCGATGGAGGTCGCCGAGCTTGGCGGCGTCGGGTACTTCTTTCACAACGACGGGATTCATGGCAGCGAGCTCTGGCGCACGGACGGTACCGGCCTGGGCACCTACCTCTTGCGCGATATCTGCCCTGGACTCTGCGGCGCCCGGGACCTCTGGTCCAACTTGAATCTCGCTGCCAGCGGCGGCGTGCTCTATTTCACGGCCAACGATGGCGCGCACGGCAACGAGCTCTGGATGACAGACGGTTCGGCTCTCGGCACCCGAATGGTGCGCGACATCCAACCAGGCTGGCGCTCGTCGTCTCCGGCGATATTCACTCCCTCCGGCTCTCAGCTCTATTTCGTGGCCGACGACGGGGATCACGGCAGGGAGCTGTGGCACAGTGACGGCACGGTCAAGGGGACCCAGTTGATTGCGGACATCTATCCCGGCCCGGTCGATTCCGGAATCGGCCTGATGGCAGCAAGCCAGAGCCGCCTCTACCTGTCGATCACCGCCTGGGACGCGCCGCGAGGCCTGTGGGTCTCCGACGGGACGAGCGCGGGGACTCTCCGGATTTCCGAGGTTCAGATTTCCTACAGCTCGTTCTACAAGGGTCGAGCGTTCGTCGTCCTACCCAACGGAATTTTGTTGTTTAGCGGAACAAGCGACTCGATGGACTCGGAACCCTGGATCTCCGACGGCACTCCTGGGGGCACTCTGCGCCTTCTGGACCTCCGGCCTGGGCCAGATGGCTCGAGTCCCTGGGATTTCGTCTTGCGCGGAAGCGAAGTGATCTTCAGTGCAGAGTCCGACGGCTCGAACGCCTTCACCGAGCTCTGGCGAACCGATGGCACAGTAGGCGGAACAGTTCAGGTGCCTCTCCCCGCGGGAGTCGAGCTCCGAATGGGTACAGGCCTTCATGCCCTTGCCGGCAATACGCTCTTCTTCGCTGCTTCTGAAGTCACGACGGGCCTGGAGCTCTGGAAGCTCGATGGCGATGTCGTGAGCCTTGTCCGGGACGTGCGCCCCGGCGCCGACTCTTCGATCCTGGCCGTTTCCGGACCTTTCCCCAATTCCGACCAAGCTCTGTTCGCTGCCGTGGGTGGGCGGCTCGGATTTCTGGCCGACGATGGTCTGAGCGGTCTCGAGCTCTGGTCGAGCGACGGTACGGAGGCGGGAACGCTCCGCGTTTCCGAGATCCGGCCCGGAGCCGCTGCGCCTTCGTTCGACTTCTATCTCCAGCTGGTCCGGCCGCCGGTATTCGGCAACCGCCTACTGCTTCGGGACTACGACCCCGTCCTCGGCTACCGACTCTGGAGTTCGGACGGTACGGCTGCCGGCACGGCGATGATCGAGCTCTTCGGTCAGGCCGCCTCTTCTTTCCTCGATGTTCACACGCCTTTTCTCTTCTACTCCCTTCCCGGCCCGTTCTGCGCGACGGCCGCAGGAACGCGGCTGGTCTTCGAGACCTACTCGTCTCCGCCCGAAGAGATCCTCTCCTGGGGCACGGACGGCAGTGCGGCCGGCACAGAGCTCCTGGGGATTCCACCTGGTCCGGACGGCTCGTTCCATCTTTCCTGCGCCTCCCTGGGCGATCGCGCGCTGCTGCTCGGCGGGGACGAAACGCTGTCCGGCCTTTGGCGATCCGACGGCCGCGCGAGTGGAACCTCAGCGATCAGTTTCCTCCCCAGCTCGGGTAGCGGGTCGAGCAGTACGACTCCTCTCTTCGTCCCGTTCGGCTCCGAGTTGGCCTTTGGCGTGAATGGAAGCGTTTTTCGGACCACCGGCGAAGAAGACGAAACGTCCGAGGTTTCGCCACTCGAGGACTACTGGCCGAGCGTCCTCGCTGCGTCCGCGGATGGCCGGCTCTATCTTGGCGGCGCCGAGCTCTATGTCTCGGAAGGCACGCCCGAGACAACCGCTCTGGTCGCGGATCTCAACGGCGCCAACTCGGGCTATCCCACCGATCTCACGCCGGTTGGCGCCAGCGGAATGCTCTTTGGTTCTTTCGACGACGCACTAGGCGAAGAGCTCTGGGTCACCGACGGGACAGCGGAGGCCACCCAACTCGTCGCCGACATCTTCCCCGGGGTCCGGAGCGGCTTCGGACGCAACCGGCAGGACTTCGCTGGAGCGGGTCCAGGGGCGATGATGGCGAGCCTGGGCTCTCTCGCTGTGCTCGCCGCCAACAACGGCGCGCAGGGCACCGAGCTCTGGGTCACCGACGGCACCGCGCTCGGCACCGGGCTGCTCAAGGACATCTACCCCGGCGACTACCCCTCGACACCCCGGCAGTTCACCCGTCTCGGCGACCGCATCGTCTTCTCCGCCGAGGACGAAGAGCACGGGCTCGAGCTCTGGGTAACCGACGGGACGTATCCCGGCACGACGCTGCTCAAGGATGTCGCGCCCGGTGTCGCCTCGTCCGTGCCCGACGACCTCGTCGTCCGCGACGGGGTGCTCTACTTCTCCGCCTGGTCGCCCAGCTACGGCAGGGAAGCGTGGAAGAGCG
>JBPOHI010000082.1:0-15201 GCA_052035735.1 Acidobacteriota bacterium
CGACTGGATCTGGGAGATCGACGCGGCGGCGCGCTACATTTTCGTCGGCCCGCGGGTGGAGCAGCTGCTGGGCTACGCTCCCGGCGAGGTGATCGGCCGGACGCCGTTCTCGCTCATGCCGGCGGCGGAGGCCGAGCGCGTAAGAGAGCTCTTTTCGGGCTTCTCGGCGCGGCGGGCGCCGTTTGCCAATCTCGAAAACGTCAACCGGCACAAGGACGGCAGTCTCGTCGTGCTCGAGAGCAGCGGCGTGCCGTTCTTCGGTTCCGACGGCGAGCTGCGCGGCTACCGCGGCATGGACCGCGACATCACGGCACGCAAGCAGGCCGAGCGCCGCTCGGCGACCCAGGCGGCGGTGAGCCGGGTGCTGGCGATGTCGTCGTCGCTCGTCGAAGCGGCGCCGGGGCTCCTGCGGGCGATCGGCGAGCCCGAGGGCTGGTCGTTCGGCGCGCTGTGGGAGTGCGACGCGAGTGCCTCGGCGCTCGCCTGTGTCGCCTGGTGGGCTGCGGCGAACGTCGACGCGGCGGCGCTCGGCGAAGCGACCTGCCGCCTGCGCCTGCGCCGGGGCGAGGGCTTCCCGGGTGCGATTTGGGCGGCAGGGGGCCTGCGATGCGTCTCCGATCTCCCCTCGGACCTGAGCTTCCAGCGCCGGGACGAGGCCGCAGCACTCCGCCTGCAGGGCGCGGTCGGTTTCCCGATCCGCCTTGGCGACGAGATCCTGGGTGTGGTCGAGTTTCTCGGCACGCGGATGTCGGAGCCGGATGCAGCCCTCCGGGAGGTCTTCGAATCGGTCGGGCGGCAGATCGGTCTCTTCGTCGAGCGCCGGAGGAGCGAGGCGACGGTGCGGCGCTTCGTCTCCGGCAGCCCGGCGGTGATCTACGCGCTGCGGGTCGAACCGGAGCGGCAGCGTCTCATCTGGTACAGCGACAACTTCGCGGTGATGACCGGCTGGCAGGCGATGCCCGAAGATGTCGGGCGCTGGTGGGCGGAGAATGTCCATCCCGAAGATCTGCCCGCCGTCCTGGAGAGCTTCCCCTCGCCCTACGAGCGCGATCATCTGGTCCTCGAGTTCCGCTTCCGTCGTCAGGACGGGCGCTACCTGTGGGTGCGCGACGAGCGCCGGCTGCTGCGCGATGCCGCTGGCCGGCCGACCGAGATCGTCGGCTCGTGGACGAATGTCACCGAGCGCGTGGAGCTCGAAGAGAAGCTGCGCGTGGCGCAGAAGCTCGAGGCGATCGGACGGCTCGCCGGCGGCGTGGCGCACGACTTCAACAACATGCTGATGGTGATCAGCGGCAACGGCGAGATGCTCGATCGGGCGCTGCCGGCGGAGGGCTCGGAGCGGGCGCTCCTGGGCGAGATCCGCGAGGCGGCCGAACGCTCCGCCAGCTTGACCCGCCAGCTCCTCGCCTTCAGCCGCACCCAGGTGCTGGCACCACGCGTCCACTCCCTGGCGGAGGTGGTGAGCGGCATCGAGACGATGCTCCGGCGCCTGATCGGCGAGGACGTCGCGCTGGTCTGCGAGCTCGACGCCGCGGCCGGTCACGTGCTCGTCGACCGCGGCCAACTCGAGCAGGTGATCGTCAACCTCGCGGTCAATGCCCGCGACGCGATGCCGCGCGGCGGCACGTTGACGGTCAGGACGTCGGCGATCGATCTCGATGAATCGTCCTGGCGTCGGATCGCCGGCCTCGCCCCCGGCAGCTTCGCCCGGCTGGAGGTCCGCGACACCGGATGCGGCATGCGGCCGGAGGTTCTCGAGAAGATCTTCGAACCGTTCTTCACCACCAAACCGGTCGGCAAGGGAACCGGCCTGGGGCTCTCGACGGTCTTCGGCATCGTCAAGCAGAGCGGCGGGCACATCGAAGCCACGAGCACCGAGGGCGAGGGTTCGTCCTTCATCCTCTACTTCCCTCGCGTGCCGGCGCCCGCGAGGTCACCCGAGCATCCCGAGGCCGGGGCCGGGGGCGTGCCGGCCAGGGCGGCGCTCGGTCGCGAAACGGTGCTCGTCGTCGAGGACGAGTCGGGCGTGCGGCGCGTCGTGCGGCTGGCGCTCGAGAAGCAGGGATACAAGCTGCTCGTCGCGTGCTGCGGCCGGGAGGCGGTGGCACTCGCCGAGCAGTACCCGGAACCGATCGACCTGCTGCTGACCGACCTCGTCATGCCGGAGATGAGCGGCAGCGAGCTCGCCGGCATCCTGCGTGCGCGCCGCCCCGGTCTCGCGGTGCTGCTGATGAGCGGCTACGTCGAAGACGACTTCGTCCGCCACGGAGTGGTGAGTGAGGAGGTGGCCTTCCTGCACAAGCCGTTCACCCTGGCCGAGCTCACCGGCAAAGTGCGCGAAACCCTCGCGGCCGCAAGCACCTGAGCGTCGCAGCGGTCAGCGCGCGGGCCGGAGGTCGACCCAGACGTTGTCGGGCAGCGGGGCTCCCAGCGTGTCGGCCGCGCTCTCGGCCAGCCGCGCGACCAGCTCCGCGTCTTCGACGACGCGATCCTCTTCGAACTTCAGCGTGGTGATGCCGGCGCCTCTCAGAATCTGGGCGTCGATGCGGAGATAGACCCTGTAGATGTCGAGCTGCGCCTGCTCCGGCGAGGTGGCGCGAGCGAAGAAGAGCTGGTTCAGGGCGCGAAGGTTGAGTGCCCGCGCACGCGGCGGGGACGGCACGGTCATCGGAGTCTCCTCTTCCGGCAGAGCCAGCGGACGGAAAGGTGTCAACGGCACCGCCGGCGCCTTCTCCCGGGGCAAGACGGTCGCCGGTGCTGCTGCGAGTGGGGCCGCCTGCGGATCGGTCCGCGCCGGCTCGTCGATCAGCGGCCCGATGGGCGGTACCGCGGCCGGGCGTGCCGGCGCTCCGCGCAGGAAGGCGGCGAAGGTCTTGCGCTCCGGGTCGTCCGTCGTGCCGACCGAGCGCAAGTACTCGGGCAGCGACAGCCGGCGCTCGACGAGCAGGCCTGCCGTAGCGAGCTCGGCGAAGGCGCGGTCGCGTGCTTCCGGAGTGAGCGCGAGTTGCGCGCCGATCTGGGCGACCGAGTGGCGTCCTGAGATCGAGAACAGGACCGCCCAGGTGCAGCTGGTCAGCCGGAGGTTCGCCGGCAGCTCCTCAGGAGGATGGGAGAGCTGAAAGACGGCGCTGGCGAGGATCTGGCCGGCAGCGCTCATGCCGAACCTCGCGGGCCGGCAGCCAGGGCGATGACCAGCAGCGTCGAAGCGCCGCGCCAGCGGATCGGTAGCACGAAGCTGGTCGGCGGGAGCTTGAGATCCGGCAGGTCTGCCGGCCCGAGAGAGGACGGAACCGAGATCTCCCATTCGCCGGCGAAGGCGCGGCTGGCGTTGCCCGAGAGGATGTTGGAAAGCTCCCGGCACATGTCCGACAGCGTCCGTTCCGAGACCTCCGACTCGCCGTGCGCGGCAAGTAGCTGCTCGAGCATGGCGACCGGCGAGGTGAGGTAGAGGCAGCCCGCGCAGGCGCCGCGAATACGCACCAGACTGGCGTAGTCGAGCAGCGCCGGTTCGCCGAACTGCATGTAGGGAGCGTCGACCATCGGCGGTTCGTCGGGCGCCAGCTTGGCGAAGAAGTCGATGGTGATCTGCTTGAAGAGGCGGAACTGTTCGGCGTCCATGGTCTATCGCCTCACGAGGTCATGCCGGGCGGTTCCGGCGGTCGATCAGCACCGAGTGCTCGAGCAGCAGCGCCGGCAAGGTGTCGTCGAGGCTATGCGCCGGAGGGGAATCGGGACGCACGCGCAGCAGTGGACTGTCGAACGACAAGAGACGGAAGAAGGCCTCCCGGCCGCGGAGCTGCCCGGCCTCGGCATGGCTCGGGCGGCCGCGCGAGAGCCAGATCTTGCCGCGATCGAAGGCCGCCTCGACGGCGACCGAGCAACTCTTGCGATCGGCGGCGAGGACCTGCAGCAGGTTGGCGAGCGAAATGTCGCGCAGGACGCCGCCGGTCTGCGCCGCGAGCAGGTCATCGACGCGCCGCAGGAGATAGTCGACGTCCGGCGGTTTCTCGACCAGCGCTTCGAGCGGCGGCAGCACCCGGAAAAGCGCCTGGGGCGTCGACGTCAGGCCGAGAATCGGGACCCCCGGGAAGGCAGCTCGCAGCTCTCCGACCAGATCCCGCGGCAGCAGCGCGCCGGGGATGGCCGGGTCGACCAGGAGGAGGGCGGGGCGCTCCGTGTGGGCCACCTGCAGAGCCTCCTCCGGAGTCGCCACCGCCACGGCGCGGTAGCGCCGGTCGTGAAGCTCGAGGCTCGCCGCCAGCATCTCCCGCACCAGCGATTCTGGCTCGACGACGAGAATCACCACCCTGGTGTCGTTGGTCTCGCCGTGCAGGCCGGCGTCCCCGATCTCGAGGCGGGACACGAGTTCAGCTCCGATCACGGCGCGCATGCTCCGCAATCTGGCGAATCGCCGCCACGACCTCGTCGGCGGTGAACGGCTTGGTGAGAAATCCGCAGGCACCCCGACGCAGCGCCTCGATCGCGTCACGGTGAGAGTTGAGCGCCGAGATCACGAGGATCGTCGCGCCGGGCGCGAGCGCGCGGATCGCGGCGATGGCTCCCAGGCCGTCGAGGCGCGGCATGGTCAGGTCCATGGTCACCAGCTCCGGGCGGTGCTCCTCGAAGAGCGCGAGCGCGCGCTCTCCATCCTCGGCGAAGAGAACCTGATCGAGCCCCTGCGCTTCGAGGCTGCGCGCGATGGCGTTGCGAATCACCAGCGAGTCGTCGACCACCAGGAGCTTCATCCGGCGGCCACCTCATCGGGCTGCGGCAACAGAATCTGGAAGGCGCAGAAACGGCCGGCTTCCGAGTGGACGGAGATCGAACCGCCGACCGAGGCGACCCGATCGCGTACGAGATCGAGCCCGACGCCGCGCCCGGCATGGGGCGTGGTCTCCTCGGCAGTCGAGAAGCCGGGAAAGAACAGGAGCTCCGCGAGCTCTCCCGGCGAGCCGGCCGGCAAGCCCTGGCTTTCAGCGCGACGGCGCACACGCTCCCAGTCGATGCCCCGGCCGTCGTCCTGGAAGATCCACTCGCTCCATCCCTCGTCGTGGCGCCGCACCGCGAGCTGCAGCGTGGCGATCTCGGGTTTGCCGGCGCGCAGGCGCTCCACGGCCGGTTCGACCCCGTGCGCCAGGGAGTTGCGCACCAGCTGCACGAGCACGTCGCGCAGCACGGCGGTCGAGCGCTCCGGGAGCTCGGTCTCGCGGGCCCGCGACACGAAGCGCGCCGGCCGGCCGAGCTCGGCGGCGAGCTCGCTCACCAGGCGGGCGAGACCCGAAAGGAGGCCGCTCTCGGCTTGCATCCGCTCTGCGCCCGCGAACGTCGTGAGGTTGGCGAAATGCGCCGTCACTGCACGGGTCTCCGCGAGCAGCATGCCGAGTTGTTCGATGCGCCGCGCCGCGGCGTCCAGGGCGGCTTCGCCGCGGCTGCCGCTGCGCAGCGCTGCGAGAGCGTCTTCGAGCGCATGCAGCTCTTTGCGGGCAGGCTCGAAGCGCGCCAGCCCGGCCTCGCCTTTGAGCGCGTGAACCTCGCGAAAGGCGGAGTCGACCTCGGCGGCGATCGGCGCAGAGGCGCGCCAGCTCTCGATGCCGCGACCGAGCGCCTCGCGCACCTGGTCGATGCGAGCGACGAGCCCGGCGAGCACGTCGGGAGCGACTTCGACGAGCGCCATCGCCAGGTCGAGCCGACGCTCCGAGCGCTCTCGTTCGGCGGCCAGGGCCCGTGACAGCTCCTCCGCGCGCGTCACGTCTTCGACGCGCGCCAGGACGGTAGGAGGTCCCTCGCTCTGCGCGCCGCGGGAGAAGCGGAAGGTGAGCACCCGTCGCTCGCCGGTCCCCGGCAGACGGGCTTCGACCCGCGCGAGAGGGTTGATCCCGGCGACGAGCGCCTCGATGACGTTGGTGTCGAACAGGGTGGAGAGGAAGCCCTGCGCGAGTTCGCACAACTCCGGTGCGACGATGTCGCCGAGGAGATCGTGGAACTGGCGGCCGGCGATCGAGCGTGTACCGAAGAGGGTTTCGACCGAGCGCGAGTACTCGCCCAGAACGGTCTGGTCGCGGCTGATCAGAAGCAAACCGTCGCGGACGGTGTCGAGGATCTGCCCCATCTGGGCGTTGCGCAGGAGGGTCAGCTTGGAGTCGGCGACGAGCAGCGTCTCGAAGTCCACCAGGCGCGCCCCGAGGCCCGGAGCCGGGCTGGCGGAGAGGGCGACCACGAGCGGTTCGTAGACCAGCTCGGGGTGGCGGTCGAGGCCGCAGCGCACCGCCTCTTCGATACCCATCGCAGCCGGCAGGAGGAGCGCCCCGCCGCGCTCTTCGAAGCGCTCCATCATCAGACGGATCGGTCGCGGCAGGTAGAGGTCGCGCCCGCAGTAGCGGCCGATCATCTCGAGGTAGTAGCGGCGCGACACCGATGAGCGCGCGACCCCCTGCTCGGTCAGCAGGACGCCCGGCAGGTCCGGAAGGTCGTGGAAGAGCTCCGCCAGCCGCTTGCCGCGCGCGTCGAGGTCCACCGCGGCGTCGAAGCCCGGGAGCTCGCCGATCGAAAGCGTCGGCGTGATCGTGGGGAGGGTGCGTACGGTCACGGAGTTCGGTCGGCCCGGGGTCCAGCGGCCGCTGACTGGAGAATGTAGCGGCCCGCGGTGGAGATCCGGTGAACGGCTTGTGACAGCCGTCGATCGGAGGCGTGACGCCTGCCGAGGAGGGCCGCGGACCTTCCCCTGAAGCGGCGTTCGAGGTTGATAGATTGCCCGCGGATGCAGACCCCCTCGCCGCGCCTTTCGACGTCGTCGAATTCGAGTGGGCCATCGACCCCCGGGAGCGCCGGTCGATCGGGCGCGGCGCCAGCGAAAGCGGCCGCTCCGCGCACCCGGGTCCGGCGTCTCCTGGTACCGGCTTCGCTGCTCGTGCTGCTCGTCCTCCTCGGCGCGGGCGGCGCCGCCCGCAAGACGGCCGCGGAAGGCGCCGCGCCAGCGGCCGCGCCGCTGCCTCCGGCGGGGGAGATGGCGCGGCTCAAGGCGAGGATCGAGGCGGGCGACACGGCGGGTGCGCGCGAGCGGCTGCAGCCGCTCGTCGAACAGCACCCGGGCTGGGGGCGCGCGACGCTGCTCCTCGCGACCACCTACTTCCGCGAGCGGCGCTTCGAGCTCGCGCGCCCGCTTTTCCTGCGCGCTCTCGAGCTCGATCCAGAGGAGCCTTTCGGCAGGCTCGCACTCGGCTGGTGTCAGTACTACCTGGGTGAGGTCGCCGAGGCCGCACGGACCTTCGAGGCCTTTCTCGCGCTCGTGCCGGAGCACGCCGAAGGGCGCTACGCCCTCGGCCTCGCCCAGCTCGAGCAGAACGACCTGGCCGCCGCGGCGCGCAACCTCGAGCAGAGCGCGGCGCTCGCCGCAGCCGGCGGCGACGCTCTGGTCCTGGCGCGCGCCCGCGCCCGACTGAGCGAGCTCGAGAGGCCTCGGGCTTCCGTTTTGCCCCCTTCCGGTGTGCCGCCTGCCGGGGCCGCGGGCGGACTACGTTTCACGCTTCTTCCGGACGCGGCGGGAGTCGATCTCGTGATGACCTCGGGCCGCATGCCGAGCCGTGAGATCGCCGAGGTGAACGGCGGCGGCGTGGCCCTGTTCGACTACGACCGCGATGGCGATCTCGATCTCTTCCTCGCCAACGGCGCGACGCTCGAGGCGGCCGAGCAAGGGCCGGGATCGCGTCTCTACGCCAACCGCGGCGACGGCAGCTTCGAGGATGCGACGGCGATGGCAGGCATCGATCTGCGGCGCTGGGCGACAGGGGTGGCCGTCGGCGACTACGACGGCGACGGCTGGGACGATCTCTACGTCGCCTGCTTCGGCCGCAACGTCCTGCTCCGCAACCAGGCGAACGCCGATGGTGGCCGACGGTTCGTCGATGTCACCGCGCTCGCCGGCGTCGGCGATCCCGGCTGGTCGACCAGCGCAGCGTTCGGCGATCTCGATGGCGACGGCGATCTCGACCTGTTCGTGGTCCACTACCTCGAGTTCGATCCGCTGCGACCGCCTGCCCGCACCACCTTCAAAGGTGCGCCCGTCATGGCGGGGCCGCGCGGGCTGCGAGCTCAGCCCGACACGCTGTTCGAGAACCGGGGGGACGGGACCTTCGCGGACGTCAGTGCAGCCGCCGGAGTGCGCGCCGAAGGAGGGCTCGACTACGGACTGGTGACCCTCATCCTGGACTTCGATGGCGATGGCCGGAGCGACATCTTCGTCGGCAACGACTCCACCGCGAATCAGCTCTATCGCAACCTCGGCGGTCTGCGCTTCGAGGAGGTCGCGGCGCGCGCCGGCGTCGCAGTGACCGAGCAGGGCCTGGCCCAGGCCGCCATGGGTGTGGCGGTCGCCGACGTCGATGGCGACGGGCGCCCGGACCTGTTCCACACCGCCTTCTCGGACGACACCAACACCCTCAGGCTCAACCTCGGAGAGGGAGTTTTCGCCGAGCGCACGGCGCAGTTCGGGCTCGCCGCCGCGAGCCGGCCGTGGCTGTCCTGGGGCTGCGGCTTCTACGATTTCGATCTCGACGGCGACGAAGATCTGTTCGTCACCAGTGGCCACGTCTATCCCGAGATGGACGGACCCGACTTCGGCGCCTCCTGGGCACAGGTGCCGCTCCTGTTCGACCGCCAGGGCGGGCGATTCGAGCCGGCGTCGGGCGCCGGCGACTGGCAGACGCAGAGGGCGCACGGGCGCGCCGTGGCTTTCGGCGACCTCGACCGGGACTTGGATGTCGACATCGTCATGACGACCCTCAACGGGAGGCCATGGGTGTTGCGCAACGACGCGGCGCGGGGCGGCGCGCTGGCCGTCGAGCTCCGGGCCCCGGCGCCGAACCTCCACGCCTACGGCAGTGTCGTCGAGCTCGAGACCTCGGCGGGCGTGGCGCGGCGCTGGATCACCGGCGGCGGCAGCTTCCAGTCGGTCGACGAACCGGCCGCCTATTTCGCGCTCGCGCGCGGGTCACGCGCGACCCTGCGCGTACGCTGGCCGGACGGCACCAGGACGGTCGTCGACGAGGTGCACGGCGACCAGCGCCTCGTCGTCGCCAAGCCGCTAGTTCCAGTCGGAGAGATCCGCTGACTCGAAGCCGTCGACGAAGACGACCGTCGCAGGGAGCGGCGGAAAGAGCCGGAAGCGAAACAGCGGCGTGACCGCGGCAGCCTCGCCGCCGCCGGTATCGGCGACATACCAGCGGCCGAAGAGCTCCTTGCCGGCCAGCGCCGGGTCGGCGGGGATGGCCAGGCTGACCGAGCCGTACCCCTGACCGGCACCGACGCCGTCGAGCAGCACGGATTCGAAAGCGAAATCTCCGCCGCCAGGGGTGACGAGACCGGGGTCGGCTTCGCTGATGGCGAGCAGCGCGGTGGCGCCGCCGAGGCCGCCGTGCACAGCGACAGTGAAGCCGGGATTCCCGAGCACCGGCGGCTCGAGCGCCACCGGCTGCGGCACGATGCCGCCCGAACCCGGGAGCCCCGAGCCCTCGATGACGGCGGCGCGTCCGGACTCGGAGAACAGCGTCGGCCGGTCGAAGGGCGGCAGCTCCGGCACCAGGCGGGGGTCGGTGAGCGGTCGACGGAGGAAGGCGGCGAGGGCGGTCTTCTCTTCCGGGGAGAGCGTGAGGGCGCGGACGAAGGGGTCCTTGTTCGGCGCGTCGAAGTCGCCGCCGCGGTCGTAGAAGTCGATCACCTCTTCGATCGTCGCGAAGCGCCCATTGCGCATGTAGGGCGCCCGCAGCTCGAGATTGCGCAGGCTCGGAGTGCGCATCCTGCCGAGGTCGGCGGGGTCGTTGGTGACGGTGAACCGGCCGGGGTCCTCGGCGGGCGGGCGGAGGCCGATGTAGTGAAAGGCGTGATCGCTCATGATCGCCAGCCGGTGGCAGCGGTCGCAGCTCGCCGCGACGAAGACGTCGCGCCCGGCGCTCTCGAGCGGCGTCAGGGCCGCCTCGTCGCCGCCGATGAAGGCGTCGAACGGCGCCTGGTTGGTGAATTGCGTTCGCTCGTAGCTCGCGATCGCCAAGGCAACCCGCGCCGCCGTGATGCCGGGGCTGCCGAACGCCTCTTCGAACAGCGCGGCGTAGGTGCGGCCGTCGATCCAATCGAGCAGGGTCGGAGGTGCATCCACGGCGAGGGCGAGCGGCGAGATCGTCCCGAGGCGGGCGAGGATCTCCGTCCAGGTTCGCCCGACGTGCGCCATCTCGACGTCGCTCATCGGCGGTCCGACCGACTGGCTTTCGAGTCCGCCGCCAGCCGCGAGCACGACCTCCGCGGTCACTGGATCGACGAACTGCGTAGCGGCGCGGCCGTCCCAGAACAGGGTTGGCGAGTAGCCGGCGTTCAGCGCGGAGGGGGCGCGCCGTCCGGTGGCCTGCTCGGTGAGACCGAAATGGACGCTCGGCGAATAGAGCCCGTCGGCGCCGGAGCGCGGCACGCCGGGCGAGCCGAGCACGTCGTCCGCGCCGCCGTACAGGCCGTCCGGGCCGGGATGCAGGGCCAGCGGACTCGTCGCCGAACGCGGGTCGGCGCCGCCCGCCGACGGTATGTGGCAGGTGCCACAGGCCACGGTGCGTGGCGAGGAGAGCTGCTCCTCCCAGAACAGGGCTTTGCCGAGGCGCACCTTGCCGGGCGTGACCGGGTTGCCCGCCGGGGCCGGAGGCGGGGTGAGCTGGGCGCGGGCGGCAGAGGCCGTCGAACCCAGAACGATGGCGACCGCCGCCGCCGCGAGCCGGCCATGGCGAACGCGGCGGGGAGTGGCTGACGAGAAGAGAGTGGACATGACGGGACGATTTTAGCCTGCTTCGCCAGGGTCCGATGCGGCGTGCGATAGGCTCGGCCGCCCCATCCACCGGGAGGAACTCGAAATGCCAGCGACCCGCCTAGCCGATCCTGACGCTTCGCCAGCCTGCTTCGGTTGGCGCCGGGCTGCCGCCTTGGCGGGAGCGCTCCTGCTCTCCATCCCCGGCTCCGCCCGTGCCGGAGACTGGGTCGAGTTCGTCGAGGCGACGGCCACCCGCCTGGTGGCTGCGAGCGAGGTCGGGGTGGGCGATGTCGAGGAGAAGGACTTCGCCATCGGCGACCTCGACCGCGACTGCCGCACCGATCTCGTCGTGGTTCGCAAGACGCCGTTCAGCAACCCCGGTGGACGGAGGAACGTTCTGCTGATGAACGAAGGCGGCGTTCTGACCGACCGTACCGCGACGTTGGCACCGGCGTTTCTCGACGCCACCGACGACCGCGACGTGCAGCTCGCCGACTTCGACGGCGACGGCTGGTTGGACATCGTCACCGCCGGCACTTTCAGCGAGCCGCCGCGCATCCTGATGAACCGCGGTCGCGACCAGGCAGGCGTCTGGCTCGGCTTCGCCTACGACCCGGCGCGCATTCCGGCCTTCCCGCTGACGCCCAAGTTCTGTTCCGTCGCCGCCGGCGACGTTACCGGTGGGCAGGGGCCCGACCTCTACTTCACCGACTACGAGAACGATCTCGAGGACCGGCTGCTGGTGAACAACGGCAGCGGGGTGTTTACCGACGAGACCGCGGCCCGGCTGACGCCTGCCATGGCGAATTCGGTGTTCGGCACCTCGTCGAAGATCGCCGACTTCAACAACGACGGTTTCAATGACATCGCCAAGGTCAACTCGAGTGGCAGCGTGCCGCCGCCCGGCACCAGCCCGCACATCTCGATCCTCTACAACGACGGCGCCGGTCAGTTCACCTTCAAGGACGACATCTACGACGTCGCGCCGTACATGATCGCTGCGGCCGATTTCACCCAGGACGGGCGGCTCGACCTGCTCGTCGTGGACGACGGCCAGGACCGCTATCTGGTCAACACCGGCAACGATGCCCAGGGGCACGCCGAGTTCACCCAGACCACGGTCGGCACCAGTCCCGGCACCGCCTTCTTCGGCGGCAGCAGCCGCTCGGCGGATTTCGATGGCGACGGCATCCTCGACGCCCTCGTCGCCGATGTCGACACCGACATTCCCGGATTCTCCGGCCGGCTCGTGCTGCTGCGCGGCCAGGGCACACCGCCGAACGTCGCGCTCGTCGATCCACTCGCCGGCGCCACGCGCAGCTGGACGGTCCAGGGGACGTTCGACGCGGTCGGCATGCACGTCGATCAGGACGGCAACCTCGACCTGGTCGTGGGTGCGTTCGACGGCACCCGCGTCTTCATGGGCGTGGGCCCGCGGGTCTTCGCGGACGGCTTCGACGCCGAGACCGCCGGCTGCTGGAGCCAGGTCGTCCCTTAACCGTCGTCAAGGGAGAGCGCCGCCGGTCCCTACGGCGCGACGACCCCCCAGCTGGCCGCGTCGCCGCTCTCGAATCCGTCGAGGAAGAGATCCGCCGCGCCCGACCAGGCATCGCAGCTGCCGCCATCGACGTGCAGGCAGCGGATATCCCCGAACCAGCCGGAGAGCAGATACAGCTCGCCTGCCTGGTCCTCGGCGAACCCGAACGGCCCCTGCCCGGAGACCGGCAACTCGGCACTCGCCCAGCCGGGCGCGGTCGTCTGCACCGGCGGGCCGACGGTCGCCGCCCAGACCTCGCCGTTGCCGGCATCGCCGTAGACATAGCGGTTCGCGAGGTCGGCGGCGAGCGCTCCGCCGCGATACCGGTAGCCGCCCATGATCGATCCCCAGCTGCCGCCGGCGTTGGGCTCCACCCGCACCGGGTGGCGGAACGTCGCGGCGCAGCCCTGCGGCGGCGTGCCACAGGTGCCGCCGTCGAAGCCCTCGCGGCAGGGCCAGCCGAAGTTGACCGGCGCGCCCGCGGTCACTGCGCCGACCGGGAGCAGGTTGATCTCCTCCCAGGTGTCCTGGCCGACATCGCCGATGTAGATCTCGCCGTTGCTGCGGTCGAAGGTGAAGCGGAACGGATTGCGCAAGCCGAGGGCCCAGATCTCGTCGAGCCCGGCGAAGCCCACCAGGGGATTGCCGGGCGGGATCGCGTAGTTCTTCAGCGGGTCGCCCGGAAAGGCGTCGGCGCCGTCGACGTCGAGGCGCAGCATCTTGCCGAGGAGCTGATTCGTATCCTGGCCGCTGTGCGCCGTCGAGTCGCAGCCGCCACCGCCGTCGCCCAGCGACACGTAGAGGAACCCGTCGGGCCCGAACTTGAGATCGCCGCCGTTGTGGTTGCCGTCCGGATGCGGAACGACGAGCACGATCTGCGACGACCCCGGGACGAGCAAGTCGGGATCGCCGGCGTCGCGGGTGTAGCGTTCGACGACGATGTCGCCGTCAGCGATACCGCCGGCGCCGTCCCAGTCGCGGCTGGTGTAGTAGAGAAAGACGAAGCCGTTGACGGCATAGGCCGGATGGGCCGTCATCGCCAGCAGCCCTCGTTCGCCGCCGTAGTTCACCTTCCGCTGCGCCACCGGCACTCCGGGATCGTCGCGCAGGTCGAGCATCGGCGTGCCCGAGACGGCGGGGGAGCTGCCGTCCCAGACGAGCACCTGTCCGGGCTGGGTCGCGACCAGGCGGTGCGGCAGGCCGTCGGGGGGGTCGATGAAGGCGACCGGCGCTGCGCCGACGTCGACCAGCGTCTGAAGGCCCACGGCTGCGGCGAGCGGGCCGGCCGGAGGTAGAGCGAGAAGGCAGAGAGTGACGAGGGCGAGGTTGCGTTCGATCCGCATGCGGGGGGCCTCCGGTCGGTTGCGGCGCGGATCTTAGTCGCGGCCGGCAGGCGGCGCCTGTGAACTGGCTCCCAGCGCCGGCGCGGAACGGGTGCGACCGAGGCGCGCTGATAGATTGTGCGGCCATGCGAGATCCAAAGCTCCTGACGCGGCTCGGCACGACCATCTTCCCGCTGCTGCTTTCGAGCGCGAGCGCTCTCGCGGCTGCGCCGGCTCCGGCACAAGTACCCGCTCCGGCGCCGGAGTTTTTCGCCGGCCACCGCGCGAAGTTCGTCGCGGAGCTGCCGGCGGGCGCCATCGCCGTCGTACGGACGGCGCCCGAGACCTCGGTCGAGACGTCGCCCGATCCGTATCGGCCGAGCTCGAACTTCTGGTACCTGACAGGCTTTGCCGAGCCGAACGCGATCGCCGTCTTCCGCCCGGCGGCGCCGGAGGGGGAGCGCTATCTGCTCTTCGTCGAGCCGCGCGATGCGGAGAAGGAGACCTGGACCGGCTATCGCGCTGGCGTCGAAGGGGCGAAGAGCGACTTCGGCGCCGAGTCCGCCTACGCCGTCGAGGAGTTCGAAGGGAAGTTGCCGGAGTTGATCGTCGGCGCCTCGGCGCTCTACTACCTCGACGGCGGCGACGAGTCGTTTCGCGAGCGCCTGCTCTCAGCCTGGAACCGTCCGAACTCGAACGCCACTGCGCCCCGCCCGGCGGCCGAGGCCGGGCCGATCGTGCACGAGCAGAGGCTGATCAAGGATCCGACCGAGCTCGCGCTGATGCGGCGTGCCGCGGAGCTCTCGGCCGAGGCGCATATCGCGGCGCTCGCGGAAGTCAGACCGGGCAGGAACGAGTCCGACATCAAGGCGGCGATGGTCGCGACCTGTCTGCACGGCGGCGCCGGACGGATGAGCTACCCACCGATCGTCGGCTCGGGCCGGAATTCGGTGATCCTGCACTACGAGCCCGCCGACAAGCGGCTCGACGACGGCGGCATGATCGTCAACGACACCGCCTGCGAGTACCGCATGTACGCCGCCGACGTGACGCGGAGCTATCCCGTCTCGGGCAGGTTTTCCAGCGAGCAGCGGGCGATCTACGAGATCGTTCTCGCGGCGCAGGAGGCGGCGATCGCGGCGGTCCGTCCGGGCGTGCCCTACCGCACGATGCACGACACCGCCGTTCGGGTCATCGTCGACGGCCTCGTCCGGCTCGGCCTGCTCGAGGGCGAACGCGACGCGCTCATCGAGAGTGGCGCGCACCGCAAGTACTTTCCGCACGGCACCGGTCACTGGATCGGCTTGAACGTCCACGATCCCGGCAGCTACGGCATCCCGCCCGGCGCGACCGGCCCCGAACGGCGCCGGGATGCGCGCACCATCCTCCGCCCCGGGATGGTGTTCACCGTCGAGCCGGGCATCTACATCCCGGAAGGCTCGACCCAGGATCCGCGGTGGTGGAACATCGGCGTGCGCATCGAGGACGAGATCCTGGTCACGGCTAGTGGTGGCGAGTGCCTGTCGTGCGCCGCGCCGCGCGAGATCGCCGAGCTCGAGAGA
>JBPOHI010000187.1:0-3018 GCA_052035735.1 Acidobacteriota bacterium
CGGGCCCAACGCGACACCGTCGCAGGACCTCGAGCCCGAGTACATCGCGGTGGCGGACGACTCGAAGACCGCTTACGTCACGCTGCAGGAGGCCAACGCCATCGCGGTGGTCGATCTCGCGAGCGGCACGGTGAGCGCGCTCCATGCGCTCGGCACCAAGGACCATTCGCAGCGGGTGAATCAGCTCGACGCCTCCGATCGCGACGGCGCGGTGCGCCTCGGCACCTGGCCCGTGCAAGGGATGTATCAGCCGGACTCGATCGCCTTCTACCTGCACGAGGGACGCCGCTATCTGGTGACCGCCAACGAGGGCGACACGCGCGACTACGAGTGCTACTCCGAGCTCGAGCGCATCAAGGACCTCGACCTCGACCCGGTGCGCTTCCCGAACGCCGACGACCTGCAGGAGGACGAGAACATCGGCCGGCTCCGGGTCACGACCGCCGGCGCCGACACCGACGACGATGGCGATGTCGATCAGTTGCGCTCCTTCGGCGGCCGGTCGTTTTCGATCTGGACCGCCCAGGGGCAGCTGATCCACGACAGCGGGCGTGACTTCGAGCGCCTCCTGGGGCGCCACGACGCGGCGAACTTCAACTCGGACAGCACCGAGAACGACTCGTTCGACTCGCGCAGCGACGACAAAGGACCGGAACCCGAAGCGCTCGCGCTCGGCACCATCGAGGGGCGCGTGTACGCGTTCATCGGCCTCGAGCGGCAGGGTGGCATCTTCGCCTACGATGTGACCGACCCGTTGGCGGTCCAGTTCGCCGCCTACGCCAACACCCGGCTCTTCGACGGCGACGCCGAGGCCGGCACCGCCGGCGACCTCGGCCCGGAAGGCCTCCTGTTCATCCCGGCGAACGCCAGCCCGAACGGCCAGGACCTGCTCGTCTCGGCGAACGAGATCAGCGGCACGATCGCCATCTTCCGGGTGGTCGCGATCGACTGATCCGGCCGGTAAGGGCGCGCGGCGCTGCGGTCGCAGGCCGCGCAGCAATTGACAGCCGCATCTGGGCGGCTGTAACGTGGCGTCCGTCATGAGCCTCAGCCGTCATAGCGCCTGTTCGATGTCGACGACGACGACCCACCGCACGAGCGGGGGGACGGGGCTCGCCTAGGCGAACGGCATTCGAGTGCCAGCAACAGCCCCGCTCCTCCGACGAGGTAGCGGGGTTTTTTGTTTTGCGGAGTTTTCGAGGAGTCGGGCATGCGGTCGTCTGGACCCACATTCCGAGTGATGAAGTTCGGTGGCACCTCGGTGGCCGGCGCCGGGCGCATGCGCGGCGTGGCGAGCCTGGTGGCCGAGGCGGCAGCGGCGGAGCGGGTGGGCGTCGTCGCTTCGGCGGTCTCCGGCGTCACCGATCTCCTGTTACAGGGTCTGGCGCACGCTGCCGCCGGGCGGCGAGAGGAAGCCGAGGCGGCCGCCACGCGATTCCGCGAAGTGCACGCCGGCATCGCCGAAGAGCTCGCAGGCGAGCTGGGTGGCGAGTCCTCTGCCCGCCTCGCGCGCCGTCTCTCCGGACTCGCCGCCGAGCTGGCGGAGATCCTGCGCGGCGTCGCGCTGCTGGGCGACTGCTCACCGCGCGTGGAGGCACGAGCGATCGTCCTCGGCGAGCGCGCGAGCTGCGCTCTCTTGTTCGAGCTTTTCTCGTCGCGCGATCTCGAGACCGAGGCGCTCGACCCACTGGAGGTTGTTCTCTGCATCGGCGACCCGCTCGGCGCATCCCCGCTGCCGGCGACGATGAAGCAGCGCCTGGCGGCGCGGCGCCTCGACGGGAGCCGCGTGCTCCTCCTGCCCGGCTTCTTCGGCGGTGACGAGGGCGGCCAGGTGATGTGCCTCGGCCGCGGCGGCTCGGACTATTCGGCGGCGCTTCTCGCGCAAGCGCTCGAAGCGCGGCTGCTCGAGATCTGGACCGACGTCGACGGCGTCTTCACCACCGACCCGCGGCTCGCCCCGGCGGCGACCTGTCTCGAGACGATGAGCTACGAGGAGGCGATGGAGCTGGCGCATTTCGGTGCCAAGGTCCTCCATCCGCGGACGATCGCCCCGGCGCGCGCGGCGGGCGTGCCGGTGCGGATCCGCAACACCTTCCGGCCGGACCATCCCGGCACGCTGGTCGAGCGGCGGGGCGACACCGTGGGCGCCGCGCGCATCGCCTGCGGCATCTCGTTCACCCGCGGCGTGGCGCTGCTCTCGATCTTCGGTCCGGGCATGGAGGGCGTGCCCGGCGTCGCGGCGCGGCTCTTCGCGGCGCTCGCGCAGCGCGGCATCTCGGTCATCCTCATCACCCAGGGCTCGAGCGAGATGGCGATCTCGATCTGCGTCGACGCGCCCTCGGCCGACGAAGCGGCGGTCGCGATGCGCGCTGCGTTCGAGGCCGAGATCGAGACCGGTCGCGTCGACGAGATCGAGGTGCGGCGGGAGCTCGCGATCGTGAGCCTGGTGGGCGACGGCATGCGCGAGCGCCTCGGTGTCGCCGGGCAGTTCTTCAGTGCGCTGGGCGAGGCGGCGGTGAACGTTGCCGCGATCGCCCAGGGGGCGTCGGAGCGCTCGATCTCGGCGGTGATCCTGGCCTCCGACGGGCCGCGCGCCGTGGCGGCGGTGCACGCACGCCTCTTCGAGCGCGCGGCGCCGGAGTCTGCTGCGGCACTCGAGGTCGCCGTCCCTCGAGCTCCCGCTGCCGCGAGCGCGGTGGAGGATGCGGTCACGGCCTACGCTCCCGCCGGCATCGGCAACTTCGCGGCCGGCTTCGATCTGCTCGGCGCGGCGCTCGCTCCGGTCGACGGTGCCCTGTGGGGGGACCGCGTCGCCGTACGCCGGGCCCTGGAGCGCGCGGCGGCAGAGGGCGACCGCCTCGAGTGCCGCGGCCCCTTCGCCCATCGGCTGCCCCCCGACCCGCGCGACAATCTCGTGCTCAAGGCGCGCGACGCCTTCGCCAGGCGGCTGCCGGAGCCGCTGCCGGCGCTCGACTTCGTGCTGCACAAAGAGCTGCCGGTCGCCTCGGGGCTGGGCTC
>JBPOHI010000276.1:0-2101 GCA_052035735.1 Acidobacteriota bacterium
GCCGTCTGCTCTCGCCCGAGCAGTTCTTCTATCCGCTCGACGTCATCGAGGATTGGAACCGGATGTACGGCCGGCGCGGCTTCACGCAGTACCAGTGCGTGCTGCCCGAGAGCGAGCGCCCCGGGGCGACGCGGCGTTTCCTCGAGTTGATGATCGAGCTCGGCGGGGCATCGTTCCTGTCGGTGCTCAAGGACATGGGCGCAGAGGGGGAGGGGATGCTCAGCTTCCCGCGCCCAGGGGTGACGGTCGCGGTCGATCTCCCGATCCGGCCTGGAACGGCAGCTTTGGTCGCGCGCCTGAACCGGCTCGTCGCCGACGAGGGGGGGCGGATCTACCTCGCCAAGGACGCGCTCTCGACGGCAGCCGACTTCGCCCGCCTCGAGCCGCGCTTGCCGGCCTTCCTCGCCGAGCGCGCGCGCTGGGACCCACAGGGCCGTCTCGGCAGTGCACTTTCCGATCGCCTTTTTTCACCGGGCGCGAGAGGATCTCAGGCCGGATGAGAGTCGCGCGATGAAGATCGTCCTGCTCGGAGCCACGAAGGGGATGGGGCGTGCGCTCGCGCGCCGCTTCGCCGAGCGTGGCGACCAGCTCTTCCTCCTCGGCCGCGACGCGACGGAGCTCGCGGCGGCGGCGCGCGATCTCGCGACGCGCCGATCCGCGGGCGCCAGCGACGTCGAGCACGGCAAGTGCGATCTCGAATCGCCGGACGGCTTCGCTTCGGCGCTCGACGGCGCGATCGCGGCGCTCGGCGGTGTCGACGCCGTCGTCGTCACGGCCGGTCTTTTCGCGACCCAGGATCGGCTCGAGGCCGACCCGGCCTTCCGTCGCCGCCTGCTCGAGGTCGATTTCGTCCGCACGATCGAGTTCTGCGAGGCGGCGCGCGAGCGCCTGCTCGCTCGCGGCGGCGGCACGCTCTGCGTCTTCGGCTCGGTGGCTGGAGATCGCGGCAGGAAGCCGGTGGTTCTCTATGGCGCCGCCAAGGCCGGTCTCGCCGCCTATCTCGAAGGGCTCGACCATCGCTACTACGCGCAGGGCCTGCGTGTCGTCACGGTCAAGCCCGGATTCGTGCGCACGAGCATGACCGCCGGGCTCCCCGAACCGCCGTTCGCCGGCGAATCCGACGAGGTCGCTGCACGTGTGGTGCGCGCCATCGATCGGGGCTGGCCGGTGGTCTATGCGCCGCCGATCTGGGCTATGGTGATGCTGGTGGTTCGCAACCTGCCGCGCGCGCTGATGCGCCGCCTGGGCTTCTAGCGGACGGCGCCCGACCTCCGCCCAAGACGACACTCATGCGCGCCCGCATTCTCCTGAGCCTTCTCCTCTTCACCGCCCCGGCGCTGCCAGCAATGGCGGCGACGATCGTGCGCGGGCCCTATCTGCAGCGGACCTCGACGACCGCGGCGGTGCTGCGCTGGCGCACCGACGTCGCGACCGATACCTGGGCCGGCTGGGGCGAGGTCGCCGGCGTCTACGACCAGACGGTGAGCTCCTCGGCGCTGGTCACCGACCATTTCGTGCAGATCGCCGGGCTGACGCCGAAGACGCTCTACTACTACGCCGTCGGGACGACACTGACGGTGCTCGCCGGCGGCGACGGCGCGCACCGCTTCCGCACCGCGCCGGCCGCTGGCGACCTCGACGCGCAGCATCTCTGGGTGATCGGCGACTGCGGCGCCACGAGCTTGCCGCTGTGCGCTCCGCCCGGGCCGGTGACGTCGAATGCGGCGTTGGTGCGCGACGGCTACTTCGCCTGGATGAACGACGCGACGCCCGATCTCTGGTTGATGCTCGGCGACAACGCCTACTGCTCGGGGACCGACGCTGAATTCCAGATGGCGGTCTTCGACGTCTATCCGCAGGAGCTCCGGACGGTCGCGCCGTGGCCGGTGATTGGCAATCACGACGCCATCTCCTCGGATTCGACGACCCAGACCGGCCCGTTCTTCGACATGTTCTCGTTGCCGGCCGCTGGCGAGGCGGGCGGGATCGGCAGCGGTACCGAGGCCTACTTCTCCTACAACAGCGGCGACCTGCACGTCGTGCAGCTCGACTCGGCGGACTCGGACACGACGCCCGGTTCGCTGATGCTCACCTGGCTCGC
>JBPOHI010000275.1:0-28139 GCA_052035735.1 Acidobacteriota bacterium
CCTCGAGATCGCTCGCGAGATTCAGGACGATGCAGTCGACCAGAGGCGCCGAAGCGGGCTCGTATCTCTCGCAGCCGGAACATACGACGCATTAGAACTGGTTCAAGGGCTGGCGGCTGACGGCGAAGCAGTCGTCCTCGATCAATCAGTAGCCGAGCGCCTTGGTGGAAAGAAGGTCACCTTCCCTTCGCCCGTGCGCCAGATGCCGCTTGTAGAGACATTGGAGTACATTTTTCGCAGTATCAACGTCGACGCTGTAGTTCTACCATCAGGGCAGACGCTAGTCATTCGGATGCGGGGGTAGCTCATGGAAATTGACTGGGTGGGTCTGCTGCTACTGCTCGCTGCTCCGGTTGTTTTCACGATCTGCACGACACAATGCCCTGAGGGTCACTTGGCCGTTTGTGTGGAAAGCGGGAAGGACTGCCGCTGCCGCTGTGCCAAGAGCGCCAGCGCGGGGGCCCTCGCGCTAGCAAGCCTGATGCAAGAACTGGGTGCGTCGATTTGGGCCGTTGAGGAAGCGGTCTCAACATATCAACGCGAGACGCGCGGTGTGATCAAAGAGTGCCGCTTCGTAGTTGAGGATTCGGAGAGATCTTTCGAAATCGTATGTACCGTTTCGGAATCTGCGGCGGAGATGCAAACCGCCACTCACTAGACATCGGCCTGATCACGCCGCTCATTGCTTCGCCGGCGCAGGTGATGAGATACGACGAGCGCCAGCACACGGTGCAGTATCTCTTCGGCGTCTCGCAGGACTGGCCGGAGGTGAACAATCACGAGGTGGACGTCGGCCGCTTCTTCTCGCGGGTGGACATGGAGCACCGCCGCAAGGTGGCCGTCATCGGCCAGGAGGTCGCCGAGGAGCTGGGTCTGACGGACCCGGTCGGCAAGGAGGTCTACGTCGGCTCGCTTCCCGTGTCGATCATGGGCGTGATGGAGAAGCGCGGCCAGTCGGTCGGCCAGAACATGGACGACCTGGTGTTCATCCCGTTCGACACGGCGGTGAATCTCCTCGGCCGCTCGGCCGGCGACCAGATCCAGCTGCGGTTGCAGGCGGTCGACGCCGCGTCGGTGGATCAGGTGAAGGACGGCATCACCCAGGTGCTGCGCCAGCGCCACAAGATCGTCGAAGGCCAGCCAAACGACTTCGACGTCATGCTGCAGGACGAGATCCTCAAGTCCGTCGGCTCGATCCTCGGCATGATCACGACGGTCATCGGCGCTGTCGTCGGCGTCGCGCTGCTGGTGGGCGGCATCGGGATCATGAACATCATGCTGGTCAGCGTGACGGAACGCACGCGCGAGATCGGCGTCCGCAAAGCCGTGGGGGCACGCCGCCAGGACGTCCTCGTCCAGTTCCTCATCGAAGCGATCACCCTGAGCCTGGTCGGCGGCGGCATCGGCCTGGCGGCCGGCTGGGGCATTGGCGCGTTGGTCGCCTCCATGCTCCCCGGCGACTGGCCCCCGGCCCACGTGCCGTTCTGGGCCATCCTGCTGGCCGTCGGGTTCAGTGCCGTCGTCGGGATCTTCTTCGGGATCTATCCGGCGGGGAAGGCGAGCCGGTTGGATCCGATTGAGGCGTTGAGGTACGAGTAGGCGCCCCGCATTCTGGTCCACTTGCCAACAAAGTTGTTTCAGCCTGTGAATCCGACTCAGTCGCCTTTCCCACACCCGAAAGCTGGCGATGCCACCTGTAAGTGAAGCACCCAATGGACCGCGCGCCGCTTCGGCAGCAGCTATGGCAAACTAGTATCCTCTCAATGTCACTCCAAACTTATACGTCTCGAGTCGCGACGACTCGTAGTTAGGCGCCCAGGGGAAGACTTGTGAGCCCGGAAAGCCCTCGACCTAGTGCTCCACTGTCCGACGCAATCATTGTTGCGTTGGCGAAACTGGTCGATGACGCCCAAAGCGAGACCAGAGAGCCGAGTCACTCCGATATCGACTTCCTTGTTCAGCAGGCCAGCCTGAAGGCCGGTGATCCCAAGGTTCAGGGCATGCTTGTCGGTAAAGCCAAGCGCGTTCGTGCAACTCTGAGTTGGGCCCTCGAAAACAACGTCGCGGGCGGGGAGAAACTGGTCGCGGCGCTTGCCGCTCATGTTCGCGGATGCGGAGGCTTTCGAGATGGATCTCCAAACTTCGTTGGCTCTGAGCCGATTCGAAATCTCGCCGATGCGTTCAAGTCGGAAGGGTTTCTACTTTCTGAGACAGGCGAGCTCTCTGCTCTGGTACTTGAAAACCTCTCCGGTGAGGCTCTCTCTGACGCCTTGATGGCGTACGTGCGCCGAGCAAAGAAGGGTGTTGCTGACGCAGCGTTGGTCGCGGGTACTGCAAAGGACCTCTTGGAAGCAGTTGCTGCACACATTCTAGTTGAGCGCTATGGGGTGTATCCAACGCACTCCAATTTCCCGACTCTGCTCGGCCAAGCCTACGCAGCGCTCGGCCTTCCGACGCCGCAGTCTCTGCCCGTTGCTGGCGAGCCCGCACAAGCTCGTCTCGCCCGAGCGCTTTTTGATTCAGCGTGCGCTGTGAACGGGCTCCGAAACAAAGAAGGTACGGGTCACGGTCGACCTTGGCTTTCTACTGTCTCAAACGCCGAGGCACGCTCTGCCGTTGAACTTATGGGAGTGATTGGCGAATACTTGCTAAATGTTCACAAGGCCCACCCATGAGAGGCTTGATGTCTAACCATTCGATCGAGCGGGTGTGCACATTGCGCCGCACATCTAGTGACTTGGTGGGGCACGTCGCTCTACGCGCCATCCCTTAAGCGACACGGTTCGAGGCCGCCGTCTTGAAGAAGATTGACCCAGATGCAATTCGAGCCGCCTTTGGAAACACAATTGACGAACTAAATAGCTTTTCCTCGCGAGCGAGAACTGCGCTTGCCGGGACGGCGCACTTCAAGGCTGACGAGACACGGCTAGCTGAAAGTGTTTTCCTCTCGGCAAGCGTGGCATTGGAAACCCTAGCGTCTGACCTTTTCCTTGCCTATGTGAATCGTGACGCGAGCACTCTCCTGGCTGCAAGAAAGACCGTTGCCGAGCAGTCCATCGAGTCAAAGTTCGGCAACTGGTACGCATCGCAAACTCGATTCCCGCAAGTCAAGCACATCAAAGCTGCCGATGTGCGTTCGCTCGTTGACTCGAAGGGATACAACGTGTCGTTCGGCGATGCTGCGACGCTCAACAAGCGGAGCAAGGAGTGGCTTCACGCAAACGAGGCGAAGCGATTCACGCTCACCCCGACCGACTCCTTGCTCTTCGACGCCGTCAAGGCGATCCGCGACTACCTCGCACATCGGAGCGACAGTTCACTCGCTGCAATGAATATTGCTTTGGTGTCAGTAGAGGGTAAATTGCAAAACAAGGGACTTGGTCGCGGGCAGAAGAAAGTCATCAGCGCGGGTAGCTTCTTGAAAGCGAAGGAGAAGGGCAGGAGTCGCCTGGAGCGCTACCTCGGCCGCATGAAGGCGCTGGGTCAAGGGCTGTAGTGCAGTGCTGCCTAACACCTATCAGGCCCCGCCCTGTCAACACCCGTAGCTTCTCCGTGACGAGCCTCAGCGCTCGTCGCGTTCTTGCGAACGATCTCGCTTTCCTTCATCGCTGACTTGGCTTCGCGGTGCGGTGTCTTGCGACGCTTCGTCGCTGCACCCAACACCTATCGAGGCTCTGCGCGCGCCGTGAGGCGCGTGGCCGCGGCGCTTTTCCGCGGCGTCCCAGAAGCTCTTTCGTGCCCTCGTTCCGTCCGGTCGAATCGTGGACCTCGGAGGATCCGTTGTTAGCGGGCTCGGAGGAGGGGCAGCGTCGTCAGAATGCGAGAGAGGGAAAAGGGAGGCAGCGCCGGCCGCTCTTCAATTCGGCAAGCTGTCCGACCGTGGGGCTCCTGGACCGTTCACCTATCAGGCCCCGCCCTGTCAACACCCGTAGCTTCTCCGTGCCGAGCCTCAGCGCTCGTCGCGTTCTTGCGAACGATCTCGCTTTCCTTCATCGCTAACTTGGCTTCGCGGTCCGGTGTCTTGCGACGCTTCGTCGCTGCACCCAACACCTATCGAGGCTCGACGCGCGCCGTAAAGCGCGTGGCCGCGGGGTTTCTCCGCAGCGTCCCAGAAGCTCTTTCGTGCCCTCGTTCCGTCCGATCGATTCGTGGACCTCGGAGGATCCGTTGGTAGCGGGCTCGGAGGAGGGGCAGCGTCGTCAGAGAGCGAGAGATAGCAAAGGGAGGCAGCGCCGGCGGCTCTTCAACTCGGCGAGCTGTCCGACCGTGGGGCTCCTGGACCGTTCACGGGCTCGACGTCTCCCGGGGCTTCCGCCTCGTACGGTCCTTCTGAAGCTCGGATCGAAAGCGACTCTTCTTAGGCGACGAGCTCGCCGGCGCTCCTCCCGATTCGATCAGGCCTCGCGATAGAACCTCTCGGCGTCGAACGGCTGCTGTCGCTTCTGCATGTGAAAGACCGCGCGACCGAGCTTGTGGGCGAGCACCGAGAGCGCCTTCGCCTTGCCGAAGCGGGCGACCAGTCGCGAGTGGAGCTTCTGCGCCCGCGGATTGTTGCGCAGGAGGAGAACGGCGGCCTCCGAGAAGGCCCATTTCAGGTGGACATTGCCCTGCTTGCGTCCGCTCGCGCCACCGAGTTTGCCGGCGGACTCGCCTCGCGGCGCCACGAGTCGGGCGTAGGACGCGAACTGCTGCACGGTGTCGAAGCGATCGAAGTCGGGGACTTCGTAGAAGATGGTCATGGCGAGGATCTCGCCGATCCCGGGCACGGAGCGCAGGCGATAGAAGGCGGCGAGGTCGTCGCCCTTGGCGCAGGCGACGAGCTCGCGTTCGAGGCCGCCGACTAGGTCGTCGATCGAGTCGAGCAGCCGACAGTCGGCGGCGATCGACGAGCGGCTCGAGCCAAGAGGGAAACGCTCGGCAAAGCCGGCTCGATTCGGCGCGTGGTCGAGGCGCTGCTTGAGCGGTTCGAGGTTGGCTTGAGCTTCGGACATCTTGAGGTGGGTGAGCAGTTCGGAGCGAAAGCGAACGAAGTGAAGGCGCCGGCGCAGGAGATCGCGGGTGGCGCGAAAGCGGCGTGGATAGACGTAGGCGCAGGGGAAGTTTCCGCCGCGCAAGAGCTGGGCAATCTTCCAGGAGTCGAGCTTGTCGCTCTTGGTCTTCAAGCCATGAATCGCGCGCATGCCGAGGGCGTGCCCGAGGGCGAATGGAAGGCCCTCTCGCTCGCAGAGATCGGCGAGCCAATACCAGGCGAAGAGACACTCGCAGCCGACGACGAGGTCGCGGTCGCGAAGCGGCGCGAGGGCGGCGAGGAGAGCATCGGGTCGGCACGGGAGATTGCGGTGCACCAGTGTCTGGCCCTCGCGGTCGAGAACGCAGACATACATCGTCCGCGCGTGAAGATCGATGCCGCAGCTCGTCTCGTGAGTCCGGGAGTACAATCGCATGCAGTGCCTCCTTTGGAAGGGTTATTCGACATCCTCAAAGCTACCGCGTGGGTAGCCCCGAAGGAGGCCTGCATGAGCTTCAATTCGTTCGAGCGGACAAACGGGCGTCGCCCGTCTG
Organism: Acidobacteriota bacterium; assembly: GCA_052035735.1. Taxonomy (GTDB): domain Bacteria; phylum Acidobacteriota; class Thermoanaerobaculia; order Multivoradales; family JAGPDF01; genus JAGPDF01. The sequence continues at coordinate 5,563 of JBPOHI010000275.1, forward strand.
TCCGCTCAGCTCATTTTCCGTTAGGCGGCGGGGCGCCGCTAAGACTACTCAACCCAGCAGATCTAAGCACTCCGGAGGCAATCATGATTCTCGATCGCTACACCAAGTTGTTTCTCACGATCATCGGCGCCTGTTTGGTTGTAGTTTCGCTAGAAAGAGTTGCGATTTCGAGGCCCGCCTACGCAGCCGAGCCGATGAACTGCGTAGGCGATCTGAAAGCAAATGCGTGGGGCGGATCCGAGCTGTCGATTGGCGGGTACAAGATCTCGCTGTCATGCAACTGAATCCAATGACCTTTTGCGGCAATCTCTCGGTCGCTTTCGACTTCGTTGCACTACCGGCCGTGACCTGCCGGCTAGCAATTCGATTGAACGGGCAAACGGACTTCGCCCGATTGCCCGTTCGGCGCATGATCCGATAGGCAACCTGGAACAGCGCCCGAGGCACTCAAACCATGTGGAACGATCTCCAGACTCTCGAGCGGCTCCGGTTCTGGTTCGACCTCTCCGCAGCTGTCCTTGGCCTTCTAGTCGCGGTACTCGTGGCGACGAATCGTTGGCCAATCGCACGGAGAATCGCCTACCTGCAGAGTGTCGAGAAGGCAGCGTTGGTCGAGCGCGTGCGCTCAGCAGAGGAGCAAGCTGAGCAAGCAAGGACAAACATCAAGACGCTTTCGGCCGAGGTTCAGGTCGTGGTCTCGGGCGATTGGGCCCAGCCACTCAAGATTGGCGGTACTGTTCCACTCAACATCCGACAAGACGCTCCATTTCTCAAGTTGCGAAGCTCTTCAACCGGGCAGGAAGCAGAGTTCTTCGCCACCTTTCTTCGAAGGGTAAATGAAGAGGGAGAAAGGGTCCGAGTCATCTTTCGCGCATCGGTGCGCGATGGCGCATGGCCACTAGGGCAGACTACGCGATCCCTCGTTGGTTTCAGCCCTGACAGGCTAGTAATACCGATGATTGCGGCCGAGGATCTCTTTGGGGGCGAGGGCGTGATCAGTCACTTCGAAATCGACTTGTTCTCAAACGGGGCGCGAATCTACAGATTCTCCGATCAACCGAATGCGAAGCTGACGATCCCCCAAGGAGTTTGGAAAGTTGCCGACCTTAAGATTCCTCCGATCAAGTAGGGGCAGTCGCCTATCATTTGGTCCGGCTGGCGGCTGTGTCTCGCGCGTCCGCCGCTGAACTCATGATCTATTAGACAGCACGGCAGAGTTCGAAGTTCTCGAAAGTAAAGGACTATGGCGTTGTGACCATGAAAGTAATCAGGGAGATCAACCGCGGCGGCTTCGGCGTGGTTCATGAGGTGCGCTCGCAAGCGGGAGTGCACCTCGCCCGCAAGACGTTCGAGCCGCGTGTCGTCGCTCTGGATGAGCTAGAGAAGCTTCGCCGACGCTTCGAGCGCGAGGTGCGAATCCAGTCACAGATTCGCCATCCAAACATCATGCCCATAGTGGGGCACGACCTCAACGCCTCACCACCATGGTTTGACATGCCTCTCGCGACCGAGTCGCTCGAAGCAAAGATAGCGCGAGATCATGCGTCCGGCGTCCAAATAGATCCGTCGCCGTGGCAGGACATCCTCGCAGCGGTCGAAGAACTCCATCGCCTTGGCTACGTCCATAGAGACTTGAAGCCCGCCAACATTCTCGATGTGGGCGGCACCTGGATGCTTGCAGACTTCGGGCTGATCTTGCCTCTCGCCCGTGACACCACCATCCTGACAAGCAGCCACTCGGCGTACGGCTCGCACTTCTACGCGGCACCCGAGCAGGCGTACGACTTTCGGAACACGCCAGAGCAAGCTGATATCTTCGCTCTGGGGTGCATCCTTCACGACGCTATCGATGCCACGGCTCGTCGTATCCCGTACGCTCAAATCCGCACTGTTGGACCCTACGGGCCTCTATTGGAGAAGTGCACCGAAGCCGACCCGCAGCGGCGTTTCCCCACGATCACGTCACTGCGGGCCGCGGTCTTCGACCTCTGGCGTACTGCGAAGTTCGCCCCTCCAAGTGCCGACGAAGTGGTACTTATTGCGGCCGTTGAGGCTGAATCTACATCCATCGATGCTTGGCGCGCGCTCATCAACCATATGGAAGGCCGCAGCGTTCAAGATCAAGACGCCGTTTGTAGGGCGATGACTTCTGAGTTGATTGCGACCCTGAGCGGAATCGACGAAATTCTCTTCGCACGTCTGGTCGGCTGCCTCTGCGATTGGGCGAGCGGTGTCGCTTTCGATTTCTCCTACTGCGATGTTGTTGGCGACCGACTACTCGAGGCCTACAGAATGGGATCCGTTCGCGTCAAAGTTCCCGTAGTCATTGCGGCGCTTGAGCTAGCTGTGTCGCACAATCGGTGGCACGTGATGAAGCAAGTTGGTGCGATGCTAAGTCCGGCAGCGGACAATGGCTTAGTCGACCGCATGCTGATTGAAATGAACCTCAACCCATCCCTTGAGCGCGGCCTTCGCAGCATCGAGGGCATTGTTCGTTGGAGCCGGGACCGCTGGCACGAACGGATCGCGATGAAGCTTTCGGAAGTCGATGCCACTCGCTCAGACTGAATAGGCGCCAGCCGATTTTTCGGCTGCGAGAGGGGGGCTCGCGAGGAACCCTCGAGTGACCCGAATAGGTGCCAGCCGAGTTTCGCCGGAGAGTGGGTTGAAGGGTGGGAAGGCTCTGGGCCGGGAGAATCTGAATGGTGAGCTCCTCCCCGAAAACCGCTCCAATCGTAAGCTAACAGTCCTCCAGCAGGCCCGATGGGCCAGGAGGACGGGATGCGGAAACGAAGATTCACCGAAGAGCAGATCATCGGAGTGCTCAAGCAGGTCGAAGGCGGCGTAAAGGTCCAAGAGGTTTGTCGCCAGCACGGAGTGTCGCGGCACACGTTCTACGTCTGGCGCAAGAAGTTCGGCGGCATGGACGTGAGCGAAGCGAAGCGCCTGCGGCAGCTCGAGGATGAGAACCGGCGACTGAAGCACTTGGTCGCCGACCTGACGCTGGATAAGCAGGCCCTGACGGCGGCCTTGGGAAAAAAGTGGTGACCTTGCCGGCCCGGCGCGAGGTCGCCTCCTTCTTCCGGGAGACTTGGTCGATGTCGGAGCGTCACAGTTGCAGCCTGGCGAAGCTCCAACGCTCGACGGCGCGCTACAAACATCGGCGCGAAGCGGATCCTCTGCTCTTGGCGCGCCTCTTCGAGCTCGCTGCGCTCTACCCGCGCTACGGCTACGAAATGCTGACCAAGAAACTCCGCCGAGAAGGCTTCCTGGTCAACGTGAAGCGCATTCGCCTCCTCTACTTGCGCGAGGGCTTGAAGCTGCGATCGAAGCCAAGAAAGAAGCTGATTGCGGCAGCGGTGCGCGAGAAGTCGGCAGTGCCCGATTGTCCGAATCTTCGGTGGTCGATGGACTTCATGCGAGATGCCCTTGGAAGCGGTCGACCGTTTCGCACCTTCAACGTGATCGATGACGGCAGTCGCGAGTCGCTGGTCATCGAAGTCGACTTCTCGCTGCCTGCGGAACGGGTCGTCCGCGTGCTCGAGAAGATCGCAGGAGAGCGCGGCGTACCTCAGGAGATCGTCGTCGACAACGGTCCGGAATTCGTGAGCAAAGCGCTCGACCTCTGGGCGGCTCAGCGTGGCGTAACGCTGCGCTTCATCCGCCCGGGCAAGCCCGTCGAGAACTGCTTCGTCGAGAGCTTCAACGGGACGTTTCGCAAGGACTGCCTCGACGCGCACTGGTTTGAGGATCTCGGGCACGCGCGTAGAGTGATCGAATCTTGGCGCCAGGATTACAACAACGTGCGGCCGCACTCGGGGCTGGGCGACCTCGCGCCGGCGGAGTTTGCAGCCCTCCGGGAGCCTCCGGCTCCCTCCGGTCCGCAAACTCCGAAGAGCAGCTCTCATTGAGATTTCAACCGGGACTGTCAGCTTGCAATCGGTAGCGAATTGGGGAGGGGCTCACGCCTAGGTTGGGCCTCGAGGGAATCTGGATCCGGAAGTCAGCTGACACATCAAGGGGCAAGGCGGCCTCGCTCCGAACCAGCCAGGGTTGCGAGAGCATCCGACTTCAGATCGCTCGGTAAGTGGCTTCGTCGAGAGTGCCGCTTGGCGGCCTGAAGGACGCCTGCGCCCGAAGAGAGAATGGCGAACTGGAGCCGCCAAATCTGGCAGACTGGACGAGTAGTCTCGTTGCTGGAGATAGGGAAGTCGCCTGGCACCTCAAGCGGCAACACCTCGCGAGCGAACGAAGTCTGGCTGTCTTGCTGGAGCGATCCGACAATGTACCCACCCCGCGAAGCTACTCTTGTGAACAATTTCTTACGCGTCGTTGAGCACCTCTCTTACGTGGTTGAGTGCCTCGCATTGACCTATTCAGGCGAGGCGAGAAGTGAGCTGATTCAGCTCATTCAAGCGATGCGTTCGGACCCCAGGTACGAGATTGCTGATTCTGCCCTTGTCATCGAGAAGCTCGAGGAAGGGCTCGCAAATCTCAACCGGCGCAGCGCAGATGACAGCGACTATCTTAGAGGTATAGGTGACGTCGTCCGCGTGCAGCGCGGGCTCTGGAAGCGCGCAATGGATGCTGAAGGCAAGGTGCTTGACTTGACCGAGTTCGCTAGTAGGTAGGATCCGCATTGCGCAGATCCGATTGATGAGGTTCTCTTTCTCCGAGACCCAACTGATGGGCGAGTCGAACCACGTGGGTCTGCCCCTCGTACGAGGCTGGGATTGTCTTACAACGCCTTCTCGAACCGCCCCAGTCGTCGCCACAATTTGGGGGGCGGACCATAGTCTCCTTCTGGTAGAGGAGAGGACGGAAGGGGGCCGGCTAGCTGGCGAGAGCGCCAGGAGAATTCGCTCTGAAGATCGGCTCGGACCTCCGCTGGAGGTCGAACTCTGGAAGGAGCAATCCAATGTTGGGTAGCCTCCATACTCTCATGAACATCGGCGTCGCGGTCATCCTCTTTGCGCTGCCGCTCGCTGCAGTTACATTGTTGGGCAGAGCGATCGCCTTGGGGCGCAAGAGTCCGCGAATAGCGATCGCTGACACGTATATCGAGTGGCTGCTACCGGCATTGCTCTTCGCTTCGGTCGCTCTTGGCATGCGGTCGACGCTTCCAGGAACTCTCCTGCCTTGGCCGTCAGGAACGGCAGTCGGGCTCTCCTTCCTGGCTCTCGGAGCGAAGAGCGCTATGGACCAGCTTGACGATGAGGAGCTGCCCATCTGGTATCGACGGGCGATTCGAAATCACGTCGGCTTCGCGCTGGTTGCTTCCCTCGGGTCGCTAGTCCTGCTCATCTTTCTTGCGCCGGCTCCACTAGTGTCCGCTGGCGCCGCTGTCATTGGCGTCGTAGAACGGATCTATTCGATTCCTGTCGTCGGAGTTCTCGCGAAGTTCCTCGGCGGACTCTTTCTGCTCTACCTCCTGGGTCCCCTGCTCGCGCTCTTCTTTGCCTTAGTAGTCGTGCCACTTCGGACCAAGCGGAGTGACTAAGACTTCCGCGTGCAGGGCGACGGGAGGGTCTGAGCCACGCTCGCGGTTAGGAGTATCCCAGAAAAGTGCCCTCCGGTTTCCCGAAGACTTCCTGCCAGCGCGGGAATCGGGTGGCACTTGGAATCGGCTGTCACGCTCGATCTCGCTGCCAACGCCGGCTAACATCCGAATTGTGCTCCCGAATAGATACCAAGAAATTCTCACGGGGGCGCACACGTACAACGCTGGGGCGTTCCAGGCCGATTGACTCGTTCGCCGCCAAGAGAGGAAACTAGACGCCATGAGTCAAGGCCTTGGCGCTGCGAAAGCGCCCAAACAGGACGAGTTCTACCTCCGAACATCAGGTTGCAGCGGATGGGCGGCGCGATTCGCTACTGCGCCGAGACGTTAGGCGACACCATCCCAGCACATGGCCTACGACCACTCTCGCAAGGCGGGAAATCAGGGAGACGTCTGGAAGCACTTTCTGCTGCTGACCGCGATCTCCAAGGCCTTGCCGTCCAAGGCTGACTTTCTTTACCGCGAGTCACATGCCGGAGCTCCGAGGCACGTTCTCGGCGAGCGCGGAGAATGGCGGCGCGGCATCGGCAGGGTGTTGCCCCCGGCGGCCGGTCTTGAGGCCACTCCATACTTCCGCCAGTTCCCGTCATCCATCGGTCCTGGCTACTCCTATCCAAGCTCATGGTATCAGGTGGCTGAATACGCGCGGAGCCAGGGACGCTCAATCACAATCGAACTGTGCGATACCTCCGACGAGGTGTCGCAGGCCGTGGGCGACCAGGGCGAATCAGTTCGGTTCTCTCGCAGCGATGGCTTCGAATCAATCCTCAGTTCGCCACCGGCCGATCTCACCTTGATCGATCCGCCCTACCACCCGGATGCCAAGCGGGATTGGGCCAATGTCAGGCGCTGCATCTCGAGGCTGCTGGAGCAGCGATCGAGCTGGCTCGTCTGGTACCCGGTCTTTTCTCACACGAATCCGAGGCTGCTGGTGCAGCATTCGTCTCTACCGGGGTTCGAGGTGATGTGGCATCAGGTCGGGCCCAAGCCGAGTCAGCTACTCAAGGGCTGTGGTGTCGTCGCCGACAGGCTCACTTCGACCGAGTTCGAGGCCCAACACCAGGTCCTGTTGTTGCTGAGTGAAAAGCTCGGAGGTGAGTTGCATCTCCGGTTGCCGAGTGGTGTCGCCTAAATGAGAGTCGACGCCCTCGCGGAGAAGCGACATGCGCACTAGCGTAGTCGCGCTGGTAGTTATCTCGATCGCGGCTTTCTTCGGCTGGAAGTGGTTCATGGGTCGCAGAGCGGCCGAGTCTCCCTTCGCGCGCATGACGCGGCAGGATGTCAGTGCGGAGCTTGCCGCGGGTTCGGCCGAGCGGGGGTTGCACTTCTTCTACATCAAGATCCCCGAGGATATTCAGCCGCTGGCGCGCGCTGCGAAGTACGAGGATCCCCTGCAAGTGGAAATGACCCGGCGGAGCCTCGGGGAGATCACGGGCGGCGGCTCTCAGCTGGCGAGCGGGGGCGGGATCGAGTATTGCGGCATCGATGTGGAGGTCACCGATCGCCAGCGGGGCCTGGAGCTCATCGTCGAGACCATGAGAAGGCTCCAGGCGCCACCCGAGACCGTCGTGGAAGAATTCGTGCCTGAGTTCCGGGTGCATCGTGTCTACGGCCCCTGAAAGACGCTCACGGTTTGTCCGCTGGCTCCGGGTGGGCTTGCGGGTCGCTGCGACCTGGTGGTGACTGAATGTCTCTGACCTCGCCCTGGCAGCTGCGGATTCGGGGTTGGCTCCTGAGGGACAACCTCGCCTGTCATCAGCTCGGGGCTATGCACGCGACGGGCGACGGGGTCAAGCGAGACGCCGCCCTCGCCGTTCGATGGTATTCCCGCGCGGCGCACCGTGGCGATCCCGAGTCGCAGTACGACCTCGGCTACATGCTGCTCCTGGGCGAAGGCGTTGTCGCGAATCGGAGTGAGGCGCGGCGTTGGCTCGAACGGGCTGCCGCGAACGGCCACGCCGGCGCCGCCGCGCTGCTCCAGGACCTCGAGGCGACAGGAGACCCGCCTTCATGAAGGTCTGAGACTCCGAGAGCGCTGCCACCCTCTCTTCGGTAGAGCAGGAGCCACGGCGCGACCGAGGGGCCGGCGAGGTCGAGATGAGCTAGGGTTCTCCTCGAAGGTGCCCGCGGGAGGTTTTCGATGAGTCTTCGAGCCGCAACCGCTTTGAGCGTCGCGATCCTGGTCAGCGCTGGTCCGGCGCCGGCGAGGGTGACGGAGCCGGTTCCTGCACTGGAAGCTTCTGCGCTCCTCGAAGAGGTGCTGGCGCCCTATCGTCAGCTCGAGGGGCTGCACTACCGGGCGCACTACTCGTTCACCTTCCGATACGCCGACGGGAGCGAGAGCCAGGGGGAGTCCTCCGCCGCCTATTGGGCTTCGCCGGTCGGCTTCCGCAGCGAAACCGAGGTCGATCGCCGGCTCGTCCGCGCGGGATTCATGGGAGGAACGATCATCACGTTCGACGGCCTCGAGAGCCGCATCCTGTTTCGCGATCAGCAGACGCTTTCCCTCAAGCGGGGCGAGTCGCCCGACTTTTCCCTGACGCCGAATCCGGTCTTTCTGCCCGTCGATTTCGTCAAGGGGGAGAAGCTCTACTGCGAAGGATGTCGCGCGACGCTCGCCGATCTTCGATCCTCCGGTCCGGCGACCGACTACATTCCGGGGAGCGCGACCGTCGTGCCCTGGATGAATCCCGCCGAGTCCGTCCTGGTCGCCTTTCCAGATGGCGACGGGGGCGGGCGAAAGGAAGTCATCCTCGCGCGCTGGAGATACACCTGGTTTGTGGCGGAGGTTGTCCATCGCGATGCCGGCGGCGCCATGACCTCGGTGCATCGATTCTCCTTTCCAACAGTTCCTCCGGGTGCTCCCGCGGGCTGGATTGCCTCCCGCACCGTCGTTTCGGAGACGTGGTCCCGCGACGGGGACCTTCCGAACGGTGCCGTGCACATGAAGATCCGAGGAGAGCTCACGGAGCTCGACCTCACGCCGAGATTCGATTGGCCCGAGTTCTCGATCCCGGTCGATACCGATCTCGCTCAGACCGTCATCGACGACGACTCGGGAACGATCCTGCGCGCGGGGAGCTGCAAGGTCCCCTTGCCCGAGCGACCGGACCCGTTCGCCGCGCCTTGAACGCTGCGCCGAGCCGACCCCATCGACGATGCTCCTGGAAGCTGGATACTGCGGGCCCTCGCTGCACGTGAGGGAAGGGAGCGGTGCTTGCGACGGAAGCTACCGTGGCACCAGGACCTAGCGATCTCGCTGGCCGAGCGCCGCGAGGTTCCTGACTTCGGCCCATGGTCGGTCGAGGACGGGATCCCGCACGTTGCGCCTCCGGCGGCGCTGCAAGCGCAGGCGGTCGCTCCACGCCTGCACCTCGATTCGACGCCGGCAGCGAACGGCGCGCTGCGCGTCCTCGCCGACCGTCACAGGCACGGCAAGATCCGAGCGGAGGAGATCGCCGATCTCCGGCGGCGCCGTCAGGAGACGGTCTGCGAGGTGGAAGAGGGCGGGGCCGAAGACGCGTCTTGCCCGACGAATTCAGCTCCTATCGCCTGCCCGCCTGGCTCGAATGGGCCGGAGCGGGATGGCGCGGGAAACAGCTCTTCAGTCCACGCTGTACCCGAGCAACTCCACCGGAGTGATGGTGCAGTCGAGCTCGGCCGCACCTGTCAAGTCAGCGTGTAGCCGTGGTTGCCGGCGGCGGAGGACTTGCTGGTCTTCGGCGCTCCGGTCAGCAAGGCCGACGACCGCTTCGGCAAGAGCGTGGCGGCGGGGGACTTCGACGGCGATGGCGCGGAAGACCTGGCGGTGGGCGCCCCGGACGAGTACGAATTCATGGGCGCCGTGACGATCCTCTACGGCTCGCTCTTCTCCGACGGCTTCGAGTCGCAGAACTTCAACGCGTGGAGCAGTCACCAGCCCTGAATAGGTGCCGAGTCTGTGCCAGCCGGTTTGGGCAGCACGTCTTCGTACAGAGAGGGTCCTGCTCCTGGGCCCCCATGCGGGCGCGGCGCGGCATGGGGGTGGTTTCGCCGGAGGCGGCCTCGTCGCCGGCAAGGATCCTGAGGAATGTCGTCACCCACTAGAATGTGTCTACAGGCGGGCTGCCTGTTTCTCAAGCGGGGGTGGGATCCGTGCCAAAGCGATCGACCGATTGGGACTGGGTGCCGTCACGATCCTGGGAGTGGTTCGAGGGGACCTCGACTTCGGGGGTCCACACGTCGGAAGGCCAGCTCGTCTGGTGGAATCGCCCTGCCGGTGACGGAGGTCGTTTCGCCGAGGTTGCGAGAGAGCAGAGCTTTGCGGACTTCCTCCGGAACGGCGCTCCCGTTTTCGCTCCGGACGAAGTCCTCAATGAACTGAGCCAGCTCCTCCGCCGGTAGACCGAGAGCGCGCCGACTGAGGGGCTGGTGACAGGCACCCATTTCGCCGACGGCTTCGAGCTGGGTCTGGAGAGGTGCCAGCCGATTTTCGCCTGCGCTCCCGGGCTCGTCCGGGAGGTGACCTCGACCGTCCGCTGGCGGGGAGAGGAACGTAGCGTAGGCTTCCGGCCAGAGAGAGCAGGCACGAAAGGGCGACGAGCAGTGCGGCGCAAGCGAGCGCACGACCTTCGCGGAAATCGGCCGCGGAAAGCGGCTGGCACCCCCACCCCAGGCCAGTGGAAATCGGCTGGCACCTCTGCAGCACCCCACGCCAGCGGAGATTGGGAGGCACCGCCGCCGGGCGATTTCGCGGGCGGAATCTCGACGCTGACTCGGGCGGCCGACAGCGCAACCGATGGTCTCTTACCTTCGGCGCCTACGGCACCGTCGCCGACCAGCGGGTCGTGTTGCCGGTTTCGAAGCCGTCCACGAAGGGCGGCACGACCACGAGGCCGGCGTCGATCGTCGTGTCGAGCAGGTTGATCGACACGTTGAACGGCGCACTCTCGCCGGTCGCTGGAGCGGCATCGCTGTCGACGGTATCGTCGCCCGGGGAACGGTGCCAGCCGAATTCCGAGTCGCGGCCTGCTGTGCGCCGAACGGATCGCTCGCGATCCACGACGAATTCTCGCCGCCCCGTCTGGCTGGCTCGCCAAGTCCGCTCGGACTTCGACATCTGCCGGCACCTTCGGCGGCGGGATTCGGGCGGTACCTATGGTGCCGGTCTTCGACCGCACCCGGATTCATGCCACGGCAGCCGCCGAGCTCGCAACGACAGCGGAATCGGAAGAAGAGCGGGGCGAAGGAACCTCTGAGCGATCGGGGCGAGCGAGGCCGCAAGTGCGCTAGATTGCAGCCTCACCTCGAGGAGACTCGAATGCGAATCCGCGTCACTGCGCTGGCCGCGACGATCCTGCCTGCCCTTCTCGCCGGATCGCCGGCAACGAGCGCTGCGACCGGTGCCGCGCCGGCGGCAGCCGCCGATCCGTCGCGCGAGGTTGTCGCCGCCGCGGAGGCGATCGTCGCCGCTTTCGGGCACGACGACCCGAAGTCCTACTTCGCCCTCTTCGACCCCGCCGCGACCTTCATCTTCCACACCACGCCCGGCCGGCTCGAGAATCGCGCTGCCTATGAGGCGGAGTGGGCCAAGTGGGTGAAGGAGGACGGCTTTCACGTGCGCGCCTGCAGCTCCGCCCAACAGAAAGTGCAGCTCTTCGGCGACCTGGCGATCTTCACCCACTCCGTGCGCACCGAGCTCTCCACGAAGCAGGGCGACAGCACCTCGCACGAGCGCGAGACGATCGTCTTCGAGCGCCGCGATGGCAAGTGGATTGCGGTCCACGAGCACCTGTCGCCCGATCCGTCGCCGCCGACCCCGTGAGCCTGCGGAAGAGGTGCCATCGGCTGGAACTGGATTCCTGGCGGCGGGATCGCCGAGGGGGATCTTGAAGGTGTCTCGCCGGCGGCGTCCGCGGCGACTCTGGGTGATTGCTGATCGCTGACGGTCTCCGAGTTGACCTGGAACTCGCCGCCAGAGGCGGCGACGGTCGCGTCGTAGCGTTGCCCCAGGATGCCCAGGTTCCATCCATCTCTGGGCCCCTGCCAGGCGACCATGAAATTCCCGGAGCCATCGACGGCCGCGCTCGGCGCCGACTGGTCGCCGACGGTGTAGGTGTTCACGCGGAACTCGCTACCCGCAGGTAGCCCCGCCGCGTCGTACGGTCCCGCGGCCATTCTCTGTGGTGTGGGTGCCAGCCGATTTTCGGCGGAGGGTCTGCGAGAAGGTGTCGGCCCATGTCCAGCTGAAGAGCTGCGAGCATCGGGCAGAGGACCTCGTCCGCCCCTGGGACTGTCCCGCCGGAAACAGGGTGGCGCCTTGGTAGCAGCCAGCTGCCCTGAGGGGGCCTGGCGGCTGGCATCCGCCCCAGGAGTCTGGAGCGAGGCGAAGTTCAAGTAGTTTGGTCCGGCGCCAGTTGTGGCAAGCTACGGATTGCCCGGCGAACTGTCCTCGGAGACCGAGATGAGCACGATTCTGGACGCTTTGGAAGCGGAGGCCCTCAAACTGCCGCCCGCAGAGCGCTCGCACCTGCTCGAGCGCCTGGTCGCGAGTCTGGATGCGGACCCCGAGGTCGAGGCGGCGTGGGCGCTCGAAGCGGACCGCAGGGAAGCCGAGCTGGCTTCGGGATCGGTCGAGGCGGTTCCGGCTGCCGAGGCGATCGCCCGCCTGCGCGCCCGACTCTCCCGGTGAGCTATTCGCTTCACCCCGACGCCGAGCGGGACATCGCCGATGCCCTGGACTTCTGTGCCGCACAGGCAGGGCCACTCGTCGCGCGACGCTTCCTCGGCGAGTTCGAGCGTGTTGCCGCGCTCCTCGTTGAACGCCCACGATTTGGCGCACCGATTCAAGGCGGGCGCCGAACCTTTCCGTTGCGTGTCTTTCCGTACTCGGTCGTCTACCGCGACCTGGAGACCGGCGTTCGTATCCTCGTCGTCCGCCACCAGCACAGGAAGCCCGGCTGCGGCGGGACGAGGCGATGAGACTCGCAATGGTGCCACCCAGTTTTCGGAAGGCGCGTAGGATTTCGCCGCAGCTCCGAATCGGTGCCGCCGCTGAATAAGTGCCAGCCGACTTTCGAAGATCCAGTGCGACGGAGATCGGTTCCGGGCCCACTTGTTCGTCCGGTCGCAGGTTGCGGTGCTTCGATGCCTTGGTGAGGAAATCGGCTGGCACCTCACTCCAGGCGCAGCGCCCTGGCCGACGCAAGGTGGCGTAGTCTTCGTGCCGTTGTCTGTGCATCGCCCACCAGCCCTGGAGCCGCGACATGAAACTCGGTCGGATCGGAATGCTCTTCCTGTGCAGCCTCGGCTCCGCGGCATTCGCCGGAAGCCCACCCGCGGAATCTCCCCTGCGCGGCACCTGGACCCTCGTCGCCGCCGACAAGATCCTGCCCTCCGGGGAGCAGGTCCGGGACTACGGGGCGAGTCCCAAGGGCCGGCTCATCGTCGATGCCGACGGGCGCTACTCGCTGCAGATCTTCAAGGTGGAGCGCCCCAGGTTCGCCGGACCCGACAAGGCCAACGGCACCGCCGAGGAGTTCCAGGCGGCGGTGCTCGGCGCGAGCACCCATTTCGGCACGGTCACCGTCGACAGCGATGCCGCGACGCTGACCTTCGCGATCGAGGCCGCCTCCTACCCGAACTGGGAGGGCACGGTGCAGACGCGGAGCTTCACACTCGAGGACGAAGTCCTGACCTACCGCGTCCCGCCGCGCCCGGACGGGAGCGTTCCCGTCTCCGTGTGGAGGCGAGAGGCGCGCGGCACGACCGCACCGTCGGCGAAGGAGTAGGCATGCAGCGACCGATCGGCAATCTCCTGTTCGCAGTCTTCTGGTTTCTGCAGGCGATCGACCATGCCGCGGACCTTTGGATCTGGTACGAAGGCGGCCGGACGCTGAGCGGAGCTCGCGTCGGTTTCAAGGTGCTGGGCGTGGCCGTCGGCGTCGTCTTCGGCGTCTACTGCCTCGGGCGCCGCGAGAGCCTGTTCGCCGTGCGAGGGCGCAAGTAGCGGCGGCGGCGCGGCGGTCCAGCTCCGCTGCGCGCTGACTCCAGGGGAGTTGGACGGGCTCTTCGCCCGGACCGTACGCTCTTTCAGGCGGCCTTTCGCCCGCCGGAAAGGGAGAGAGGCGTGATGCCGACAAAGGAGAAGGTCCTCGTTCCTTGCCTCGCCGGCCTCCTGCTCTGCGCCCTCGCCGGCGCGGCGGAGGAGGAGAAGCGGACGGAAATCGTTCCGGTCGCTCGCCTCGAAGCTCAGCAGGCGCTCCTGGCCGTGCGGGTGATGGCGAAGGTGCGCGGGATCGAGGCGGTCGAGGCGCACGCCTTGTCGATCCACGACACCGAGGAGCGGCGGCGCCTGGCGTGGAAGGTCGTCGAGATGCTCGATCGCGGCGACGATGCCCGCTTCGTGCCCGCGACCTTCGACGCCGGCGACGGCACGACCCTCGCTTGCGTGTCCCTCCGCCACGCCTCGGCCCGCGATGGCATGCGGCTGCTCATGAGCCAGATCAGCATCCGCGCCGTCGCGAGCGTCCAGGAGCTCGAAGCCGTCCTCTTCCGCGACAGCCCGGAGCAGGTCGGCAAGGCACTGCAACTCCTGGCGGACTTCGATCGTCCGGCGCCCTGATGCGACTTGAGCCCCCTCCTTCCCGCGCCTTCGAGCCATGATCCGCGTGACGACGCTGCGTGCACTCGCGGGCCTCGGCTCGCTGGCAATGTTCCTGGCGTCCGGCTGCAACGCGGGCTGGAACGCCTATGCAGACGAACCGCTGAGGCGTCGCATTGCAGCTCTCGCTCCTGACCACGTCACGACGGCGGTGATCGAGGCCGACATCTGTCCTCGTGAGCCGCTGCCGCTAAGCTCCGACACGCTGACTTCCCTGTTGGCAAGATTGGGGCAACTGGCTCCGACCCCCCATGTGGGGAAGCGGGAGCCGTGGCGGAGGCTGAGACGCATCACCCTGCACAGTGATCGCGGGGAGGTCTTCGAGATCGAGGTTGCCCGGCGGGATTCGTTGGGGCAACTGCCCATCGTCATCTTGGAGGAAGATGCGACCGGCGGAATGGGCTTCTACTACGGTGACACCCTCTGGTCCTGGCTGGAAGGAACTCCGGAGTCGGCGGCGCTCGCCAAGCGACTCGAGCAGCTCTCGCCCTGCACCCAGTAGCCGAGAGGGGGTGCTCGCGATGCATTCTCGGCGGGAGGCTTCGGTGGGAAGGCGATCACTTCCATTCGTAGTTGCCCTGGTCTCGGCAGGCTTGCTGTCGTGCTCCGCACGGCTGGACACCCGCAGCCGCTTTCACTACTGGGCCAAGTACGTCAGTCGCGAGGCCCGCAACGCGACCGGCGCGGCCTCCATCACGATCAGTTCCGACGAGGTCGAGGTCCTGCGGCGCCAGCTGCGGCTGTCGGACCGGGAGGTCGAGGCGATCCTCGCCGAGGCGCAGGCGGAGCATTGGGCCGAGTCGGCCGAGTGCCAGCCCGCGCCGGAGCCCTACTACCAGAACGGTCTGCTGCTCCGGCCCCGAGCGCAGCAGCCGATCGAGGGGCACCCGACTCCGGAGTCGTGCGCCCGCGGGCTGCAAGGGGTGGTCATCCTCGACGCCGTCATCGGCGCCAACGGGGCGGCGAGAAACGTCACCGTCTCCAAGGGGATCGATCCGGCGCTCGATCTCCAGGCGGTCACGACCCTCGAGTCCACGCCATGGTCGCCGGCGCTGCTGTGCGGGCAACCGGTGGACGTCCACTGCGCCGTCGCCGTCAACTTCCGCCTGTCGGCCTGCAGCGGGCTGGCGCGGTAGGCAGCGGCCGGGAGGGCAGCTGGCAACCAACTCAAGGCGTGCCATGGGCGAGGCCCTGCGGGAGTCCCGCCGCGCCATCTGCGGTCGCCAGCGATCAGGTCTCGCGCCGACGCCGCCAAGCCCGACAGAGGACTGAAGAAGGCTAGAAGACCAGCGGGCGGGCGAGCTGGTCGTAGATCGGCCGGTGCCATCCCTTGTAGTCCGTGCCGTCCTCGCGATCGAACAGGGAATCGAGGAACGCCTCGAACGATGCGGCCTGGTGCCAGACCTGGTCGTTGCCGTCGGTGCCCCAGAGATTCGTCGAGTGCGGCCAGCAGAAGATCTGCCCCCGGTCTTCGGAGCGCAAGGAGAGGAGAACCTCCAAGCCGCCTGGATCGCAGCCGATGAGCAGCATGCCCGGCGGGTTGCCCTTGCCGTAGGTCTCTCCGCGCCAGTGCGCCGCGACGTACGCCCAGTCGTAGAACGGGTTGATCTGCGTGACGGGTTCGGTCGAGGGGTAGCGTTCCAGCGGAACGTTGTGGCGGAAGAGACGCGGGTAGACGCGGCCGCCGTTGAAGGCGAGCATGAACCGGCGATAACTGTCGGGCAGGGCGAGTCCGGTGTCTTGCTCCCAGCGCGCGATGTCGCCGCTGGCGTCCTTGACGAACGACCAGTCTCGCTCCCCCCTGTTCCATCCCTCGGTTACTGGCGCGATCATTCGCTTCGTGGGCATCTTCCGACTCCAGAGCGTGCGATGGAGGATATGCGACTGCGGGTTCCCACCGCCGCTGAATAGGTGCTGAATAGGTGCCACCCGATTTCCGGCGAGTCCCTCGTTGCGGTGAGGCGCTCCAACTCCACTCAGCACCCGGAAGGCGGGTGGTACCTTCGTACTGTCGCCTTTCACGCCGTCGCGGCGAGGAACGGGTTCTCGATTCGTAGCCCCTCGATCTCCTGCCCGTGCTGCAGGTCTTCGGAGAGCAGGCGCGTGCAGCCGCCCTCCAGCGCTGCCGCCACGATCAGGCTGTCGTAGAAACTGAAGCCATAGCGCTCTCGCAGATCGAGCGCGTGGCCGTAGAGTCGAGGACTCGGCATGACTTGCCAGAGAGGCTCGAGCACCTCCCGGAACGTGTCGCGAGCATCGGCGGCGCTCATCGGCGGCGTCAGCTTCCGAACCAGCACGTTCAGGGTCTCCTGGACGACCTGGAAGCTGATCACCGCCCTGCGATCCCGCTGCGCCTCGGCCAGAAGAGTCGCCGCGATGGCGGAGCGCCGCGAGTCGCGGGTGTCGAACAGGTAGACGAAAACGTTCGTGTCGAGGAAATCAGCCACGCTCATTCATCTCTTCCCGCGTCAGCTTCTTCCCGGTCATTTGATAGGTAGCGCGAATCCTGTCCACGACCTCGAGGGCCCGCTGCGCTTGGTGCTTTCGCGAATAGCTCGCGAGCCAGAGCCGGAACTGCTCGTTCAGACTCGAGTTCTCGGCGCGCGCCGCTTCGCGTGCGGCCTCGATAAGCCCTTCATCGGCGCTCAAGGTGATGTTCTTCATAATTCGCCCTCCGTGCACACTATGCAGTGTACACTAAGAAGTGCTCACTCATTTGGGTGTCTGGTAAGGGAGCCCGCTGCCGCTGCGGCCGGCCGCTGCGGTGCCAGCCGATTTCCGAGGCGAGCCTGCGGGGGGCGCGGGAGACCCGTCGATCCAGGCCACCGCCATTCGACTAGAAGGCATGACCGCGGGAAGATCCCGCCGAGGAGAACGTATGAAATACCTGCTTCTGATCTATGACGAAGAGAGCCGCTGGCAGCAGTTTTCAGAGGCCGAGCGGGAGGCGACGCTCGGCGAGTACTTCCAACTTTCGCGCGATCTCGTCGCCGCCGGCAAGCTCCACGGAGGGGAGGAGTTGCAGCCGGTCGCCAGTGCCTCGACGCTGCGGGTGCGCGAGGGGCGCACACTGATCAGCGACGGGCCGTTCGCCGAGGCACGCGAGCAGTTGGGCGGCTTCTACCTCGTCGACGCCGTCGACCTCGACGACGCGATCGCGATCGCCGCCCGCATCCCGGCCGCGCGCACCGGAGCGATCGAGGTGCGGCCCGTGGTGCCGCACGAGATTCCGGCGGAGTCGGCATGACCCGCACCGCGGCGCTCGCGATCTTCTCGGTGTGGACAGGGCTCGCTGCGGGACTCGCCTCCGCCGCGAGCCCGTTGCCGCCGGCCCCGGCCTCCGCCGAATCGGCGCCCCGGGCCTCGCTCGCCGATTTCGCCTGGCTCGCCGGCCGCTGGCTCGGCGAGGGTCTGGGCGGAGTTGCCGAGGAGGTTTGGCTCCCCGAAAGCGGCGGCGCCATGTTGGGCACGTTCCGCTCGATCCAGGGCGGTCAGGTCTCCTTCTACGAGATCCTGACCCTGGCTTCGAACGCGTCCGGACAGCTCGAGCTGCGCCTCAAGCACTTCCACCCCGATCTCAAGGGCTGGGAGGAGCGGGACCAGGTACAGGTCTGGGCGCTGAGCCAAGTCGAGGGCGAGGCGTTTGCGTTCGGCCCGATCCTGTTCCGGCGTGAGGGGGCCGAGGCGCTCCTGGTGACCGTCACCATGAAGCTCGCGGATGGCAGCCGCAAGGACGAGGTCTTCCGCTTCCGTCGCGCCGGATGACCGACGAGCAGGGGAGCGAGAGCTCGGTCGAGCGCATCTACCGGGTGGAAGGCGGCCGCGTTCTCGCGACCCTGATCGGCCTCTTGGGAGACTTCGACCTCGCCGAGGAGGCGCTGCAGGAGGCGCTCGCGGTCGCCGTGGAGCGCTGGCCGGTGGAGGGGCTGCCGGCGCAGCCGCGCGCCTGGCTGGTCTCGACCGCGCGCTTCAAGGCGATCGACCGCTTGCGCCGGGCGGCGCTCGACCGGCGCAAGCGCGAGGAGCTGGCCAGCGAGGGGGCGGCCGCGGCCACCGAGCCGGAGGTGACGCTGGCGGAGATCGAAGGCGGTTTCCCCGACGAGCGGCTGCGCCTCATCTTCACTTGCTGCCACCCCGCGCTCGCGCCGGAGACGCAGGTGGCCCTGAGCCTGCGCACGCTCTGCGGTCTCCAAAGCGAGGAGATCGCACGCGCGCTCCTGGTCCCCGTGGCCACCCTGCAGCAGCGTCTGGTGCGCGCCAAGGCGAAGATCCGCGCCGCAAGAATTCCCTACCGCGTGCCAGCAGAGGACGAGCTGCCGGCGCGGCTCGAGGCGGTCTTGCGCACGATCTACCTGGTCTTCAACGAAGGCTACGCCCCCACCGCAGGGGAACGCGGGGTCCGCGCCGACCTCTGTGCCGAGGCGATTCGCCTGGCGCGACTGGTGGTGGCGCTTCTGCCGGGGCGGAGCGAGGCGATCGCCCTGCTGGCTCTCATGCTGCTCACCGACGCCCGCCGGCCGGCGCGTTTCGACGACGCCGGCGAGCTCGTGCTGCTCGAAGATCAGGATCGCTCGCGCTGGGAACGGGCGAAGCTCCGCGACGGCCTGACGCTGGTCGAGCAGGCGCTGCGTGCCCGGCGGCCGCCGGGGGCGTTCGCGCTGCAGGCGGCAATCGCCGGGGTACATGCGCGCGCGGCGAGCGCCTCCGCCACCGACTGGCGCGAGATTGCGGAGCTCTATCGGCTGCTCGAAGAGGTCGATCCGTCGCCGGTCGTCGCGCTGAATCGGGCGGTCGCGGTGGCGATGACCGAGGGGCCGGCCGCCGGCCTCGCCCGGCTCGACGAGCTCGTTTCGGAGGGCCGGCTCGCGGGTTACCACCTGCTGCCCGCCGCCCGTGCCGACCTGCTGCGGCGGCTCGGACGCTCCGCCGAGGCGGCTGTCGCTTACCGCGAGGCGCTCTCCCTCGCCCGCACCGAGCCGGAACGCCGCTTCCTCGACCGTCGCCTCGCCGAGCTCCACGGCCTCGTCCCGGAGTGAGGCCTCGCGAAATGCCTCCGCCGGAGGGTACCGGCCGAGCTCCCGGAATCTATCGACGAAGGCGCGGAAGAATGCCGCGCCCTGCTGTGAGGTGCCGGGCTTCGGCTCCAACGCCCCAGGACGCACGTCATCAACACCGTTGTCAGCAGCCTGCCAACGCCAGCGCGGCGTGAGGCTACCTTCCCGAGAGAATCCCGGACGCCAGTTCGGGAAGCTCCGTGTAGATGGCCTGAATGGAGTGTCTCTCTTCGTCGCAGGGTTCCGGGCGCGAGTCGTCATTGCCGTGGTTTTCGGAAAGGAGTGTCGACTGGGCATCGATCATTCCCAAGGCAATGAAGTTCGCGAGGTAGGCGCGGGCGTCCGCACGCTCTCGGATGAGCCTAGAGGCAGAGCCCTGTAGCGCCATGTCGACATCCTTCACCGACTGTTCAATGACGCTGTCAGCCAGGTCATTGAGTTGGGCCTCGTCGATGAAATCGAAGCCGCAAGCGACATGAGCGACGTACACCGCAACGTACTTCCTCAGATAGGGCGTGTATTTCCGATAGAACATCTCACGCATCTTCTCCTGGTCGGCCCGGCCCAGAGCGGCAGCTGAGCCGGTTTCGAACGTTGCACACGACAACGTCGAGCAGGCGAAAGTCAACAGAAGCCATCGCTTCATCTGGTTCTCCCGTGTCTATCTTGCCGGGCTCGCGCCGACCGGCGATGGGGTTCCCGCGGCAAGCTCTTCTCGTTCGATCACCCGGCCCGCGAGAATCACCAGGTCGATGCGGTCGTAGGCCTCCACTGTTTCCAGCGGACTGGCCGCGAGCAGCAACAGATCGGCCTGCTTGCCGACCTCGATGCTGCCGAGCTCGTGATCCAGGCCGAAGGCCCGTGCATTGTCGAGCGTGGCCGCGCGCAGCAACGTTCTCAGATCGATGCCGGCGGCCTGCCAGGCTTGCATCTCCCGGTAGCCGGACAGACCCGGCGGATTGCCCCAGCCCGGCGTGCCGACCGCAGTATCGCTGCCGAACAGGTACCGCACGCCGGCGTTGTACTGGCGCTGCAGGATCCGACGGTAGCGCTCGAGATAGGTAGCCATGATCTGCGCTGGCTTCTCGGTTGCGGCTTCACCACGCGCATACGCCTCGACGATCGCCGGGCCGAATCGGCGCAGGTAGTCGGCGCGCGCTTGCTGACCAGGGCCGCGCAAGAAATCGAGATAGTCGGCAGCGAGCACCCGGGAGAGCCGTGGATCGGCCAGACTGTCGGGGTCGAAGAGGGAAGTCATGCCCGCCGCCGCCATCCATGTCGGCTGCACGCTCATGGCGCTGCGGGCAACGGAATCGGCGGTGGTGAGCACGTCCTCTGGAATCTCGGCGTGACCGCGGGCCGCGCCCGCCCAATCCCACAGTCCGTGCGCCATGACATCCACGCCGGCGTCGAGGCCCATACGATGGGCGGCCGGCGTGTTGCCGTGCATCAGCACGGTGAGTCGGAGTCCGTGCGCCGCGACGACTACTTCGCGCAAGATGGGCAGCGATGGCAGACTGAATCGGGGGCGTTCCGGTCCCGGCCACCACAGCGCTTCCTCGTAGTAGAGCTTGACGCACCGCGCACCGGTCGCCGCGATGCGGGCCATCGTCGCCGCCGGCGTATGCTTGGCCGGGTCCAAGCCGTCGGGCAATTCAGGCGTGTTGTGGCGGTCGTGCAGGAAGTCCGGATAGGCGACGCGAAAGTCACCGATGGACTCGAAGTCGGTGGCGAGGAAATCGTCGGAGAGCACCAGCGTGCCGCAGTGTTCGCGCCGGGGATGCAGAGGCGCCGTATCGAAGATCCGGTCGGCGGCCGGATCGCCGTTGTTTTCGATGACCGTGGTGTAGCCGAAGTACAGGAAGCTGCGCGGTTGCTGGCGCTGGAATTCGCCGTACAGGCGATCGAAGTCCGGCGTATAGCGACGCTTGAGGCCGGTGGCGTGGTTGAGGTGGACATGGCTGTCGATCAGGCCCGGTACCAGGTACCGCCCGTGCCCTTCGATGACCCGGGCGCCTGCGGCATCCAGCGGGGTGGTGGAGATCTCGACGATGCGACCATCGCGCACCCTGACCTGCGCTGAGGAGAGCAGGGTCTCGCGCTCCGGCGAGACGATGCGTACGTCCCGAATCAGCAGCTCCTCGGCGGAACAGAGTCGGGCGAGAACCGGCAGGAGCAGGGAGAGCAGGAAGCTGAGCTGTCGTTTGGGCATGGGTATCCTCGCGGATCTGGGATGAAGCGTGCAGGATGTAAGTGCGCGACCGCGTCGCGCGACCTGAAACTCGTTTGAGGACCTGGGAGTCATGGTTTGTACAGTTTGAGTACCTTGCTGGCGGCGCTGGCGGCGACTTTGGCGGCCATGCTTGCCGGTCATCTGGCGTTGGCGCGGCCGCGGGGCCGGGGTCTGGCCCTGGCGTTCCTGCTGGCGTTCGTCCTGCAGTCCAGCCTGCTGCTGGTGCAGATGCTGCAAACGGGCCTGCTGCCCGCCGGCATGCGCGCCGCGACCGCCTCGGCCTTGCCCGTCCTGCTGTACCTGTTCTTCGCCCGCAGCCGGTTCGAAGCTGGACCTTGGCGATGGCGCGATGCCGCTCACGCCCTGCCGGTGCTGGGGGTGCCGGGGATGGTCGCCTTGCCTGGCGCCGGCTGGCGCATCGACGCTGCCCTGCTCTTGATCGAACTGGGCTACGCGATGGCGATACTCAGCAGCGATCGCCGCGATGGCGAGAATTCATTGCGGCGGCGGTCCCGGCACGCGGCGGCGGGATTCCTGCTGGTGATGGCGGCCTGCGACCTCTGGATCGGATGGGATCTCGCTCGGGGGGCGGCCCTGGGTTGGACGGCGAGCCTCGCCGTGGCGCTCATCCTGCTGGTCTCCGGCGTGGGTGTGCTGTTTCTGGCGGCCTGGCGCGATCCGGAGTGGCTCGTCCGGCTGCACGATACCGCGCGTGAACTGGGCTCGCCCTCGCTCCCTGGCGAGTCTGCGGACGCAGATCTCCAGCTTTGCAAGCGGCTCGAAACTCTGTTCCGGACCCGGCGCAGCTACGCGGAATTCGGGATCGGCCTCGACGATGTGGCGGAGAGTCTCGGCGTCCGGTCGCGGCAGCTGTCGTCGGCGGTCAATCGCGTTCACGGACGGGGCTTTCGCACCCTGCTGAACGATTTCCGCGTGGAGGACGCCGCCCGGCAACTCACCGACGACGCCCTGGCAGGCAAGTCCATCACCGACGTGATGTTCGACGCCGGCTTCCAGACCAAGTCCAGCTTCAACAAGGAATTCGTCGCACGCCGCTCCGTGTCACCGAGCCAATTCCGAAAGCACGCG
>JBPOHI010000129.1:0-10596 GCA_052035735.1 Acidobacteriota bacterium
AATATCTCGACCTGCTTTGCGGGATATTGTGGATGAATCTGCCGCGAGGTGAATCTACTGGACGTACCGCCAAGACTTCCTGCCACAGTGGACTTGTGCTTCGAGATCAACTCGCGTGCGGACGCAATGCACGCGCTCATGTCACGGTTCGTGCTAAAGGTGAGAAGCACTCCGTAACTATGGCGCCAGGTTAGGTAGCCGAAGAGCTGTGCGAGGGCCTCGCCGTAGTTCTTGGGGCCAGTCCAACGCTTGCATTCCACGACAAGCGAGCCTCCGTCTCCCGCGCGAAGAAAAATGTCGGTCTTACCGAGCTTGCTGAATGTTTCACCTGTCGAACCGGGGTAGTTCACGTTCAAGAGCCCCAGCACTAGGTCTCGAAGCGCCTCCTCATCCAGCTTGGAGAAGACCTGGGGTGTTACCTCAAGCTGCCGCGAGTAGGTCTCGACGAAATCGACGATCTCGAGGACCTCGGAATGTTCAAGCTCTGGCTCGGGCACACCAGGTTTTCGTGATGGTTTCGCGACAGGCGCCCGCTTTGGTGTTATCTGTATGGGCTTCGGGGCGGTTGAGCTCTGATGTAGGGGGATCTTCAACTGCTCCGTCAGCGCCTTAAGGCTCCCATGGTGCTGTTCTAGCTCCAGACGCTTGCGTCGCCAGATGGGCTCGATCGTCGCCCTCAGGCCTGCGTTTCCCTGTCGGATGTCGCTATTGCGACCCCCAATCCAGAAACGGATCTCTTCCACCGAACGCCTTACCGCATCCTCGCTCCCATCGCATACGAGAACCAGTGTATCTCCCTCAAAGGACCAGTTCGGTTGGCCCATTGAGTTCTGACTACTGGGCATCAAGTTCAAGTACTCGCGAAGCTGGGAGTGAGGCGCGAACGGAATTCGCAGTCGTATCTTGGGCTGATCCACCTCTCGAAGCTGCCCGAAATCATTGATCCTGCCCCTAGCCAGGAACGGCTCAATCGTTTTCGCCGCCTCGTCAAGCTCAAGCGTTTCCCACTCGTACCGACCAATGAGGAACTCTAGGTACTCCGACGGGTCGACGTTGAGCAGATAGTCGGCCTCTTGCGCTGACAAGTAGTTTGAGAGGTCGCGGTCAACCGAGAGGTAATATGTTTGAAACGTGGGTCCATTGAACAAGGCACGCCCTCCGAGGGAAAGTATATGGGCGCACGCCTAACCCTTCGCTCCAGCGGACGGCCGCGCTCAGCTCATGATCCGCTTGGAGTCGCATGATCGCCCGTGAGCCCCTGACTCTTCTCGAAGAGAATCAGGCCTATCAGCTAATTCTCCTCGGCGGCCTGCCCGGGTCTGGCAAATCGTTCTACTTGGAGGCGCTCGTCGCAATAGGCTGGAGGAAGTTTGACGACTTCCAGTCGAGGGCTCCCGATGACTCCACGGATTTCCGCGACTCAAGGGATTTCAATGACCTCGTAGCTGCGCTCAAGGCCGGGGACCGCTGCGTGGTAGCCGACATCCGGATCATCCATCAGCCGTATCGCGAGAGCGCATTGAGTGCGCTACGCGGGGCCGTACCAGCAACGGCCCTGAAGTTCCAGATCTACGAGAATCAGCCCGCTCGGTGTTCGCGCAACGCTGAGCGAGACCCAGATCGCCGGCTTCAAAGTCGCCTCAACGCCATTTTGCATTGGAAGAACCATCACTCGGTTCCCGCGGGCGCAGTGCTTCTGCGGGTATGGCAGGGCGACTCCTGACGCTATTGGCGCGACGCCTAACCCTCGCTCGAGCGTACAAGAGGGCTTCGCCCTGTTGCCGCTCAGCTCATGATCCGTTGATATGGCTTCTTCCTGTCAAGTGTGCGAGGCCTTCCCTTTCTTCGTCGCTGTTCGCACTGCTGACCAAGCTCCCTGATGGGACCGCCGAGGGCGGCGCCGGTTGAGACGACGGTGGATCCTGCTGATATTCGCGGGTTGGTTACCGCCAGACCGTAAGTCGTCTCGGAGCTGCCTCTTTCTAGGCTCGGGCGTGGCGACGTCGCGCTGCCCGGAAACGGAATCGCGAGGGTTCTCCGGACCGTGGCGGCGCCCCCGACGATCCCGTCAGAGAGCTCGGTATTTGTCGTGTTCCTGCAGTTCTCCTTGTGTGAGCTTGTCGTAGGTTCTTCAGCGGTTGGCTGCGTGGGCGCGAGCGATGGCCCAGAGGAATCCAGTGAGCTCGCGAGCGATGGCGGTGACGACGACCTTGTGCGGCTTGCCGCGGGCAGCGAGTCGACGATATCGAGCGCCGAGCCGCACTTGCGCCTTCCAGGCGATCGCACGAATCGTCCAGCGGCGGTGGGCGAGGGTCCAGGCGCATTGCCGGTGTAGCGGCGTCCGTGCCGAAGGAGGAGGGCCTGCGCCTGCTGGCGGGCCTTGTGGCGAGCGCGCCGGATGTCCTCGCGGGTACGCGCAAGATCGCGGATCGACTCGTCTTCAGGCTCGGGGACATAGAGGGCGGCGAGCTCGCCGGCGCGATGGAGCCGGGCGAGCGTTTCGGAGTCACGGCGATCGGTCTTGATGCGATCGCCGGAACGGCGCGGGATCTGCGAGGGACTGACGACGGCACAGGCGATCTCCTGCTCGCGCAGGAATCGGTAGATCTCGAAACCGCACGGGCCGGCCTCGTAGACGAACTTCAACTCGCGCCCCTTGCGCCGCAATCGCCGGAGCAACTTGGCGACCGCCTCGAGGTCGCCGCCGATCGTACCGAAGTGCCGCACCTCTCCCGCGGCGCCGGCTTCGGCGATGGTCACGTCGATCGTTTCCTTGTGTACGTCGAGTCCTACGAAGGTGCTAGCCTTCTCCATGGTCTGCCTCCTCCAGCATGGCTCTGCGCCGGTTGGCCTACACACCGCCCAGCGTAATCCACGACGATTGGAGGGGCAGACTACTCGACCCGCTATGCGAAGCCATACTGTCTAGAGCGCACTGGAAGCGCTCAGACCTTCCAGGAGCCGCAGAACACCCGCGAGCGCGATTCCGAATCGGCGGAGGCAGAGCAGAAATGAGTCCACGCATCAGCCTCTTTACCATGTCGGGGCTTCCCGAAGCGTTTGGGTACGCTGTTCTGGCGTTCTGCTTCATCCTCTGCCTGTCTCCCTACTTCGCGGGCCAGGACTTCGGCGTCTTCAAGTTCCCGCCCTTTGAGCCACGGGCAAAGCGCCTCCTGCGGCTGTTCGGCCCGATCCTGCTTCTAGTCTCGGTCCTCGCATTTCTTCCACTCTTTGCAACTGCGGCGAAGGCCGGCGCGATTCCAGAAGTCCAAGGGGAATGGCGCCGCACTGCTGCGCCGTCGGATGGGCTCTTGATCGACATCAAGCAGGACGGCCCCCATCTCTCGTTTGCTTTCACCTCCGCAGGCGCTCAAGAGAGCGCTGCGGGCAAGTACTTTCAATCCGAGGGTTTCTTCGATCTCACTATCGAACACTCCGGCTCAAACTGCACTCAGAGCTTGTTTGGCAGGCTCTATCCACTTAGCGCGATCCAGTTCAAGATGCAGCTCTACGCCGCCAGTGGTGATTGCGCTCCGATGCTCGGTCCCGGTGATTTTCAATACTGGTCCAGGCCGTGAGCCCGTGGCGCTTCGCGTGTGGCGCCCGTAGTGTGCCGCCTTCGCTCCAGCGGACGGCCGGGCTTCGCCTGTCCGCCGCTGAGCTCATGATCCGTTGATATGGCTTCTTCCTGTCAATCAGGCGAGGCCTTCCCTTTCTTCGTCGCTGTTCGCACTGCTGACCAAGCTCCCTGATGGGACCGCCGAAGGCGGCGCCGGCTGAGACGACGGTGGATCCTGCTGATATTCGCGGGTTGGTTTCCGCCAGACCGTGAATCGTCTCGGAGCTGCCTCTTTCTAGGCTCGGGCGTGGCGACGTAGCGCTGCCCGGAAACGGAATCGCGAGGGTTCTCCGGACCGTGGCGGCGCCCCCGACGATCCCGTCAGAGAGCTCGGTATTTGTCGTGTGTCTGTTGTTCTCCTTTAGCGGATTCGTTTCGTTCTGACGTCAGCGATTTGCGGCGTGGGCGCGAGCGATGGCCCAGAGGAATCCGGTGAGCTCGCGAGCGATGGCGGTAACGACGACCTGGTGCGGCTTGCTACGGGCAGCGAGCCTTCGATAGCGCGCGGTGAGCCGCACCTGCGTCTTCCAGGCGATCGCGCGGATCGATGGCGGCAGTTGTTCGCTGCGCAGCAGGAGCCGTCGTGCGATGCGGGCCGGGTGACGATAGGCCCAGGCGGCTTCGATGAGGATGCGGCGCGCGTGAGAGTTTCCGCACTTGGTGATTCCTCCGAGACGACGTCGACTGCCGCTCGAATGTTCGGACGGTACGAGGCCGAGAAACGCCATGAGCTCACGCGGGGAGTCGAAGCGGGTGAGGTCGCCGAGCTCGGTGACCAACGTGATCGCGGCGATCGTGTCCAGGCCGCGCATCGCCTGCAGCGCATCGACGACCGAAGCGAAACGCCAGGAGGCGACCTGCTCGATGAGCGCTCGTTCGATCCGCTGGAGACGAGCGGTGGCTTCGTCGACCACGGCGAGGTACTCCTCGAGGGCGAGCCGCTGCGCCGGGTGATCGAGCTTGAGATCGCTCAACCACCGGCGATGGACGAGGGTCCAGGCGCACTTGCCGGCGTAACGCCGTCCGTGGCGCAGCAGAAGGGCCTGCACCTGCTGACGTGCCTTGTGGCGCGCTCGGCGGATGTCCTCACGGGTACGCGCGAGGTCGCGGATCGACTCGTCCTCGGGCTCGGGGACGTAGAGGGCGGCGAGCTCGCCGGCGCGATGGAGCCGGGCGAGCGTTTCGGAATCGCGGCGGTCGGTCTTGATGCGGTCGCCGGATCGCCGGGGGATCTGCGAGGGACTGACGACGGCGCAGGCGATCTCCTGCTCGCGCAGGAAACGGTAGATCTCGGAACCGCAGGGGCCGGCCTCGTAGACGAACTTCAGCTCGCTCCCTTTGCGCCGCAGCTTCCGGAGCAATTTGGCGACCGCCTCGAGGTCGCCGCCGATGGTGCCGAAGTGCCGTACCTCCCCTGAGGGGCCGGTTTCGGCGATCGTCACGTCGATCGATTCCTTGTGTACGTCGAGTCCTACGAAGGTGCTAGCCTTTTCCATGGTCTGCCTCCTCCAGCATGGCTCTGCGCCGGTTGGCCTACACACCTCCCAGCGTAATCCACGGCGATTGGAGGGGCAGACCACTCGACCCACTATGCGAAGCCATACTGTCTAGGCGGCCGCTGGTAGGTCGCAACTGTCTGCAAGAAGCCATACGGAGGGGACATGATCTCTGAAGAGTTCGACTACCTCGTCGACGAGACAGTCCGGCATGCGGTCGCGTCGCACTTCCCTCTGGACTGGAAGGAAGACGCAATCACACACGCTCTGCTGATTGGGCTTCGTTCTCACTTCCGCAGCTTCACCATTCGCTCTGCGCATCACACGGCGACAGTCGAGTGCGAGGTCTACAAGCTACACGGTCGACGCGAAACGGCCTTCGGCGACATCGGTCTCTTGGTGCGATATGCCGTGCCTGGCGCAGGGACGGTGGAGGGAGCTGGTTTCCTCGAGGCCAAGCTCCGCGCCCGCGACTCCACGAAGTTCAGCCAGGTTCGACACGACCAGGTCGCAAGAATTCTCGACAATACCTCGCAGGCGCGCTTGATCCTCTATGACTACAATCCTGTGGCGGTCCTCGACCCTGTGCCGCACGCAAGCGGAGAGTGGGATGGGCCGTTCCATCGCTTGCCGCTGAGAGGCTCAGGCGCTGCTGTTACTCACGCACCGGTCCTTCCGCTTCAGCTTGCAGCCGCGTTGAACCAGTACGACGACACGCTCTATCGCTTCAGCCACTCTTTGGCTTTTCAGCTTCGAAGGCGCTATTTCCAACTGCATGATCTCGACTTTTCAGAGAAGGCCGTGCGTGCCGTGAAGGGCTTTCCGACTGACCTGGGCAGCCCGCGTTACGTAATGGTGGTGCGCATGGCCCCTGTCGGGAGCGAGCTCCCTGAATCGTTTTCGCCCAACGAAAACTCGTACTCAACTGCGGAGTGAGGGAAAGTCGGCGAACCTCATGGCGCTTGAACAGTTCCGAGCTTTGGTTCGCGCCAGGTCCGCAGAGAATCGGCGCGCGGTTGAGATCCTTTGCGCTCAGGGCCTGTATGGCCACGCGATGGGAGTGCTTAGGCAGGAGTTGGATTCGATGGTGAGAGTGATCTACCTTCGATCCGTTCCAGTCGATGCCAGACGCGAGCTCCTCGGGCAAACCATCGGCGGCAAGCGGTGGCGTCTGCGCGGCAGGGTGGTTACCGATGCGGCGATGGTCCAACTCGCCAAGCAGCTCCACGGCTGGGCGGAGGCCGTCTATCGCTTCGGCTGTGCCTTCATACACCTCTCGGCGTACCATGCTTACAGTGTCCAGGATCCGTTTGATGCGCTTGAAACCGAGGACCGTCAGTCGATAGCCGCCTATCTCAACTACTACCATGGCTGGCCATTGGGCTTGCGGCTATCGGTCGTTTCCCTTGGGCCATATTTTTCCAGAATTTTTGAGAAGATCGCAGGCAATCTCGAGGTTGAGCTGGGCGAGTTGCGTGTGTAGCCGCATCTGTCCGCCGAACCAGGCGCTCAAGTGGACCGCACCCGTCGCTTCGCTCCGGGCGCGGCCACTTAGCTATTGCCGTTGGGCGGCAGTATGAGCGAAGCGCACAGTCTCAGCGAAGTTGCCCGAGCAGTTGCGAGTTGGGCGGCTACAAAGGACTTCGTAACCAGACTCTGCTTGTTCGGAAGCCGAGTTGCTTGCACGTCCTGCGCCCCAGGGTTTCCTTGGACGCCTGAGGGGGGAAGAATCCCCCTAGGAGGAGCAGATGCCGAGGAGGCTGCGCCTGCGGCGAGCGCCTGATCGTTTTCCCCGACGCCTTGGCCACCGCCTCGGCGCCCAAACCGCCCACCGTCCGGGGCCAGGCCCCGCGACCCGGAAGAGTGGGGCGCCATAACGAAGAACTCAGTCGAGGTGACCGTGCCTCCATATCGCATCAGTGCCCAGAACCTGTCCGCGCAGCTGATGTTCTCGACGATCCGGGTGGAGCTCAGATACGAGGATGATCAAGTGGGTTCGGGAACAGCTTTCTTCTGCTCTCACCAGCGGGCAGGTCGCTCAGAACCTCCGAGCGACTATCTCGTCACCAACAAGCACGTCTTGGAAGGTGCCACGGGAGCGCGGTTTCGGTTTCACACTGCCGGTTCCGGAGCGTGGCACGACTTCTCGCCGGGACCGATCGTGTCGTTCCAGCATGCGCTCCCGCAAGCGAGGTGGATTCCCCACCCAGAAGAAGGCGTCGACCTCTGTGCCATTGCGGTTTCCGACTTCATCCGAGTTTCTGAGGGCCCTCCCGTTGAACCATTCTATTCGGCGATCAGTACCAGTCTCGTTCCCACCGAGGAGGAAGAGCGCCGATATCTGGCACTAATGGAGGTGATGATGATCGGGGCCCCTCAGGGTCTGTGGGATGAGGAGAACAACCTGCCTATTTTGCGCCGAGGGTCCACGGCAACTCACCCTGCAATCGACTATGACGGGAAACCAGAGTTCATGGTCGACATCGCCTGCTTTCCCGGTTCATCCGGATCGCCGGTTGTGAGCCACGATAGTTCGTACTTCGGGGGCGCCTCCTACCGCTTCTTTGGGGTCTTGTATGCCGGTCCAACCTTCGCAATCGACGGCGCGCTTGTGCGGCGCAGCATTCCAACAACTACAGGAGCGGGGGCACCTCTTCAGGCAATGATGCACCTAGGCTATGCGGTGAAGGCTCGGAAGGTGAAGGAACTCCTAGAGCTCCTCGCGGCAACCTAGCCGCGGCCGACCGCCGCCCAGGGAACGGCCGGGCGACCCCTAGGCCGAGCTGAAATCGCTGGACGCGGTTCTATAGTTGGCGAGAGTGAATAGGCCCTTCGCGCGCCGTGAGGCGCGTGGCCGCGGTGCCTTTCCGCGGCGTCCCGGGAGCTCGTTCGTGCCCGCGTTCCGTCCGGTCGAATCGTGGACCTCGGAGGATCCGTTGTTGGCGGGCTCGGAGGAGGGGCAGCGTCGGCAGAATGCGAGAGATGGGAAAGGGAGGGAGCGCCGGTGTCTCTTCAAGTCGGCAGGCTGTCCGACCGTAGGGCTCCTGGACCGTTCACGGGATCGTCTTCTCCCAGGGCTTCCGCCTCGTACGGTCCTTCCGAAGCTCGGATCTTAGGTCGGCATCGGCGGAATCGGCAGGCCGTGAATGCGCAGGAACGTGAGCTTGTCCCAGTAGCCGCGCTGGAAGACGATGCGATTGTCGACGACGTGGAAGAAGCCGCAGCCGCGGAGGCCGAGGGGGTCGCGCCATTCGAGGATCGCCCATTCGCCGTCTTCGAACAGGCTCTCGACGATACAGACCATCGGCGCGGCGGCGAAACCGGCGGCGAACATCTCGCGGATCGCCTCGCGCCCGTGGACCGGCGCCTCGGCGACCTGGTGGTTCACCGCGTCCTCGGCGTAGTAGCCGGCGAGCGCCGCGACATCTTGCCGGTTGAAGGCCTCCACCCACAGACGAACGATCGCGCGCGGTCGCATGGGAGGGATTCTAGCCAGAGCGGGTGTATTCCAGGCGCGGCGCGCGCCGCTCCGCACGGGATCCGTCAGGCCAGGAGATCGAGACCCGGGATGTCGCCGAAGTCACGCGGGTTGAGCGTCCAGAGGCGGGCCTCGAGAGCGATCGCATGGGCAGCGATCGCAAGATCGATCTCTCGCCCGCGGGGGCGCTGAAGCGAGCGATAAAGCCGGGCGGCGATCGCCGCCTCGTCGGTCCCGAAGGCGAGCGCAGCGGAGCGGGGAAAGAGGGCTTCCTGAGCGGCGATCTCCGGCTCGAGCCGCGGGCCGCGCCACCATTCGTAGAGTGCGAGCGCTGGCAGGACGAGACGTTCCCCTTCGCTGAGGAGCGCGCGCATCGTCGCCGCCGAGCGGCGGGGGCCCGTGAGGCTATCCACGAGCGCCGAGGTGTCGACGACGATCACGGCTCGCTGGGGGAACGACGCCCGCCGGAGCGCCGCTCGCGCCGCAAAGCGGCGAGCTCTTCGTCGACCGCGTTCGCGGGACGCGATGGGATCTTGGGCACCAGGTCGTCGAACGCCCGGAGCGCTTTTCGCTGCTCGGCGGCGCTCATTCTGCCGGCGCGCGCCGCGTACTCGGCGACCGCCTCCCGTACGACGGCGCTCTTCGAAGTTTGCAGCCGCTCCGCCGTTCTCTCCAGCTGGGCCGCGGTCGTCTCGTCGAGACTGAAGGTCATCTTGAGCGATGCCATAACGAAGCCATAATGCCATACGGCGCTGCTCTAGGCGAGGTAGCGGACCGCCGGGAATCGTGGTTAAGTGGCGGAGCCACGATGCGACGCCTCTTCCAAGAGCGAGCCCGTTCCCTCGCGGCCCCTCCACCGGTTCCGCCGCCGGCTCCACCCTCGCCACCGCGCTCTCCGTGCGTCGGAATCGACTGGAACGAGGGCGCGATCGACGACGGCTTCGCGCTGCTCGAGCGCTATCGGGACGAGTTCCTGCCCTTTCCGGCCGAACCGAGCGGCTCCGCCTACGGCTACGCCAATCCGTACTTCAGCCTGGTCGATGCGGCCCTCACGCACTGTTTCGTCCGCTCGCGTCGGTTCTCCAGGGTGGTCGAGATCGGATCGGGCTTCAGCTCGAGAGTCCTGCGCGGTGCCATCGACCTGAATCGGCACGGTCACCTCACCTGCATCGACCCCGAGCCGCGCGCGGCCGTGTCCAATGTCGCGCACGAGTTTCTTCCCAGGAAGGT
The DNA here is from genome assembly GCA_052035735.1 of Acidobacteriota bacterium. Lineage (GTDB taxonomy): Bacteria > Acidobacteriota > Thermoanaerobaculia > Multivoradales > JAGPDF01 > JAGPDF01. Next base: position 9,824 of record JBPOHI010000129.1, read on the forward strand.
CCAGGAGATTCCCCTGGCGTTCTTCACCGACCTGCCGGAGGACTCCCTCGTCTTCATCGATTCGAGCCACCAGGCGACGTACGGCTCCGAGGTCACCGATCTCTTCCTGTCCGTCGTCCCGCTGCTCCGACCGGGCGTCGTCGTTCAGGTGCATGACATCTTCTTTCCCGACGAGTATCCGGCAGCGTGGCACGACTGGGGCTATTCCGAGCAGTATCTGCTGCAGGCGCTCCTGACGTATTCGGAGGCGTTCTCGGTGCTCTGGCCGGGGCGGCATGTCATGAGAACCCGATGGGCGGCGCTCGAGGAGTACTTTCCGGCGGACCTCATCGGTCTGTACTGCAGCTTCTGGTTCCGCCGGCTGGCCACCGCCCAGCTATCATGAGGCGCATGACGAAATCCGAGCTCGTCGGGCGGGTCCGCTGGGATGACCTGAACCTGGGTCATCTGACCCTGTTCGTTCCGCTGCTGTCACGGGAGCTCCCCTTCGTGCTGTTCGGGGGGGAGGAGAACGGTTCCGAGGTCACCGACAAGATGACGGCGACGATCCACGATGTGCTGGCGTTGCCGCCAGAAGATCTCGCAAAGGTGAAGGAGCTTCTGTGGGAAGAGTGCCATTTCGCCTTCCAGGTCACCGACTACGGAGTGGAGCGGGAGGAGGGGGAATCCTCCTTGGCGGCGCACCTCCGGGAGTTCGGGATCTCGGGACCCGATGCTGCATTCGACCAGAGTGAGTTTCGTGAGATCCACATTCGCGGCGGCTTCGCCGGGCG
>JBPOHI010000035.1:0-2118 GCA_052035735.1 Acidobacteriota bacterium
GGGTTCCTCGCCATGTGAAGACAGGCGACAATCAACACTCTGTCTGGCAACGCGACGAAGTAGATCAGGTACGGGAAGCGGGCGACGATGGCCCGACGAAGTCCTCGATAGGCGATCGGGAAGGCGAGGGGGGAGTGCGCCAGCCGCGCGAACGCCGCTCCAGCGGCTTCGCGGAACTCACCGCCGAGTCCTTGACGTCGCGACTCGTACCAATCCTCCGCATCTTCCAGATCGCGCTCAGCCAGGGGCCGAACAACGACCACGAGGCTCACTGGCGGCGGCGTTCGAGCCGCTCTCGAACCTCGGCCCAGGAGCTGCCGGCCTCGGGATAGGCCTCAAGGTCCGCCAGGCGAAGGTCGAGCTCGTCCTGGTGCGCCCGCGGGACTGGCAGCGAGTCCGGATTGATGGCAAGAGTCTCCCAGATCGCCTCGACCAGTTCGATTCGCTCCGCGACGTCGAGCCGGCTCGCCTCTGCGAGTAACGCGCTACTCTTCATACCTTCTCATTGTATCGCCGCGCGTTCGAGGTTGAGGGCCAGAAGCTTCTCGAGGATCTGCTCGTCGGTGAGGTCGCTCGGCCAGCCGTAGGCGGCGAAGACCGCCTCGTCGAGCTTCTTGTGCGCGATGTCGAGCCAGGCGGGGCGTTCGTTGTAGAGATTGGTGAGGGTGCGCTTGGCGAGCTTCTTCGCCGCCTCCGCATCCCGCGCCACGATCCGCGGCCACCGCACCGTCCCGATCCCCCGCGCATCCGCCTCGTGCACGAACCGCTTCCACGGCCCATCCACCGACCCCGGAAACTCCAACACCTCCTCCTTCACCCACTCCGGCGGATTCAGCCACGCTTTCCGCAGCTCATCCAACTCCTTCGCCGCTGCGCCGATGGCCTCCGCTACGCTCATTGCTGGCAAAGGAAAGGGGAATGTCTCGAAGCAGGTCGTCGGCGTGTAACGAAAGCCGCTCTCTTTCTCCCGCAACTGAGTCCCCTGCGCAAGCGCCCAAACCTCGTGAGGGCGCGAATGTAGGACACCCAGAAAGTAGTCGTCCGCACGAGCAAATCCAACAACCGCGGAATCGATGAGGCTCGGAGCGTCAAGCCAGACAAACACACGATGCTTGGAGACTCTTGGCGTGGCTAAGTACCGGGGCATTCCTTCGATGGCATCCAACAGCTCGCCTCGAACGCGCCAAAAACGCCAGAACGGATAGCCCTCAAAGTGCTTGGCTGACCTTTGGAGCGGGACTCGCGCCTTCAAGAGTTCGAACAGCGCTTGAAATCTCGCAGCACTGGTTTCGGTCTGTTTTGAAAGGTCGACAATCCACTGATCCTCTGAACGCCGCACTAGATCTAACGCTCGCCAATAGGGTCGAAGGACAGACGAGCAGGCGTGCCCATCGACTGAGAACTGACTCAGATATGCCCTCGTCTCCTCATTGGAAAGTGCGAAGTCCCCACTCGGCTGAATGCCAATGAAGCCGACACCCGACTGGGCTCCTAGAGGCCTTGCGCTTCCAAGGTTCTGGGTTTGGATCAACTTCGGGTCTATCTCGCTCACCTGGCTACCGTCCAAGCTACGCTCACACTCGGACCCGTCATCAAAGCCAACCATGGAAACATGAACAGCTGCACCATCCAAGATCCACTCGCGATCGCTGAGCGCCCAGAAGATTCCTCCAGTGCCGGCTACTCGCTCCAGCACCTTTCTGTTCGCCCCACCTCTGATGGCCTGCGTTGCAAGCAGCCCAGCTCTGCCGGCATCTGAAACCTCGATGGCAAGCCGCGCCCGCTCAAACCAGTAGCAACAGAGATCACTGAACGCTGGAAGGCGCCCCTCATAGAGCCGTCGCAGGGCCTCCACGTATTCGAGGCCGAGCTCACCCTTCATTCGCTTCCCGCCGAGAAACGGCGGATTGCCGACGATGAAGTCGACTTTGGGCCAGGTGGGTTCTTTGGGGTGGTCGGGGTCGGTGAGGTCGAGGATGGCGTCTTTGTTTTCGATGTTGCTCATCGCCTGGAGGATCGGTTCTTTCCAGGTGGTGGTGCCGTGCTGGCGGAGCCACTGCAGGTAGCCGATCCAGACGGTCATCTGCGCGAGCTCGTGGGCGTACTGGTTGATCTCGA
>JBPOHI010000180.1:0-4737 GCA_052035735.1 Acidobacteriota bacterium
CCCACTTGCGCGCCAGCTTGATCGCGGTCTCGACCGCCTCGGCGCCGCTGTTCATCGGCAGGAAGCGATCGTAGCCGGTGAGGGCGCTGACCTCCTGGCAGAGCCTGCCGAGCTGGTCGTTGCGGAAGGCGCGCGAGCACAGGGTCAGGCGCCCGGCCTGCTCGGTGAGCGCTTTCACCAGGCGGGGGTGGCAGTGTCCCTGGTTCACCGCCGAGTAGGCGGCCAGGAAGTCGAGGTAGCGGTTGCCCTCGACATCCCACACCCAGACGCCTTCGCCGCGGGTGATGACGATCTCGAGTGGATGGTAGTTGTGCGCGCCATGACGGTCTTCGAGCGCGATCAGGTCCTGCGAGGAGAGCGCGGAGGGGGTGGCGAGAGTGTCGGACATCTGGAGCTCCGGAAGACTGCGATGAGCCGTAATTCTATCGGCATTGGCTAGGATCCCCAATCATGGACGAGCGCCGACGATTGCGGCCGGGCGAGGTGACCCTGGAGCGCGCCCTGTCGAAGTTGGGCCTCGCCTCGCGCAGCGAGGCCAGAAGCTGGATCGCGGCGGGAAGAGTCTCGGTCGAAGGCGAGCTCGCCATGGACCCGCTGGCGGCGGTCGTACCGGAGAAAGCGCGAGTCGCCATCGACGGACAGGCCGCCGGTCGCGCCGCCTTCCGCTGCCTCATGCTCCACAAACCGCGCGGCTATGTCACGACGCGCTCGGACCCCGAAGGGCGTCCGACGGTCTACGATCTCGTCGCCGATGCGGCGGCTCACCTGGTCGCCGTCGGGCGACTTGATCTCGCGACTTCCGGACTGTTGCTCTTCACCAACGACCCGCGCCTCTCAGATGCGCTCACCGACCCTGTAAACGCCATCCCGCGCGTCTATCTGGTCACCGTCACTGGTCGCTGGGACGAAAGAAAAAGCCTGCTGGTAAAGGAAGGGATCGTCGAGGCCTCGCAGGCTCTGCGCGCGGCGGAGGTGGTCGTTCGCAAGGTGTCTGGCAGGGAGTCGCACCTCGTCGTGACGCTCACCGAGGGCAGGAATCGGGAGGTACGGCGACTCATGAAGGCTGCGGGGCACGAGGTGACGCGGCTGCGGCGAGTTGCCTTCGGCGGGCTCGCACTGAGAGACCTGCCGACGGGAAAGTGGCGAGAGATCTCCTTTACCGAGCTTTCCGCCTCATTTGGCAGCCTCGTGGCGGAGATTGGAGCCAGGCATTTTCCTTCTCCTTGCTAGTCTGCTCGCCGGAGGAGCGATGAGCGAAGAACGGCTGGACCGGCTGCGGCGGCGGATCCGCAATCTCGACGCGGCGATGCTCGGCCTGATGGCCGAGCGCATGGAGCTGGCGCGCGAGGTCGGGAAGGAGAAGATCGAGGCCGGCATCCCGCTGCGCGACTTCGAGGTCGAGAAGCGCGTGCTGGAACGCGCTGCCGCGAGCGCCGAGGCGCTGGGTCTCGCTCCGGAGCTGGCGCGCGGCGTCATGCGGCAGCTGGTCGAGGAGGCCTGCCGGGTGCAGGAGATCGACCACTTCTCGACCTACACGGGCGCAGCGGAGACGATTCTCGTCGTCGGCGGCGCCGGCAAGATGGGGCACTGGCTGGTGCGTTTCTTCGAGACCCAGGGGCATCGCGTGCTGGTCTACGACCCGGCCGCGGGTCCCGGCGACATAGAGGCGGTCGCGACGCTCGCCGAGGGGCTCACCGCTGCTTCGATGGTCTTCGTCGCCGTGCCGCTCGACCGGGTCTCCGCCGCGGTCGAAGAGATCGCCGCGGCGGGCTTCACCGGCGTCCTCTGCGATGTCGCCAGCGTCAAGGAGCACCTCCGGCCCGCGCTCGATGCGGCGCGCGAGCGCGGCGTCGCGGTCACCAGCATCCCTCCGATGTTCGGCGCCGGCGCCCGGACACTCTCCGACAAAGTGATCTGCCTGTGCGATTGCGGCGTGCCGGCGGCGACCGAACGCGTCGCCGCGCTGTTCCGCGAGACCGCAGCGACACTCGTTCCGCTCTCGCTCGAGCGACACGATGAGATCGCCTCCTATGTGCTCGGGCTGTCGCACTTCCTCAACCTGCTCTTCGCCCGCGTGCTCGCCGCGAGCGGCCTCACCTTCGCCGAGCTCACCGCGGTCGGCTCGACGACGTTCCACTCGCAGTTCGCGACCACCGAGAGCGTGGTGCGCGAAAACCCGCTGCTCTACTACGAGATCCAGAAGGCGAACCGCTTCTCGGAGCGCGTCTACCGCGAGCTCGAGCGCGCCGCCGCCGACTGGATCGGCTGGGTGGAGAAGGGCGACCCGCGCCGGTTCGCCGACGCGATGAGGTCGCTCAACGGCTGGCTCGACGCGGACGGCCCGGACGAGCCGACTCCGGCTTCCCGCTAGCGCGTCGGAGCGTTGACGAAGCTCGGCTGAAAGGCGGCGTCGCGCACCGCGAGCTGCCCTTCGCGCGCCAGGTTGATCGACTCGGCGAGGATCCGCGCCGCCTCGCCGGGGGCGTGGAATCCCGTCGAGTTCTCGGCTTCGACGAAATCGAGCCGGAACTGCGCCTGGCGCTGGAGCTTGCGCGCCAGCGCCAGCTCGTCGTCGCTGCGCCCGGCGGCCATCGCCTTGCCGAGGTCGTCGATCAGTGCGACTACCGCGTCCATGGCTTGATCGCGCAGCAGGTGAGTGCGCTCCTGGATCGCTTCAACGCGCGTCCGCAGCTCTTCCTCCGGCCAGCGGTGGCAGGTCTGGCAGGCCTTGTTGATGTTGAGCAGCGGGCTGCGCACGTGGTGGTCGGAGATCTTCTGCGAGCCGACCCGTTCGTACGGCATGTGGCAATCGGCGCAGGCGACGCCGGACTTCGCATGAATGCCCTGGCTCCACATCTCGAACTCGGGGTGCTGCGCCTTGAGCACCGCAGCGCCGGAGACCTTGTGCGTCCAGTCCTTGTGCCCTACCTCGTCGTAGTAGGCCTGGATCTGCTCGACCTGGAGCCCGTTTGCCCAGGGGTAGACCAGGCGCTTCTCGGGACCCTTGAAGTAGTACTCGACGTGGCACTGGCCGCAGACGTAGCTGCGCATCTCCTGGCGGGTGGCCTGCGTGTTGGGATCGTAGGCCTGGATGCCCTGCGCCGCCTTGAGCGCCCGGATGCCCTCGAGGAAGCCTGGGCGCGTCACCCGCAGCTGCATCGTCGCCGGGTCGTGGCAGTCGATGCAGGAGACCGGGTGCGAGACGAGCTTGCGCGCCTCGGTGTAGGGCATCTGGTTCATCAGCTCGAAACCCTTGGTGAGGTCGCCGCCGCCGAGCTTCTTGTAGGGCAGGTAGACCGAACCGTGGCAGTGCATGCAGGTGCCCGGCTGTTTGACGACCTGTTGGCGCTCGGTGAAGGTCTGGTCGTCGAGCATGTAGGCGTGGCCGCGCTCCTCGCGGAAGTCGACGGAGAATGCGTAGCCGGCCCACATCGTCTTCAGGCGCGGGTCCTCCTCGAGGCGCGACTGGGCGACGGCGGAGCGCGGGTCGGCGGCGGTCGGCGTACGTGGAACCGCCTCGCTGCCGCCGAAGCGCGTCCGCACCTGATCGACGGTGCGCAGATAGCCGTCGTACTGCAGGGGGAAGTTCTTGCCCCAGGCCGCCGGATCACCGGTCTCGTCGGTGATCTCGACGACGCGGAAGAACGGGTCTTTCGCCTCCTGCTTGTGCTCGAAGATGTTCACCAGCAGGGCGGTGACCACGGCGCCGCCGACGGCGGCGAGGGCGGCCAGGAGAAGGAACCTGCCACGGCGGACGGGAACCGGGTTCTCGGATCGCTGCGGGTCGTTCATCGAAAGTCTCCTCTTCGTCGCCGAGCGCGTGGCGCTCGTCGACCTGCGGTTGCGGCTAGTGAAGGTGCCCGACGTTGCGATGGCAGGTCAGACAGTCGAGGCGTTCGCCGCCGTTGTGCGAGCTGACCGCATCGATGGCCTCGACGAGCGCCGCGTGGCACTTGCTGCAGGACCGCTGCGTGATGTCGCGGTTGCGCTGCGTGATGACGATCGGGTCGAGAAAGCGTCCGGTGGTGAAGGCGAGCGAGTGGTGGAAGCCGTTGAGCGCCTTGGTCGCATACTTGGGCAGGAAGCCGGGCGGGGTGTGACAATCGTTGCAGACGGCCACCGAGCGGTGGCTCGACCGGCTCCATCCGGCGTACTGCTCCTCCATGACGTGGCAGTTCGCGCAGGCGCGCGGGTCGTCGGTCATGTAGGAGGCTCCGCGCGCGTAGGCGAAGGTGTAGATCCCCACGCCGGTCGCCAGACCGCAGAGCAGGGCGGCGCTCACGGCGCCTCGGTGCATTCGGCTCATCGCGGACAGTCTAGTCGATCGCTGCCGAGCCGCCGCATGACCGGCGTCATTTTCCCGGGCACTCCCTCCCCTCGGGGGGGGGGGGAGGGGCCCATCGGCTCGCGGTTACTGCGGCGCAGGCGAGGTCGTGGCGGCGGCTTCGAGCTCACGGGCGCGGGCGAGGAGACGCGCGAACTCGGGCCGGTCACGCAGCGAGGCGAGATCGGCATCCGTGGCGATCTGCGACGGCTGGACCAGCCCGTGATCGAGCGCCCGTTCGAGGCTGGCCAGGGCGCCCTCCGGCAGCCCGGACCTCGCTTGCGCGCAGGCGAGGTTGTAGAGCAGGAAGCTGCTTCCGGGAGCGAGCTCCGTTGCCAACGTCAGCCCGGGCACCGCGCGGCGATAGTCGCTGGCCGCGAAGAGCTCCTGCGTCAGGTAGAAGCCGAGCTGGA
>JBPOHI010000243.1:0-18774 GCA_052035735.1 Acidobacteriota bacterium
TCGGCGGTCTCGCCTGCCGGCTCTCCGGCGTCGTCCACACCGCGGTCGGGGAGTTCCGCGGCTTCGTCGCGTGGAACCGCGACGCTGCGCTCGGCTCCGACGAGCTCTCCGGACGAAGCGGCGGCGAGCGACTGCGTCTGCGCTTGGGCGACCTTCGCGCGCTCGCCCGCAGCGGCAGGGAAGGTCTCCTCGTCACGCTGCGGGACGGCCGCGAGCTTCCTTTCGAAGCGAGCTCCGGCAGCGACGGCCGGCGCGGGTTGACGGTGAGCGACGTTCGCTACGGGCGCGTCCGCGTGGCGTGGGAGGTCTTCGAGCGCGTCGAGCTCGAGGCTCCAGCCGGTCCGGCAGGGTGCGCGAGCGGCCCCGCCTACGACGAGATCGCGCCACAGCCGCCGCTCCACGGCACCGTCACCGCCCGCGACGGTACGCTCCTCGCCGGCCGCCTGGTCTTCGACCTCGACGAGAGCACGGAGGCCGATACCCTCGACGCGGGAGCGGAGGGCATCGAGTATGCGCTGCCGTTCGGAAAAGTAGCGGCGATCGTTCTGCCGCCGGCTGGAGAGAGCGGCGAAGGGAGGGCCGGAGTGGTCCTGCGCGACGGCAGCGAGATCCGGCTCGATCGGACGGGGGACCTCGCGGCTGCGAACGCCGGGCTGCTGGTCTTCGTCGAGGGCAGCGACTCGCCGATCTACCTGCCCTGGGCGAAGGCCGCCCGCCTCGACTTCGAGCCCCCGGCAGGCGACCCGGGCCCGGAAGTTCGCTAGAGCTTCCGGGCCGCGAGCGGCCGGGCGGCGGAGGTGTTACGGGACGCGGAAGGAGTTGAGCGCCTTCGCGGCGGCGGCGATGCCGGCCTTGTCGCTGGCAGGAGCCGCGAACCAGATCTCACCGATGGTGCCGTCGGCGAGCGCCAGCCAGGCGGCGCGGAAGACGATCGCGGTGCCGTCTTCGTCCTTGCCCTCGCCGTCCATCAGGAAGCCCTCGAGGCCGGCCTGCTTCACGTCCTTCGGATCGCCGACAGTGACGTTCTTGTAGTTCTCCTGCAGGTACGCCACGGTGTCCTCGATCGCCCCCTGCATGGCATCCTCGCTGCCCTCGATCGTGCGGAAAGCGAGGTAGACGCCGCTGTCGCTGTTGACGTCGACGAAATCCCCCTCCTCCTCGCCGGGCGAAACCTCCCAGTCGGACGGAACGTCGACCAGGAAGCTCGCGTGATCGGTCGACGGATAGCCGATGGTCACGGCGGCAGCAGGCGCGGCCATCACCCAACCGGCGAGCAGTAGCAGAGGCAGAAGGGTCCACTTCTTGGCGGCGGCTTTCATCGGATTCTCCCCTTGGACGGCGGCAGTGTTGCATTGAATGGAAGGTGGAGCATAACGGCTGTCCTCACCGAACGGAACAAGACGACGACCGGCCGGAGCGCCACTCCCTCCGCGCGCCTGTGCGTCCCGTTCCCGCTTCGGCAAGGCCCCGGTGGCTACCCTGATCGCCTTCCGAAGAGCGCCGGCACGAGGGTGAAGTCGGCCACTACCGCGATCAGGATGGCGATGGCGGAGAGCACACCGAAGCGCGCCGTCGGCGCGAAGCCGGAGAGGGCGCAGACCCCGAAACCCAGGGCGAGGATGACGCCGGTGAGCAGGTAGGCCGGCGCGGTCTTCTCCATCCGGTCGGCCACCGCGCCGCGCTCGCCGAGCTCGGCGGCCAGCGTGCGGTAGTGCGCCAGGGTGTGGATCGTGTCGTCGACCACCAGACCCAGGGTGATCGAAGCGACCATCACCGTCGCGATGTCGAGCGGCACGCCGCACCAGCCCATGCCGCCCAGGATCAGCAACACCGGCCAGAGGTTCGGCAACAGCGCGTAGAGCGTCCCCTTCACTTCGCGCAGGAGCACGTAGAAGGTGAAGACCAGCACCGGCAGGGTGAGCAGCAGCGACCAGGCGAGGGTCGAGATCAGATAGCGCTGCATGGCGAGCAGCAGCGGATACTGACCGCTCACCTCGATCGCCGCCCCCGGCAGCGCGGCACGCGCCAACTCGAGAGCGCGGTCGGCCAGCGGATCGACGGTCTCGTATCCCGCAGTGGGCACGAAGAGCGTGACGCGGGTCCGCCGGCCGTCGCTCGCGAGGAACCGCGCGAGCTCGCGACCTCCGGCCTCGTCGGCGAAGACCAGCGGCACCAGCCGGGCGCGGAGCTCCGCCGCGGGAAAGACCCGCGCGAGCGGCGAACGCGCGCCGACGTCGTCGAGGAGATCGGCCGCCGTCACCACCGAGATCACGCCACCGACGCCTTCGAGCTCGGCGGCGAGCCGGGCGAGCTCGGAGAGTCGCCGCTCGCTACGGAAACCCTCGCCCTCCGCCGCGCGCTCGTCGGTGGCGACCAGCTCGACCGTCGACAGACCGATGCCGGAGCGCTCGACCGCCTCGATCCGCTCGCGCACCGGGTGCTGCGGCGCGAGATAGTGCAGGGCGTTGCTCGCGACCGCGAGGCGCGACACCCCGAGCGCGGCGACGACGGCCAACGCGGCGTAGACCGCGAGGACGGCGCCCCGTCGTTCGGCGGCCCACTCGGTCACCTGCCGGCCGAGTCGCTGCAATCGCAACTCGAGGGCGCGCTCGGGAAGGGCCGCGCGCCGCCCCATCGTGCGCGACAGCAGGCACGGAAGCAGGGTGAAGGCCGCGACGCCGGCGAAGGCGAGGCCGAGCCCCGCCCAGAGGCCGAGGGTGCGGATCGGCGCGACCGGCGTGGCGGCGAGCGAGGCGAAGCCGGCCAGCGTCGAGACGGTCGTCCAGAGCAGCGCCCGTCCCTTGTCGCGATAGGTCGCGAGGGTCGCCGCAGCGGCGTCCAAGCCCTCCGCCTCGATATCGCGGCAGCGCAGCATCAGGTGCACCGCCGAGGCGAGCGTGATCACGAAGAGGATCGGCGGCAGGATGGCCACGACCAGGTTGAAGCGCACGCCGGCGTAGCCCATCGCGCCGAGCACCACGATCTCGACCGCCGCGACGAAGGCGAGCGGCACGGCGACCGCGCCGGCTTCGCGGAAGGTCAACGCCAGCAGGAGCGCGGCAAGGGCGAGGAGGAGCGGGAAGTAGAAGCTCGCGATCTCGTGCGCCGATTCGTCGAGCGCGCGCTCGAGGGGCACCGGCCCGACCACCGCGGCGGCCACCCCGCGGGGCGCCTCCGCGCACAGACGCTCGAGTGCCGCCAGCGCCTGCGCCCGCGCACCGGCGTTGGCGGATTCGAAGGCGACGAGCAGCGAGACGCTGTCGCCGGCGGCATCGACGAATCCGGCGGCGCGGTCGAGCGGGTTGGCGAGCAGCAGGGCGCGGAACGCCGCCGGCGCGGCCGGAGCGTCGCGGAGGGCGGGCCCGGCCTCGCCGAGGTGATGCGCGAGCGGCCCGCGGACACTCGCGACGCCGTCGAGGCGGGGGGCCTCGCGCTCGAGGCGGGCGAGGAAGGCGAGCCCCTGCTCGTCGAACAGGCGCTCCCCCGAGAGCACGATGCGCGCGTCGTATCCGCGTCCGAAGCGCGTGACGAGGTCGGCGTAGCGTGCGACGCCGGGAGAGTGGGCGAGGAAGAAGGCCTCCGGCGAATTGTCGCTTTCGAGACGCGCGACGCCGGGGAGGAGCGCCACGATGAGCGCCGCGAAGAGCCCTTCGACGACGCGCCGCCGGCGGAGGAGCGCGCCGATCCAGCGGGCCGTCAAGGAACGGCCGCCGCGACCGGCCAGGCGAGTCGCGAACACAGGCGCAAGGCGCGCCCTAAGCGCAGCTCGCCGAGCGGGCGGCGGTCGCCCAGGAGACCGAGGAAGTTCCCGAACAGCAGCGGGTCGGCGGCGAGCGCGCGCACCAGGCGGCGCCGCAGCCACGGCCGGCGCGCCGCGACGAGGAGCAGCCGCGTCAGACCGTTGGGCAGCGATTGGAGGCGCGCGAGGCGCCGCGCGTAGACGGAGAGATCTCCCGCCGCCAGGCTCTCGCCGAGCGCGAGCGCCGCTTCGAAGCCGAGCGACAGGCCCTCGCCGGTGAGCGCGTCGACGTAGCCGGCGGCATCGCCCACCAGGGCGATCCTGCCGCCGCCCGCGACCGCGCCGCGCGACGGCTGGAGGAGCGGCCCCGCGCCGTGGTCGCGACCGGCAACCGCGGCGCCGGCGAGGCGCTGGGCGAGCGCCGGCGGAAAGCGCGCGGCAAGCAGCTCGTCGAAGCCGCCCTTGCCGCCACTCCAGAGAATCGCGACCCCGAGCTCGTCGGAGGCGAGCGGCGTGACGTAGGCCTCGGCGGCGACGCCGAAGGTGACTTCGACGCGCTCCGACCAGGGTGCGAGGCGAAAGTGACGCGCCACGCCGAAGCGCGCGCTCGAGCTCCAGGCGGGGGCCGGTCCGGCTGCGCCGGCGGGCGCGCCTTGCGGAGCGAGTCCGAGCGCTCGCCGCAGCGGGGAGCGCAAGCCGTCGGCGACGACGACGAAGCGGCACGGCCAGGCCGCGTCGGCCGTGCGCACCAGACCCGCCGCGACCGACTCGGCGCGCGTGCCCCACACGAGCTCGACGCCGGTCTCCTCGGCGCGGCGCACGAGGGCGCGGTGGAGCTCGGTTCGCCGGATGCCGTATCCGGGACCGCCCGGGAAGTCGGCCTCGGCGACGGCGCCGTCGGACAGGTAACGGATGCCGCGGAATGGCGACGAGCGCGGCGGCGGGGCGACGCCCAGGGCGGCGAGCGCCCGCACGCCGGCCGGCATCAGCCCCTCGCCGCAGGCCTTGTCGAAGGGCGGTCGCTGGCGCTCGGCGAGACGCACGGAGAGGCCGTGGCGGCGCGCCGCGATCGCCGTCGCGAGGCCGACCGGTCCGCCGCCGACGACGACGACGTCGAGGCCGCTCACGCGGCGCCCGGCGGCAGGCGGAGGAAGCCGGCGCGATAGAGCCCGAGGCGGGCGAGCCAACCGGCCGCGGCGACGCGCAGCACGCCGAAGCCGTAGCGCACCGAGGGCCCGAAGTGGATGCTCGAGGCCTCGGGAAAGTACTTCGTCGGGCAGGAGAGCTCGCCCACCCGGAGACCGGCGGCGAACGCCTGGGCGAGAATCTCGTTGTCGAAGACGAAGTCGTCCGAGTTGCGCTCGAGCGGCAGACGGGCGAGGGCCTCGCGGTGATAGGCACGCAGGCCCGTGTGGTACTCGGAGAGCTTCTGCCCGAGGAGGAGATTCTCGATCAGGGTGAGCGCGCGGTTCGCGGCGTACTTGTAGAGCGGCATGCCCCCGGCCAGGGCGCCGTTGCCGAGGATGCGCGAGCCGAGGACGATGTCGTACTCGCCATAGGCGATCATCGCCGCCATCGCCGGCACCAGCCGCGGCGTGTACTGATAGTCCGGGTGCAGCATGACCACGATCTCTTCCGGGCCGGCGAGGGCCGCGGCGTAGCAGCTCTTCTGGTTGCCGCCGTAGCCGCGGTTCTCCCGGTGCAAGTGGGTCTCGATACCGAGCCGCCGGGCGATGGCGACGGTCTCGTCGGCCGAGGCGTCGTCGACCAGCAGGACGCGGTCGACGACGGAGCGGTCGAGCTCGTGGAAGGTGCGCTCCAGCGTCGTCGCGGCGTTGTAGGCCGGCATCACGACGCAGACGCGCTTTCCGAGGATCATCCGGCCGACATTCTAGAGGGTTCCGGGGGCGCGCGAGGGCGGCCGGGAGCGAACGGCCGTGTTACGCTCGCGCCTCCTTTTCGAGCCCCTGGGGACGCCTTGGAGGTGGAGACGTCTTGACTGCGATCGATCCGCGACTCGGCAGCCTTCTCGACCGCCGCTACCGGCTGCTCGAGCGCGTCGGCGAGGGCGGCGCGGGCGTCGTCTACCGCGCCGTGCACGAGGAGATGGACCGCCCGGTCGCAATCAAGGTCCTGCATCCGGAGCTCTTCCCGTCGCCGGTCGCCTTCGCCCGTTTTCGCCGCGAGGCGCGCGCCGCCGGCGCCCTCGTCCATCCGCACGCGGTCACGGTTTTCGACTTCGGCCGCACCGAGGAGGGGGAGCCGTACCTCGCCATGGAGTACTGCGAGGGGGGTGCGCTCTCGGATCGCATCGCCGTCGAAGGGGCGCTCCCCGCCGCCGAGGCGGTGCAACTGCTGGCCGGGATCGCCGCCGCAGTCGACGCCGCGCACCGGCAGGGGATCGTGCACCGCGACCTCAAGCCGGGCAACATCCTGTTCGCCTCGGGCCTCGCCAAGGTGGCCGACTTCGGGCTCGCCCGCATGCTCGAAAGCGACGACCCCGGTCTCACCGGCGGACACGCGATCGGCTCGCCGTTCTACATGAGCCCGGAGCAGTGCCAGGGTCGTCCGGCGGGCACGCCGAGCGACGTCTACAGTCTCGGTGTGATCGCCTACACGCTGCTCACCGGCGAAGTGCCGTTCCGCCGCGGCACGGCGCAGGAGGTGCTCCTCGCCCATCTCACCGAGGAGCCGCGGCCACCGCAGGCGATCGCTCCGCGCGTCGGCGGGCCGCTGTCGCGCGCCGTTCTGCGCGCCCTGGCCAAGAACCCGCAGGCGCGGCCGGCGAGCGCCGGCGAGCTGCACGCGGCGCTCGTGCAGGCGCTTGCCGAGGCGACCTTCGAGAGTCCGGTGCCGCAGCTCACGGCGACCGGCGTCACCGCCGGCCCTTCGCGCTTGCGCCGCGCCATGCGCGAGCGGTCGAGCGGCGCCGCTCCGGAACCGATCGGCCGCACCGACGAGCTCGCGCTGCTCGGCGAGTTGCTCGAGGCGACCGTCGGCGGCAGCGGCCAGCTGGTGACCATCGCCGGCGAACCGGGGGCCGGCAAGTCGACGCTGGCGCACGCCTTCCTGCGCCGCGCGCGGCTCGCCGCCCCCGGCGCCCGCCTCGCGCTCGGCCGCTCGCCGGAGCACTTCGGCTCGGCGGAGGCCTATTCGCCGTTCCTCGACGCCCTCGGCAATCTCCTCGCGGGCGGCGAACGCGAGGCGCTGCTGCCGCGCCTTCTCGAGCTCGCTCCGACCTGGGCGGTGCACTTCCCCGGCGTCGCCAGCGAGGCCGGGGCGGCGGCCGGCGAAGCGCTCGCCGGCATGCGGTCGCGCGATCGCATGCCGCGCGAGTTCGCCGCCTTCGTCGGCGCGATCGCCATGGCGGGCTCCGGCCGGCCGCTCGTCCTGCTGCTCGAGGACCTGCAGTGGGCCGACCCGGCGAGCATCGATCTGCTCGCCTATCTCGCGCCGCGCCTCGACACGCTGCAGCTCATGCTGGTCGGCACCTATCGCCCGGCCGACGTCGAGGCGCAGCGCCACCCGCTGCGCGCCGCGCTGGCGAGCTTCGCACGCGGCAACCTGCCGTGGAGCGAGATCGCGCCCGCGCCGTTCGGCGGGAGCGACGTGGCGGCCTTTCTCGAGCGCGAGCTCGGCGCGCCCCCGCCACCCGAGCTGGTGGACTTCGCGCTCCGGCGTACCGAAGGCAATCCGCTCTTTCTGCTCAACGTCCTCAATCACCTGTTGCAGTCGGGCGCGGTGTCGCGCGACGGCGGCCGGGTGGTGCTCGCGCGCGCGCTCGACTCGATGGACCGCATCGTGCCCGAGGGGATGGTGGCGCTCATCCGCGAGAAGGTCGAGCGGCTGGACGACGCCGACAAGCGGCTGCTCACCGCCGCGAGCGTCGAGGGCCTGGAGTTCACCGGGGCGGTGGTCGCCACCCTCACCGGCCGCGACGAGATGGAGATCGAAGAGCGCCTGCGCACGCTACAGGCGGCGCATCGCCTGGTCGAGCCGATCGGCGACCTCGAGCTCGCCTCGGGCCACTCGAGTCAGCGCTATCGCTTCGTCCACTCGCTCTATCAGCACGCCTTCTACGACGCGCTCGCCCCGAAGCGGCGCGCGGCGCAGCATCTCCTCGCCGCCGATGCGCTCGACCGTCTGCACGCCGGACGGCTCGACTCGATGCGCGTCGCGCTGGCGCTGCACTGCGAGATGGGCCGCGACTTCGCCCGCGCCATCGAGCACACGCTGGCAGCGGCCGAGCTCGCCGCGGCGCGCAACCCGCGCGACGCCCGGCCGCTGCTCGCCAAGGCGCTGGCGCTCACCGAGAAGCTCCCGCCCGGCGAAGCCACCTCGGCGCGCGCGGCGCTCCTCATCCGCCTCGGCCGGCACGACGCCGAGACCGCCGAGTTCGCCGGCGACGTCGAGCTCTACGCCCGCGCCGAACAGGCGGTCTCGGAGGCCCTCGCGCTCGAACCGGGCTCGGTCGAAGCGCGGACCGTCCTCGGACTCATCCATCTCGAACGAGGCGAGAACGAACGCGCCTTCCTCGATTTCGCCCGTGTGCTCGAGCGCTCGGGGGAACACGCGGCGGCCTGGGACGGCCTGTCGTACCTGTTCAAGAACACCGGCCTCTGGCAGGCCTCGCTCGCCGCGCAGCAGCGCGCCGCGGCGGCCGACAGCCGCTACGCGCACTCGATCCGCCGGCTCTCGGTGCTGATCTACGAGGGTCGCCTCGAGGAGGCGCGCGACGAAGCGGCGGCGCTCGTCGGGCGGCGGCCGAAGTTCGCCCACTACAACTACTGGCGCGGCATCGCCGAGTGGTACTCCGGCCGCCACGGCGAGGCGCGCAACTGGATCGAGCAGGCCTATGCGCTCGATCCGGCCGATCCGATCGCCCAGGGGGTGCTCGCCTTCGTCCTCGCGAGCGAAGGGGGCGAAGGCGACCGCGACCGCGTGCGCGAGCTGCTCGCGACCGCCGAGCCGGGGGCCGCAGCCGACGGCACGTTCACCTACTGGATCGCCAAGGTGCACGCCCTGCTGGGCGACGCTCCCACGGCCCTCGACTGGATCCGCAAGGCGGCCAACCTGGGTTACTGGGATGCGCCGTGGATGCGCAAGGACGCCGCCCTGGCGGCGCTGCACTCTCTGCCGGAGTTCAACGCTCTTACCGCCGAGATCGAGGCCCGCCAGCGCGCCTTCCGCGCCTTTGTCGCCAAGGAGGCGCCCGCCGGCCTCGGCCTCACTTCAGCCTGAGTCGCGAGTCCGCCCACGGGATCTTCCCCAGCGTGGACTGGCGAAGGTAGCGGCGCTAGCTGGCGCCCGGCGCCCAGCGGTGGACGTCGCTGCCGTTGCGTCGCAGGAAGGCTGAGCGCAGGCGGTCGAGCCTTCGCAGGCGCTCGAAGAGCGCGAAGTAGGCCGCCTCGAGCTCGGCCCAGCTTTCGTGCTCCTCCTCCGTACCCTGCTCGGCGTCACACCAGAGGTCGCCGCTCGCGCGCCCTTGAGGCGCGACGTCGGTCCAGGTTCCGATCAGCGAGCCCCGCCAGGCGTTCCCCCGGATCGATCCGAGAAGCTGCGGCACGGCGGCTTCGTCGGGCGAGAAGGCGTGCAGTCGTCGCGCCGCGTCTTCGACGTGGAGACGGCCACACTCCGGACACTGATAGGCGTGACGGACGAAGGAGGCGTCGATCTCCCTGCCCGTCTCCGACGGGGCGACGAAGTCCTCCCAGTCCCGGTCGGCGACGAGGTGCGCCTTGAAGGAGAGAAAGTCCGACTGGTCCGGCAGGACGGCTCCGCAGGCGCAATGGATTTTCATCTAGTCTCCCAGCCCGCGAGCCGCCGCGCGGCGCAAGGCTCCCCGGCAATCGTTCACGACGAGGCGGTCGCTTTGGGCGGCCACGCACCGATCCGCTGGCGCAATGCCACGAGGACCTCGAAGGCTCTCCTTCCTCCACGAGCGCGCGCCTCCTTTCGGATTCTCGCAGGGTGTCGCTGAACGGTCCCAGAAGTCGAGCGGCGCCTCCGTGTTCAGCTGTCGCTGCGCACTTCCCGGCGCAGCGCCAGCCACGCCATCGTCCCGGAGCCCAGGTCGACCAGCGCGTGCAGGGCGATGGCCGGCCAGAGGGAGCCGAGCGTCGCTACCGCGAGCGTATAGAACCCTCCGGCCATCGCCGTGCGGAGAACACCGCTCCACCCCTGGTAGAGGTGCGCCAGCGCGAAGATCGACAAGGAAAGTGCCGCGGCCCCCCACCAGCCGAGCCACGGCAACAGGACCCACACGAGATAGCCGCGAAAGAGAAACTCCTCGCAGAACCCAGCCGTCACCGACACGCCGCAGAACCAGAGAAACTCCGTCCGCGTGTGCGGCAGCATCGTGTTCATCTCGCCGATCTGCTGCCGCAGGCTCGCCCTTGCCTCGGAGCTACGCGCCAGCGTCGCGGCCGCCAACGCCTGGTACGAGGCAAGCAGGAGGGGCAAGGCGATCCCGACCACCAGGCGCCATCCGACGGGAGGCACCATGCCGAGCGACGCCCAGGGTCTCTCGCGCGTCGTCCACAGCGCCGTGCCGATCGCCACCAGCAGCCAGGCCGAGGCGATGCCTTGCTGCCAGAGGCGCCTCCGCGCCCGCTCGGGCTCGGCCTGTGCACGGCGATGGAACGCCGGCCAGAAGAAGAGAGCGTCCCAGAGCGGCAAGGCGGCGGCAAAGAGCGCCACGTAGAGAAGGTCGAAGATCGAGGGCATCGCCGATCGGCGGATCTTAGTCGAGGATCCGCGACGGCTTTCGTGTTCGAGCTCGCGGGCCGTCAGGGAGCGAAGGAGCCGAAGAATCTCTCCGAGAGCTCTGTGAGCGTAGCGGCCTCCGATGCCGGCACCTCGACGGTGAGCTGATAGGCCGTGTTGCCCAGGCGCGCGAGCTCGAGGGTGGCGAGCGAGTCGCGGCCGCGGAAGGAGAGGTGGGCGAAGGTGCGGCCACCCCGCGTGACCTCGCGCCGCTCGAGGACTTCGCTTTTCTTGGTGATCTCCGCCAGCGTCGCGGGGACGAAGTCGTCACGAAAGGTGTCGTCGGAGCGCCGCGTGCACATCACGGTGAACTTGGCACCGGAGTCGGTGTGGCTTCCGAGCACGACGAAGGTGAGCTCCGCTCCGTCCGTCGCCGGGGCCTTCTGCTCGAGCTCCTGAAAGGGCGCCGGCATGCGGACCGAGAGCCCGCAGCCCAGGGAGGTCGCTTTCCCCCAGCCGTCCTCTCCGGCTTCGCCAGCGTGCTTCTGCAGGAACCGGAGCGTCACTCCCGTCGCCTCGTCGCGCAGGACCTTCCCGACCTCGAGCGTCGCGAGCTCGCTCTTCAGATCCGCCGCTCCGGCCGGCGCCGAGAGGAAAGCCGCGGCCAAGAGCGCCGCGACCATCCGACTCCGCGACGAGATGGGGCGTGGCCGCCGTATCCGTTCATCCGAGCCGGGGAATGCCATCGTCTATTGGAGGAGGCGGAGAAGCTCTTCCGTGTCCGGTGACGATCGGAAGGCGCGTCACGCCGGGACGGACACGCGCTGCACGCCGATGAAGTCGAGCCTGGAGACCTCATCGCCCTCGACTTCGAGGCACAGGGCGATCGCCTCTCTGACGCGCTCCATCAACTCGTCGAGAGATCGAGCCTGAGTGTGGCAACCAGGCAGCGCCGGCACCGAGGCGACGTAGATGCCCTCTTCATCTCGTTCGACGACGACATCGAAGACCCTGGTCATTGGGTGGCGCTCCTGTCTCCGATTCTAGCGCGCCAGGAGCGCCAGCATGCCGACGATCAGGAAGACGATCCACGACAGGTGCCGGCCGCGGGTGAAGTAGATCGGGAAGGCCGCGGAGACGAGCGACATGACGCCGACGGTCGTGAGCACCTGGTCGGCGGAGACGGTTCCTCGGGAGGCGACGAACAGGAGATAGGCGAAGCCCCACCAGGCGAAGGTGGTGAGATGCCAGGCGAAGCGAAGTGTGCCGATCGTGAAGGCCGTTCCTCCGAGGAGTTTCGGCAGATCTTCGCGGCGAAACAGGCGAATCAGGATGTAGCGCTCTCCGAGGTAGGAGTGCGCGACGCCGGTGAGGAAGATCAGGATGGCAGCGAAGAGGAGCATGGACCGCTCGGAGGATTACGATATCGCGAGGACGATCCGAGCCCGCGTGCGTCTCAGGAGCTCCTCAGGCCGACGGGCCATTGGGTTCGGGGCGGCGCGGCCGCTGGAGGTACCAGGCGCTCCAGGGCGCCCAGGAGCGCTCGCTCGATTCCGGCCGCCAGCCTAGCCGCAAGAGCTCCCCCCAGAGTCGGCGGCGGAGTGAGGCGTGCGTGACAGCGACGGTCGTGGGGCGACCCGCGGAAAGCTGATCTAGCCAGGTCGCGGCGGCGAGGATCCGTTGGGTCTCGGCACTCCTTCGATGGCGCTCCCGGCGTGCGAGCAAAGCGGAGCGCGCACCGACCGCCAACGCCCAGGCGAAGAGGGGCCATCGAAGCCCTCCGAGCGCCGGGGCCTCGAGGTCGAGCTCGCGGAGGAGCGGCGAGCTCTCGACCGCCCCGTGCGCAACGAGGAGCCGGGCGGACGTGACGGCCCGAGGCGCGTCGCTCGAAACCACGAGATCCGCCGAAGCGCCGAGCGCCGCAAGCGCCGCGGGCGGCTGCTCCCCCTCGCGGAGCGCCGCGGCCTCATACGCCTCCCGCCAGCGCCGGAAGCCGTCGATATCGACCCAGCCGGTGTGCAGATGAGCCGAACGTCCATGGCGGACGAGGACGAGGCGGCGGAGCGAATCTCCCGGTTGAGGATCGTGGCGCACAGGGCTGGGACTGATTCAGCTGGGGAGTTGTGCTGGCGAGAATGGTGCGTGACTCAACCTCGAGTGGCGCCCGGCCGTCAGCAGTCCGTCGGTCGTCCACTCACGAGAAGTAGCCCTGCATGATCTCACGCAGCCATGCCGGCACCGTGGCGTCGGTGACCTTGTCGAAGTCCGGTACGTTCGGCTTGATGTCGAGGATCGGCGTACCGTCGATCGCATCGAGCCCCCGAACGAGAAGAGCGCCCTCCTCGACGCCGACGATCCGCACCGCAGTGACGCCGATGGGGTTCGGTCGGTCTTTGGCGCGTTGCGCAAAGATGCCCAGGAGGGGAAGGTGGGCAAGACCGCGGGGCCGCCTTTGGAGGTGCCGTCCCGGATCGTAGGTGGCCTCGTGGAGATAGGTCAGCACGATCGCATGGGAGAACTCCTCCAGGCCCAAGAGGCCCGGAGCAAACTCGGGCAACAGGTCGAGCCGAGCGATGACCGCACCCCAGGCGTCGTCCCGTTGCGCGGTGACCGGCGAGCGCACGTAGCCGATCGGGCTGAGGCGGATCTCCGTCATGGTCCCTCGAGAGTCAGGGCAAGGCCGCCTGCGGACGGGACTCCTTCCGCACAAGAACCACGTCGGCGAATGGCGCTGGATTCCCCCCGCCGTCCAGGTTCTGAATCGTCCAGGCCCAGGTGTCACGCACCCGGTCGTAGGCGAACGTGGTGCGGATTCCGGTTCCGTCCCCGAGCTTGAAGAGGAACGGGAGCCGCTCGCCCTCCGGCTTCGCGTGGCCGACTCCCTCCCCGGAGAAGTCCGTGGCCGCGGTGTTGTCGAGCCATAGGAGAGCGTACTCACTTCGCTTCGGATCCCAAACGATGTAGATCCAGGCCTCGTATTCCGGTTCGCCGCTCGGATCCCTCTCGCGGGAGACCTCGTGGATACGAACGTACTGGCGGTGGAGCACCCAGTCGATCTCCAAATCGTGCGTGGTCGCCTTCTTCGCGATGGTTCCGGTCAAGGTCCAGTGGCCGATCATCCGGTCCATCAGCCCCTCAGACGGGCTCGCGGTTCGCTCTTCCGCCGACAGCGCCGGTGCGACGAACGAGGCCAAGGCCAAGACGGCCAGCAGACGATTCACGAGAGCAATAACTCGGCTGGACATGACGGACATCCTGGGCCTCCGACGAGGAGGTTCCGGCCAGAGGCTATCTCTGAAGCCCATGCCCCCGCTCCCCTCGCGCGCGAGTGACTGTCTGGAATCTCACCGCGTGCGTACGCTCGAAGGAGCTCTCAGGCGACACGCCACAGGCGACTACGCATCGGGCAGCGTGCGATCCCATGCTGAGCCCTCCCAACCTCGGATGGAGCCGTGATCGCCGCAGGCCGGGCAGCGCCAGTCGATCGCGGAGCTGACCGAGTCCAACGCGGCAACGATCTCGCCGCGACATCGACGTCGGCCTGGCCGCCGCCGACAGTAAACGTTGGTGACCTGGGGGACCGAGGAGAGAGAGCCACTGGTGACCCACGCGATGATCGAGCCCGCGAACAGCGCGATGCTGAGAGGCTGCTCCGGAATCTCCTCTTTCAACCGACCCGCTTCATCGAGGTAGTGCCGCATGTCGATGAACCAGGCCCCCTCGGTGGGCCGATCTCGTTGGTTCGTTCCCGACGTCGAGACAGGTGGGCGTCGCATCGTGTGTCGGGCGTCCGCCCCTCCAATCGTCACGGCTTTCGCCGGAAGGTTCGCAGGTCCACCGGCGCAGAACCCTGCTGGAGGAGGCAGGCCGGGGAAAAGGCTAGCACCTTCGTGGGACTCGACGTACACAAGGAATCGATCGACGTGACGGTCGCCGAAGGCGGGTCCCCCAGGGGAGATGCGGCAATTCGGCACCAGCGGCGGCGGCCTCGACGCGGTCGCCCATTTCCTCCGGACACTGCGGCGCAAAGTGCGAGAGCTGAGGTTCGTCCACGAGACCGGCCTCACCGGTTCGGAGACCCACGGACAACTGAGGCGCTACCTCTCCTCCGAGCCCGCCTACAGAGGATCCACCGAGGTCCACGATTCGACTGGACGGAACGAGGGCACGAACGAGCGTCTGGGGCACCGCGGTTAGGCGACCTGCCGTCACCTTGCTTCGAAGCGCCAGACATTGAACTTCATCTCTCCCGGCGCAGTTGGCACCCATGGTTCTCGACCCAGGCCCGACGTGAGGTGATCCAGTACCGCGCGTCGCCCAGCACTCTTTACTTCGGCGTTCAGGGGCGAGACTGCGGAAGCGAGCAGAAGGTCGGCTAGCTGCACGAGCGGATGACGACCACCGGTGACGCTTCGTGCGTTGATGCGCAGGTCCTCAGGAGCCGCGGTATCAGACGAACGGCAATGCGCGCGAAGTTTCGCAGAGACAAGCGAGAGCGTTTGGTTGGCGGGGCGGTCCCGGCGGTCAAAGCGGAGATACAGGCGCGAACCTCCAGCCCAAAATCTCAGCAGGCGAGAACGAATGAGCTGAATCGCGAATGCATCTATCCCTGCGTCTTTGGAGCCTCGGAAGAAGCGCTTCGAGTCGATGGGATGGCTGTGCGTGTCAACAACGAGAGCGTGAAAGGACAGGGGCTGACTTGCAAGAAATCCTTCAATGAGGCGGTGATAGAGCTGAAGGTATTTCCCCTCCTTCGTCGGCACCTTCTTCCACCCGACATCTCCTCTGGCGGCAATGCCTGCCTCCTCCTTCAGGCCTCGCAGTTTCCTATTCAGACTTTCATCCTGGCTTCCCGACACATTTGGACCCACTACCAGGAGCCCGCACCCGAAGTACCGCTGAGAGGTGCCAGCTTCATCGAGGTAACCGAAGGTGCAGTTCTTCTCGGAACTGCGGCTGAGTCGGGTAGTTTGAGGAGGCACGGGGCGCCCCACGTCATCTAACAGAACATACAGTCAGCCGCGGACGAGCGAAGCCCGGCAGCGCGCTGATGAGAAGGACTAACTAGCCAGCCGACGAGCTCCAGGGATTTTCTGGATTCTGAAGTAGAAGAAATTTGGATCGAAGTCGTGGGCGCACAGTGTACGCCCCGATCCCGGAGGCCAGGTGAGCGGAGAACCTCATCGACACCCGCTAAGACGCTACTTGACAAGAGGGCTTTCACAGCTGGCGGCAGCGCTGTTCCAAGCGGGCCAACCACTGAGCAGCTCCGGCTGCGCATCGCCATTGATCACGGCCGCCAGCTTCGGTAGCCACGGTCCCTCAGGGTGCCCCTCGAGTAGCGCGCGATCAGTATTCCGAGACAGGTCCCAGCCTGGCGAACGCACTCCCTGGTCCAACAGCCTTCTTAGGTTTCGCAGGGCGGCCGTACGACCGGGCACAGGCCCGTGAGCGAACCCATAGAACTCGCATTCAAGTTCGACTTGCGGCTGTTCGGTTTCCCGGAGCAACTGGAATGCTCTATCAAGGGCCACAAGTCCTTCAGGCTTCCCGTTGGCGAGCAACAGGCGCGCGAGGTTCGCGTAGTGGTTGGCGTTCTCTGGGTCGGCTTCCAGTGCCCGCTTGTACATCGACTCGGCGGCGTCGTTGTCCTTGCGTTCGTTCTGCAGGAAGATCGCGTAGTTGCCGAGGTTGTTGGCGTGCTTCGGGTCGGCTTCCAGCGCCCGCTTGTACATCGACTCGGCGGCGTCGTTGTCCTTGCGTTCGTTCTGCAGGAAGATCGCGTAGTTGCCGAGGTTGGTGGCGTGCTTCGGGTCGGCTTCCAGCGCCCGCTTGTACATCGACTCGGCGGCGTCGTTGTCCTTGCGTTCGCTCCTCAGGAAGGTCGCGTAGTTGCCGAGGTTGTTGGCGTGCTTCGGGTCGGCTTCCAGCGCCCGCTTGTACATCGACTCGGCGCCGTCGTTGTCCGTGCGGTCCTTCATCAGGAAGATCTCGTAGTTGCCGAGGTGGGTGGCGTGCTTCGGGTCGGCTTCCAGCGCCCGCTTGTACATCGACTCGGCGGCGTCGTTGTCCTTGCGTTCGTTCTTCAGGAAGATCGCGTAGTTGCCGAGGTTGGTGGCGTGCTTCGGGTCGGCTTCCAGCGCCCGCTCGTACATCGACTCGGCGGCGGCGTTGTCCTTACGAATGTCACTTAGGAAGTTCGCGTAGCTGCCGAGGAGGGGTGCCTCGTTCGGGAACAGCTTGATTCCTTGGCGGTAGATCTCGTCCGCGCGATCCGAATCCCGGCGCTGCATGCGACCCGCTTCGCTTATCACCTTCCAGAAGTTCGGGAATAGGGCTTCGGTGTCGATAACAGCCTTCTGGAGTGCTTGAACTCCAGCTTCGTCCGGCGGCTTCTCTTGAATTGAGTTCGACAGCTGCTGAAATTTCTGCTGGTAGTCCTGGAAAATACGGGAAAATCGCTCTCCGCTGGGGTGGGGTAGGGCGAGCTCGTTACGGATCAGCAGCATGACCTCATCGAACCATCCACTGCGCACCCAAACCCCCTGTCGCTTCGAAAGCCACTCGCGAACTGACCCGTGGGGTTCATTGGGATGGACCCAATACGCTCCAAACGGGAGCGCTTCTCCCGGGAGTTCGTTAAGGAGCTTCAGAATGCCGCGGTCTGCCCCGCCATACCCAATGAAGATCACGCCTCGGTCGTGAAGTACCATTGCCGTATGCCGCTGGATCTCCTGCTCGAGAGTTTGGGTTTCTAGAGCCGTGTTTCGCGGAGATAGGCGGTGGTCTCCATGAAGCTTGACGACTAGCGGGCGCGTTCGTGTTGGCCGGATGAACGCGGCAAGAGATTCGTGGTAGATAACGAGAGGCCTGGCTGCTGTATAGAGATAAAGCGCATCCGCGATCAAGTCATCGAAATTTGTTGTCAGAACCACATTGAAGCGCCCCGCGGGTTGAGCGATAAGCTGCGCGAGCACCGCGTAGCCGAACGAAGGTGTACGCGCCTCACAGAGGTCCTCAATCTCTCGTTGCCGATCCTCTGGCGTCAGGAACAAACGATCGATGAGTTCGCCATACGAAAGAGCTGGATTCTCTGGGTCGTAGTCCGGAATACTCTCCTTAGCCCAAGCCTCCAGGTCAGAGCGATCCGGCGCTTGATAGTCACGAAGGCGCGGTAGCCACCGATCGCGAACCAGCCCTGAGGCTGAGGGGATGCCTGAGGTTACGGAACAGCCGGCTCCTAGAAACAGCGCGAACCGCTTCTCAACACCCGTGTCTGCGCGTAGTCGCCGCGCGAACTCCTCCAGGCTGATGTCCCGAATCCCGGGTTCGGCGGCTTGCCCTCCTCGCCGTGGGCTGCTCGGCTGGAGGGCGATCGCTTTCTTCTTTCGAGGATCTCTAGGCCCCATGGATTACGCCAGCGCACCCTCCTGCCAGTTCACTACTGCTTGCACGACACTCACGACGTGGGCATCGCTGGAACTAAGGCTGTGTGACTCGAAAGCAAAGGGTCTCTGCTGTCCAGATCATAGCCCCAGCCCGCTGCTCTGCAAGCGCGGGTGAAAGTACGGTTCCTCGCTGCAGATGGAAACCACGCCAGCGCAGCTGCTGTGGGCCGGGAGGCGTGGATCGGTAGTGCCTCTCTGCGTCGCCAGATTCTCTCTCGCTAGCGCGCGAAGCGGGGTTTTCGCTGCGGCGACTCTCGGAGTGGTGAGGTTTCTCGGCGGACTGCTCGCCGACCTTCTCCCGGCGCCTTCTTTCGTCCCGTCCGAAGCTTGGTTCCCACTTCGCGCTGGACGCGCGGCGCGAGGGCTTCGGCGTGTTCTTGCAAGAACGCTTCGACCGCTGCGCGATCCCAGACGACGAGCGAGCGCAGGGCCCAGGAGAGGGCCTTCACCACCATGTCGTCGCGGTCGGCGACGACGCGGCGGCAGATGTCGAGGGTGCGCGCGGTGTCGCCGCGGCCGCCGCGGGCGCGGACGTTGAGCGCTACCGTGCACACCACCGCCGCCCGCCGCTGCCAGCGGTCCGGCGAGCGCAGCCAGGCGTGGAGGAGGCGCGTCGGGACTCTCCCCTCGCGCCAGGCCGGGCCGGCGAGGTAGCAGGCGAAGGTGTCGACGCTCGCCCAATCGGCGAGGCCGCGGCCCAGGCGGTTCAGGCTCTCCGGTGTGAGGGCCGCGATCGCACCGGGATGGCAGGCGACGAGCTCGTAGGCGGTGAGCCGGCCCCACGGGGCGACGTCCGTCACCGCGAGACCCAGCGCGATGACCTCGGCGGGCGAGGCGCTTGCGAGCGCCCGCGACCAGCCGCACCGCAGGACCCGCCACGCC
>JBPOHI010000072.1:0-44023 GCA_052035735.1 Acidobacteriota bacterium
AGTGGAACGAGCTCAACTGGCCGCTCGAGTTCCCGCTGTCGATGTACGAGATGTCGTTCCTGCTGCCGCACTTCCTGCTCGAGGGTCGGGGCAAGCTCGACGTCTATTTCACCCGCGTCTACAACCCGGTGTGGACCAACCCGGACGGTTTCCGCTGGATCGAGGCGCTCACCGACGAGGCGAAGGTCGGCCTGCACATCGCCCTCACGCCGACCTGGAGCGAGACCGCCCTCTTCGCCGACTACGTGCTGCCGATGGGCCTCGCCTCCGAGCGCCACGACACCCACTCCTACGAGACCCAGGACGGCCAGTGGCTGGGCTTCCGTCAGCCGGTCCAGCGTGCCGCGCGCGAGCGCGACGGCGAGACGGTGACCGACAGCCGCGAGACGAATCCCGGCGAGGTCTGGGAGGAGAACGAGTTCTGGCTCGAGCTCACCTGGCGGATCGATCGCGACGGTGCGTTGGGCATTCGCGGCTTCGCCGAGTCGAAGGCCGTGCCGGGGACCCGCCTGCCGGTCGACGAGTACTACCGCCATATCTTCGAGAATTCGGTGCCCGGCCTGCCGGCGAAGGCGGCCGCCGCCGGCCTCGATCCCCTCGCCTACATGCGACGCTTCGGTGCCTTCGAGGTGTCGAAAGACGTCGGGCAGCTCTTCGAAGTGGAAGTCCCCGCGAGCGAGCTGGTCGATATCGCGGAAGATCGCTTCGGCCGCGTCTCCACCCGCGCAGCGGCCGCGGCGCCGGTCAATCTCGCGCCGACCGGGGCGCCGGCGGGGGACGCCGACGGCCGGCGGGCGGTCGGCGTGCGCGTCGATGGCAAGGTGCTGCGCGGCTTCCCGACCCCGTCGGGCAAGCTCGAGTTCTTCTCGACGACGCTCGCGCAGTGGGGCTGGCGCGAGGTCGCCCTCCCTGGCTACATCGTCAGCCACGTCCACCCGCGACGGCTCGAGCCGGGGCAGATGCCGTTGATCTCGACCTTTCGTCTGCCGGTGCACGTCCATACCCGCAGTGCCAACGCCAAGTGGCTGGACGAGATCGCGCATTCGAACCCTCTCTGGCTGCACCCGACCGACGCCGCCCGCCTCGCTCTCGCGACCGGCGACCTGGTGCGGGTCGAGACCGAGATCGGCCACTTCGTGGTCAGGGCCTGGGTCACCGAGGGCATCCGGCCGGGGGTCGTCGCCTGCTCGCATCACATGGGGCGCTGGAAGCTCGAAAACGTCAACGGACAGAATCAGGGCCAGCGCCAGATGATGGCGACGGTCTCGCTCGACCGCTCGGGGAGCGACTGGGGCCTGCGCCGCGAGCGCGGAGTCGAGCCCTACGAGTCGACCGACCCCGACACTCTGCGCATCTGGTGGAGCGACGCTGGCGTGCACCAGAACCTGACCTTCCCGGTCCATCCCGACCCGATCTCCGGCATGCACTGCTGGCACCAGGCCGTGCGGGTGACCAAAGCCCTCCCGGGTGACGGCTATGGCGACATCGCGGTCGATACCGACAAGTCGCAGCGCGCCTACGAAAACTGGCTCGCCAAGTGCCGCCCGGCCGACCGCCACTCCCCGGACGGCACCCGCCGCCCAGCCTGGCTCATCCGGCCGGTCAAACCGACGGCCAAGGCCTACAAACTGCCCGAAAAGTAGGCGGCTGGGAGGGAAACGGCCTCGTTTTTGATATAAGGGTCCGTTCGGAGGGACGAAACCCATGGCCTCACGCCGCCTGTTGAACCGGATCTACTACTTCACCGTCGAGGACGAAGGCATCCTCGGCGAAGCTTTCCCCAAGTTCGAGCAGCAGAGCTTCTGCCTCGCCTACAAGGTCCTGGGCACCGACGACGTCTTCGTGACTTCGGCCGAGACCAAGGAGGCGATGGACCGGCACGATGTGCCGTACAACCTGCTCGCCGAAGAGGAGGCCGGGAAGATCGCCCTGCTCCACACTCCGCAATCGAAGGAGGAGCTGGCCGACCACGAGGACGCGCTGAAGGCCCTGATCCTCGCTCACCGCTCGATCGCTGCGGCCTGCGTCGGTGTCAACGGCGACGCCGACCTGGGGCTCGCCCTTTCGCAGGGCGCGCAGGATTTCACCTACTTCACCGCTCCTGCCGGGCACACCTTCATCTTCCGCCTGTTCAGCGACCGCAAAGAGGCCGTGCAGTTCATGAAGAAGCGCACCGGCGGCGACAAGAAGGCCGTGGAGTGGGCCGAGACGCTGCCGCTCGCCTCCGCCAAGGAGTTGCAGAGCTATCACTGAGCCCACCTACTCCGTCTCCCAGCTGGGCCGGGAGATCAAGGATCTTCTGGCCGAGGCCTTCTCTTCGGTCTGGGTGGTGGGCGAGGTGCAGCGGTTGCGTCCGAGCGCGGCTGGCCACCAGTACTTCGACCTCGTAGAAAAGGGCGAAGGGGCGGCGCGCGACCAGATCGTCGGCGTCGTCTCGGCGGTCATCTGGAAGGGCGAGTACCTGCGCCTCCGCCCGGTGCTCGAACGCGCCGGGGAGCGCCTCGCCGATGGCCTGCGCATCCGCTGCCGGGTGAGCGTCGACTTTTACCCTCCCGGTGGCAGGCTGCAGGTCCAGATCCGCGAGATCGACCCGACATTCACCCTCGGCGACCTCGCGCAGCGCCGGCTCGAGACCCTGGCGGCGCTTGCCGAGGCCGGGCTGATGGAGCGCAACAAGGCTCTCGAGCTGCCGCCGTTGCCGCTCGCCATCGCGCTGGTGACCTCCGCCGGAAGTGCCGCCTACCACGACTTTCTCGCGACGCTCCGGGAGAGCGGCTACGCCTTTCGCGTGCTCACGGTGCATTCGGCGGTCCAGGGGGCCGAAGCGGAGCGCTCCTTGCCTGGGGCGCTGGCGCTCGCTGCGGCGAGCGTCTGTGACTGCGTGGTGCTGATCCGCGGCGGTGGCGCGAAGAGCGACCTGGCGGTCTTCGACAGCCAGGCGGTGGCCGAAGCGGTGGCGCGGGCGGCGAAGCCGGTGCTGACCGGCCTCGGGCACGAGATCGACGAAGCGGTCGCCGACCTGGTCGCCTGGCGGTCTTTCAAGACGCCGACCAAGGTCGCCGAGGAGCTCGTCTCCAGGATCGCCAACGCCGAGATCGCGATGGCGCGCCTGCGTGAGCAGCTGGCGCGGCAGGCGAAACTCACGCTGGCGGAGGCCGACGGTCGCCTGGCGCGAGCCGAACGACGCGCCGTGGCGGCACGGGCACGGCTCGCGCAAGCTGGCCTGCGTCTCGCCGCACTGGCGGAGGGTCTACGCCGGGTCGCCCGGCATCGTCTGCGATCGGCTGAGCAAGAGGTCGGCGCCTGGACGCGGCTGGTGGCCGAGCTCTCTCCGGCGAGGACCCTTCGGCGAGGGTTCAGTATTACCCGCGATGCCGCGGGCGCCGTGCTGCGGGATCCGGCGGCCGTCGCCGCCGGGTCGGCGATCGAGACCGAGCTCGCCGGGGGGCTCCTGCATAGCCGAGTCGAGGAGAAAAAATGAGTTCGAGGAAGACGGCAGGGCAGGACCCCGCGCTTGCGCCCGAGAGCCCCGCGGCCAGCGAGCCGGGCTTCACCGCCGCGATGCGCGAGCTCGAAGGCATTCTGCAGCGCATCGAAGGGGACGAGCTCGACATCGACCGGCTGGCCGAGGAACTGCGCCGCGCGACGGCGCTCCTCGAGCTCTGCCGCGGCAAGATCCGCCGTGCCGAGCTCGAAGTCACCGAGATCGTGCAGAAGCTCGAGCAGAGTTAGCGCGACGTACGGCTGCAGGCGGCAAGCTCAGCCGTGCACGGTCGGAGCGAGTCCGGCGGCGAGGGCGAGATCGCGCTCGAACTCGAGCCAGCCTTGGAAGCGCGCGGCGAGCGCCTCGGGTTCGACCTCGCGGCCGGCGAGGCGATAGAAGAGCTGCCAGTGCCGCTTCTCGGCCGGGCCGAGGTCGGCGAGGAGCCGGGCGACCTCGGGGTCGCCCTCCTGCAGGACCTCGAGCAGCCGGGTGAAGCGTTCGCAGCTCCTCGCCTCGACGATCGCCCCGAAGAGCAGCCGATCGACCTTCGTCCAGGCTCCCTGGCGTTCCTCGATGCGGCCACGCAGCGCCTGCACCCAGCGGTTGGTGCGCCGGCCGCCGGTGGGCAGGCCGCGGCGGTTGAGGATCGCGACCACGCGGCGGAAGTGCTGGATCTCCTCGGCGGCGAGATTCGCTGCCGCCTCGACGAGCTCGAAGTCGTCCGGATACCAGCCGGCGAGCGCCAGGGCGTACTGCGCCACCTGTTGCTCGCAGACGGCGTGATCGGCGAGGAAGACCGGCAGATTCGCCGCCGCGAGCTCTGCCCAGGCAGGCTTCGTGGCGACGAGGAGGGGCAGGTCGCGCGCGACCTCGTCGTAGGAGACGGCGGGCAATGGGCGCACCGCTACTGCTTTCTCGCCGCGTCGACCTCGAAAGCGACCGGACGTGCGGCCTTGGCGTCCGGATGCGCCACGCCGTCCTCGCGCAGGTCCTCGCGGATCAGCAACTCGAGAAAGAGCTCGCGGACGCCGGTGCGCCCGCGCTGCTTGAAGATGCGGCGGATCTCGCGCGGCGTTACCCGGATGCCGGTCATCGCGCGCAGGTACTGGCTGAAGACCCGCGGCCGCGAGGCGAAGCTCACGACCAGCAGAACGAGCAGCACGATGGCGCAGCCGAGGAGGATGAAAGTGGGACTGGCGAAAAGGGTCGACATCGGTGGTGCGATCCTAGCGCTTTCGCGGCCGCCGGTGTCCGGCGACCTCCGCCGCGGTAGCATCCCGCAGATGACCGCCCTCTCCGCCGAAGGGCTTCGCCGCTACGCCCGGCATCTGTCGCTGCCAGAGGTCGGAGTCTCCGGTCAGGAGCGACTGGCAGCCGGGAGTGTCCTCCTCGTCGGCATGGGCGGGCTGGGCTCGCCGGCGGCGCTCTATCTTGCGGCAGCCGGCGTCGGGCGGCTCGGTCTGGTGGACTTCGACGTCGTCGATCGTTCGAATCTCCAGCGCCAGGTGCTCTACGGCGAGCCGGATGTCGGCCGCGAGAAGCTCGCGGCGGCGGCCGAACGGCTGCGGGCAGCCAATTCGGCGCTCGAGCTCGACCTCCACCCCCACCGCCTGGGCAGGGAGAACGCACGGGAGTTGGTGGCCGGCTACGACGTGGTGGTCGACGGGACCGACAACTTTCCGACCCGGTACCTGGTGCACGACGCCTGCTACTTCGCCGGCCGGCCCTATGTTTACGGCTCGATCTTCCGCTTCGAAGGCCAGGCTTCGGTTTTCGCGCGCGGTCGCGGGCCGTGCTACCGGTGTCTCTTTCCCGAGCCGCCGCCGCCCGGCTCGGTGCCGTCGTGTGCCGAGGCCGGTGTGCTCGGCGTGTTGCCGGGGATCATCGGATCGATCCAGGCCAACGAGGCGGTGAAGCTGCTGCTCGGGATCGGCGAGACCCTCGTCGGCCGCCTGCTTCTGTTCGACGCGCTGGCGATGCGATTCCGCGAGCTCAAGCTGCGCCGGGACGCCGGCTGCCCGCTGTGCGGCGACCGGCCGACCCAGCACGATCTCGTCGAGTACGATGACGCCTGCGCGTTGCCGGAAGGTTCCGCCGACGCGCCCTCGGCCGGGCTTCCGGTAGAGATCGCGCCCTCGGAGGTCGCGCGCCGCGCCGCCGCCGGAGAGGTTTTTACTCTGCTCGACGTCCGGCTCGAGCACGAGCGCCTGCTGGCGAGCCTGCCGGGGACGTTGTGGATCCCGCTGCACGAGCTTCCGCGCCGCTGGGGCGAGGTCCCGCGCGACCGCCCGGTGTATGCGCTCTGCCACCTCGGACAGCGCTCCGCCGCAGCGACCGCGATGCTGCGCGACCAGGGCGTCGGCGGTGCGCGCAACATCACCGGTGGCATCGATGCCTGGAGTCGCGACGTCGACCCCGCGGTGCCGCGCTACTGAACCCGGGCGGCGGGCAATCCGGTTCGCCGTCCAGACTCCGGACGGGCTCTGGGAATCAGACAGCCGACGACCCGGTGGAAATCTCCCCGCCGCGGTGCAAGTGGCCTGTTGACAGTAGTTTGAAGCCGCTCCGCGGAGCTTCCAGGAGTTGGCAGCGGGCTTGCGATCTTGCCTGGCATGACCCAGGCAACCGCCCTTCACGCAGCCGTCGCCCGGAAGACCGAGGTGCTCGTCGTCGACGACGACCAGGCCACCCGGGACTTGCTGAGGACGGCACTCTCCCGTAGCGGTTGCCGGGTCACTTGTGCCGAAGAGCTCGAGGAGGCCGGCGCAATCCTCGAGTATCGCGACTACGACGCGCTCTGCGTCGACCTCGACCTGCGCGGCCTGTCCGGCCTCGAAGGGCTCGAGCTGGTCCGCCAGGCTCACATCCGCAGTCCCCGCCTCAACATCGTCGTGCAGACCGGCAATGGCGATCCCGACGTGCATCGTGCCTGCCTCGATCTCGGAGCCCGGGCCGTGTTCGTCAAGGGTCAACCGCTCGCCGGTTTCGTGAGCCTGCTGCAGATACCCCTCAGGGAGGTCGCGTCATGATGAAGTCGCTGATGGAACGCGTCATCGAGCCGGGAGCGATCACGGCGCTCTTCCAACCGATCCTCGGCATCGCCGACGACGAGCCGCGGATCATCGCCGTCGAGGGCCTCGCCCGCGGGCCCAAGGGCTCCACCCTCGAGTCGCCGGACATCCTCTTCGAGTTCGCGCGCCGCAAGAACGAGGAGTCGATCGTCGACCGCGCGGCGATCTCCTCGATCCTGCGCGAAGCGCGCAAACTGCCGACCGATCTCGCTCTGCATCTGAATGTCCACGCTTCGACGCTGGGCCGCGACGGGCGCTTCGTCGAGTTCCTGAAGAAGACCAGCACGAGCGTCGGCATCGATCTCCGCCGGCTCACCCTGGAGATCGTCGAGCACTCGAACTTCATCGAGGAGGAGAACTTCCTCGCCGCTCTCGTCGAGCTGCGCAGCTCCGGCATCAGCGTCGCGCTCGACGACGTCGGCGTCGGCACGTCGAACTTCCGCATGATGCTCATTACCCGGCCGACGATGCTCAAGATCGACCGCTACCTGGTGAGCGGAGTGGCCCGCGACACCTACCAGCAGGCGACGATGCGGGCCATCCGCCTGCTCGCCGATCAGGTGCACGCCGAGTTGGTGGCGG
This sequence comes from Acidobacteriota bacterium, assembly GCA_052035735.1. Taxonomy (GTDB): domain Bacteria; phylum Acidobacteriota; class Thermoanaerobaculia; order Multivoradales; family JAGPDF01; genus JAGPDF01. The sequence continues at coordinate 7,138 of JBPOHI010000072.1, forward strand.
AGGGTGTCGACAACCAGGAGGACCTGCGGACGCTGCGCACGCTGGGCATCGAATACGCCCAGGGCTTCCTCTTCTCCCGCCCGCGCTCGGCGGAGGACCTCTTCGCCGCCATGGTGCAGCAGTCGGTCCCGGCGCCGCCCAGGGTTCCGGTCTGGGCTCCCCGTCCGACGCTCTCGCTGGTCGCCCAGGCCAGCTGACGCCGGCCGGATCGTCGCGGCGCACGCGCAGGAAGGAACGGACCGCCATGCTGGAGACCCTCTTCACCCGCCGTACGAAGCCGGGAGAACCGACGCGGGAGCATCGCCCGCCGGGGCCGCGCCCGCTGGAGGTCCGCCGTCCCGAGTCGGTGCGCTCCGAGCCCCCCGAGGCAGCCGCGCTCGTGCGGGCCCTCCTCGCTTCCCGCAACCTCCTGGTCGCGCTCAAGGACCTCGACGGCCGCTACCTCGAAGTGAACGACGCCTACGCTCGCGCGCTCGGACTGGAGGTTCAGGCGGTTCGTGGCCGGCTCGACCGCGACCTGCTGGCGCCGGAGTTCGCGGGCGAGCTAGCTCAGCGCGAGCGCCTGGCGATGCGCGGTGTGGTGCTCAAGCCGGAGATCGAATCGTTCGACGGTGGGCCCGCGACCTCCTTCCTGGTCGAGCGCCTGCCGGTGCGCGACGCGCGTGGCGCGGTGCGCGCGGTCTGCCTGGTGGCGATGGAGGCGCCAGCCCTGAGCGAGCCCGCAGCGGTTGCGGCGGACCTGGCGCAGCTCGCGACGGCTACCTCCACACCCGCAGCGGAGAGAGCCGCGGCGACCGCCGGCGAAACCCGGCAGGCGTGGCTCTGTGCGACCGAGCGTTCGACCGCGCTCGAGTGGGATCCGACGCTCTATCGCTCGCTGCTCTCTCACTTCTGCAGGCGCTACGCCGGATTCGCCTCGCGCGCCGCCGAGCACGCGGCGGGAGCCGACATCGAAGGCTTCGTCCGCGAGCTCTGTCAGCTCGCCCGGGGCGCCCGCAACCTGGGAGCGCTGCCGCTCGCCGATCTCGCCGCGTCGCTGGTCGGCGCCCTGCAGGAGCGCGGCGCCCTAGGGCTCGGTCCGAATCTCGCGGCCTTCGACCGGGCGCTGGACGCCACGGTGCTGGTCATGGAGTGCCGCATCCGCGAGACGTCCGATCCCTTCGAGTGGACCGTCCCCGGGCGGGACGGCGATCACGAGAGCTGCGCAGCGCTCGCCCTCGCCTCGGCCTGACGGAGTTCAGGAGGCAGCGGGCGGAGCCGCGGCGGGCAGCTCGATCCAGAAGGTCGTGCCGTCGTCGCCGCTCGAGAAGCCGATCTCTCCGCCGTGCGCCTCGATCGCCAACCGGCAGAAGGCGAGTCCGAGCCCGATCGCCCGGCGGTCGCGGCTGCGATCGCCGGCCCGGGTCGCGTACTTCTCGAACACCCGCGGGCGAAACTCCTCCGGGATCGGCGCGCCGTCGTCGTGGACCTCGAGGCGTGCCCGGACGCCGTCCGAGGAGGCGACGAGGCGGGCGCAGGAGTCCCCCGGAGAGCTGCGCAGCGCATTTGCCGAGAGGTTGGCGATCACCCGGCGCAGCACCTCGCCGTCGGCGTGCACGACGATCCGACCGGGAGTGGTCACTTCGACGGGCAGGCGCCGCGCGCTTGCCGGACCGAGCGAAGCGATGCCGAGGTCGACGATCGCACGCAGATCGCGGTCGGCGAGCTGCAACGGCAGCTTGCCGGACTCGAGACGGTCGGTGTCGAGCATCGAGTCGATCAGGCGGACCAGCGTGCGCGCTCCGTCGAGTGCCTGGGTCACGAAGTCCCGGTGGTCTTCGGCCAGCTTCTCGGCCTCGATGTCGAGCAGCTCGAGGTAGCCGGTCACCGCCATCAGCGGCGACCGCATGTCGTGTGCCACCATGTGCACGAGGTCGTGGCGGAAACGCTCGAGCTCGCGGAGCTTGGCGAGATTCGCGGCGAGCTCCTCGCCCTGCCGCTCGGCATTGCGACGAAGGCGTTCGAGCTCGAGATGGGTCGAGATCCGGGCGCGGACTTCAGCGGTATCGAACGGCTTGGAGACGAAATCGACGCCGCCGGCGGCGAAAGCCTGCAAGCGCTGATCGACGTCGCCGAAGCCGGAGAGGAAGATGACTGGCGTGGCGGCGAAGCGCTCCTGCGCCTTCAGTCTGCGGCAGGTTTCGAGGCCGTCGATACCGGGCATGTCGACATCGAGCAGCACGAGGTCGGGCGGGCACTGGTCTGCGGCGGCGAGCGCCGCGGCGCCGTCACCCGCGGTCTGCACGTCGTAGCCCGAGTCGCCCAGCACGCGAACCAGCATCCGCAGCTGTTCCGGTGCGTCATCGACCACCAACAGGCGTGCGCGGCGCTCCGGGCCCGCGCTCACGAGGCCTCGGCTGCGGCGACTTCGCGGTCGCCGCGGAAAGCCGAGGGCTGGAGGCCCCACGACTTCAGGCGCTGGTAGAGCGTGCTGCGCGGAACGCTCAGGCGATCGGCGGCGCGGTCGACCTGACCGTTCTCCAGGCGCAGGATTCGTTCGATGTAGCGCCGCTCGACCTCTTCGAGCGAACCCTGGAAGAGGTCCCCGCCGGCGGGCGGCTCGGCGATCGCCGGCGGACGGCTCTCCAGGGTGAGATGCGTGGCGTCGATGCGCGTCGTGCGGGCGAGGAGCAGGGCGCGCTCGAGCACGTTGTGCAGCTCGCGAATGTTGCCGGGCCACTCGTAGCGGCAGAGGCGATCGATCGCATCGTCGCCGAGCTCGAGCCGTTTGCCGGTCTCGACGCCCAAGCGCTCGAGAATCGAGCTGGCGAGAACGGGGATGTCCTCCGGCCGGTCGCGGAGCGGAGTCAGGCGAAGCGTCAGCGTGTTGAGACGGTAGTAGAGGTCGGCACGGAAGCGCTTTTCGGCGACGGCCTGCCCGAGGTCGACGTTGCTCGCGGCGATCATCCGCACGTCGACGCGGCGCTCCGCGACCTCTCCCAACCGGCGAAAGCGCTTCTCTTCGACGACTTTGAGGATCTTGGGCTGCAGCGTGATCTCGGTGTCGCCGATCTCGTCGAGGAAGAAGCTGCCGCGGTCGGCGGTCTCGAAGAGGCCGGGCTTGGCGGCGAGCGCGCCGGTGAAGGCGCCTTTGGCGTGTCCGAAGAGCTCGCTGTCGAGCAGTTCGCGCGACAGGCCGGCGCAGTTCAGGTCGACGAAAGCCTGCTGCGCGCGGCGGCTGTGGGCGTGCAGCCAGCGCGCCAGGAGGCCTTTGCCGGTGCCGGTCTCCCCCTGCAGCAAGACGGGACTCTCGGCGCCGGCGACGGTGCGGGCCTGGCGCTCGAGCTCGCGGATCGCCGCCGACTCGCCGAGGAAAGGCTCGGGTTCGTAGCGCGCACGCCGCACTTCGCCGGCGCGGTCGCGGCGGACGAAGAGACGCTGCTCGATGAGCCGCCGCACCATGGTACGCAGCGCCGCGAGCTCGATCGGCTTGGTCAGGAACTGCTCGGCGCCGGCTTTGATCGTGGCCACCGCGACGTCGATCTCACGATGCCCGGTGAGGACGAGAATGGGCACATCCGGAGCGCTCTCCTTGAGGAAGGGGAGCAGATCCAGGGCGGTCCCGTCGGGTAGCTCGTAGTCGAGCAGGACGACTTCGGGGCGGAAATCGAGCGCCGCGGCGCGGGCCGCAGCGAGCGACGACGCGTCCAGAACCTCGCAGCGATCGACCTCGAACAGATGCCGGAGTTGCGTCCGGATCGTCGGGTCGTCGTCGATGATCAGAATACGCGAGCCTTCCATACCCGGTGCAGTGTAACGCAGCCGGGCCGGTGCCCGCGTCGCCCCGTCCGGGGGGCGCGCAGAACTTCCTGGGCGCCTCGTCGTATCCTTGGCGGACCGGATTCCGGTGTGACCGATTCCGGCTTCTCCCAGATCAGAGGCGGTGCGGATCATGAGGCAAAGAACGAAGCAGGAGCGAAGTGGGATGCGCCGGCTGTCGCGGGCGCGTTGGGTGCTGTGTCTGGCCGCGTTGGCAGCGTCGGCCCTGGGTGCGGCGGAGAAGAAGGCCGAGGTGCCGGTCGAGGAGTTCACGCTCGAAAACGGCATGAAGTTCCTGGTCGTCTCCCGGCCTTCACAGGCTACGGTCATGGGCGGCTGGGTCGCGCACGTCGGATCGGCCAACGAGCGGCCCGGGATCACCGGCGTCGCCCACTTCTTCGAGCACATGATGTTCAAGGGCAGCCGCATCGTCGGCACGACCGACGAGGCGCGGGACCGCGAGATCATGATCGAGCAGGAGAAGCTGCAGGAGCAGATCCGCGCGGAGTATGCGCGCCAGCGGGCGCGTTTCCGCAAGGGCGAGATCGACGATCCGTTCGCCCCCGCCAACCGGACCGCCGAGCTCGAGAAGCTCGAAGCGGAGTTCCAGAAACTCGTCGTCGAGCAACGTGCCCTGATGGTCAAGGACGAGTTCGACAAGATCTACACCGAGGCCGGCGCGTCGGGCATGAACGCCACCACCAACACGGACTCGACCATCTACTTCATCACCGTCCCGGCCAACAAGGTCGAGCTCTGGTTCTGGATGGAGTCCGAACGCCTGCTGCAACCGGTCTTCCGCGAGTTCTACTCCGAGCGCGACGTCGTGCAGGAGGAGCGCCGGTTGCGCGTCGAATCGACACCGACCGGGCGATTCGACGAGCAGCTGAACGCCATGTTCTGGACCTCTCACCCCTACAAGTGGGACGCGATCGGCTGGATGTCCGACCTGAAGACGCTGTCGATGGCCGACGCCCAGGACTTCTTCTCCACTTACTACGCTCCCGGCAACCTCACCGCGGCTCTGGTCGGCAACATCACGGTTGCCGAGGCCAAGGCGCTCGCCGGGAAGTACTTCGGCCGTATCCCGGCTTCCGGGCGACCGGTGCCCGACATCGTCACGCTCGAAGAGCAGCAGCTCGCCGAGAAGCGGATGAACGCCGAGTGCGACTGCCAGCCGCAGGTCTCGGTGCAGTTCCACACCGTGCCGTTCGAGCACAAGGATCAGTACGCGCTCGACGTCGTGCAGAGCCTGCTCAACGGGCAGACGGGCCGGTTGCGGAAGAGCCTGGTCCTCGAGCAGCAGATTGCCTCTTCGGCCTCGGCAGGGCAGCAGTCGCTGCGCTGGAACGGCTCGTTCGCCCTCTCCGCCGAGACCAAGGGGGAGGCGACGCCGGCGGCGCTCGAAGCGGCCCTCTGGACCGAGCTCGTCAGGCTGCAGAACGAGCCGGTGCCGGGCGAGGAGCTCGCCAAGGTCAAGAACCAGATCGTCGCCGAGTCCTATCGCAACCTCGAGAACCCGTTCTTCCTCCTCCTTCAGCTGTTGTTCTACGACGGGTGGGGCGACTGGAAGTACCTCAACGAGTGGTCGGCGAAAACGCTCGCGGTGACCGCCGAAGACGTCCAGCGTGTGGCGAAGCAGTACTTCACCGCCGAGAACCGGACGGTGGCGACCTACAACCGCAAGGCGGGGTCGGCGGCCGAGGAGATTCCGGCGGAGATCGCGGCGCTGCCGGCGCAGGTTCAACAGCAAGTGATGGCGCAGATCCGCCAGATCCGGCAGATCGTGGATCCGGCGATGCTCGAGCAGGCCCTTACCGGGATCGAGCAGCAGCGGGCGCAGATTCCCGCCGAGATGAAGCCGATGGCCGACGCCATCGAGAACGCGATGCGACAGCAGCTCGACAAGCTCAAGAGCGGCGGCAACGCCGGAGGTGGACGATGATTTTCGCGCGGAACAGCTCGGCGTATGCAGGAGCGTCGTTGTTGGTGCTCGCGCTCTCCTTGCCCGCCGCCGCGACGGCGGCCAAGGACGAGGGCGGGGTGCCGGCGCGCCCCGAGAAGCTCACCTACAAACCTTTCGAATTCGACGCGCCCGACGGCGACAAGTACCGCCACGCTCTGCCGGGCGGTGTGGTCGTCTACGTGGTCGAAGATCACAGTCTGCCGCTGGTGAAGCTCCAGGCGACCTTCCGTACCGGTGCCTTCCGCGAGGGGGCCGGCGAGACCGGCCTCGCGGCGATGACCGCTTCGATGATGCGCCAGGGCGGTACCGCGAAGCTCACTCCGGAAGAGTTCGACCAGAAGGCCGATTTCCTCGCCGCCATGATCGGCAGCTCTGCTGGCGCGACTTCGGCGACGGCCTCCCTCGACGTCATCACGCCGGCGCTCGATCCCGGTCTCGATCTGCTCTTCGACATGCTGCGCAACCCGCGCTTCGACGAGGCGCGGCTCGCGGTTCAGAAGAGCACGGTGCTCGAAGAGATGAAGCAGCGCAACGACGACGCCGGCGACATCGCCGATCGCGAGTGGGACTTCCTCTCGCGCGGCGAGCGGCACTACGCCTCGCGCCGGATGACGCAGGCGTCGCTCGAGTCGATCACGCGCGAGAAGTTGATCGCCTTTCACCGTCGTACCTGGGGCCCCGAGCATCTCGTCGTCGCGGTCTCCGGCGACGTCGACCGCGCGAAGATCCTGGCAGACCTCGGACGGCGGCTGGCCGGCTGGAGAGCCGGAGAGCCGGAGGCGCCCTGGCCGCCGCCGGGCCCGGAGCACACGCCCCCGCCCGGCCTCTACCACGTCGAGAAGGACATTCCGCAGGGCAAGGTGACGCTGGGCGAGCTCGGCATTCAGTGGAAGAACTACGCCGATCCGGAGCCCTACGCGCTCACCGTGATGAACGACATCCTCGGCGGCGGCGGCTTCACCGCCCGGCTGATGAAGCGGGTTCGTTCCGACGAAGGGCTCGCCTACGGCGCCTACTCGCAGTTCGGTATCGGCACCTTCTGGCCCGGCCTGTTCGAGATCGGCTTCGCTTCGAAGAACCCGACCGTCGCGCTGGCCACCAAGATCGTCCTCGAGGAGGTCGAGAAGATCCGCACCGGCCTGGTCTCCGAAGAGGAGCTGCGCGTCTCGAAGCGCTCCTTCATCGATACCTTCCCGCGCACTTTCGAGTCGCCCGCGGCGACGGCCCGGACGTTTGCCGCCGACGAGGTGATCGGCCGTCCGCACAGTTACTGGCAGGAGTACCGGCGGCGGATCGAGGCGGTCTCGGCGGAGAACGTGCGCGCCGCGGCGGTCAAGTACCTCGATACCTCCCGGCTCGCCATGCTGGTCGTCGGGAAGTGGAGTGAGATCGCCCCCGGTGACGCCGGCGGACGGGCGAAGATGGCAGAGCTCTTCGGCGGCGAGGTCCGGCACCTGCCGTTGCGCGATCCGCTGACGCTCGTGCCGTTGCCGCAGTAGCAGGCCCGGGGCGAAGCCGGGTGTTGTCGCGCGAGCAGCACGGCGACGGGGCGAGGATGCTCGACGAGCTCGAACAGCGCAAGTGCGCGGCACCCGGCGCGCCGCGACGAAGGGCGGCGCGCCGTTGCGCACTTGCGCTCCTCGCGGCAGGGAACCTGGCGGCGCCGGCCGGCGCCCAGCCGCTGCCGGCGGCGGCCGAGCCGCCGCTAGGGCGCGCGGTCGTGCCGCCGCTAGGGCGCGCGGTCGTGCCGCCGCTGCCGCTGCCGGCGATGAACCCCGATCCGGTGCGGCTTGCAGCGGCGCGTGCCCTGCTCGACGCCCCGCGAACGGAGCTCGCGATCGGCGGCTACCTGCTGCTCAGCGACCTCGCCGATCCATGGCTGCTGGCGCGTGCCGTGGCGGTCATCGGCGGGCTCGAGCCCGCTTACGTCGAGCGCTACGGCCGTCCACCGGTTGGGGGGCCGCGCGAGGCGATCGTCCTGTTCGCCGGCGAAACCGGCTACCGGCACTTTCAGGCTGGCGACCCGCGGCTCGCCGGTCTAGCCTCTTCGACCGGCCTCGCCGGCAAGGGGATCGTCGCCACCTTCCGCGGCTCCCGCTCGGACGACGAGCTGCTGGGCACCCTCGTCCACGAGCTCGCCCACCTGCTCAATCGGCGTGCGCTCGGTCCCTCCCTGCCGTCATGGTTGGACGAGGGCATCGCGGACGACCTGGGGGCGAGCCGCATCGATCCCGCGGGACGCCTCCTGCCGGGAAGCTGGTCGCGCACGCTCGAGCAGCAGGGACAGGAGATCCGGATCTCCGGCGGTGAGGCGGCGCTGCGCGATCTCGCGCAGCTCTTCGGTCCCGACGGCGCTGCCCCCGGCGAGCTCGAGCTGGGTACGCTGCTGGCGCTCGATTGGGAGGAGTTCGTCGCCGAGGAGAGCGCCGAGTTGCACTATGCGGCGGCCGCCGCTTTCCTCCGCATGCTGCTTGCTGCGCCGCCCAGGGCGGCCGTGCTGCGCGGATGGCTCGCGGAAGTCGCGGCCGGGGGACCGGCGGAGGCCGAATCTCTGCGCCGGACGCTCGACCTCTCTTGGGAAGAGCTCGAGCGCGATCTGGCGCTGTGGACGCGCGCCGAGCTCGTCCGTCTGCCCAGCCTGCGCCCCGAGAGCCGGTCGGGAGCTCCGGGTCGGTGACAAATTTCGGCAGTCTGGGTGGCGGAAGACGTCGCCGACGGCGAGACGACGACGATCGTTCCCAGCTTCGCCGCGGTGTGGTGAAGCCTCGCGCCGGATCCACGACTGGCGCAAAAGCTGCAGGACTCTCCGGCGCGTGATCTCGCGATCCTCCCTGCCGTCCGCGGACGAGCTGCTCGATGTCGTCGGCGACCTGCTGATCGCTGTGCAGGAGCCCGGGCTCTGGCCGGCCGCTCTGTCCCGGCTGGCCGGCTGCCTCGGTTGCCAGCAGGTCATGCTCCTGCGCGGAGAAGGAGCGCGTCGGGCGGTGCTGGCGACGAACAGCCTCGACCCGGTCGCCATCCGCCGGCTGGCCGGCCGGCGCAGCGACCTCGACGCGACCTGGCCGGTCTGTCCGCCCGAGTTCCGCGAGTTCTCGCTGCCCGGCGAAGGGCGCCTCTCGCTGCTGCTCGACCGCGCCGAGGTGGATGCCGAAACGCTTCTGTTGGTCGAAAGAGTGGCGCCGATTCTCGCCCGTGCCTGGCGTTTGACCGACGCCATGGCGGCGGCCGAGCGCCGGCAGTCGTGGAGCGCGCGCGTCCTCGAGCCGCTGGCCACGGGGATTCTGGTCGTCGGCCGGGACGGCGTCGTGCTGCAGACCAATCCTGCGGCGCGAGCGAAGCTCGCCGCGCAGAGCGAGCTCCGGATCGACGACGGCCGGTTGCGCGGCGCGAGCCAGGCGCTCGATCGTTCGCTTTCGGCGCTGTTTGCGAGCGACGGCTCGTTCGACGAGCGCCGGGTCGCCACCGAGTCGATGCTCATCTCACGCGGTGGAGACGGTGCGCTCGAAGTGCTGGTGATCGCCTCCCCGCGATTCGCCGACGCGCTGCCGACGGCGGTCGCGGTGGTCCTGGTCTTCGATCCGCGCGCCGACGCCGAGGATCCGGCGGTGACGCTGGCGGCGCGTTACGACCTGTCGTTCGAGCAGGCGCAGGTCGTCGGCCATCTGCTGCGCGGGCGCAGCATCCCCGAAGTGGCGAGCGAGCTGGGCGTGCCGACGCCGGTGATCTCCTCCTGTCTCGGCGGCATCTACCAGCAGGTCGGCACCACTCGCCAGGTGGAGCTCGTCAAACTGCTGCTCGCCGGCCCGCCGCGCCCATTCCTGCCCTGAAATTCAGGCGCGGCCGATGCGGCCGGCCCCGGTGTCGTCGCCGAAGGTGCCCGGCTTCGGTTCGGGCGCGACATGGACGCGGTCGCGCCCGGCGCGCTTGGCCTCGTAGAGCGCGTGGTCGGCGTGCCGCAGCAGCGCCTCCGGCGTCGCGCCCTGTCGTGGGTAGCCGGCGATGCCCATCGAAGCAGTGACGCCGGCGATCGCCTCGTCGCCGTAGGAGATCGCGCTGCCCCGAAGCTCCGCCAGCAAGCTCTCCGCCCGGCCCTTCGCCTGTTCGGTCGTACAGTCCGGGAAGACCAGCGCAAACTCCTCGCCGCCGTAGCGGCACAGGACGTCCTGGGTGCGGAAATGCGCCCGCAAGAGCGCGGCGAAATGGCGTAGAACCTGATCGCCGGCCTCGTGGCCCCAGGTGTCGTTGAGGCGCTTGAAATGGTCGAGATCGGTCATCGCCACGGCGAGAGCGGTGCCCTTGCGGCGTGCGCGATCGATCTCGCGCGTCAGGGTCTCTTCGAGGTAGCGCCGGTTGAAGAGACCGGTCAGCGGGTCGCGGACCGACTTCGCCAGGAGCTCGGCCCGCAGGGCGAGGTTGCTCAGGGCGAGCGCCACTTCGGAGGCGACTGCGGGCAGCAGGCCGAGCGTCGCTCCGAGCCGCGCGCCGGTGTCTCCCGGCGGAGTCTGCAGGTGAAGGAGCCCGAGGATCTGGCCCTGGGCGGTGAGCGGCATGCAGACGTAGGGCCATGGCGGCGCGGCGAGGTGGGAGCAGGCGAGGGAGGTTCCGGGTTCCAGAACCAGGTAGGTCTGCCCCCGACGCAGGCCCCAGCAGCCACCGGGCTCGAAGCGCTCGGCGCCGGCGCGGGCCGCCTCGCCGAACTCCGCCCGGCGCACCAGTTCCGCGCCGCCGCGAGCCGCGGTGTAGAGCGCTCCCGACACGCCCGGAAAGAGTGCTGGAATGAGCCGGCCGACGATCCGGAACGCCTCCTCTTCGTCGTGCGCGGACTGCAGAAGCTGACCCATGTCGTGCAGCAAGGCGACCTCGCGATCGCGCGTCGCGACGCGATCGGCCAGCTGATTGAAAGAGCGCGCGAGGCGCCCGAGGTCCTCGCCCTCGAGCTCCGTCACCCGCTGCCGGAGGTCGCCAGCGGCGAGCTTCTCGGCGGCCCGGCCGACGCTGCGCAACGACGCCATCAGTCGCCCGGCGACGGCCAACGCCGTGGCGAGACCGAGACCCAGGGCGAGCACGACGCTGCCCACCGCGAGCCAACCGGCGATGCGTCCGCGATGGGCCTTGCTCTCGAGTCGCTGTTCGAGGCGCAGTCGCTCATGGGCGGCGACGTCGGCTGCCAGCTTGCGGATCCAATCGATCAGCTCCTTGCCGGCGCCTGAGGCGAGCGGCAGCAGGGTCGCTCTCTCGTGCGCCCGCGAGGCTTCCGCCGCGATGTTCGTCTGGCGCAGCAGCGCACGCAACGCGGCGGGCTGGGCGGCGACGGCGCCGCCGGCCACCAGCGTGCTTTCGAGCTCGTCCAGCCGGCGCTGCACCTCGGCCCACAAGCCGGCCAGCCGCGCATCCTGCAGCGATGTCCGCGCCACCGCGAGTTGGGAGCGCAGCTCCTCGAGGTGCGCCCGCTGCTCGTCGTCGGCGAGCGACAGCCTGCCGCCATGATGCTGCTCCTCGAGCAACGCGAACAAGGCGGAGCGTAGGGCCTGATTCGCTTCGAGATGCGACGTGGGCAGCTCGCGCCGGCCGTTGATCACCGGCCGGGCCACCTCCGTCAGCCAGGTTCCGAAGAGCGAGTCCATGCGCTCGAGGCGGGCGCGTTGGTCGGGGGAGTCCGCGAGCTCCGCGCGCAGCTCTCCCAGCACCGCCCGCCAGCTCTCTGCCGCATCGTTGAACGAGGTGAGGTAGCCGAGCTGACCGGTGAGGGCGTAGCCGCGCTCGCTCGATTCGCCGTCGACCACCACCAGCAGCAGGCGCTCGCAGAGGGCGAGGCGGCGGTCGGCCTCGCTCACCTCCTTCTGCGCCGAGACGGCGAAACGTAACGCGAAGAAGAGGGCGACTCCGGCGCCGATGGCGAACAGCAGTGGAACTCCGACCGCCAGCAGAAGGCGTCCGCGCAGGCCGCCAGTGAGCCTCGAGAGCTTCATACCCGGCGCAGTGTAGCCCCCATTGGCCGGGGACGGGAAGCGGCGTCCGCGGCGGCGTTACCGCAGTCGCCGAGGACGCCAGGCTAGCTGTCGCGCGGCGACAGGGTCTCGAGCTCTCGCCAGGCGGCTCCGCCGTCGGCGTAGAGCTCACGCTTCCAGATGGGCGCTTCCGACTTCACCCGTTCGAGCGCCGTGCGCACGGCGGCGAGCGCCGCCTCGCGCCGGGGCGACGCGGCGACGATGGCGATCGCCGCCTCGCCGGCCGCCACCCGGCCGAGGCGGTGGCGGAGCGCGAGCCGCAGCCCGGGGGCCAGGGCTTCGAGCTCGGTCGAAATCCGCTCGAGCACCCGTTCCGCGAGCGGCGCATAGGCGGTGTAGTCGATCGCCAGAACTTCGCGGCCTTGGGTGGCGTTGCGGACGGTGCCGAGAAAGACCGCCTGGGCGCCGCAGCCCGGATCGGCGACTGCGGCGAGCAGGGGCGAAAGCTCGAGCGCCTCGTGGACGAGCCGCGAGCGGCCGCTTGCGTTCGAGGACATCTCAGCCGCCCGAGACCGGCGGCAGGAGGGCCACCTCGGCCCCGTCGGCGAGCTCTCGATCGCCACTCACGATCTCGCCGTCGACCGCCACGGCTAGCCGCGGCATCAGCGCAGCGAGCTCCGGATGGAGGCGCAAGAGCTCGCGTTTGAGGTCGTCGACGCGGTTGCCGGAGGCGAGCTCGAAAGCGCGCTCGGCGCCGCCGAGGGCGTCGCTCGCGGAGGCGAAGGCGAGGAGGCGCAGGCGCATCGAAAAGATGGTAGCACCGCGATCGCCCGGGGACGTCATCGGATAGATTCAGCTGTCGAATCCGGCAGGCTCAAGGAGGTCTCGTTGACGGTTCTGCAATCCGGGCTCAAGAAGGACGACTCGTTCGCCAGCCGGCGGGCACACTGGCTGGGCGAGGTCGAACGCCTCGCGGCCGAAGAGGCGACGCTGCGCGCCGGGGGCGGCGAGAAGGCGCAGGCGCGCCAGCGCGAGCAGGGCAAGCTGACCGCACGCGAGCGCGTCGCGGCGCTCTGCGATCCGGCGAGCCCGTTCCTCGAGATCGGCCTGTGGGCGGCGCAAGGCATGTATGCCGAATGGGGCGGGGCCCCGGGGGGTGGCGTCGTCGCCGGCGTCGGCAGCATTCACGGACGCGACGTGATGGTGGTGGCGGACGATGCGACGGTCAAGGCGGGAGCGAAATTCCCGCTCGGCATCAAGAAGGTCCTGCGGGCGCAGGAGATCGCGCTCGAGAATCGTCTGCCGGTGGTCTACCTCGTCGACTCGGCTGGAGTCTTCCTGCCGATGCAGGACGAGATCTTCCCCGATCGCGAGCACTACGGGCGGATCTTCTACAACAACGCCCGCCTCTCCGCCGCCGGCGTCTTCCAGATGGCGGCGATCGTCGGCTCGTGCGTCGCCGGTGGCGCCTACCTGCCGATCATGAGCGACGAGACGCACATCGTCGAGGGCAGCGGCTCGATCTTTCTTGCCGGCTCGCATCTGGTGGCGGCGGCGATCGGCGAGCGGATCGACAACGAGGCGCTGGGCGGAGCCGTGGTGCAGACCGACATCTCGGGGGTGGTCGATCACCGCCACGCCGACGAGGCCTCCTGTTTCGCGAAATTGCGCTCCCAGTTCGCGCAACTCGCGGCCGGCGCGCGAGCGCCGTTCGCGCGCCGCGAGCCACGGGCGCCGCTCCACGATCCGGAGGAGCTTCTCGGCATCCTGCCGGTGGAACGTTCGCGCCCCTACGACGCCCACGAGCTGCTGGCCCGTCTCCTCGATGGCTCGGAGTTCGACGAGTTCAAAGAGACCTACGGCCGGACGCTGGTCTGCGGCACGGGCTGGATCGGCGGTCACTCGGTGGGCGTCGTCGCCAATCAGCGCTCGGTGGTCGATCGCCGGACCGGCCTCGAGCCGCGCGACAAGGAGCTGCAGATCGGGGGCGTCATCTACAGCGACTCGGCCGACAAGGGGGCTCGGTTCGTCGAGCTGTGCAATCAGAAACGGATTCCCCTGCTCTTCCTGCAGGACGTCACCGGCTTCATGGTCGGCTCGCGCTCGGAGCGCGGCGGCATCATCAAGGACGGCGCCAAGATGGTGAACGCGGTGGCCAACTCGGTGGTGCCGAAGATCACGGTCTTCGTCGGCAACAGCTACGGGGCTGGCAACTACGCGATGTGCGGCAAGGCCTACGGCGCGCGCTTCCTCTTCGCCTGGCCGTCGGCGTCGATCGCGGTCATGGGCGGCGAGCAGGCCTCGAAGACCCTGCTCGCGATCCAGCTCAAGAACCGCGGCGACGAAGTCTCGGAGGAGGAGAGAGCGGCGCGCCTCGCCGACATCCAGAAGCGCTACGCCGACGCCATGAACCCGCGCTACGCCGCGGCGCGTCTCTGGGTCGACGCGATCATCGATCCGCGTGCTACGCGCGACGTCGTCGCGCATGCCCTCGTAGCCTGCGCCAACAACCCGGAGGTCCCCGAGTTCAAGACCGGCGTGCTGCAGACCTGAACTCGGCTATCCACGCTAGGCCTCGCTGGTCGCGAGCTCGAGGTGGAGCAGGGCGCGGGCGGCGCGCCAGTCGCGTTGAACGGTGCGGCGGGAGACGGCGGTCGCCTCGGCGATCTCCGAGAACGTCAGGCCGCCGAAGAAGTGCCACTCCACCGTCTGCGCGAGCCGCGGAGCTTCGCGTTCGAGGCGCGAGAGGGCGTCGTCGAGCGCGAGCAGATCCTCGACCGCGGCGGCGGCCGCCGGGGCCGCGACCGAGATCGCATCGAAGTCGACGTCCGCCTGGCCGCCACCCCGCTTCGCGGCCCGGCGCCCGCGCGCGTCATCGATCACGATCTGCCGCATGGCGCGCGAGGCGACGGCGAAGAAGTGGGTGCGGTCGGCGTACGGCAGGTCGCCGCGCTTGGCGATGCGCAGGAACGCCTCGTGGACCAGCGAGGTCGCCGACGGACCGGAGTTGCGCGCGCCGCGCACGTGGCGCCCGGCGAGGGCGCGAAGATCGGGATAGACGATCTCGAACAGTTTCCCCGGGGCCGCGCTGTCGCCTTCGCGCGCGAGAGCCAGCAGGCGAGTGACGGCGCCAGCGTCAGCGGGTGACTTGGCGGGGGGCTCAAAGTCGGACACCTTGGCGCGCATTGTAGCTCCCGGCGCCGGGCCGGAGCATCTTCGGGCGAGGAGTGGCAGAATCGCGGCTCCCGATGAGCGCTCCCGAAACCCCTGTCGAGCGCCGCGCGCGCCTGTTCACCGAGCTCTGCGAACTGGCCGAAGCGGAGCGCCGGGAGGCGCTGGCGCGTCTCGCCGAGCAGGACGCGGCGCTCGCCGCGGATGTCGCGCGCCTGCTCGAGCTCGACGGCGAGTCGACCGGGCCGATCGAAGGGCTGCGCGACGAGGTGGCCGCTGCCGCCGGGCGTCAACTGCTCGCGGAGGAGTTGGCGGAGCCGGCGCCGCCCGAGCGCCTGGGTGCCTGGCTCCTGGGAGAGAGACTCGGCGTCGGCGGCATGGGCGAGGTCTGGGCGGCCGAGCGCGTCGACGGCGGCTTCACCCAGCGCGCCGCGGTGAAGCTGGTGCGTTCCGGCATGGCCAGCCGCGAGATCGTCGCCCGGTTTGCCGTCGAGCGCCAGCTCCTGGCGCGCCTCGACCATCCGGCGATCGCGACGTTGCTCGATGGCGGCATCGCCCCCGATGGCCGGCCGTGGTTCGCCATGGAACGTGTCGACGGCCTGCCGATCACCCAGTTCGCCGAGAGCCGCGGCCTCGACATCGAAGCCCGCCTGCGCCTGCTCCTCGCGGTCGCCGATGCGGTCGACTTCGCGCATCGCTCGCTGGTCATCCACCGCGACCTCAAGCCGTCGAACATCCTGGTGACCCCAGCCGGGACGCCGAAGCTGCTCGACTTCGGGCTCGCCAAGCTGCTCGAACCGGGGTTCGAGTCCGGGATCGACCCGAACGTGACGCAGACCGAGTTCCGGGCGCTCACGCCGGCCTATGCCGCGCCGGAGCAGATTCTCGGCGAGCCGGTCACCACCGCCACGGACGTCTATTCGTTGGGCGTCATTCTCTACGAGCTGCTCACCGGCGAGCTGCCCCATCGGCGCCGCGTGAGCTCCGCCACCACGCTCGCCTCCGAGATGGAACACGAGACGCTCGAGCGGCCATCGAGCCGGCTGCGCCGAGTCGGATCGGGTTCGCCGAGCGGCGCGTTTCAGAACCGGCGCATCTCGCCCGATCTCGACATCATCGTGCTCAAGGCGCTCGCCCGCGAGCGCGCTCGCCGCTACCCTTCGGTCGCGGCTCTCGCCGCCGACCTCATCGCCTTTCTGGAGCGACGTCCGATCGCCGCGCGCGCGGACACGATGCGTTACCGGCTTTCGAAGTTCGTGCGCCGGCATCGCGTCGCGGTCGCTGCGGGCGCGGTCGTTTTTTCGGCGCTCCTCCTGGCACTTTCTGTGTCGGTTCGGCAGACGCGCCTGGCCAACGCGGCGGCGGAGGCCGCGCGCCTCGAGGCCCGGCGGGCGGAGCGCGTCAAGGGGTTCCTGGTGTCGGTCTTCGAACAGGCCGATCCGAATCGCTCGCTCGGCGCCGAGATGCCGGCGCGACAGATCCTCACCGAAGGGGCGAGCCGGCTGGAGGTCGAGCTTCGCGACGAGCCCGAGATCCGCGCCGAGCTTTACGATGCGGTCGCCCGCATCCAGGGGAACCTGGGCCTTCTCGACGAGGGGCTCGCCCTGGCGGAACGCGCGGCGGCCGAGCGTGTGCGACTCTTCGGACCCGCTTCGCGGGAGCGCGCCCAGAGCTTCGTGACGGTGGGCCGAGCGCTGCTGGCGTTGGGTCGCACCGAGGAGGCTGGAGAGCGATTCGAGGCGGCGATCGGGCCTCTGGAGAGGGCCGGCGAGAGCGCCACGATGGAGCTCGCAGAGGCGCTCTCCGGCCGCGCCGAGGCGCGCATGTTCCTCGGCGACCTTTCCGGGTCGATCGCCGACGAGCGGCGCGCCTACGAGCTCGCCGTGGCGCAGTTCGGCGAATCCCATCCGCGATCGCTCGAGCATCTCTCCAACATTGCGGTGCTCGAGACCGAGGCCGGCACCTTCGGCGAGGCAGTGCGCATCTTCCGCCGCATCCTCGCCGTGCTCGAGCCGCTCGAGGGCGGCGATTCGCCCAAGGTGCTCGCGGTGGTGCTCAATCTGGCTACCGCTCTCGACGCGGCAGGCGAGAGTGGAGAGGCTCTGATCCAGTTCGAGCGCGCCGTCGCCGGACGCCGCCGGATCTACGGCTCGCAGCATCCGGCGCTCGCCGAAGCGCTGGTCATCACCAGCCTGCGGCTGTCCCGCGCCGGCAGAAGCGCCGATGCGCTCGAAGCGCTCGGCGAAGCGAGGGCGATCTATCGGCCGCTCGATCATCCCGAGCTGGCCTCGGTCGACAACTACACCGGCCTGGCGCTTTCCGATCTCGGCCGCTACGCCGAAGCCGAGAGCGCCTTCGAAGGCGCTGTCGCGCGCTTCGCGAAGGACGGCGCCGGCGAGACCCTGCTCGCCACGGCGCTGTCGAACGAGGCGTACTCCGTGAGCGAGCAGGGCCGGCCAGCGGAAGCCGCCGCGATGTACGAGCGTGCCATCGCGGTGCTGCGCGACCAGGGTGAGTTCGACAATCCCCGGTTGCTGCGCGCGCGCTTCGGCTGGGGGGCCACGCTGCGCAAGCTCGGCCGGTTCGCCGAGGCGCGAACCGTTCTCGAAGCGGCGATGGTCGTCGCCCACGCCAAGCTCGAAGCGGGTCACCTGCGCATCGCCGAAGGCGAGGTCGAGCTCGCGCGTCTCGATCTGGCCGAAGGCAGACCCGGCGCCGGCGCCAGCGCTCGCAGCCGGCTGGCCGCCGCGGAAGAGATCGCAGCGAAGAAGATCCCCAGCCCGCCGTTCCTGCGCAACCTAGCCGCCGCCCGGGCCGAGCTGGCGGCGAGCGCGGCCAGGCAATGAGGTCGATCGACGGAGGTCACGATGGAAGATGAGGCCGCAGCGGCAGCGATTCTCCTGCGCCTGATCGGCCGGGTGCGCACACCGCATCGGACCCGCGAGGACGTTCCGCGAGGGCTCGGTGCGCGCCACGAGGCGGAGGGCTCGCTCGAGATCCTCCCCGAGTTCGCTCCCGGCCTCGCCGACATCGAGGGCTTCTCGCATCTCTACGTGTTGTGGATCTTCGACCGCGCCGAACCCTGCGAGCTCGTCGGCCGCAATCCCACGGACGGCCTCGAGCACGGCGTCTTCGCGACGCGCTCGCCGAAGCGGCCGAATCCGCTGGCCCTCACGGTGGTCGAGCTCCTCGGCCGCGACGGCGCGACCCTGCGGGTGCGCGGCGTCGACATGCTCGACGGCTCTCCGATCGTCGATCTCAAGCCCTACCTGTCGAGCGTACCGCCGGAGAAACTCCGCCGCGGATGGCTCGACCTGGCGGAGCGCCGCGCGCCCGCGCCGCAGCGCGAGTTCGCATAGCGGGCGCAGCGACAGGGCGCCTTCGCGAGCTCAGTTCCCGAGCCAGGCCGCAGCGGTGCCGCGCTCGAAGCCGTCGGTGAAGACGAGCGCGCTCTGGGTGCGCAGCACGGCGAAGGCGCGATCGTTTCCGGCGCCGATACCGGCATAGCCGGCGGCGACCAGCCGCCCGCCCGCGAGCGCTAGCGCGGAGGCTCCGTCGCGCGCGTCCAAATCGCGGTCGAACTCGTAGCGCACGACGCCGTTGCCGTCGAAGTTGTCGTCGCGGGCGCCGTCGGGCAGGAGGCGCGCCAGGAAGAAGCCGCCCTGCTGGGTGCCGGTGTGGTCGAGGTGGCCGGCGAGGACGATTTTGCGGTCGCTCTGCACGGCTATGGCGCTCATCCAGCTGCCCTCTTCGAGGGTGAGGTCCGCGATGCCGGAAGTTCCGAAACCGCCGTCCAAGTTGCCCGCGCTGTCGAGCCGTACGACGATACCGGCGTCGAAGCCGGCATCGTTGTCGCGCAACGAGAGCAGGACCCTCCCGCCGACCGGATCGAGCGCGAGGTCGGCGACCACCCAGGTCTCTCCGAGGTCGACCACTGTCAGGACCTCGACGAGCCCCGTGGTGCCGACACGGAAGTAGAACGGCCGGTACGCGCTCGCCAGGACCGCGTTCGCACCGACGTGGATCCGACCCGCATCGTCGATCGCCAACGAGTCGCCGGACTCCAACGTGGCATTCGGAATGTCGAGCAGCGTCCAGCCATCTCCCGAGAAGGTCGGGTCCGGAACGCCGTTCTCGTCGATGCGCAGCAGGAAGATGTGCGCCTGCAGGGAACCGCTCGCCGGAATTGCCGTCCCGAGCAGCACGACGCTGCCGTCGGCTTGCCGCGCGGCGCGGCTGATCGACACGCTGGTGCTCGTATCCGGCAGCAGGTCGAGGACGATCTTGCCGCCGATACCGAAGTCCGGATCGGGCTCGCCTGCTGCAGTCAGTCGTGCGACTCCGGGGAGACCGACGGTGGCGGTCGCGACGGATCCGACCAGAAGGGTCTTGCCGTCGGGAAGCGGGAGGATGGCGTGCAGGGAGTCGGAGGCGGTGCCGCCGATGTCGAAGCCGATTCGCGCCAGTCCGTCGTCGCCGAAAGCGGCGTCGGGGGTGCCATCCGGCCGATAGCGCACGACGCCGAAGTCGAGATTGGCGAAGCGCACCTGGCCGCCCACCAGGATCGCGCCGTCGCGCGTCGTCGCGACCGCCAGCGCGTGCGCGTAGTCCACGCCCCAGTCCTGCACGTCGCTGCCGTCGGTCGAGAAGGCGGGGTCGAGGTCGCCATCGGCGGCTGCCACGGCGAACGGACTCGCAAGCGCGAGCGTGAGGACGAGGCGGACGGCTACCGAGATTGGGCGCATGATGGAGGAGCTCCTCGGCAGGGAGAACGGAAAACGCTCGCGCGCGGCGCCATGGCGGCCGCCGGGTGGGACGAAGCGCCGGTCGATCGATCCGTCGCCGTCCGGTGCGACGGCCCGTCAGCCGACGAGGCCGCCGTCGACCGGGATCGCCGCACCGGTGACGAAGGCGGCATCGTCCCCGGCGAGGAAGAGGCAGACGCGGGCGACGTCGTCGGCGGTGCCCAGTCGGCGGAGCGCCGTGCGGGCGACGATCGCCTTGCGGAACTCGATCGCGGCGGCGCTGTTCATGGCCGTGTCGATGTAGCCCGGCACGACGGCGTTGACGGTAATGCCGGCCGGCCCCAGCTCACGCGCCCAGACGCGGGTCAGGCCGAGGAGTCCGGCCTTGGCCGCGGCATAGGCGGTCTGACCCGGGAAGCCGGCGACGGCGAGGATCGACGAGAAGTTGACGATCCGCCCGCCGCCGCGGCGGCGAAGCAGCGGCAGAAGAGCCTGCGTGCAGTGGAGAGCGCCGGAAAGGTTGACGTCGAGAACGCGTCGCCACTCCTCGGCGGTCACGTCGGCGACCGATGGCGAGCGCGCGAGATTGATTCCGGCGTTGTTGATCAGAATGTCGATGCCCGGGAGGCGCTCGCCGAGCTCCGCCGCCGCGACCGCGACGGCGCTGGCGTCAGCGACGTCGACACGCGTGAGGCCCTCGACGGGATTCTCCGGCGCTCCGGCATCGAGGTCCCAGACCACGACCTCGGCGCCTTCGGACCGGAAGCGATCGACCGTCGCGCGCCCGATCCCGCGCGCGCCGCCGGTGACGACGGCGATCTTGTCGCGGAGCCTTCCGCCGCTCATCCTCCTGCCCCCGGAACTGCCGCGCGCTTCGCCGGAAGGAGATCGAGCTCGGTCAGGTCGGCCCCCTGCGGCAGCTCGAGCGCGAAGCGGACCGTCGCCGCGACCTCCGCGGCTTCGAGCAGCGCTTCGCGACCCGAGAGGGCAACGCCCGAGGCGGCGAAGAACCCGGTGGCGGTGAGATCGGGGCAGACGAGGACGACGCGCACGCCGCTATCGCGCACCTCCTGGCGCAGGCACTCGGTGAAGCCGCGCAGGGCGAACTTCGAAGCCACGTAGGGCGTCCCCTGCGGCCAGCCGCGCTTCGAGGAGACCGAGCCGATGTTCACGATGGCTCCGTGCCCCTGCCCGGCGAGGATCGGCACGACGTGCTTCGCCGCCAGGATCGCGCCGCGCACGTTGATCGCCCAGACGCGGTCGAGGAGCGCCGCGTCGAGCTTGTGCACCAGCCCGAAGCCGCCGACGCCAGCGGCGTTGACCAGAATGTCGAGCCGCCCGAAGGTGCCGATGGCGCGGGAGACGAGCCGCTCGATTGCCGACTCGTCGGCGACATCGGTCGGTGCCGCGATGGCGCTGCCGGGTCCGCCCGCCAGGTCGGCTGCGACCTTCTCGAGCTCCGCCGGTCGTCGCGCGGCGAGGACGACGTGCGCTCCGGCAGAGACGAGCTCCGCGGCGATCGCCCGGCCGATCCCTGAGCTCGCGCCGGTGACGATCGCGACCTGGCCTGCCAGAGAGGCTCTCTGCATTCGCCGGACTCTATGCGACCGGGACGCTCCGCGTATGCATAAGATGGCTGACGCTGAGCGAGGAGGGCGGTCGATGACGAGGAAGCCGGCAGGTCGTTTCCATTCCGCGGGTCCGCTGGTCGCGTTCCTCATGGAGGCGTCGGTCTGGACAGCCGCTCTCGTATCGCCCGCTTTCGCTGAGCCGGCTCGCCCCTCGACCTTCTCGATCGTCGCCGCCGATCCGGCGACCGGCGAAGTCGGCGTGGCGGTGGCGAGCCGGTTCTTCGCGGTCGGTTCGGTGGTGCCCTACGCGCGCGCCGGCGTCGGCGCCGTCGCCACGCAGGCCTCGGCCAACACGACCTACGGGCCCGGCGCGCTCGAGCTCCTGGCGCGCGGCGCCACTGCCGCCGAAGCGCTCACGATCCTGGTGCGCGCCGACGACGATCAGAGCCATCGCCAGGCTGGCGTCGTCGCAGCCGATGGCCGATCGGCGACCTTCACCGGCACGGGGTGCAGTGCCTGGGCGGGCGGGCGGAGCGGCCCGGGCTACGCCGTGCAAGGCAACATCCTGACCGACGAGCCGGTGGTCGCGGCGATGGAGAGAGCCTTCCTCGCGAGCGCCGGTCGGCCGCTCGCCGAACGCCTCTACGCCGCGATCGTCGCCGGGGATGCGGCCGGCGGCGACAGCCGCGGCAAGCAGTCGGCGGCGCTCCTGGTGTCGCGCGCCGGCGGCGGCTACGGCGGCAAGGACGATCGGGCGATCGACATCCGCGTCGACGATCACGCGGAACCGATCGTCGAGCTCGGCCGGCTCGTCGAGCTCGCCCTGGTCAACGATCTCTGGAACCGCGGCTGGGCGGCCTTCCGCAACGGTCAGCGCGGCGAAGACCTGAAATGGCAGGAGCTGACCCTCGCCAAGGCCGAAGCGGCGAAGGTCGGCGTCCTCCCCGAGGTGCTCTACGACACGGCGGTCATCCGCCTGGCGAACGGCGACGAGCCGGGCGCCCGTGCCGCTCTCGCCCGCGCCCTCGCCCTCAACCCCAAGCTCGCCCAGCAGGCCGCGGTGGACGGCGACCTCGCGAAGTTGCGGGAGGCGAAACCGTAGCCGGCTCTGTCGCGGGGCGGCTGGCCTGCCGTTCTCCCCGCGCCGGCGCGGGGCGGCGACTGACCCTCAGGGCAGCGCAGCCAGGAAGTCGGCCGCGGGCAGACAGTGGACGCCGTCCTCGAGGAATTCTCGATCGAGGTCGAGGACGACCTGGTAGGCATACGGGATCTTCAGCCGGTCGCGGAAGTAGAAGAGGGACGGGTCGATCGTCCGCCCGGACGTCTTGACCTCGACGGCGAACCAAGGTCGATTGTCGAGCGTGACCAGAAAATCCACCTCCCGTCCGGTGCGGTCGCGCAAGTAGCGGAGCTCGACGCGGTGGCCCTCACGGTCTTCGAGCAGGTGGCAGAGCTTCAGCAAGTGCAGGGCGACCAGATTCTCGAGCCGCGCGGGCGGATCGCTCACCTGGCTCCAGTCCCAGAGGTAGGCCTTCGGCATCTTCTTGAGGCTCGCGACGGCGCGCGAAGCGAAAGGACGCACGCGCACGACGTGGTAGAGCCGCTCGAAGATATCCATCCAGTGAGTCAGGGCCTTGTGACTGACTTCGAAGTCCTCCCGTAGCGCGTTGAGCGACAGCGGCGAGCCGACTCGGCGGGCGATCTCCTCGGCGAGCAACTCGAGGGCAGCCAGGTCGCGGACCGCCTCGAGATCGCGCACGTCTTCGCGAAAGAGACGGTCCAATCGATCCTTCTGCCACCGGCGGTGGGCGCGCTCGGACTGTGCGAGAAACGGCTCGGGAAAGCCGCCGAACCGAAGCAGAGCGGCGAGCGTCTCCCGACCTTCGCGCTTTTCGCCCGGCGCGCGCGCGACAGCGAGCGCCTGCCCAGGTTCGATCGCGAACGCAGATGCCGGGGACTGGACTTCGTGGAGCGAGAGCGGATGCAGGCGATAGTGGTGGTAGCGCCCCTGCAGGGAGTCGCCGCCCCGGCGATATATGTCGAGTCGAGCCGAGCCCGTGACGAGGAACCGAACGGTTTCCCGGTGCGCGTCGAACTCCCCCTTGAGCCAGCGCTTCCAGGGGCGCCATTTGTGGAGTTCGTCGAGCACCACCAGGGCCGGCGAGCCGGCGGGCCAACGGGCCGCGCGGATCTCGCCGCGATCTTCACGGCGGTCCCAGCTCAGATAGCAGCCGCTTTCGACGGACTCGAGGATCTGCCGCGCGAGGGTCGTCTTGCCGACCTGGCGAGGTCCGGCGACGAAGACCATCTTGCGGGCGAGGTCCTCCTGGATGGACTGTTGGAGATAGCGTCTCATGTCGGCTCGCGAATTGTGCCTCAAAGCAAGAAAAGTCGCAACAATTTCTGCCTAATGGCAAATAAAGTACGATCCAGACCCCCTGCCGCCCGCCCGAACGGAGGTTGCGGGGCGCCCGGCGCTGGACGACGATGCCGGCACCATGACCCCGACCTGTCTCGCCTGTGGCCGCAGCGACCGCGATACCCCGCTCGTGCAACTCCTGCATCGCGGCGTCGAGCGCTACATCTGCCCGCAACATCTGCCGATCCTGATCCACAACCCGGCCGAGCTCGTCGGCAAGCTCGAAGGGGCGGAGCTCCTGCGTCCCGCGGACCATCACGACTGACGGTCGCCAGCACAGCCGGATCCTTCGGGTTCGTCTAGCTCGTGCTCTTGGCCCGCAGCGCTTCGACCAGCGCAGCGTTCGCTTTGCGGCGCGCGGCTTCGAGGGGGGTGACGGCGCCGTAGCGGTAGCCGCCCTCCGTAGCCGGCAGGTCGAGCTTGGCGCCGGCGGCGATCAGGAGGCGCGCCATCGCGCCGTCGTCCTCGGCGATGGCGTAGACGAGGGCATTCGTCACGCCCTGGCTCTTCCGGTCGAGCCCGGCGTCGAGGAGGACCTGGACCGCCTCGACGCTTCGCTGCCGGGCGAGGTACTCGACCGGCGCGGCCCGGTAGCAGGGGGAGTTCGGGCACCCGACGGCGAAGGCCTCGTGGAGGAGGACGGCGCGATCGGGTGCGGCGGCGACCACGAGCCGGAGGACTTCGATCGAGTCGGGGGCGAAGGACGAGGTGTGGAGGATCGCCAGTCGACCCGGCGGAACGAGGTTGAGCCACGAGCTCGCGAGCGCCGCCCCCGAGTCGAGCGCCCGCCGCACCCCCGCGACATCGTGCGCCTCGATCGCCCGCTGCAGCTCGGTCTCACGAAACGGCCCGCAGCCGCAGGCGACGGCGACCGCCGTGAGGAGCAGCCCGAGCCGGATGCGGCGGCCGAAGGGCGCCAGAGTGATCTCGTTCATGACAGGAGAACGCAAGTAGCCCGCCGGAGGTGACATGGCCCGGGAGCCGCAGCGGAGCGGAGCCCGACCTCCGGTAGGCTTCGGCGGTGAACGCCACCGATTTCCTCGCCCGCTGGCGCGAAGCCGGGCCGGCCGAGCGCGCCAACAAGGACAGCTTCCTCGCCGAGCTCTGCGATGTGCTCGGGGTCGAGCGGCCGCTGCCGAAGACGAACGATCCAGAGAAGGACCGCTACGTTTTCGAGAAGGACGTCGCCCGTTCGCGCGAAGACGGCACGTCGATCGGGCGCATCGACCTCTTCCGCGCCGGCTGCTTCGTGCTGGAGGCGAAACAGGTGGACGCCGCGAAGCGCGGCAGCCCCACCTGGGAGCAGGCGATGAACGACGCCCACGGGCAGGCGCTGGGCTATGCGCGGAGCCTGCCGGTGGCGCCGCCGTTCGTGGTGGTCTGCGACATCGGCCATTGCTTCGACCTCTACGCCTCGTTCGACGGCTCGGGGGCCTATCGCCCCTTCCCCGACGCCTTCAAGAAGCGTCTCTTCCTCGCCGATCTCGAACGCCATCTGCCGCTGCTGCGCGCGCTCTGGGACGACCCGCTGGCGCTCGATCCGGCGCGGCAGCAGTCGAAGATCACCCGTGAGGTCGCAGCCAAGCTCGCGGTCCTGGCGCGTGAGCTCGAGGGGTCGGGACGGGACCCGCGGGGGGTCGCCGAGTTCCTGATGCGCTGTCTGTTCACGATGTTCGCCGAGGACGTCGGCCTCCTGCCGGAGAAGCTGTTCTCGAAGTACCTGCACGAGTACTGGCTGCCGAGTCCTCCTGCCTTCCCTCTTGGCGTGGCCGCTCTGTGGCGCGACATGAACGAAGGGCGCGAGACGGTCGCGGGAAAGCTGCTGCGCTTCAATGGCGGCCTGTTCGCCGATCAGCAGGCACTCGCGTTGACGAAGAAGCAGCTCGAGCTTCTCGCCGAGGCCGCGCAGAGCAACTGGGCGGAGGTCGATCCGTCGATCTTCGGCACGCTGCTCGAGCGCGCGTTGAGTCCGGAGGAGCGCCACCGCCTGGGGGCGCATTACACGCCGCGCGCCTACGTCGAGCGGCTGGTGAAGCCGACGATCGAGGAGCCGCTGCGCGCCGACTGGGATCTGGTGCGGGCGGAGGTGCGGCAGCTGGTGGAAGCCGGCAAGGTCGAGACGGCGCAGGAGCGGGTGCGCGACTTCCATCACAGGCTCTGCGCGATCCGCGTACTCGACCCGGCCTGCGGCACGGGCAACTTCCTCTACGTGACGCTCGATCTCTTCAAGCGTCTGGAGGCGGAGGTCCTGGCGCAGCTGCAGGGGTTGGGTTACACGCAGATGGGGCTCGAGCTCGAGAAGTACCGCGTGACGCCGGAGCAGTTCCGCGGCATCGAGGTGAAGCCGTGGGCGAAGGAGATCGCCGAGCTCGTTCTCTGGATCGGCTACCTGCAGTGGCAAGTGAAACAGCCCGGCGGCGCCCTGACCATCCCCGAACCCGTCCTCCGCGACTACGACAACATCGAATGCCGCGACGCCGTCCTCGCCTGGGACGGCGACCCCGAGCTCGCCAGAGACGAACATGGCGTTCCGATCACGCGCTGGGATGGAATCACCACCAAGAAAAGCCCAGTAACGGGTGAACCCATCCCCGACGACGCCGCGAGGATTCCCGTCTACACCTACAAGAATCCAAGACCTGCCGAATGGCCGAAAGCCGACTTCATCATCGGCAATCCGCCGTTTGTCGCGAATCGGAACTTTAGGTCGCTGCTGGGAGACGGTTACGCCGAATCACTTAAGAAGGCCTACCCCCAAGTAACAACTGCCGTGGATTTGGTGATGTTCTTTTGGCTCAAGTCGGCAGCGAGAGTGGCGGGAGGCCAGACACGTCGATTCGGCCTGATTTCTACAAGCCGGATTCGAATGCAGCAAAACGCTGCAGTTACTCAGCAGGCGCTTTCGAGCGGTTGCCGACTCGTGCTCGCGATTCCCGACCATCCCTGGCCAGGTGAAGCGGACGACGCAAAGGTGCGCGTGGCGATGGCCGTTGTTGAGGCGAGATCCAACGAACGGCAGACAGCCGAGTTGGTTCTCGCGCCGGATCACGACCAAGTGCGGCGCGTTGGTGAGGCAGATCTGCTCGAGGAGCGAGAATTGAGTGTTCGCAGGGTGCCTCTCATTTCAGCGGACCTGGCTGCCGGTGTCGACGTGTCCAGCTTGCAGGGGCTGGTCGCCTGCGGCCAGTTGTGCCACGCAGGCATGAAGCCATATGCCCAGTCTCTACTTGTTTCGGAATCGCAAGCCCTTTCATTCTTTGGTCGTGACGATGAGCGAGCGAGGTACGCGCCGCCTTATCGCAATGGCGCTGACATTGCACAGCGTCCGCGAGGAATTCGGGTCCTGGACTTCACTGGCCTTGGCGAAGTCGAAGTTAGAGCGGTGGCGCCGTCGGCCTATCA
Source organism: Acidobacteriota bacterium (assembly GCA_052035735.1). Lineage (GTDB taxonomy): Bacteria > Acidobacteriota > Thermoanaerobaculia > Multivoradales > JAGPDF01 > JAGPDF01. Next base: position 34,158 of record JBPOHI010000072.1, read on the forward strand.
GTACTTGCTCGAACATGCGAAGCCAGAGAGGTCACAAGAGAGGAACCCGAGACTTCGCAATGAGTGGTGGCTATTCGAAGCCGCCCGAGCCGAGCTCCGAGCTGGTCTTGCTGGACTTCAGCGGTTCATTGTTACGGTCGAGAACTCGCCTTCAAGGTACTTCGTGTTCCTGGAAGCGGGAGTGCTTCCCGACCAGAAGCTCAGAGTGGTCGCAGCCGACGACGCATTCCTTATGGCCGTCCTGTCTTCCAAGGCTCATCGCCTGTTTTCGCTAAGGCTTGGTGGGCGTCATGGGGTGGCGAACACGCCGGTCTACAACAGCCGCTGCTTCGAGGCATTTCCTTTCCCTGAGTGCGCTTTTGATGTTGCCGACAGAATTCGCCAGCTGGGCGAGCAGCTCGATGCGCATCGGAAGAGGCAGCAGGGGGCGCATCCGGGGTTGACGATCACGGGGATGTACAACGTGCTCGAGAAGTTGCGGACGGGGGAGGAGTTCTCCGCCAAGGAGCGGGTGATTCACGAGCAGGGGCTGGTGTCGGTGCTGAAGCAGATTCACGACGAGCTCGATGCGGCGGTGTTCGCGGCGTATGGCTGGCCTGTGACGCTCAGCGACGAAGAGATCCTCGAGCGGCTGGTGGCGTTGAACCACGAGCGCGCCGAGGAGGAGAAGCGCGGCCTCGTCCGCTGGCTGCGGCCCGACTTCCAGAATCCGCAGGGGAAGAAAGAGGCGGTGCAAGAGGAGATCCCGGGTACCGCGGCCAAGAAGACGAAGAAGTCCGCCCAGCCCGTAACCTCGGGGAAGATCGAGAAGCGCTCCTGGCCCAAAGAGCTGCCGCAGCAGGTCGCCGCCGTGCGCGACCTCCTCGCCGAGGCCGGCGCGCTCGACTTCGCCCGTGCCAAGGCCGCTTTCAAGGGAGCCAAGGACGACGCGCTCGCCGCTTCCCTCGACAGCCTCGCCGCGCTCGGCCTCGCCGTCGCCTCCGGCGCCGGGACGGCGCGGAGTTGGTCGGCGGTAAGATAACCGCATGATTTTCGCTCGGCAACGAGAACTTCTGTCGCTCCTTGATGCGCTGGGTGGCGATGTGGCCTCTACGGACTTTCAGAAACTGCTTTTTTTGTACGGCCAGGAGCGCGGCGAAGACGCGCCGTACGATTTCGTGCCCTATCAGTTTGGAGCGTTTTCGTTCTCTTCGTACGCTGACAAGAGGAAGCTCATCGATGGTGGGGAGCTCGCGCGAGTTGATGGCCGTTGGGTCCTGACGAGTGTTGGTTCCAAGGCATTGCAGCGAAACCCCTTCCGTTCAGTAGCTGCAGATTTTGCCAGGCGCAGCTCGAAGCTGCGGGGAGACGCGCTGGTGGCTGAGACATATCGGAGGTTCCCCTTCTACGCGATCCGGAGCGAGATTGCAGAGCGAGTGCTACGGGAGGATCCACAGGCACTCGAGGCCGTTCGGGCTGAGAGGAGCCGCCCGCGCCGTGCTGGGCTGTTCACGATCGGCTATGAGGGCTTGAGCCTAGAAGCGTACCTTGTTCGCTTGCTCAGGGCCGGAGTCGGGCTCCTGTGTGATGTTCGTCGCAACCCCCTGAGCCGAAAATACGGCTTCTCTCGTTCGACTCTGAGCCGCGCAGTCGAGAACGTCGGGATCCGGTACGAGCACATCCCGGAGCTTGGTGTCGCTTCCCATGATCGAGCCGAGCTCGACTCTCCCGAAGCCTACGAGCGCCTATTCGACGCCTATCGGCGCGATACGCTGCCACGCCAGGAAGCGGCACTCGAGAAGATCCGCCAGTGGGTCGATGAGGGCAAGGCAGTGGCGCTGACTTGTTTCGAGGCGAGCGCAGAGATGTGTCATCGCGGTTGCGTCTCAAGCCACTTGGAAGAACGATTCGGAGCAGTACTCGCGTCGACACACCTCTAAGAGGAGTCGCAAGGGTGAACGAGCGTGTCTTGATCACTGTCAAGACGTACCCGACGTTGTCGAAGAAGTACGGTGAGACCGTCTGCACAGCGGGTATTCGTGATGATGGATCATGGGTGAGAATCTACCCGGTCCCATTTCGACGTCTGGAAGAGAAAGAGCAGTACTCCAAGTTCGACTGGATTGAGTGCGACCTTAGACCCAACACTTCTGACCCCAGGCCTGAGACTCGTCGGCCCTACGACACTAGCCAAATGGTTGCTGTCGGCCATGTCGGGACGGACGCGGGTTGGCGGGAGCGAAGGGACCTCGTGTTGGGAAAGTGTGAGGTCTTTGATCGCATGCAGGACCTGATCGCCGGCGCGAAGGCAAATCGAATTTCGCTAGCCGTCTTCCGGCCGACTCGGGTGATTGACTTTGTAATCGAGCAGGAGGACCGCGACTGGGACCCCGCCAAGCTCGAGGCGATCCGCGAGCAAAGTCGACAAACCGAGATCTTCGAAGACAATACTTGGAGGGAGACCTTCAAGGTGATCCCAAAACTGCCGTACAGCTTTTCCTACCGATTTGAAGACGCCGAGGGTAGGCGAAGCGAGCTCCAGATCCTGGACTGGGAGATTGGCGCGCTCTATTGGAACTGCCTTCGCGATGCGGAAGGCGATGAGGGTGTTGCGCTTCAGAAGGTCCGGCAGAAGTACATGGACGAGTTTACCGGCAAGGATCTGCATTTGTTCTTGGGGACGACGCAGGAGTTTCACTTCATTGCGCCAAACCCGTGGGTAATCGTTGGCGTGTTCCAGATTCCGTTCGAGACACAGATGTCGTTGCTGTCGTAGACCACCGCGTGCATCGATGTGCAGCCCGGCGTTGAACCACGAGCGCCCGGAGGAGGAGAAGCGCAGGATCGTCCGCTGGCTCCGCCCCGAGTTCCAGAATCCGCAGGGGAAGAAGGACGCGGTCCAGGACGAGATTCCCGGCACCGCGGCGAAGTCGACGAGGAAGTCCGCCCGGCTCGAAACCCCGGCGAAAGCCGAGAAGCGCCCCTGGCCCAAGGAGCTGCCGCAGCAGGTCGCCGCCGTGCGCGACCTCCTCTCCGAGGCCGGCGCGCTCGACCTCGCGCGCGCCAAAGCCGCCTTCAAGGGGGCGAAGGACGACGGCCTCGCCGCCTCGCTCGACAGCCTCGCCGCCCTCGGCCTCGCCGTCGCCTCCGGCGTCGGCGCGGCGCGGAGTTGGTCGGCGGTGCGGTAGGAGGTCGGCCGTGCGACAATCTCCGGCGGAGTCTCAGAGGTGAGCCCGAGAATCGCCATCGACCAGAGCCGGATCGCGGCGTATTGCCGCGAGTGGAAGATCTCGACGCTCGAGCTCTTCGGCTCGGTGCTGCGCGACGACTTCGGTCCCACCAGCGATGTCGACGTGCTCGTGACGTTCGAAGCGGATGCGCAGTGGTCGCTGCTCGACTTGGTCGACATGAAGGCCGCGCTCGAGGAGATCTTCCAGCGCGATGTCGATCTCTTGACGCGTCCGGCCGTCGAGGCGAGTCGGAATCCTTTCCGGAAATCGGCGATCCTCTCTTCAGCCGAGGTGTTCTTTGCGGCGTGAACTGGGCTCCCCTCACGACGTCGTCAGCGTGATCTTCCCGTCCTGATCGCAGAACTAGGGCCGACAGTGGATCAAGCCCAGCAGGAGTAGCCCGCTCGTGGAGCGCGAGCGAGACCCTCGCCGCTTCCCTCGACTGCCTCGCCGCGCTGGGCCTCGCCGTCGCCTCCGGCGCCGGGGCGGGGCGGAGCCGGTCGGTGGTGCGGTGACCTGATCGCGAAGGAACCAGTGCCGAAATGGGTCTAGAATCGGGCTCCCAGCCCATGAAGACGCTGACTCCAGAGCAGCTCCTCGGACCCTTGAATGCGGTCGAGGCTAAGAACGCGCCTCGGGAGCTGCATTGCCAGGGCGACCTCGACCTCGTGCGCAAGCCCAGAGTCGCCATCGTCGGGTCTCGCGCGGCGGGGGAGGAGGCAGTTCGCCGTGCGGCGCGTCTGTCGCGGGAGTTGTCGCGAGCCGGGGTCGTCGTAGTCAGTGGTTTGGCGGAAGGAATCGACACAGCGGCTCATCGCGCGGCGATCGAGGAGAAAGGGCGCACGATCGCCGTCCTCGGCAACGCGCTTTCGGCGTTCTATCCGGCTGAGAACCGCGAGTTACAGCTCGTCATCGCCAGGGATCACCTGCTCATCAGCGAGTTTCGCGAAGGCACGCCGCCCAAGTCCGGCAACTTCCCGGCCAGGAACCGAACTATGGCGCTCGTGTCCCAGGCGACGGTCATCGTGGACGCTCAGGAGCGCAGCGGCACCGTCTCTCAGGCCTGGGAAGCGATCCGGCTCGGGCGGCCGCTCTTCCTTATGAGATCCCTGGTCGAGAAGCCAGGGCTGGAATGGCCGAAGCTCGTCATGCAGTATGGAGCGGACGTCCTCGACTCCACCGAGCAGCTGCTGTCGCTCTTGCCGCCGCTCGAAGAGTTCGAGCTTGACGCAGCTGCTTTCTGAGGTCCCTTACGGGGCTTTCCTCGCCTACTCGCCGAACGGACCTGCGAACGATCCTCTGCACGGGCCTCCCAGCGTTTCGTCTGGGCCCTGAAGGAGGACGGTCAGTTTCGCGGTGAGTCCGCAGTCGACTTGGCCGTACGCCGGCTGGCGGAGACCCGGCCCGAGGTGCTCAAGGACTGGTTCGGTCCTGATGTAGTGGCCGTTCCGGCGCCCCGGAGTTCGCCCTTTCCGCCCCGTGGCTTGGAGGTGCCGCTCCGAGGCACGGAACGCGACTCTCTTTGGGTTCCCCGGCGGATTTGCGACGAGCTGGTTCGAAGAGGCCTGGCCGCGGAAGCTCAGCCTCTCTTGGTGCGCGAACATCGAGTCGCTCGTGCAGCGACAGCGGGTGCTGCGGCGAGGCCACTGCCGCAGCAGCATCTCGAGTCGCTTTCTTGTCGGCCGCTGCTCCAAATCAAGCCGAAGATTCTCGTCGTGGACGATGTCGCAACCCGCGGCTCGACGCTCCTCGCATGCGCCGCACTCTTGGCGGAGCGATTTCCGAATGTCGAGGTCAGGACCTTTGGGATGGTTCGCTCCGTAAGCAATCCCCAGGAGTTCGCCGGCATCCTGTCGCCAGTCTCGGGCACCATCACCCTTCGACCGCAAGGTGACACTTTGAGGCGCCCATACAGGCTGGGACCTCTGAATGCGTCCGCAGTTCCCATGAGGCTGCCGACCCTCGATCTAACCCGCGGGCCAGAGGGTTTCGGCGAGGGAGGCGGGGGAGTGAATCGCGACGCCGCCGAGGGTTCTCCCGAAGTAGGGGCCGAAATGGCGGCGGTCGCCGGTCAGGAGAACATCGCAGCGGCCACCGATCGCCGCGCCGAGGATCGGGCGGTCCTTCTCGGCGAGGGTAGAGGCGGCCTTGGTGAACCTGGGAACGACTCCTGAGCCGACTACCTTCAGGCGCCTGACGAGGGCTTCGAGCTCGGCGAGCTCGAGCTTGCCGCACTTCGCTTCGAGGTTCCGCTGCGCTTCGATGAGGGCGTAGTCGCTCGTGACCCCGACGTGCCCGGCCGCCAGAAGCGCCGCGAGCAGCGTCCGGATGGCGCCGGCCGAACGGGCTGCCGAGAAGAGTATGTTCGCGTCGAGAAAGATGCGCACGGCGCGAGGCGCCCTCAGCGCCGTTTCGGGCTCTTGCGCCTGGTAGCGCCAGGGCGCGCCGCCAGCACGGCAGCGAGTCGCGCCTCCTCCTCGTCAAACTCGCGAATCCGTTCAGCGCTGTAGATTTCGACCGGCAGGGTGACGGCCGGGCGGAGCAAGAGCCCCTCGGGAGTCTCCTCGGCGATCAGCGGCTGACCGGAGTCGAATCCCATCGCCTTGCGCAGTTTCACCGGCAGAGTGAGCACGCCGCGATCGCTGAGGGTCAGGATCGTCATGGGCACATTATTTCGGCAATCCGGTATTTCTGCAATACTGCCGCCATGTGCCCAGAGAAGGACTGCGTTCCATTAGACCGGGGGCTGACCCGCTGCGCCTGGGCGGGGAGCGATCCGCTCTATCGGGCGTACCACGACACGGAGTGGGGGGTGCCGTCCGTGGACGAGCGGCACCTCTTCGAGATGCTGAACCTCGAAGGGGCGCAGGCGGGCCTCGCGTGGATCACCATCCTCAAGAAGCGCGAGAACTACCGCCGCGCGTTCGACGGGTTCGATCCGGAGATCGTGGCGCGCTACGACGACGCCAAGGTGGCTTCCCTCCTCGCCGACGCCGGCATCGTGCGCAACCGGTTGAAGGTCGCCGCGACGATCGGCAACGCGCGCGCTTACCTGGCCCTGCGCGCGAGTGGCCGGACGCTCGCCGACGTGATCTGGGCGCCGTTCGACGGCGAGCCACGGCAGAACCGGATCCCCTCCATGGGCAAGGTGCCTGTGAAGACCGCCGAGTCGGATCGGCTGTCGAAGGAGCTCGCGAGGCTCGGCTTCAAGTTCGTCGGCTCGACGATCGTCTACGCCTATCTGCAGGCGGTCGGCTGCGTGAACGACCACCTCGTCACCTGTTTCCGCCACGACGAGGTGGCGCGCCTCGCGTCGCTTCCGGCACCCCGCAGCTGATTTCCGAGACGGGCTAGGGGACGCTCGCCGACCAGGCGCTGCGATCGCCGGAAGCGAAGCCGTCGACGAAGAGCGCCTCGTCGAGCAGGAAGGTCTCCCGCCGATCGCCGACCTCGAGAATCGCGTCGGCCATCAGTCCGCGGGAGTCGGGCAGATAGCTGACGAAGTAGTCCGCCTCGTCGGCCCCGGAGACTTCGAGCAACGTTTCGGCGGTCGTCTGCGGAGCGACGAGCCTCTGCTCCATGGCCACGCCGTTCCAGTTGGCGTCGGGCGTCACCACGAAGGCGACTCGCTGCGAGTCGGGCGACAGCGTGTAAGTCCGCACGCTGTATGGATTCGGCGCGAACGGATTGAGGTTGGTCAGCTGCACGTGGCTGGTGACGCCGAAGGCCGTCGTCGTGTGCAGGTCGAAGACTCCCACCTGTTCGAGGTTGGCGCGGTAGACCAACCGGGTGCCCGAGGGGGTGAAGCGGAAACTCGTGACGTCACGGCCGGCGGGGACGGTGTCCGAGCGCCGTGTGGGCGCCTCGTTGCCGTCGGCGGGAACGCTCCACAGCTCGTCCCGCTCGTCGACCGTGGCGTCGGCGATGTAGGCGGCCCAGCCGCCCGCGACGCGCAGCGACAGGACATCGCCGCCGGAGACGAGCGAGCCCGAGAGCTTCACTGGCGCGGCGCTGTCGTCGACCGGGACGCTCCACAGCTCGAACCGCTCGTCGACCTCGGCGTCGGCGACGAACACCGCGCGGCCGTCGCTCGAGAGCTCGAAGTCGGTGACGTTGCCGCCACTCACCAGGCTCTGGCTGAGCTTGTGAAAGGAGTTGGCGCTGCCGGTTTCGATCGACCAGAGCTCGACCACCTCGTCGGTCTGGAGGTCGGCCTCGAGGACGACCGTGCTGCCGTCGGCGGTGAAGGCGAGCGAACCGATGTTCGTGGTGGTCGGCAGCTCTCCGGCCCAGAGCGCAAACGGGAGATTCGACGACAGGTAGATCGTCAGGGTCTCGAGCTGATTGTCGTTGTCGGTGTCGATGAAATAGAGCAGGCGCGGATTGCCGCTCGCCGCCGGAAAGAGGTAGGGGCGGATGTCCTCGCCCTCGTCCAGGATCGCCGTGCCGCCGACGCCGTCGATGGCGGAGCGCAGCAGGAGATCCGTGCCCGGCCGGCCGAGCTCGATGACGACCTGCTGGCCGTCCTCCGTCACCAGGTAGTCGTCGATCGACTCGTTCGCGAGCAGCGGCGGGCTGAGCCGCACCGGCGCCGACGAGCCGTCGATCGCGACCGACCAGAGGTCGAGCTCGGCGTCGGGGTTGTCCGCCGCCAGAAAGACCACGCGCCGGCTGTCGCCTCCGATCTCGAAATCGATGCCGGCACCGAAGAAATTGGCGCCGTAGACCGGGCCGGCGAGCGTTCGCACGGGGTCCAGAGGTTCATCGAAGCGCCGCCGGCTGGCGAGGTTGCAGGTGTCGTCGCTGGCGCAGGCGACGAAGACGATCCACTTCCCGTCCGGCGAGGCCTGACTGCCGGTCAGGGAGGAGACCGCGCCGGCGGGGAGGTAGCCCTCGGAGAGGTTCCGCGGGCGATGCTCGGCGCGGGCTGCTGGCGCGAGCGAGAGGAGCGCGAACAGGGCGATTCCGGCCCGCGACGGTTGCGTGGTCGATGGGGCGCCGAAGCAAAACTGAGAGGGGCTGTACATGGCGATCCTCCGTTCTACAGCGAGAACGGAGGATCGCGGAGCAAGGCGACAGCCGGTCCTCTGGGTCAGGCCCGGGCGAGCGCCTTCCGCGCCGCGGCGAGATCCGCCGGCGCGAGTGCCGGCTCGGGCCAGGCGAGCTCGAGGCCCTCGACGGCCGCGACGATCGCCTCCGAGATCACCAGGCGGGTGAACCACTTGTGATCCGCCGGAACGACGAACCAGGGGGCATGCGGCGCGGCGGTGGCGCGGATGGCCGATTCGTAGGCCTTCATGTAGGCGTCCCAATGCTCACGCTCGCGCACGTCGCCGAGAGCGAACTTCCAGTTCTTCTCCGGCTCGTCGAGGCGGGAGAGGAAGCGTTTCCGCTGCTCCTCTTTCGAGACGTGGAGGAAGAACTTGAGGATGAGATAGCCCTGGCGGGCGAAGTAGCGCTCGAAGGCAGCGATGTCCTCGAGGCGCTCTTCCCAGATCGACTTCGTCACCAGCTCCGTGGGTAGATGTTGGCCGGCGAGAATCGGCGGGTGGACGCGCACGACCAGCGTCTCTTCGTAGTAGGAACGGTTGAAGATACCGATGCGGCCGCGTTCGGGGAGGTTCTTCGAGGTGCGCCAGAGGAAGTCGTGATCGAGCTCCTCCGCCGACGGCGCCTTGAAGGAAAAAACCTGACAGCCCTGCGGATTGACCCCCGACATGACGTGCTCGATCGCGCCGTCCTTGCCGGCGGCGTCCATCGCCTGAAAGATCAGCAGAACGCCCCAGCGGTCCTGAGCGTAGAGCTTCTCCTGCAGGCCGGCGAGGCGACGGACGCCTTGCTCGAGAGCCGCTCGGGCGTCCTTCTCCGCGAGGTCCAGCGTGTCGCGCGGATCGACATCGCGCAGGCGGAAGCCCTTCCCTCTGGTGACGGCGAACTGCTGCAGCATCGTCTTCCTGAACGCCTTCCCGGTCGCTTTCGCCATCGTCTCTCCGCACAACTCCCCGAGCGTGTAGTGGCCGCCAAGCGGTTACGGGGAGCATCCTATCCAAGCACGGCCCTCCAATCGGGTAGTGACCGGATGGTCTGCCTTTAGTAGTTTGCCGGCATGCCACTCTGGCCCAGATTCCGCACCGGTGTGCTCTTCGGCGCCCTGTTCCTCCTGCTCGGCTTCGCCCTGCCTTCGGGCACGCTCGCGCAGGATTCGCCGTGCGCGGAATGCCACGACGACGTCCACCTCGAAGCGACGCCGCACGCGGAGCTGGGCTGTCTCGATTGTCATCCGGGCTTCGATGCCGATCCTCATCCCGAGGCGTTGCCGGCCAAGCCTTACGCGGTCTGCGCCGACTGCCACGAGGCCGGCGAGAAGCTCGCGGCGAGCGCACACGGCGGGGCCGCGAAGGGCGCGCCCTCCTGCCGCGACTGCCATGGCGCCGGGCACAAGATCCAGGCCGCGAAGACGCCGGCCTCGGCCACGAACCCGGCGCACGTCACCGAGACGTGCGCCGCTTGCCACAAGAACGAGGCGAAGGCGGCGCTCGTCGGCGCCCACGCCGGGCAGCAGAACGGCCGGCCCAACGCCACCTGCGTCGATTGCCACAGCCAGCCGCACGAGATCGCCGCCGGGGCGAAGGCGATCGCCTCCTGCACCGCCTGCCA
>JBPOHI010000266.1:0-21941 GCA_052035735.1 Acidobacteriota bacterium
CCTTCCTTGCCGCCGTAGAAGGCGCGATAGCCGTCGTAGGCGGCCGCGATGCCGGCGACGTCGGCGATGTTCTCCGACAACGTGAGCTTGCCGTTGACGCGGCTCCCCGGTAGCGGCTCGTAAGCGTCGTACTGCGCGGTCAGGCGCTGGGCGGCGGCCTGGAAGTGCGCCATGTCCTCTTCCGTCCACCAGTTGGCGAGCCTGCCGCTGGCGTCGAACAGCGCCCCCTGGTCGTCGAAGCTGTGGCTGATCTCGTGGCCGATGACGGTGCCGATGCCGCCGTAGTTCTGCGCCGGATCGGTGCGGGCGTCGAAGAACGGCGGCTCGAGGATCGCCGCCGGGAAGTTGAGCGCGTTCTGCAGCGGCAAGTTGACGGCGTTGACCGTCTGCGGGGTCATCCACCACTCGGTCTTGTCCGCCGGCTGCGCCAGCTTGGCGAGCGCCGCCTGGTAGTCGAAGAGCTCCGAGCGGACGGCGTTGCCGTAGGCGTCGTCGCGCTTCACCACCAGCCCGCTGTAGTCGCGCCAGCGGTCGGGGTAGCCGATACCGACATGCAGCGTCGCGAGCTTCGCCTTCGCCTTGGCGCGCGTCGCCGGCGACATCCACTCGAGGCGGTCGACCCGCTTGCCGAAGGCCGTCACGATGTTCTTCACCATCTCCTGCGCCGCCGCCTTGGCCTCCGGCGGGAAGTACTTCCCGACGTAGAGCTTGCCGACGGCCTCGCCGAGCGCGCCGTTGGTGGCGTCGACGGCGCGCTTCCAGCGGTCGCGCAGTTGGGTGGCGCCGGAGAGCGCCGTGCCATAGAAGGCGAACGACTCGTCGACGAACGCCTTGGAGAGCCGCTGCGCGCCGCGATCGGCAACCCGGAAGGCGAGGTAGCTCTGCCAGTCGGCGAGCGGCTCGGCGCCGACCAACGCTGCGATGCCGCTGACCGCGCCGGGATGCCAGACCATCACGTCGGTGAGCTTCGCGCCCGGTCCGCCGAGACCCGCAGCGGCGAAGAAGGAAGGCCAGTCGAGCCCTGGAGCCTTGGCCGGAAACTCGGCGACGGGCCAGCGGTTGTGGGCGCGCTGCACTTCCATCGACTCGGTGCGCGTCGCGTGCACGGCGGCGATCCTGGCTTCGAGGGCGTAGATGCGGGCGGCGCTTGCGGCGCTCTCGGCGGGACTGGACAGGCCGGCGAGCTCGAGCATGCGCGCGATGTGGGCGCGGTACTTGCCCTGCAGCTCGGCGCTGCGGGCGTCGGTCGCGGTGTAGTTGTCGCGGTCCGGCATGCCGAGACCGCCCTGCAGGAGATAGACGGCGTTCTGCGCCGGATTGTCGAAGTCGGGCGAGACCCAGATGCCGAACAGCCGGTCGGTGTGGAAGTTGGTCGCGTTCAGCGGATCGACATCGGCGCGCAGCTGGCCGCCGAGGAATCGCGCGAGGGCCGCCTTGTCGCTGAGGGCTCCGATCTGCGCCAGCTCGTCCGCGAGCGGGGCCTTGCCGCGCTGCTCGATCGTCGCCTCGTCGAGATAGGCGAGGTAGTAGTCGCCGACCTTGCGCGCGTCGGGATCGGCGGCCCCCCGGGCAGCGGCCGCGGCGGCCTCCTGGATCAGCTCCTTGGTGCGGCGATTCGCCTCTTCGGCGAGGATCGCGAACGAACCGAAGGCCGCCCGGTCGGCGGGGATCTCCGTGCTCTTGAGCCAGGCGCCGTTGGCGTAGGCGAAGAAGTCGTCTCCTGGCGCGACCGTGCGGTCGATGCCGGCCAGGTCGAGGCCGGGCTCTCGTTCTTCTTCTTCCGCAGCCAGGCCCGGTGCGGCGAGCCAGCTGAGGGCGAGGCCCAGCAGCATGCAGATGCCGGGAAAGCGGATGGGGAGGCGGGGGAGCGCAGTCGGGGTCGTGGAGGAGGCCGGGGCGGTGGTCGTCATGGCAGTCATTATCGCAGCGACCGTGGCGGCTTGTGGATCTCGCGATTCGGGTGGCATTCCCCTCTTTACGGCGCGACCGGCTCCGGGTTCTCGCCGCCGGTAGGATGCGGCCAACTTCCGGGGAGGAAACCGATGGCCCGCATCGAAGCGAAGCTCGCGCAGTTGGGACTCGTTCTGCCGCAGCAGCTCGTGCCGCCGGAAGGCGCTGTCCTGCCGTTCCGTTTCGTCCACCTCTACGGGCACCGGGCGCTGATCTCGGGGCACGGGCCGCTCGCGGCCGACGGCACGGTGGCGCAGCCGCTCGGCAAGGTCGGGCGCGAGCTCACCCTGGAACAGGGCTATGCCGCGGCGCGCCTGACCGGCCTCGCCATCCTCGGCAGCCTGCAGCGCGCCTTGGGCGACCTCGACCGGATCACCGCCTGGGGGCGGATCTTCGGCATGGTGAACTCGGCTCCCGGCTTCGCTCGCCAGCCGGCAGTGATCAACGGCTTTTCGGATCTCATCCTCGAGCTCTTCGGCCCGGAGGTCGGAGCGCACGCGCGCAGCGCCGTCGGCATGGCCGAGCTGCCGTTCGGCATTCCGGTCGAGATCGAGGGGGAAGTCGAGATCCGCCGGTAGCCGGACCCGCGGTACGGCCGGAGCCAGAGCCCCCCGGGCTCAGAGCCCTGGCAGTAGCTGCTGGGCGCCGACGGCGTGGCGTCGCTCGTGGGCGAGCAGCCACTGTTTGCGTTCGAGGCCGCCGCCGTAGCCGACGAGGGCGCCGGTCTTGCCGATCACCCGGTGGCAGGGGATGACGATGCTGATCGGATTGCGGCCGTTGGCGAGTCCGACGGCCCGCGCCGCCAGGGGCAGGCCGATGCGCTCCGCGAGCGCGCCGTAGCTTTCGGTGGCGCCGTAGGGAATGTCGAGGAGCGCCCGCCAGACCTTCTGGCGGAAGAGCGTTCCCTGGGGTGCCAGCTCGAGAGTGAATTCGCGCAGCTCGCCTTCGAAGTAGGCCTCGAGCTGGCGGCGCGCTTCGCGGAACGGTCCGTCGTCCGGTCGCGTGTCGGCGGGGACGCCCTCGGGGTGCCGGCGGGTCGCCATGAAGATGGCGGTGATTGCCGTGCCGGTGCCGCAGAGCAGCAGCGGGCCGATCGGGCTCGGCATCGAGCTGCGGTAGACCGTCGCCGGCGACTCCATGACTGCCAGGCTGCGCAGGCCCCGCCTACTGCGCCAGGACCTTGACCGTGCGGCCGACGAGGTCGAGCATGCGGCGGAGCTGGTCGTAGTCGGGGTGCTTCATGCGGATCCAGGCGTTCGCCATGTAGCCGCCTTCGACACCGCCGGTCGGCGAGCCGGGGGGTGGCATGTGCGAATCGATGATCCAGTCGCCGTAGGCCTGGTAGACCTGGTCGAGCCCCTCGTAGCCGGAGATCCGGCCGTCGCGGTTCGGGCGCAAGGCGATCATTCCGGCGGAGTAGCGGCGCGAGGTCTGTTGGCCCGGACGGCCGTGGACGACGGCCATCGCCCACTCGCGGTAGATGTCGAAGTCGTTGGCCGCGGCATAGAGGTCCCAGACGCCGACCCCCGGCGGGCGGCAGCCGATCTCGGAGAACTTGAGACCCTTGGGGCCGAAGAACCACTCCATGTGGGTGGGCGAGGTGGTGATGCCCAACGCGTCGATGACCTTCTGGCCCATCCGCCGCAGGTCGTTGTAGCCCGGCGCGTCGACGCGGTTCGTCGTGACGATCTGCGGCGAGATCCAGCGGGTGCGCATCGCCTCGAGGACGTTCGGATAGTAGTGCGAGATGAACTCGTGAACGACCCGGCCGCCGATCGAGATCGTGTCGTAGAACCCCTCGTGCCCCTCGATGAACTCCTCGGCGGCGACCGAGGCGCCACGGTCGAGGCCCTGGTCGACGATCGCACTTTCGAGCTCGCGGTCGTTGTCGACCCGTTGGGTGCCCGAAGCCCCGGCGCCCGCCCGCGGCTTGAGGATGATCGGGTAGCCCACCTCGGCGGCGAACATCCGGAGCTCCTGGGCGCTCGCGACGCCGCGCGACTGGGCGCAAGGAACGCCGGCCTCGCGCAGCGCCTCCTTCATTGCCGGCTTGTCGCGGCAGAGGTAGGCCGTCTTCACCGTCGTGCCCGGGATGCCGGCCGCCTCGCGGACCTTCGCCGCCGGCATGATGTGAGCCTCGACCGTCGCTTCCATGCGATCCACCCAGCTCGTCGCCTGTACGCGCCGCACCGCTTCGAGCAGCGAGGGCTCGTGGACCACCGAGCGCACCTGTTCGTAGCCCACCATCCAGGAGCGCAGCTCGTCGTCGATCGCTTCCCACGGCCGCTCGCCGATACCGGTGACGCGCGCGCCGACGGCGGCCAACCCGCGAACGAACTCGCGTTGATTGAACGGGAACTTCGGTTCCACGAAGATGACGTGCATGTTCTCTCCTTCGCGCTTCGGCGAATGGACTCGCAGCCTTAGGGACCATAGGATTCTAGCCCATGCCGACCGTCACCCTCCTCGGACCGCAGCGATTCACGCCCACCCTGGGGGAAGCGGTGGCCCGTGCCGGAATCGCCGGCCGGCTGGCTTCGGTGACTGCCGGCTGGCAGGAGCGCGAGGCCGAAGACCTGGAGCTTCACGAGCATCTGGGCGAGCGCACGATGAACCTGATGCTCTACGCCCGCGGCGAGGACGCCTTCGCGCGCGATCCCGAGCTCGCCGCGGCCTACCGCGAGCGCCAGGAGCGTCTGCGTGAGCTGCAGGAGATCTATCGTTCCCGCCTGGGTTACGCCCAGACGGCGCTGCGCGAGCTCGAGTTGCGCCACGGCGACGCCGAGCTGCTGGCGCCGGAGCGCGAATCGGCGCTGCAGGCGATCCGCGACCTCGATGACCACCACCTTGCCCGGGTGACCGAGGTCCATGACGCTTTCATCCGCCACTACCGGCCCGCCACGCGGCCGGCGATCGAGCGCCACACCCGGCAGATGGAGCGCCAGATCGACAAGGTCGAGGGTCTCGCCATCGCCGGCGGTCACGTCGCCATCCTGATCAACCGCCTGCGGCTGTTCGATCTCGGCAGCAAGCTCGCGGGCAAGGCGGTCTTCGCCTGGTCGGCGGGGGCGATGGCGGTCGCCGAGCGCATCGTGCTCTTCCATCACTCGCCGCCACAGGGTTACGGCAATACCGAGGTGCTCGAGCACGGCCTGGGCCTCGCCCGGGGGCTGGTGCTGTTTCCCCATTCCCGCCGCCGCCTGGCGCTCGATGACCGGCGGCGGGTGGCGCTGCTCGCCCGGCGCTTCGCGCCGGCGATGTGCGTGGCGATGGCGGACGGCGCCTGGATGGCGCTCGACGGCCAGGGGCGTATCGACATGCCCTCGGCGCCCGAGAACGGCGCCGGCATGAGCCGGCTGATGCCCGACGGGACGGTCTCGCCGCTGGAGGTCGAGTGACGCTCGCCATTTCGCGACTGCTCGCCGAGGGTGACCTCGGTCCGGCGAAGATCGACGACTTCCTCGCCCGTCATGCGGCGCCGATCGTCGAGGGGCGCACGGTGACCTTCCTCTATCGTGGCGAGGCCGACGCCGTCTTTCTGCAGCACTGGATCTTCGGGCTGCCCTCGGCGCAGCCGTTCACCCAGGTGCTCGCGAGCGACCTCTGGTACCTGACGCAGGAGATTCCGGTGCGCTCGCGGGTGGAGTACAAGCTCGAGGTACAGCGCGGCGACGTCTCGCGCCTGATCCGCGACCCGCTCAACTCCCAGCTCGCGCACGATCCGTTCGGCGCGAACTCGGTCTGTCAGGGCGCCGAGTACCGGGTGCCGGACTGGATCTCGCCCGACCCGGAGGCGCGCCCGGGCACGCTCGAGAAGCAGCGCGTCCCCTCGGCCGCTTTGGGCGGCAGCCAGGAGATCCAGGTCTATCTCCCGGCGCGCTATCGCACCAGCCGGCGCTACCCGCTGCTCATCGTGCACGATGGCTCCGACTATCTGCACTTCTCGGTGTTGAAGACGGTCCTCGACAATCTGATCCACCGGCTCGAGGTGGCGCCGATGGTCGTCGCGCTTACCCAGTCGCGGCAGCGGCTGCGCGACTACGCCGCCCACGCCGACCACAGCCGGTTTCTCGCCGAGGAGCTCGTGCCGGCGCTCGAAGCGCGCTATCCGCTGCAGCGCGGGCCGGCGAGTCGCGGCCTCATGGGTGCAAGCTTCGGCGGCGTCGCCGCGCTCGCCGCGGCGGCGCACTATCCGGGTCAGTTCGGACGCCTGCTGCTGCAGTCCGGTTCTTTCGCCTTCACCGACATCGGGCCGAGCCGCCGCGGGCCGGCCTTCGAACCGGTCGTCGATTTCGTCAACGGATTCCGGGATCGGCCGGCGCGGATCTCCGAGCGCGTCTTCGTCTCCTGCGGCGTCTACGAATCGCTGATCTACGAGAACCGGTCGCTGGTGCCGATCCTGCAATCGACCGGCATGGACGTGCGCTGGGTGGAGGCGTTCGACGGGCACAACTGGGAGAACTGGCGCGACCGCCTGCGCGAGGGACTTTCCTTCCTGTTTCCCGGCCCGCTCTGGATGGTCTACGAGTAGGTCCGCGGAACCCTCGCGGCGCGCCCCGCGCCGCCGGAGAGGGCGAACGCGACGCGCCTCCCACCCGTGCGAGCGGGGGAGGAAACGGTCCCACCGGCTACGCTGACACCGTTCGGACGGAGCGCGGCCCGCACCTTCCGCGGACCGACCGAGGCGACCGTTTCCGACGGGAGGACCGATGTCGGCGATCAAAGAGGCGCTGGACGCGCGAGCAGGATCCATCGAGGAACGCAGCGAGTGGAAGTACCCCGGCACGCGCGCAGCGATGGACGGCAACACGGCGGTCATTCAGTGCGAACGCGAGTCGAGTGACGCCGCTGGCGCCTATCCGATCACGCCGTCGACCCAGATGGGCGAGTACTGGGCGGAGGCCGCGGCGGCCGGGCATATCAACATCTCCGGCCGGCCGCTGATCTTCGTCGAGCCCGAAGGCGAGCATGCCGCAGCGGCGGTGACCGCCGGCCTGTCGATGACCGGCCTGCGCTCGGCGAACTTCTCGTCCGGCCAGGGCATCGCCTACATGCACGAGTCGCTCTACGCCGCGGTCGGCAAGCGACTCACCTACGTGCTCAACGTCGGCGCGCGGGCGATGACCAAGTCGACCCTGAACGTGCACGCCGGGCACGACGACTACCACTGCGTCGACGACGCCGGCTTTTTCCAGCTGTTCGCCAAGAACGTGCAGGCGGCGGCCGATCTCAACATCATCTCCCATCGCATCGCGGAGCTGGCGTTGAACCCCGGGATCATCGCCCAGGACGGCTTCCTGACCACCCATCTGATCGAGTCGTTCAAGGTTCCCGAGCGCGAGCTGATCGCCGAGTACCTGGGTCTTCCCGAGGACGTCATCGAGACGCCGACGCCGGCGCAGCGCATTCTGTACGGCCAGACGCGGCGACGCATCCCGCTGCTCTGGGACGTCGATAATCCGGTGATGGCGGGCCTGGTGCAGAACCAGGACGCCTACATGCAGAGCGTCGCTTCCCAGCGGCCGTACTTCTTCGACCACGTCCAGGGGCTGACCGACCGGGCGTTCGAGGAGTTCCGCGCCCTCACCGGCCGCGCCTACGCCCGGGTCATGGGCTATCGCACGGAGGATGCCGAGTATCTGATCCTCGGCCAGGGCAGCGTCGTGCCGTCGGCCGAAGTGGTCGCTGACTACCTGCGGGAGACGCGCGGCATCAAGGTCGGCGTGGTCGACCTGGTGATGTTCCGGCCGTTCCCCTCCGACCTCATCGGTCGCATGCTCAAGGGCCGCAAGGGCGTCGCCGTGCTCGAGCGCCTCGACCAGCCGCTCGCCGCCGACCTGCCGCTGATGCGCGAAATCCGCGCGGTCGTCAGCCGCTGCCTGGAGAACGGCCGCGACCCGAAGCGTCCGGCGCACCCCGACCTCGAGACCTATCGCGAGCTCGCCGAGGCCCCGGCGCTCTACTCGGGCTCTTTCGGAATGGGCAGCCGCGACCTGCAGCCCGAAGGGCTCATCGCCGCGGTCGAGAACATGATGCCTCCGGGCAAGCAGAAGAAGATGTTCTACCTGTCGATCGACTTCCTGCGCGACAAGCCGATCTCGGATCAGCAGGAGGCCTACCAGAAGACCATCGAGGAGGCCTATCCCGACGTCCGGGAGCTGGCGATTCACGGCTCCGAGAATCCCAACCTGATGCCCAAGGGGAGCATCTCGGTGCGCTTCCACTCGGTCGGCGGCTGGGGCGCCATCACCACCGGCAAGAACCTGGCGATGACGCTGTTCGACCTGCTCGGGTACCACATCAAGGCGAATCCGAAGTACGGCTCGGAGAAGAAGGGGCAGCCGACGACCTACTACCTGTCGGTCGCGCCCGAGCCGATCCGCGTCAACTGCGAGTACTTCTTCGTCGACGTCGTGATGTCGCCGGACCCCAACGTCTTCCATCACACCAACGCTCTCGCAGGTCTCAAGGAAGGGGGCGTCTTCATCCTGCAGACCGAGCAGACCTCGCCGGAGAAGGTCTGGCAGGAGATCCCGGCGCTGTTCCAGAAGAAGATCGTCGACCAGAAGATCCGCGTCTACTTCCTCGACGCCTTCAAGATCGCGCGTGAGGAGGCGA
The DNA here is from genome assembly GCA_052035735.1 of Acidobacteriota bacterium. GTDB lineage: Bacteria > Acidobacteriota > Thermoanaerobaculia > Multivoradales > JAGPDF01 > JAGPDF01. The sequence goes on from JBPOHI010000266.1 coordinate 8,569, forward strand.
GCGACACCGAGCTCCAGCTGCGCATGCAGGGGATCGCCTTCCAGGGCGCCTTCTTCGCCGCTTCACCGCTCAAGGAGCAGGCCGGCTTCGACGACGCGACGCTGCTCAAGGCGATCCGCTCGCAGCTCGAGCACAAGTTCGGCGCCAAGGGCGCGCGGGTGGTCGAGGACAACATGCGCGTCGTGCAGCGCGGTTTCGACGAGGTGCGCGAGGTGCCGCACGGCCCGATCTCCGTGCCGGTCGCCGGCGGCCGCATCGCCGGCGCCGAAGCGAAGCTGCCGGTCATGGTCGAGGAGCTGCCGAAGAGCCAGGCGACGATCTCGGACATCCACCGCTTCTGGGAGCAGACCGGCAACTTCTACGCCCGCGGCATGGGCAACGACAACATCACCGATCCGTTCATCGGCCTCGGCGTCATGCCGGCCTCGACGGCGCTCTTCCGCGACATGACCTCGATCCGCTTCGAGCACCCGGAGTGGGTGCCGGAGAACTGCACCGCCTGTGGCAAGTGCTACACCGTCTGTCCGGACACCGCCATTCCCGGCCTGGTGAGCGAGGTCGGCGCGGTCTTCGACACCGTCCTGAAGCGCGCCCGCAAGCACGGCGCGGAGCTCGCGCACCTGCCACAGGCGATGCCTGTCGTCGAGTCGAACCTGCGCCGGCTGTTCGACGCCGCCAAGGAGAGCGATCCGGTCGAAGATCTGCTCGCCGAGGCGATCGATCAGGCGCTCGCCGCGAGCCCGCTCGAGGGCGACGAGCGGAAGCTCCTGGGCGAGGAGATGGCGATCTTCCGCCGCGAGCTCGACGGCTTCCGCCTGGCGCTCACCCGCCCCTACTATGGCGTGCCGGAGAAGCGCGAGGCGGGGTCGGGCGGACTGCTTTCGATCACCGTCAACCCTTACACCTGCAAGGGCTGCATGGAGTGCGTCGCGGTTTGCGAGGACGATGCGCTGCGGCCGGTGCGGCAGAACGACGCCTCGGTGAAGCGGCTGCGGGAACACTGGGACTTCTGGTTGGATCTTCCGAATACGCCGAAGAAGTACGGCCGCATCGACGATCTCGAACAGGGAATCGGCGCGCTCGAGACGCTGCTGCTCGACAAGTCGAACTACCTGGCGTTCTCGAGCGGCGACGGCGCCTGCCTCGGCTGCTCGGAGAAGACGATTGTCCACCTGTTCACGGCGACGATCGAAGCCCTGATGCAGCGGCGGGTGGCGGAGCACGTCTCGAAGCTCGCCAAGCTCATCGCCGACCTCGAGCGCCACATTCAGATCAAGCTGGTGGCCGACCTCGATCTGTCGGACCCGGCGGCGATGCAGCGCATCGTCGCCGACGCCGGGAACCGCGAGCTCACGCTCGCCGGAATTGCCGGCCGGATGGAGAAGCGCGAGGGCGGGCATCCGATCGACCAGGAGTGGCTGCGCCGGACGACGCAGCTGCTGGCGCGGCTGAAGGACCTCGAGTGGCGTTACCGCGAGGGAATCTCGGGCCGCGGGCGCTCGCGCATGGGCATGATCAACTCCACCGGCTGCACTTCGGTCTGGGCGTCGACCTACCCGTTCAATCCCTATCCGTTCCCGTGGACCAACCACCTCTTCCAGGATTCGCCGTCGATGGCGATGGGGATCTTCGAGGGGCACATGGCGAAGATGGCCGACGGCTTCCGGGCGATCCGCCAGGCGAACCTCGAGCTCGAATCCGGCTACGACCCGGCGGCGCACGGCGACTTCTTCACCTACTTCGACTGGCGCCAATTCAGCGACGAGGAGTGGGAGCTCTGCCCGCCGGTGGTGGCGGTGGGCGGCGACGGCGCGATGTACGACATCGGCTTCCAGAATCTGTCCCGGCTGATGGCGTCGGGCAAGCCGGTCAAGGTGCTGGTGGTCGATACGCAGGTCTACTCGAACACCGGTGGCCAGGCCTGCACTTCGGGCTTCGTCGGTCAGATCTCCGACATGGCGCAGTACGGCAAGGCGCAGAAGGGCAAGCAGGAGCCGCGCAAGGAGATCGGCCTCATCGGCATGGCGCATCGCACGACCTACATCCTGCAGGGCACGATCGCCAACGCCAGTCACATGATCGAAGGCTTCATCCGAGGCATCCGGGCGCGGCGTCCGGCGCTGTTCAATCTCTACAGCTCCTGTCAGCCGGAGCACGGCATCGGCGACGACATGAGCGCGCGGCAGGCGCGCCTGGCGGTCGAGTCGCGGGCCTATCCGGTCTTCCGCTACGACCCCGACGCCGGCAAGACGCCGGCCGAATGCTTCGATCTCGAAGGCAACCCGGCGATGGACCGCGACTGGCCGACCTACGTCCTGAAGTACCGTTCGGGCCATCGCGAGAAGGAGATGGAGGTGCCGCTCACCTTCGCCGACTTCGCCATCACCGAGGCCCGCTTCCGCAAGCACTACCGGATCGCTCCGGCCGATACCTGGAACGAGAAAATGGTGCCGCTGGTCGAGTTCCTGGATCTTCCCGCCGAGGCGCGCGCCGGGAAGTTCCCCTACATCTGGTCGGTCGACCGCAAGCAGCAGCTCTCGCGGCTGCTGGTCGACCAGACGATGGTCGAGTCCTGCGAGGATCGCCGCGACTTCTGGAAGATGTTGCGCGCTCTGGCCGGCCTTGCCGAGCCCGCCGTTTCGCGGGCCGACATCGAGGCCTCCGTGCGGCAGGACTTCGCCGGCCGGATCGGTGCGGCACTGCTCGACCTGGCGGCCGACGGAGGCGGGGCGGCCGGCCTGTTCGCGGCGATGGCGCCAGCGTCGGGAGCTCTGCCAGGAGCGGCGCCGCAGGCGGCCGCGGCACCAGGCGACGGTGAGGGTCTGGCGCCGTGGATCGACAGCGATCAGTGCACGGCGTGCGACGAGTGCATCCGGCTCAACGGCAAGATCTTCGCCTACAACGCCAGCAAGAAGGCTTACATCCAGAACGCGGCGGGAGGCCCCTATGCGGATCTCGTCAAGGCGGCGGAGAAGTGCACGGCGCGGGTGATCCACCCTGGCCTGCCGCGGGATCGTTCGCAGAAGGACGTCGCGAAGTGGATCGCGCGGGCAGAGAAGTACAACTGAGCGGGAGACGACGGCGATGACCGAGGGGATCCGCAGCCTGGAGGAGTACGACACGACGAACCGCTTCAAGGCGCGGGTGGTGGCCAGCCAGCGCATCACGCCGCCGCGATCGGAAGAGGAGGTCCGCGAGTTGGTGCTGGAGGTCGAGCGGGCGGACCTGCCTTACTTTCCCGGTCAGAGCGTCGGCGTTCTGGCGCCGGGAGCGCCCGAGTTCGGGAAACCCGAGCACTTCCGCCTCTACAGCATCGCCGACCTGCCTGAAGCCGGTCCCGCAGGTCTGCCGCGGATCAAGCTCGCGGTGCGGCGCTGCAGCTACATCGACGACTACAGCGGCGAGCGCTATCCGGGGGTCGCGTCGAACTACCTCTGCGATCTCCAGCCCGGCGACGACGTCACCCTCGCCGGCCCCTTCGGCCTCGCCTTTCCGGTACCCGAGGAGCACGACGCCAATCTCATCCTGATCGGCAGCGGCACCGGCATCGCGCCGTTTCGCGCGCTGGTCAAGCACATCTATCGCGACATCGCCGACTGGAGCGGTCTCATCTGGCTCCTGTACGGTGCCAAGAGCGGTCTCGAGCTGCTCTACATGAACGAGGAGAAGGACGACTTCGCGCAGTACTACGACGAAGAGACCTTCCGCGCCTTCAAGGCGCTCTCGCCGCGGCCGAACTGGTCGGACCCGATCGCCTGGGACCAGGCGATCGAGGAGCGCGGCGAGGAGCTCTGGGATCTCCTCGGGCGGCCCAAGACCTACGTCTACGTCGCCGGCCTCGACAAGTCGATCGCCGGCCTCGACTCGGTGCTCGCCCGCCTCGCCGGCTCGAAGGAGAAGTGGCAGCGCCGCAAAGCCGAGCTCGCCGCCGGCGGCCGCTGGGTCGAGCTCGTCTACTAGGGACTGTCCCCATTTTCCTCGAGAGCGCCCACGGAAAATGGGGGCTGTCCCTGCCCTGGCCCTTGCCACGGCCCGACCGGCCCTGGGCTAGACTTCGCCCGTTCGCCAGATCGATTTCACAGAGGGAGACCGGATGGACGCCACCGAGTCGAAGTCGCTGCCCGAAAACGCCTACCGTCCGCTGGGGCCCGGCGAGAGCTACGCGCCGATGACTCCCGCCACTGCCGAGGTGGCCGAGTCGACGACCCGGTCGGTCGGCTGGGGTCTCTTCCTGTGCGTCATCTTCACCATCGCTTCGGCTTATTCCGGGCTCAAGGTGGGGCAGGTGATGGAGGCGGCGATTCCGATCTCGATCCTGGCGATCGGTCTGGCCCGCGTCTACGGCCGGCGCTCGACGCTGCTCGAGAACGTCATCATGACCGGCATCGGCGGCACGTCCGGCGCGATGGTCGCAGGGGCGATCTTCACGCTTCCGGCGCTCTACATCCTGAAGCTCGACCCGCATCCGCTGCAGACCACCTTCATCAGTCTCGCCGGCGGCTGCCTGGGCCTCCTCTTCCTCATCCCGCTGCGGCGCTACTTCGTGCGCGAGACCCACGGACAGTTCCCCTTCCCTGAGGCGACCGCCATCACCGAGGTCCTGGTGACCGGCGAGAAGGGGGGCTCGCAGGCCAAGCTCCTGTTGCAGGCGACGGCGATCTCGGGGGTCTACGACTTCTTCGTCACCACCTTCCAGGTCTGGCGCGAGTTCGTCGATTTCCAGTTCGTGCCGCAGGTGCGCCAGCTGGCCGAGAAGGCCAAGGTCGCCCTGAGCTTCGACGCCATCGCCTTCATTCTCGGCCTGGGTTACGTCATGGGCCTGCGCTCGTCGATGATCCTCTGCGCCGGCGGCGCGCTGTCGAACCTCGTCCTGGTGCCGCTCATCTGGATGATCGGCCGCCATTTCCCGGAGGCCATCTATCCGGCGGTGATCCCGATCGCCGACATGGACGCCACGCAGATCTTCCGCGGTTACGTGCGCTTCGTCGGCGTCGGCGCGATCGCCACCGCCGGGATCTTCGGCATCATCAAGTCGCTGCGCATCGTCGCCGGGTCGTTCAAGATCGCCGCCCACGCCTTCAAGCACGGCGAGGCCGCCGGTCAGGAGCGCACCGACAGGGACCTGTCGACGACCACCCTCCTGGCCGGAGTGCTGCTGACCGCCCTTGCCGCGGGCATCTTCTTCACCAGCCTGGGGACGAGCCTGACGGTGGCGGCGGTCGGCCTGGTACTGACCCTGGTGTTCTCCTTCTTCTTCGCCTCGGTGGCCGGCAACGCCATCGCCACCACGGCACGCAATCCGGTCTCGGGCATGACGATGCTGACCATCATCGTGTCGTCGATCGTGCTGCTGCGTTTCGGGCTCTCCGGCACGACCGGCATGTTCTTCGTCATGGCGATCGCCGGCATGGTGTGCACGGCGCTCTCGGTCTCCGGCCAGGCGGTCACCGATCTCAAGGCCGGCTACTGGCTGGGATCGACGCCGGCCGTGCAGCAGCGGGTGAAGTTCTGGGGAATTCTCGCCTCTGCGGTGGCCGGAGCGCTCACCATCATGCTGCTCGCCAAGACCTTCCAGTTCGGCGAAGCGGCGGCGGGCGATCCGCGGGTGGTGCTCGCGGCGCCCCAGGCGTCGATCATGAAGGCGCTGGTCGAGGGCTTCATGAGTCAGCAGCCGGTGGCCTACATCCTGTTCGGAGCGGGAGCCGCGATCGCGGTGGTGATGGAGATGCTCGGCGTGCCGGCGCTCATTTTCGCGCTCGGCATGTACCTGCCGCTCGAGCTCAACACGCCGGCGCTGGTCGGCGGCTTCCTCGCCCACCTGATCGCCAAGCGCTCCGAGAAGACCGGCGGCGAGCGCGGCCGCTCGATGCGCGAGCGCGGCGTGGTGATCGCCTCCGGCCTGATGGCCGGCGGCGCCCTGGGCGGGGTTCTCGGCGCCGCTCTGCGGCTCATTCCGAGCTACAGCGAAGAGTGGGTCAAGACGCCGTTCTACGACAACCCGGCGGCCTCGCAGACCGTCTCGGCACTCCTCTTCCTGGCGCTCTGCGTCTACGTATGGCGGGGCGCGGTGAAGGAGGGCAAGGGCGGAGCCGGCGCTTGACCGCGCCGCTCGAGCAGGCGATCGCCGAGGCGATCCTGGGGCTCGACACTCTCTTCGGCGGCGACGTCCTCAATCCCTCGGGCACCGGACGCTTCATCGCCGACGCCTGGTTCTCCGATGAGCCTCTGCCGGCGGCCTATCGCCATCCTTCGGCAGCGGCGCTCCGTGCCGGCGGGGGAGTGTCGGCGAAGGCGCCCGACCGGGGAGCGATCGCCGCGTACCTCGCGGCGGTGGACATTCCGCAGGCGATCGCCGTCGTGACGACTTCGGCGAGCGGTCCCGGGCTCGCCGGGACGCTCCGTGGGCGCTACCTAGCGGGGCTCGCGGGGAGCTGCAGCGTCATGTGGGAGCTGGCGCAGGAGCTTCTCGGTCAGGGTGAACCAGTGCCTTATGCCCGCGCGGTCGAGGCCTCGTGCGGCCAGCCGCCTTCGCCTTCGGCACCGAGTGGCAAGCGCGAGCAGGTGGCGCAGCGTCTCGAGGCGGCCGGCTACGACCCGGGCGAAGGAGGGCTCGCCGCCGCCGTGGCACGCTGGCGGCAGGATCGCCTGGTGCCCCGCAGGTCGATTCCAGCGCTCGCCGCGGCTTTCATCGCCGAGCTCGACGCCGCGACGGCGCGCCACCTGCTGCCGCATCTTCCGCCGGCGCTGCATCCGGTGCCGCGCGCCAACGTCCGCTTCTTGCCGATCGAGAACGCCTGGTTCTCGGGCTCGATGAACTATCTCGGCCGGGCGCGCACCAGCTCCGGTGCGCCCGAGTACGAGGCGACCTACGAGCTCAACGCGGCACTCGAGATCTCGGTGCCGGAGTTCGTGCAGCTGGTCGCCCACGAGGTCGTGCCGGGACACGTCACGACGTTCGCCTATCTGCAGCATCTCTACTGGACCGGAGCGGCCGGCTTCGAGGCCTCCCTGCCGGCGATGAACACCCGCGCCGCGACGCTCTCGGAAGGCATCGCCAACAACGCCATCCTGATCGCGCATGGCGTCACCGAGATCGCCGAACTGGGCGATCCGGACCTCGAGATCGGACTGCTCCTCGCGCTGCTCCAGGATGACGCCAAGAACCAGGCCTCGTGGCTGACCTGGGGGGAGGGTTGGCCGCAGGAGGAGGTGGCGGCGGTCCTGCCGGGCGAGTATCTGGTGTCGAGCGAACGCGCCGACAAGCTCTCTGGCGCCTGGGGGCGCCACCCGCTTCTCGGGCGGATGTACCTGCCCTGCTATCGAGCCGGCACCGAAGCCGTCGCCGGGTTCCGTCGCCGCTTCCCGGCGGCGACGCTTCTGCCTGCCGTATACGGGGTTTGCGGGCTGGTCGATATCGTAACGGTGGCGGAACTCCTCGCATCCGAAGTGCCACCTGACAGGGTGGGGGACTCCCCCCTGAATTCGTAGCGCGCGAGGTTCGCGCTCTCTATAGGTTCGGTGACATATTTGTCACACTGATCCGGCCGAACCGGCCGAAAGACGCAGGACCGAGGCGTATCCGAGGAGGCAGGGATGGCTCATTCAATGCAATCGTCGAGACGCAGGAAGCCGGGGCGCGTCGCCCCGAAGTGGATGCTCGCAGCGCTCTGCGCGATCGGGGTGCTCGGCGGGTTGGCTGCCAGCCCCGCGCAGGCCATCGACGGAGAGAAGGGGGAGTTCACCTGGAGCTGGGACAACACCCTCTCCTACGGCCTGCTCTGGCGGATCACCAATCCCGACGATGCGATCGTCGGGCTCGCCGCCGGCGGCAAGGCGTTCTCGGTGAACGGCGACGACGGCAACCAGAACTACGGCAAGGGCATCGCCAGCAATGCCGCCAAGTGGAACAGCGAGCTGCAGCTGGGCTACAAGAACTTCGGCGCCTTCGTGCGCGCCTTCGCTTTCTACGACTACGAGAATGAAGAGAAGGAGCGCGAGCGCACGGCGCTTTCGGGCGAGGCGCTCGATCGCGTCGGCAGCCGTGCCGAGATCCGCGATGCCTTCGTGTGGGCGAAGTTCCACCTCGGCAAGCAGCCGGGCGAAGTGCGGCTCGGCCGCCAGGTGATCAACTGGGGCGAGAGCACCTTCATTCAAGGCGGCATCAACGCCATCAACCCGCTCGACGTCTCGGCGCTGCGCGTCCCTGGCGCGGAGTTGCGCGATGCGCTGTTGCCGGTCGGCGCCGCGCTCTTCAGCATGAAGCCGTCGGAGAACACCTCGCTCGAGGTCTACTACCAGTACGACTGGAACGAGACCCAGATCGATCCGGTCGGCAGCTACTTCTCGACCACCGACCTCGCCGGCGGCGGGGCGACCAAGGTGATGCTCGGCTTCGGCTCGGCTCCGGATACGATCCCGGTCGGCTTCCGCATTCCGGGCAACCCGGTGGGAGCGGTCGTGCCGCGCGGCGCCACCCGCGATGCCGACGAGGGAAACCAGTACGGAGCCGCGTTCCGCCTGTTCTCGCCGGCACTCGGCGGAACGGACTTCGGCTTCTACTACCTCAAGTACAACAGTCGTCTGCCGGTCATCATGGCGCACACCGGCACCGCGGCGGGCCTGTTGGTGAACGGCAACTACGCCAACTCGGCCTACTATTTCCTCGAGTATCCGGAAGACATCGACCTCTACGGCGTTTCGTTCAACAGCCAGCTCGGCGGCTCGGGCATTGCGCTGCAGGGCGAGATTTCGCACCGCGTCGGCGTGCCGTTGCAGGTGGACGACGTCGAGCTGCTGTTCGCGGCCCTCTCGCCCCTGCGTCTGCTGCCGGCGATCCCGCAGCTCGCGCCGGTGCGCGCGCTGGGCAACCTGGTCGCTGCCAACAACCAGCTGGGAGCCTACGGCTTCAACGAGGACATCCAGGGTTATCGCCGTTTCGACACCTCGCAGGTTCAGGTCACTGCCACCAAGGTGTTCAGCCAGCTGCTGGGCGCGGATCAGTTCACGCTCGTCGCCGAGGCCGGCTACAGCATGGTGCACGACTTCCCGAAGCAGAGCGAGCTCCGGCTCGAGGCTCCGGGCACCTACACCAGCGGCAATCCGATCTTCACCGCTGCCCGGGTTCAGCCGGGAACGGAGCCGAGCTCGGCCTTCCCGACCAGCAGCGCGTGGGGCTACGTTCTCGCCGGCCGTCTCGAGTACAACAACGCGCTCGGTGCGGTGAATCTCGTGCCGCGGTTCTCCTGGTCGCAGGACGTCAGCGGCATCTCGCCTGGCCCCGGCGGCAGCTTCCTCGAGGGTCGCGAGGCGTTGACCGTCGGAGTGGGCTTCAACTACCAGATCAACTGGGAGTGGGATCTTTCCTACACCTCGTTCTTCGGTGCCGGTCGTTACAACCTGATCAATGACCGCGACTTCTTCGCGGCCAACATCAAGTACTCGTTCTAAGGCGGAGGCGTCATGCGCAGGCACACATCGAAATTCGTCATCGGCATCGTCGGCGGCCTGGCCGCGACCATGCTTCTCGCGGCAACGCCTCCGCAGGACATCGCCCGGCTGGGCGGCGATCTGACGCCGCTCGGCGGCGAGAAGGCGGCCAACAAGGACGGCAGCATTCCCGCCTGGGACGGCGGGCTCACCCAGCCCCCGGCCGGTTACGTCGCCGGCAAGCACTACGTCGATCCGTTCGCCAGCGAGAAGCCGCTGGTGACGATCAACGCCGGCAACCTGGCGCAGTACTCCGGCAAGCTCAGCCCCGGGCATCAGGCGATGCTCAAGGCCTATCCGACGTTCAAGATGAACGTCTATCCGTCGCACCGCACGGCGGCCTCGCCGCAGCGCATCTACGATGCCACCAAGAAGACGGCAGCCACGGCGACGCTCGCCGAAGGCGGCAACGGCGTCGACAATGCACTGGGCGGCATCGCCTTCCCGCTGCCCAAGAGCGGCGTCGAGGTGATCTGGAACCACATGCTGCGCTTCCGCGGCGAGATCGCTTCGCGGCAGGTGGCGCAGGCTGCGCCGACCCGCGGCGGCCAGTACACCCTGGTTCAGTTCGAAGAAGAGACGATGTTCCTGTATCACCTGCCGACGATGGCTGCCGACACCCTGCGCAACCGCATCCTGCTCTTCAAGCAGGCGGTGATCGCGCCGGCGCGGCTCGCCGGCGGCATCCTGCTGGTGCACGAGACGATGAACCAGGTCAAGCAGCCGCGCGACGCCTGGCTCTACAACCCCGGTCAGCGCCGCGTCCGCCGCGCGCCGCAGGTCGCTTACGACAATCCCGGCACCGCGTCCGACAACATGCGGACGAGCGATCAGCTCGACATGTTCAACGGCGCGCCGGACAAGTACGACTGGAAGCTGGTCGGCAAGCAGGAGATCTACGTCCCCTACAACAGCTACCGGCTGCAGGATCCGAAGGCGAAGTACAAGGACATCCTGAGCCCGTTGCACATCAATCCCGACTACCTGCGCTACGAGCTGCACCGCGTCTGGGTCGTGGACGCCACCCTGAAGGCGAACGAGCGCCACATCTACAAGCGCCGCACGTTCTATGTCGACGAGGACAGCTGGCAGATTCTCCTGGTCGACAATTACGACAACCGTGACCAGCTCTGGCGGGTCTCCGAAGGCCACGCGATGAACTTCTACGACGTGCCGACGGTGTGGACCGCCGCCGAAGTGCACACCGACCTGCAGGCCGGCCGGTACCTGGTGATGGGTCTCTACAACGAGAGCACTCCGCACAACTTCAAGCTGCAGCGCAGCGAGTCGGACTTCACTCCCGACGCCCTGCGGCGCGAGGGCGTGCGTTGATCCGCGCCCGGCGCCACCTTCCCCGGCGCCGGTTCGCCGGAGCGGCCTTCCGTGCCGCTCCGGCGATTTTCTTACTGACCGCGCTCGCAGCGTCGGGAGGTCTTCCGCTCGCTGCCCAGGAGAGCGCGCCGGCCCCGCCGGAGGCGGCGATTTCCGCCCGCCTCGCGCCGAAATCCCTCCTGCTCGACGCCATCGAACGCGGGCCGCTGTGGCTGGCGGTGGGGGAGCGCGGGCACATTCTCACCTCGAAAGACCGCGGAGCGAGCTGGGTGCAGGCGCCGGTGCCCACGCGCGTGCTGCTCACCGCCGTCTGGATGCACGACGAACGCCTCGGCTGGGCCGTCGGCCACGACGAGACGATTCTGCGCACGCGCGACGGCGGCGCCGCCTGGGAGTCGGTCTACGCGGCGCCCGAGGCCGAACGGCCGCTCCTCGACGTCTGGTTCCGCGATGCGGAGAACGGTTTCGCGATCGGCGCCTACGGCGCTTTTCTCGTCACCGCCGACGGCGGCTCCACCTGGAGCGAGCGCCCGATCTCCGACGACGATTTCCATCTCAACTCGCTGGCAGCGGCTGCCGATGGCACTCTCTACATCGCAGCCGAGGCCGGACATCTGTACCGCTCGGACGACCATGGCGACGCCTGGCGTCCGCTGCCCTCGCCTTATGACGGCTCGTTCTTCGGTATGTTGCCGCTGTCCGACGGCGCGCTGCTCGCTTTCGGGCTGCGCGGCGAGCTCTTCCGCTCGAGCGACCGCGGCGAATCCTGGACGCCTATCGTCAGCGGTACGCAAGCGACTCTGATGTCGGGTATCGAGCTCGGCGGCGGGCGGGTGGTGCTGGCCGGTCTCGCGGGGGCGCTGCTCGCGAGCGATGACTTCGGCAAGACCTTCCGGTCCTCGCCACAGTCGGATCGCAAGGGTAACGTCGCGCTGCTCGGCACGCCGGAGCGGCTGGTGCTTTTCGGAGAGGGCGGCGCAAGACCCCTGGAGAATCTCAAATGAGCACCGAGAAGCACGAACGGCCGATCTCCGACGGCGGGGAAGCTCCTCACGCACCTTGGGTCCTCGGGCTCGATCGCCTGATCTTCGGCAACCGCCGCGCGGTGCTCGCGATCTTCCTCCTGGCCACCGCTTTCATGGCCTGGTCGGCTTCGCGACTGCGCATCGACGCCGGCTTCACCAAGCTGCTGCCGGCGAAGCACCCGTACATGCAGACCTACCTCCAGCATGTGCAGGAGTTCGGCGGCGCCAACCGGGTGCTCGTCGCGCTGGTGGCGAAGAACGGCGACATGTTCACGCCGGAGTTCTTCAACGCGTTGAAAGACGCCACCGACGAGATCTTCTTCCTGCCCGGCGTCGATCGCGGTCGAGTGATGTCGCTGTTCACCCCCAACGTGCGCTACACCGAGGTGGTGGAGGACGGCATCGCCGCCGGCAACGTCATCCCCGACGACTTCTCGACGACGCCGGAGGGGCTCGAGGCCGTGCGCCAGAACATTCTCAAGGCCGGCATCGTCGGGCGACTGGTAGCGAACGACTTCAGCGGCGCGATCATCAGCGCCGAGCTGCTGGAGGTGGATCCGGCGACCGGCGAGAAGCTGGATGTCCTCCGCGTCTCGCAACTGCTCGAGGAGAAGGTCCGCCAGCGCTTCGACGCGGCCTACGTTGCCGATTCGCCGGTGACGGTGCACATCCTGGGCTTCACCAAGGTGATCGGCGACATCGCCGACGGCGCGCGGCGGGTGATGATCTTCTTCGTCGCCGCCTTCCTGCTCATCACCATCCTCGTTGCCCTCTACTCGCAGCTCGTCCGCCTCGCCCTGATCGTCGTTCTCTGCTCGCTGGTGGCGGTCGTCTGGCAGTTGGGGATCATCCCGCTGCTCGGCTTCGGCATGGATCCGATGTCGATCCTGGTGCCGTTCCTGGTCTTCGCGATCGCCGTGAGCCATGCCGTGCAGATGGTGAGCGCGGCGCGCTCCGAGGTCTTCACCGGGCACGACTCGCTGTACGCCGCGCGCGTCGCCTTTCGCCGGCTGATCGTCCCCGGGAGCACGGCGCTGGCGACGGACGTGGTGGGATTCATTACCCTGCTGGTGATCCAGATTCGGGTGATTCAGGAGATCGCCATCGCCGCCAGCCTCGGCGTCGCAGTCATCCTCGTCACCAACCTCGTCCTGCTGCCGGTCGTGCTCTCTTACGTTCGCGACCCGGCCAACTACCACGACCGGCTGGAGCGCCGGGTTCGAGGGTTGGCGCCGCTGTGGCGCTTCCCCCCCCCGGCCGCGGCGCGGCGGCCGGCGGCGGTGATCGTGGCGGTGGCCGCGGTGCTCTTCGCTTTCGGCTGGTGGAAGGGCAACGACGTGGCGATGGGCGACCTGCATCGCGGGGTGCCCGAGCTCCGCGCCGACTCGCGCTACAACCGCGATACCGCGATGGTGACGTCGAAGTTCTCGATCGGCGTCGACATCCTGACCGTCATCGCAGAGACCAAGCCCGAGGGCTGCGTCGATTTCGAGATCATGTCGGCGATCGACGACTTCTCCTGGCGGATGG
>JBPOHI010000158.1:0-14374 GCA_052035735.1 Acidobacteriota bacterium
GTCGCGCGCCCATCCAGAAGCTCGCCGACCAGATCTCGGGCTGGTTCGTCCTGGTCGTGCTGGGAATTGCCGCGCTGACGTTTGCGGCGTGGGGGATGATCGGGCCTGAGCCCAGGATGGCGCACGCGCTCGTCAACGCGGTCGCGGTTCTGATCATCGCCTGCCCATGCGCCCTCGGCCTCGCGACGCCGATGTCGATCATGGTGGCGACGGGCAAAGCGGCGTCGATGGGGGTGCTGTTCCGCAACGCCGAGTCGATCGAGCTGCTGCGCAAGATCGACACGCTGGTCGTCGACAAGACCGGCACCCTCACCGAAGGCAAGCCGCGGCTCGTCACCGTGCGGACGGCGGAAGGCTTCGACGAAGCGTCCGTGTTGCGCGCGGCGGCGGCGATCGAGCGCGGCAGCGAGCACCCGCTCGCCGCGGCGATCCTGGCGGGCGCGACGGAGCGTGGCCTCGAGACGCCAGCCGTCGCCGACTTCGAGTCGGTGACCGGCAAGGGAGTCGCGGGGCGGGTCGAGGGCCGACGAGTCGCGCTCGGAAACCTCGCGCTGATGCAGGCGCAGGGGGTCGATGTCGGGCCGCTCGCCGACTTCGCGGAGCAGCTCCGGAGCGAAGCGCAGACCGTCATGTACGTCGCGAGCGACGGTCGGCTCGCCGGGATTCTCGGCGTCGCCGACCCGATCAAGGCGACGACCGGCGAGGCGCTGCGCGCCCTCGCCAGCGAGGGAGTCCGCGTCGTCATGCTGACCGGCGACAGCCGTAAGACCGCCGACGCGGTGGCTCGCCGGCTCGGTATCTCCGAGGTGGTCGCCGAAGTCCTGCCCGATCAGAAGGTGCGCGAGGTCGAGCGGATCCAGGGCGAGGGCCGAGTCGTCGCGATGGCCGGCGACGGGATCAACGACGCCCCGGCGTTGGCGCGGGCCGAGGTCGGCATCGCCATGGGCACCGGGACGGACGTCGCGATGGAGAGCGCCGGCGTCACCCTGGTGCGCGGCGACCTGACCGGCATCGTGCGCGCGCGAAAGCTCTCGCGCGCCACGATGCGCAACATCCGCCAGAACCTCTTCTGGGCCTTCGCCTATAACGCCGCCGGAGTGCCCATCGCTGCGGGGCTGCTCTATCCCTTCACTGGCTGGCTCCTTTCACCCATGCTGGCGGCGGCAGCGATGAGCCTCAGTTCGGTGTCGGTCATCGCCAACGCCCTGCGCCTGCGCGCCTTTCGCGTCGAGGCTCCGACGGAGACCCCGACTCGAGCTTGAGTCGCACCTAGCTCCCTGAGCTCGGGTGCGCGGATCTTGGCGCGCGCCTTGCTTGATCGACACCTGAACGCGGGCGGGCTCGAGCATGGGATGAGCCTGGGAGGGGGCTGCCATGAAACATTCAGACCACGGGGCAAGGGAATCGCGGAGCGGTCAGGAGGCAGGGAGGAGTCACTACCTCCGGTTCGCGGCCATGATTCTCGCCTCGTTCGCCGCCATGTACGTCCTGATGTACGCCATGGTGAACGCCGTCGAGAACGCCCTCCCGAACAACAACCAGCTCTACATGGCGGGCTTGATGGCGGCGGCGATGGCCATTGTCGAGCTCGCCATCATGGGCGGCATGTATCCGAACAAGAAGTTGAACCTCGCGCTGGTCGGGGTCTCGATCCTGGCGCTGGCCGGCTTCTGGTTCGGCATTCGTGGCCAAGTCGCCATCTCCGACCGGCAGTTCCTCAAGTCGATGATCCCCCATCATGCCGGCGCAATCCTGATGTGCAAAGAGGCTGTCATCCAAGATGTAGAAATCGCTCAACTCTGTGAGTCGATCGTTTCGTCCCAGCAAACCGAGATCGACCAGATGAGAACCATCCTCGAGAGACTCGGGCAGCGCTAGAGGCCTACTTGAGAGCCATCCTCTCCTCTTTCTCGCAGCCGACCCCGCCGCTTCCCCGGGCTCGGCGAAGGGGCGCAGGGCATGCAAATGGCCTCGAATTGACAAGCCGCGCCCTCGGGCTCAAACTCTGCGCCGGCATGAGCCTGTTCGCCGCTTCGCCCACCGTCCGCCGCCTCGCGGCAACGACCGCTCTCGCGGCGATCGCGGCGCTGGCGCTCGGCTTCTGTATCTGCGAGATGCCCATGCCGCGGGCAACGCACGCGACCGAATCGGGCGGCGAGTGCCACAAGTCGGTCGAAGCGCCGGCACAGCCGGGCCCCGACGGAGCCTGGAGCAGCGACTGCTGCTGCTCCGGCGATCCCCGGCTCCCACCGGGCGTGCTCGAGGCGCGAGCACCGGAGGCGCAGCGCGGAGCGAGCCTGCTCGCCGCCGCCAGCGCGTTCGCCACGCGGGCCCCTGCGCTCGACCTGGCCAGCCTCACGCCGGCTCCCCCTTGGTTGGTGGCGGCCTCGCCGCCGCACGCTCCACCCCCCGCGTTCGTCCTGCCGCTGCGCGTTTGAGACGGAGCGTCGCCGCGCCCTCGTAGGGCGTGGCGACTGGTGTCCCCGTGCCCTGCCGGCCGTGCCCGGCGGGGTTGCCCCGCACTCTGTCTCGAGGAGGCCGTCCCGTGCCGACCACCCCCGTTTCCGCCTTGGCGCTGCTCTTGTTGCTCGCCGGCTGCAGCACCACCCCGCCGCCCACGGCGGGTCGCGCCCAGAATCCGGCGAACCCCGCCGCCGCCGAATCGCCCCGCCCGCCGTACGCTCCGCCGCAAGCCGCGGCAGCCCCGGACGCTCCCCAGGAGGCGCCAACGGGACACGAGCAACACGGATCCGCGCCCGGCGCGGAATCGCAGGCGGTCGCCTACACCTGCCCGATGCACCCTGAGGTGCGCTCCGCCGAGCCTGGGACCTGCCCGAAGTGCGGGATGGCGCTCGTCCCGGTCGAAAAGGAGCCCGGCACGCCATGACTCGCGCCGCGATCCCACCCTTCAGCCTGTTGCTCCTCGCCGGCTGCGCCTCGGTCGATCCGCGGCCGTCCTTCGACAGCGTCGCCGACATCGTCACAGCGAGGTCCGGCGTCGAGGCGGCTTGGCCCCGCACGGCCACCGAGGAAGATGCCGCCGAGCAGGCCGCCGAGCGCCTGCTGGCCGGCCCGCTCGACGACCGCGCCGCGGCCCAGATAGCCCTGCTCCGCAACCGCGAGCTGCTCGCCGAGATCGAACTGCTCGGCATCGCTCGCGCCGACTATGCGCAGGCGACGCGGATCGCGAATCCGGGGCTCCACGCCTTTCGACGCACGCCGAACGAAGGCTCCGGCACGAATGTCGAGTGGTCGATCGTCCAGGACGTCCTCGACGTCCTCGTGCAGCCGGCCCGCAAGCGGCTGGCCGCAGTCGAGCTCGAAGCCGCGAAGCTCCGGCTCGGACAGACGATGCTGGACCTCGTCGCCGAAGCGCGGATCGCTTTCTTCGAGCTCGTCGCCGGCGAGGAGACCTCCGATCGCGCGGTGATCGTGCACGACCTGACGGCAGCGGCGGCCGAGCTGGCGCGCCGGCAGCGCGACGCCGGGAACCTCGAAGTGCGCGAAGTCGCTCTGTTCGAGGCCGCCGATGCCCAGGCCTTGGTGGACCTCACGCGAGCGCAGCTCGACAAGGGAGAGGCGCGCGAGCGGTTGAACGTGCTTCTCGGCCTCTCCGGGTCCGCTACCGACTGGAAGGCGTCGCTTCACCTGCCGCCTCTGCCGGCCGCCGACCCCGATCCGGCGGGGCTCGAGCGCCGAGCGATCGAACAGCGACTGGACATCGGCGCTGCCCGCTTCGGCGTCGATCTCGTCGGACGCGCCCTCGCTCTGAAACGCGGCACCCGCTTCTTCCCGGTCGGCATCGAGGTCGGCCTCAACCAGGAGAAGGACACCGATGGCACGCGGCTGCGCGGACCGCAGCTCGCGATCGCGCTGCCGATCTTCGACACCGGCGCCGCGTCGATCGCCCGGCTGGAGGCCGAGCAGCGGCGAGCCCAGCGCCAGCTCGAGCAGCTCGCGATCGAGATCCGCTCCGAGGTCCGCCTGGCGAGGGATCGCCTGATCGGCGCCCGTGCGCTGGTCCAGGTTCACGAGGGCACGCTGCTGCCGAAACGCCGCGAGGTCCTCGAGCAGACGCTGCTGCACTACAACATGATGCTGCTCGGCGTCGACGACCTCTTGCTCGCGCGCCGCGAGGAGACCGAGGCCGGGCAAGCGGCGACCGCCGCTCGCCGCGACTATTGGATCGCTCGGGCACGCCTCGAGCGCGCCGTTGGCGGCGACCTCGCCAACCTGGCGGCGCCCGTCGTGGCACCGCCCGGAGACGGCTCGCCGGCCTCTACCCCCGACCACACTCACCCTTCGACCGGAGGCAACCGATGATCTCGCGACGTACCTGGATCTCCCGCGCCGCCCTGCTCGCGGCGGGCGCGGCGATGCTCGATCGCGCCCGCCTGGCCCTGGGCGGAGGCGAGGCCCTCGCTCAGTCGCCGCACGCCGGGCACGGCCAGCCCGCCGAGCCGGCCCCGCCGCCCGCCAACCAACCCGCCGCCCCGGCGGCGAGGCACGCCGCGAACGCCCTGCCCTACACCCCGGTCATCACCCCGAACGTGCCGACGCTCCCGTTTCGCATGAACGGCGGCGTCAAAGAGTTTCACCTCGTCGCCGAGCCGGTGGAGGTCGAGTTCGCGCCGGGGATGACGGTCAAGGCCTGGGGCTACAACGGCACCTCTCCGGGTCCCACGATCGAGGCGGTCGAGGGCGATCGCGTCCGCCTGTTCGTCGAGAACCGGCTCCCCGAGCACACCACGATCCACTGGCACGGCATCCTGCTCCCGGCGGGCATGGACGGCGTCGGCGGCCTGAACCAGCCGCAGATCCAGCCGGGCGAGACCTACGTCTACGAGTTCACGCTGCGACAGCACGGGACGCACATGTACCACCCGCACGCCGACGAGATGGTCCAGATGGCGATGGGGATGATGGGCTTCTTCATCATTCACCCGAAGCAGCCCGAGCGCCGGATCGATCGCGATTTCTGCATCTTCCCGCACATGTTCTTCATTCGACCGGGCACGAAGACACCCGATCCGTCCGTGATGCTCGACTTCAATCTCTTCACCTTCAACGGCAAGGCGTTCCCCGGCACCGACGCGCTGGTCTGCCGGCTCGGCGACCGGACCCGCATCCGGCTCGCCAACATCAGCATGACGAGCCACCCGATCCATCTCCACGGCCACCAGATGTGGGTCACGGAGACCGACGGCGGCCAGATCCCGCGCTCCGCCTGGTGGCCGGAGACGACGATCAACGTCATGCCGGGCACCACCCGCGCCTTCGAATTCGTCGCCGACAACCCGGGCGACTGGGCGCTCCACTGCCACAAGACGCACCACACGATGAACGCCATGGGCCACGCCATCCCGAACATGATCGGGGTCGATCAGCAGGGGGTCTCGCGCGAGATCTCGCGCCTGGTCGAGGGCTACATGGCGATGGGCTCCTCCGGTATGGCGGAGCACGCGGCGCACAGCGAGCACATGCCCGGCCTGCCCAACACGCTGCCGATGATGACCGGCACGGGTCCGTTCGGGCCCATCGAGATGGGCGGCATGTTCACGGTGCTCAAGATCCGCGACGGCATCACCAGTTACGAGGATCCGGGCTGGTACGACTACCCGCCGGGAACCGTTTCGCGGAAGGTCGGTTTGGCACCGGGGAGCGAGCCCGAGAAGGAGGGTGGCCATGAGCACGGTGGGTAAATGGCTCATCCGGCTGCTCGCCCTCGTCGGCCTCGGCGCGGTAGCGGGTGCCATCGGCTTCGTGGCAATGGGGCTCTCGTCCCGCTCGGAGCCTCCCGCGCTCGAGGTCAGGCTCGCACGTTCCGCGCGCCACCTGATGATCCCGTCGGCGGCCCGCAAAGCGACGAACCCGCTGCCGCCAGCTCCCGAGCTCCACGCGAGAGCTCTACGCCATTGGGCCGATCACTGCGCCTCCTGCCATGGCAACGGCGGCAAAGGCGATACCTCGATAGGTCGGAACCTCTATCCGAGAGCGCCGGACATGACGCTCGCCGCGACCCAGCAGCTCTCGGACGGCGAGCTCTTCTGGATTATCGAGAACGGCGTCAAGTTGACCGGAATGCCGGCCTGGGGATCGCCGGAGGCCGAAGACGACGCCGAAACCTGGGAGTTGGTGCACTTCATCCGCCGACTCCCTTCCCTGACCGAGGCCGAGATTGCCGCAATGAAGAAATTGAACCCCCTCTCGCGGGCGGATCTGGAGCAGGAAATGGAGATGGAGCGCTTCCTCGCCGGTGAGGGCTCCGCACCCGCACCACAGTCCAAGAAATCGACCGAAAACCACCACTGAACAAGGAGACCAAGCCATGAGAATGCAACGGATCCGCTGCTTCGCCCTCGCCACCGCCACGATCGCACTCTCCGTGGTCGTCGCCCCCGCCCTCGCCCACGAAGGGCACCACCACAACGCCATGGGCACGATTCGCGCCGTCCAGGCCAACCAGATCGACCTCGAAACGACCGAGGGCAAGATCGAGGTGTTCGTATTGACGGACACCACCAGTTACAAGCGGGGCGATGCCGCGGCCAAGAAGGAGGATCTTGTCGTCGGCGCGCGTGCGGTAGTGATGTACGAAGCGAAGGGCGGCAAGAACCTCGCGATCGAGATCAAGCTGGGTACTGCCGGACACGAAGGTCACGGCTCACAGGGAGCGGCCGCGCCAGCTCAACCACCCGCGCCAGCTCCGGCGGCGGACATCATCTCCAAACAAGACTTCAATGCGCTTCACCGGGTCGAGCCGAGATTCGTGTGCATGGTCAACAACTCCCTCCTCGACGTGCCCCAGATTCCAGTTGAACTCGGAGGCAAGACCTATTTCGGCTGCTGCCCGGCGTGCAAGGAGCGGCTCGAGACCCATCTCTCGCTCCGCGAATCGATGGATCCGATCAGCGGCCGGATGGTTGACAAGGCGGTCGCCGTCATCGGCGTCCTGCCGTCGGGGACCGTGGTGTACTTCGAGACCGAACAGAACCTCGTCGCCTACCGGGCCAAGCTCACCGGGCGGCGCACCTCATGAGACGGGCCAGCTTCGCGGTCGGGGCGATCTGCCTCGTTGCGAGCGCCCTCGCAGCCCACGCCGATGACACTCCGGCTCGTGCGGCGGAGGCCCTGGCCACGGTCGAGAAATTCGGCGCCGCGCTCGCCTCGGGAGACCGCGAAGGGGTCCTGGCGAGCTTGGCGCCGGATGTCGTGATCTTCGAGCACGGCGGAGCGGAGATGTCGCGAGAAGAGTACGCCGGCCACCACCTCGACGGTGACGTCGAGTACTTGAAGGAGATCAAGGTCCGGACGGTCGACCGGAAGGTGATTGCAGGTGCCGACCGAGTCGTCGTCCTGACTCGAACGGAGAGCAGCGGCCAGTACGGCGGTAAACCCGTGGCGTCGCGCGGCACGGAGACCCTGGTTCTCGAGCACCGAGGCTCGCTGTGGGTGATCGTGCACGTGCACTGGTCTTCTGGAAAGTCGGGCTGAGGGGATCGGCATGTCACAGCCTGCCGCACCTTATGTCCACGCGCTGCGCTTTCGGTGGCTCACGCCGTTCTACGACGGTCTGGTCGCCGCGACCACCCGGGAACGGAAGTTCCGCGCCGCGGTCATCGAGCAGGCGGGGCTGCGACCCGGCCAGAGTGTGCTCGACCTTGGCTGCGGCACCGGGACCTTGGCGATCGAAATGGCACGTCACTGCCCGGGGCTCCAGATCTTCGGCCTCGACGGCGATGCCGAGGTCCTGGCCAAGGCGGAGCGGAAGGCGACACAGGCCGGCGTCGAGATCACCTGGCAGCAGGGTCTCGCGACGAGGCTGCCATATCCGGACGCCAGCTTCGACCGGGCCGTCTCGACCCTCTTCTTTCACCACTTGGCGGCCAAGGACAAGGTCGCGGCCGCGACCGAGCTCTACCGCGTGCTCCGACCGGGCGGGCAGCTCCACGTCGCCGACTGGGGCCCCCCGACGAGCCGGCTGCAACGCCTGCTCTTTCTCCCGGTCCAACTGCTCGACGGATTCGCCAACACCTCGCCCCAGCTCGCCGGAGGCCTGGTCGACGTCTTCCGACAGGCGGGATTCGAAGGCGTCCAGGTCACCCGCCGGATCCCCACGCTCCTCGGAACCATGGCCCTCCACTCCGCGAACAGGGCCTAGCCATGCCGGGAGCCACCCCAGTCTCCGCCCGCAACTACCCATTCGGGTGTGGTTTGGCGCCTTCCGCGGCTCGTATCGTGGCGGCGAGATGAGAAGTCTCCTCCGCAGTCTCGCATCCGCGCTGTCGGTCGCGCTGCTGCTGCCAGCCCTGGCCAGCGCGCTGTCGCCGTGCGCGATGCCCGACTGCCCCATGGTCGAGTGCGAAGCCCCGGCGACACAGGCCGGGCACGACTGCTGCCCGGCCCCCGATGCGACCCTGACGGCGCCCTGCTGCGAGCAACAGATCGAAGCGCCAGCCGCGTTGACTCGCCTGACCGAGAAGTCGGCATTGCCGGCCGTTGCGAGCGCCGACGCGCCCGAAACGGGAGCCTCCCCGGAAGTGGAGATCTCCTGGTCTTCGAAGGGTCGCCCCTTCCGCGCGCTCGACTGCCTCAGTCGAAGCTGCGTCCTGCGAATCTGAGTATCCCGTCGCGCCTGTAGGGCTGCACCATGGTGGTGCAGGCCCGCGGTGTTCGACGAGGGGTCTCATGTTCGGAACAAGCCTGACTCGCAGAACGCGGACCGGCGCCAGCGGCGCCACTCGCGCCACCCACGCAGCACCAGCGACCGCGCCCCGTTGGGCGCGCTCGGCAACGCACTGCACCCGCACGCTCGCGGAGGACCTCATCATGACCAGAACCTCGAAGTGTGTTTTCGCCGCCTTCCTGATCGCCCTTTCGGCCCTTGCCGTTGCCCCCGCTGCCCGCGCCGAGAACCCCGGCATTCGCCACACCGTCTTCATGGCCGGGAGCGTCATCGAAGCCTCGGCCGAAGGCATCTATCTCTGCATCGGAACGGCCGAGGGCGCGAAGCCCGGCCAGGTGCTCAACGTCGTTCGTGTCACGCGCGACCGCGGCAATCCCAAGCAAGGGGTCCGCTTCCACCGCGAGAAGGTCGGCAAGGTGAAGGTCGACGCGATCGTCGACGAGCACTTCGCGCAGGCGACCGTCGTCGACGGCAAGGTCGAAAAGGGCGACATCGTCCGGCTCGCCGACCCGGACGAGTCGATGAAGAACTGAAACGGCGATCTCCTTCGCCTTCGAGTTCGCGGACAACCGCGGAGAAAGGACTTACCTTGAACATGAGACTCCTCACCCTGACCCTCGTCGCCGGCCTCGCCGTCGTGGCTTGCGACCGCTCGACCCCGACCCAACCTTCGAGCAGCGCGTTCGTCCTCCAGAGCGCCACCGTGTCCGTCGATGGCGTGGTCGTGAACGGCACGACGGTTTCGCGCAGCCACGGGGCGGGGGCCAGCACGCGCTTCGAGGCGCACCTCGTCGACCTCGCCGGCCGGCCCGCGTTGGGCCACACGGCTCGCATCGACTACATGCGGGCCGACGGCCACGGCTCGATGATGAACGGCGGCCGCATGACCCTGTACGACGACGGCACGCATGGCGACCGGATGCCCAACGACGGGATCTACTGCTACGAGGATTTCGGCGGCGAGTACGGCTGCCACGGCGCGAACTCGCCGATGGGCCGGCACGACTACGACTTCTTCGGCATGGACCCTTCCGGTGGCGAGACGAACCACATGCTGGTCACCGTGACCGTGGGCTGACGCGCACTTTCCACCGAGACCCGCCCGCTCCCGAAACCCGTCCATGAGACCCCTCGCCAAGCTCCTCGCCCTCGCCGTCGCTGTGGCCCTGCTCCTGCCGGGCCTCGCGGCGGCGTTCGCGGCGTGCGCGATGGCCGACTGCCCGATGATGGACGGCGGCGGCGCGGGCGAGCACGACTGCTGCCCGCCGGCTCCGGCGACGGTCTCGATGGACTGCTGCGACCACGCACCCACAGCGCTGGCCGCGGTGTCGGTCCTGCCGGAACGGGACCCCGCGGCGATCGTGGCGCTCGTCGGCGGTTCCACCGTCGCGGTCGCCGAACCGCCAGTCGACATGCGCTTCCTGCCGGACCGGAAGGAGCCGCGCCCTCCTCTCGACTGCCTGGCGAGGACCTGTGTCCTGAGGAACTGAGGTCCCTCCACGCCTGAACGGACTCCGCCAATGGAGGCGGGTTCCATCCGTCAAGGTCGAGGAGGACCTCATGAACCGCATCTTCCCGGCGCTCACCATCTTGGTGGCGCTCCAGGCCCCGGCCTTCGGGCAACCCGAACCGGTGCCAGCAGAAGCCCGCACCACGTCTCGCGCGACCGGTCTCGTTTCGGCGCCCGAGCTGTTCTCCGACGGGCCGGTCGGAGAGCTCGAAGCGCTCGTCGCCGAGGCGCTGTCCCGAGCGCCCGCGCTCGCCGCCAAGCGGGCCGAGATCGAGGCCCGCCGCGAGATGGAGGCGCCGGCCGGCGCCCTGCCCGACCCGATGGTCGAGGCGACGCTTCAGAATGTCGGCTTCGAGCCCAGCGTCGGCTCGGAGGAGATGTCGATGCTCGGGGTCCAGGCTCGCCAGGGCCTGCCCTATCCCGGCAAGCGCGCCGCCGCGCGCGACGTCGCTCGAGCCGAAAGCGAGCGGGCGCGCGCCGATCTCGCCGCGCTCGAGCGCCAGATCGACGCCGAGGTTCGCTCGCTCTACGCGCGAGTCTGGTCGCTCGATCGCGAGCGCGAGGCGCTCGCCGCCGCCGACGAGTTGGTCCAGCTCCTCGAGGAGATCGCGCACAGCCGGTACTCAGCGGGCGAGGGGGACCAGGAAGGAGTGCTCAAAATCCAGGTGCAAGAGCTGCGCGTCGCCGAGTCGGTCGGGGACCTGGCGAAGGAGCGGCGCACCCTGGTTGCTGAGCTCAATCGCTGGCGCGATCGTCCCGGCGCCACACCCTTTGCGGACACACGGCTCCTGCCGAGCACCCGACCGATCGGCTCCGACGCCGAGCGCCTTGCACTCGCAGGGTCCGCCGAGGTCCGACGGGCACAAGCCGCCGTCGTCGCCGCCGAGCGACGGGTCGAGCTCGCCCGGCTCGAGCTCAAGCCCAACTTCTCGGCCAACGCGGGGCTCGCCGCGCGCGGTGACTACGATCCCGTCGTCTCGCTCGGGTTCGGCGTCGAGCTGCCGATCTGGCGTCGCCAGAAGCAGTTGCCGATGCTGCGGGCGGCCGAGCACGAGCTCGAGGCCGCGCGCCGCGAGCAGGAGGACGTCGAGGCAATGGTCCGCGCCGAAGCGTCGAGCCAGCTCGCCGCCTGGCAGAACGCCGACGAGCAGGCGAACCGCTATCGCCAGGGCATCCTGCCCCAGACGAGCGCCGCGCTCGCCGCCGCCCGCGCCGCCTACCTGACCGGTCGCGGCGACTTCTCCACCGTCATCGAGGACTTCAATCTCTGGCTCGAGGCCCGCGTCGCGCTCGCGCGCCGCGAGGCCGACCGCTTCATCGCTTCCGTCGCATTCGACCGCATGGCCGGTACCGGGTCACTCCTGGCCGGCGTGAAGGAGTGACCATGTTCCGCAACCTGCTCTGTTCTCTCGCCCGCTCCGCCGCGGCCCGGCGCACGCTGCTCGTGCTCGGGCTGCTCCTTGTCGCCCTGCCGTTTCTCGGCTGCGGCGCCGAGCACTCCGAGAAGGGCGCCGGGTGGCACTGCCCGATGCATCCGACCTACACCTCCGACAAGCCGGGCGACTGCCCGATCTGCGGCATGAAGCTGGTGCCGATTCCGCAGAGCGAGCCCGCCGGAGAGCCGTCCGCCAACGCCGCCGGCGACGGCCCGCGTCGCATCCTCTTCTACCGCAACCCGATGGACCCGTCGGTGACCTCGCCGGTGCCGGCGAAGGACTCCATGGGGATGGATTACCTGCCGGTTTATGAGGACGAAGGCTCGCGCCCCGCGAGCTCCGTTCCTGGGCTGGCGACCGTCTCCGTAAACGCCAGCGGCATCCAGCTCGCCGGCGTCCGCACTGCGGTCGCGGCGCGCGAGCATCTCGCCAGCTCCACCCGGACGGTGGGTCTAGTGCTGCCGGATGAACGGCTGGTACGCCACGTCCACACCAAGATCGCCGGTTGGGTGGAGAAACTCCACGTCAACTTCACCGGGCAACTGGTGCGCCGGGGCCAGCCGGTCCTCGCCATCTACTCGCCGGAGCTGCTCGCCTCGCAGGAAGAGTACCTGCGCGCCCGACAGTCGGCCGCTCGCTTCGCAAACTCCACCATTCCAGAAGTGAGAGAAGGGGGCGAGGAGCTCGCCGCGTCTTCGCGTCGACGTCTGGAGCTGTTCGACGTGCCACAGAGCTTCCTCGAAACCATCGATCGCACGGGCAAGGCGCAGCGCACGGTCACGCTGGTCGCACCGGCCTCCGGCTTCGTGAGCACCAAGGAGGTTCTCGAGGGCATGGAGGTTCAGCCCGGCATGGAGCTCTTCACGCTCACGGACCTCTCCCGTATCTGGGTGGAGGCCGAATTCTACGAGAACGAGGCGCGGCTCTTGCGAGTTGGGCAGCGGGCGGATGTCCATTTGCCGTACGACCCCGGACACGTCATGCCTGCCGAGGTCACCTTTATCTACCCGACGCTCTCGGCCGAGAGCCGCACTCTCAAGGTGCGCCTCGAGCTGGGCAATCTCGACGGTCACCTGAAACCCGGCATGTTCGTCGACGTGACGGCCGATCTCGAGGCGGCTGATGGCATCGCCGTCCCCGAAGACGCTGTGATCGACACCGGACTGAGGCAGGTGGTCTTCGTCGAGCTCGAGCCCGGGACCTTCGAGCCGCGCGATGTTCAGGTCGGCCTTCGTGGCGCCGGCAGGGTCGTCATCCTGTCTGGGGTTGGTGAAGGGGAGCGCGTCGCGACCCGTGCCAACTTCCTTCTCGACTCCGAATCGAAGCTGCGCGCTGCCTTGCAGGCGGCACAGGCACCCGCGTCGTCTGGCGGGGCCTCTGCACCGACGACACCCGCCAACTCCGGCCAGCAGCACTGAGCTGAGGGGAGATCGCCATGATCAAGCGCATCATCCGCTTCTCCGCCGAAAACCGATTCCTCGTGCTCGGGGCCGTCGCGGTCCTGATCGTCCTCGCCGGCTACACCTTGCGGGAGATCCGGCTGGACGCCCTGCCGGATCTCTCCGACACCCAGGTCATCGTCTACTCGCGGTGGGACCGCTCTCCCGACATCCTCGAGGACCAGGTCACCTACCCGATCATCGCCAACCTGCTCGGAGCGCCGAAGGTCAAGGCGATCCGGGGCTACTCCGACTTCGGGTTCTCGTACGTCTACGTGATCTTCCAGGACGGCACTGACATCTACTGGGCTCGCTCCCGGGTCCTCGAGTACCTGTCCAAGATCCAGTCGCGCCTCCCCGAGGGCGTCCAGACCGAGCGCGGTCCGGACGCGACCGGCGTCGGTTGGGTCTACCAGTACGCCCTGGTTGACCGCGAGAAGAAGCACTCGCTCGACGAGCTGCGGTCCTACCAGGACTGGACGCTGCGCTACGCCCTGCAGTCCGTGCCCGGCGTTGCCGAGGTCGCCTCGATCGGTGGCTACCAGAGGCAGTACCAGGTGACGGTCGACCCCAACCGGCTGGCGGCTTATGGGCTTCCGATCGACACGATCGTCAGCGCCGTGCGGCGTTCGAACAACGAAATCGGCGGGCGCCTGTTGGAGCTGTCGGGGCGGGAGTTCATGGTGCGCGGCCGTGGGTACGCCAAGAGCACCGACGACCTCGGGCAGATCGTGGTCAAGGTCGCTCCAGGAGGCGTCCCGGTGCTGCTGCGCGACGTCGCGAACATCGAGCTCGGCCCCGAGATCCGGCGTGGCGTATCGGACCTCGACGGTGAAGGCGACACCGTCGGGGGCATCGTGGTGATGCGCCACGGCGAAAACGCGCTCAACGTCATCCGCCTCGTCGAGGCGAAGCTGGCGGACCTGAAGCAGTCTCTCCCCGCAGGCGTCGAAGTGGTCACCACCTACGACCGCTCGACGCTGATCGAACGCGCGATTGGCACACTGAAGCACGAGCTGGTGGTCGAAATGATCATCGTCTCGTTGGTGATCCTCTTCTTCCTCTGGCACGTGCCTTCCGCTGTCGTTCCCATTCTGACCATTCCGATCTCGGTGCTGCTCGCCTTCATCCCCATGTACCTCATGGGCCTGACAGTCAACATCATGTCGCTCGCCGGAATCGCCATCTCGATCGGCGTCCTCGTGGATGGAGCGATCGTCGAGGTCGAGAACGCCTACAACAAGATTCACCACTGGCAGGTCGGTGGTCGCAAGGGGAGCTTTCATCAGGTACGCCTGGAGGC
>JBPOHI010000194.1:0-7341 GCA_052035735.1 Acidobacteriota bacterium
GATCCCGAGCTCACAGCCCGGCTGAAGGCGCTCGGCTACCTGCAGTAGCTCCGCGCCGCGGCCTCGATCAGTTGTAGCCCAGGGCGCGCAGTTGCTGGTGCAGCAGCTCGTCCTCGGAGCTCGCGGAAGTGCCTGCACCGGTTCGTGAACCGCGGTGGTCGAAGAGGATGGCGCCGGCCCTCTTGCCCGCTCCGGCCGGCGCCAGGGAGCAAGCGCCGTCGGCCCATTCGAGCCGGCGCGGAGCGTCGGCTTCGAGCGCGAGGTCGAACGCGAGCGGGTCGCCGCAGGCGGCGATCTCGAGGTCGCCGGCGACCGATTCGGAGCTCCTGCCACGGTCCTGAAGCAGGACAGAGAAGGTCGAGCCCGGCGCGACATTGAAGCGGCCCCGGCCCCGGCCGGCCCACGCCCAGCCTCCCGGCGGGACGTCCCAGGACTTGACGGTCGTGCCGTCGATGAGCTCGCTGCGCAGGAAGCCGGAGTACGGCTTGCTGCCCGGATTCGAGAAGGTCACCCGCACTCCGGGCGCCGCATCCTCCCAGCGCCGTTGGGCGGCGCGCCGAAAAGCGGCGATCTGATCGCGCTCCGGCGCGGTGGGAGCGGCGAGGGGGCTCCATTGCGGGTCGAGCTTCGACACTTGCCCCTGGATCGGCGGATAGGCCGAATCCTGGAAGAGGAACATCCGGTCGGCGGCGAGGCGCAGGACGAGGCCGCGGTTGTTCGAGCTGCCGTAGGCCCAGCCCTCGCGGTTGTTGCGCCGCAGGGTCTCGTCGTCGATCCACCGGAGCAGGCTCTCGCCGTCTAGCTTCTCGCGTGGAGCGATGCCGAGCGTCTCGAGAATCGTCGGCAGAATATCGGTCGAGCGCACCAGCTCTGCGACCCGGCGACCCGCCCCGCGACGGCCGGGGAGGGCGAAGACCAGCGGCACGTGCAGGTTCGGCCCGTCCAGATGACCGTGGCTCCAGCGGCCTGCCTCGCCCAGGGATTCGCCGTGGTCCGAGGTGAAGACGACGAGGAGGTCGTCAGTCAATCCGCGCGAGTCGAGGCCATCGAGCAGCCGGCCGATTTCGGCGTCCATGTATGCGATGCTGCTGTCATAGACATCCGCCGGAAGGCGCTCGAGCTCCGCAGTCAGGGCCTCGCCGGGGAGGCTCGCGGCCGTCCGCACGCCGAGTGACGGTTGGCCGACGAAGCCGTTGTCGATCGTCGGCTCGCCAGGCCGGCCGATGACCTCGAGGTCGGCGCGCAGTCCGCTCATCTCGCCGAAGAACGGCTGGCGGGCGCGATTCGGCGGATGCACCTCGTAGGTATGGAAGAAGATGAAACGGGGCGTCGCCGCGTCCTCGTCGAAGAGACCGAGCACCTGGTCGATGCCTGAGGCGAGCTCCTCGTGCGAGTCGCGCTCCGCCGGCCAGAAGCGGTAGCGGTCGAAGCCCAGCGCGAAGCCGAAACCCGGGTGCACGAAGCCACCGCCGGTGACGGCGTCGGTGCGGTAGCCGTGGCTTGCCAGCAGCAGCGCGAGGTTGTCGAAGGAGCGGTACCGCGCGGCAGCGGCTTCGACGTTGACGCCATGGTGCAGCGGATCGAGGCCGGTGAGGATCGAGACGTGCGACGGCAGGGTCCAGGGGGCCTGTGCCATCGCCTCTTCGAAGACGATGCCGCGCTCGCGTGCCCACCGATCGATGTGCGGCGAAGTGGCGCGCGCCGAGCCTTGGAGCGACAGGTGATCGGCGCGCAGAGTGTCGATGCTGATCAGCAGGACATGAGGTTTCCGCGGAGCCGGCGAGGGGGCGTAGAGCGCGGGAACGCTCCAGGCACCCCAGGCCGTCGGGCTGTCGGTCGGCCCGGAGACCACGAAGCGGAACTCGCCCGTCTTGCCGCCGAGCCCGGCGAGGTCGAGATCAACCGCTCTCCAGGTGCCGGACTCTGCCGTTTGCGAGAAGAGAAGCCGCTCAACTTCGCCCGTTGGCGCGAACCGCACGGAGAAAGTGCGGCCAGCGAGGTCGCCGCCCAGGTACTCGAAGCGCAGCCGGGCGCTTTCGGGAAGTGAGGTCGGCCAAGTCAGTGGAGCTCCGGCGAGGGCCGGGAAGCCGGCGCGCCACTCCTCGGGCTGACGGAAGATCCAGGCCGTCCGGGACGCCGACACCCGTCGCTCGGGATCCGCCTCGAGCCCGAAAAGGGTCAGGCGCTCGAGCCGGGCCGCAGCGCCCGACCGGGTCGTCGCCTCGATCCAGAGGTCGCTCGGCTCTACGCCGTCCATCGCCCCGGCGGGCGGGGTGCGGTAGAAGGCCGTGCTGCCATCGACCTCCGCCGGCTCGGGAACCTCCACCCAGCCCGCGGTCGGGCGCGCGGCACCGACAGGGGCGCGGGCGATGCGTAGCCCGGTGCGATTGGCCTCCGCGACGGCGATCTCGAGACGTTCGAGGCCCCCGGGGACCCCCGGAAGGGTGCAGCGGTAGCGAATCTTGTCGCTGCCGGGACCCGTATTCAGCTCGGCTTTCCTGCCCTCGGCGTCGATCCGGGCGCAAAGCCTGGTGAGCTTCGTTCCGCTCCACCGGGCTACTTCCCGTTGGCGAACGATGCGCTCGATCGAGAAGGTCTCGGCGATCGGCTGGCTCGCCAGGCGACGAGCAAGGCGCAAGTGGGAGCCCGACGAGGTGGAGCCGCGTTCACACCCGGCCGCAACGATCCCGAGCGTCAGCAGCGCTGCCCAGACGGCAAGCTGGACGGGAGTCGGTCGGCAGGCTTGGGGCACCAGAGGATCTTACCGGTACCTCGCCGCCGCCCCAGCGGCGTCTCAAGCCGTGGGGAGGGATGGGAACATGCCGCCTCTTTCCGCATCCCCGTCCTTGAGTAGGCCGCGGAAAGGCTCGTGATGGCAGGCTTCGGCAGATCTGGAGCTTCCATTGACAGCGAATCCAGGAGAAGACTAGTCTTCCGAGATTTTCGAACTAGGCAGACCGCGAAGGGCACCCCGAGACCGGGAGGCGGATCGCGAACCAACGTAAGGAGAACACGATGAAGAAGCTCACTCTTGCCGTCGCCCTCTTGCTCTGCTTCGCCCTCGCGGGTAGCGCCAGCGCGGTGAACTCTCTCGCCGTCACTGCGGGTGCGGCGCTCAATAGCACCAGCTTCGGCCTCGCGGTTTCGACCGACGGCTCCGCCAACAACGTCTTCGTTCAGAGCGATCATCCGACGGACGAGACGCACTACCTGATCCGCTTCTGGCTCAACCCGGCCACGGTCAGCATCGACCCGAACACCTCGCTCCGTATCGGCGCGATTGGCGATGATGGCGCGGCGGGTCAGCACGTGGTGTTTTTCCTTCGCCATGACGTGCCGGTCGCCGGCGCGCCGCAGTACACCGTGAACGCCTGGCGGAAGGACGACACCGGCACGTTCGTGTTCGCGAATAACCTGTTCCACACCTTCGTTTCCGGCGCCGCGGCTCGCCAGTATGAGTTCGAGTGGACGCGTGCGACCGGCGTCGGGACGAACGACGGCGTGTTCCGCATGACCCGTCTGAACCCGACGGTCGTGACCAAGACCAACACCAATCTCGACAACGACACGCTGCAGGTGGACAACATCCGCATCGGCATCCTGTCTGGCTCGGGCGTCAACGGCAACAGCGGCTCGTTCTTCTTCGACGAGTTCGAGTCCTACCGGTAAGCGGTTCGGAGCAGGAGGTTTCTCCTGGACGGGGAGGGGGTCTCGCGACTCCCTCCCTGTTTCGTTTTTCGGGCAGGGGCAGTAAAGGCGCGAAAGCTCGTCGCTTGGAGGGCGACCGCTCGCCAAGATCTCAGCGCGGAGGATGGGCGAGATAGAAGAAATTGCGCTCGCCTTCGTAGTCCGCGATGAACTGGGAACGGGTGAGCGCCGGTTTTCCCTGAAGCCAGCTTGCGAGCAGCGAGATCTGCAGTCCGCATTCGCCGGCGAGCATCTCGTGAGCTTCTTTCGCACCGTAGCCGTAGTAGTCGCTGGCCCCGATGCCGTGTTCGAAGGCGATCCAGGGTTGACTCTCGCGGATCGTCCGAATGCCGCCGCGGAAGACCAGCAGCTCACCCCCTTCGACGTCGACCTTGATGAAGCGGACTTTGGGCGAACCGTGCGCCATCAGGACGCTGTCCAGCGTCCGGGTCACGACCTCGATCGATTCGTCCCTCTCGCCCTCGCGGAAGTATCCGCGCCGGATCAGGCCGCTGAGCGCCGGGTCGGTGAGGACGTGGTTGTAGGACGAGCTGCCCTCCGTGTCGCTCAGGGCGACCTCGAACAGGTGGACGTTCGGCTGATCGAAGCTCGCCTTCAGGCCCGCAGACAGATCCGGCAGCGGCTCGAAGGCGAAAAACTCCCCTTGGGGTGCGATCTCCATCATCGTTCGGAGAATCGATCCGGCGTGGCAGCCGACATCAACGCAGACTGAATCCGGCTGCAGCACGCGCCGCATGATCTTCTCCGAGAGCAGATCGTAGTAGGTGTTCTTCGAGATCTCTCCCTTCGCAAGCTGCCGCTCGATACGGCGCACTTCGCTGTCGAACAGCCCCCGGATGCGATCGACGAACAGTCTGGACGCGGTCACGGTGATGTTCTCCCAAGAGTTGGAACCGAAGTTGGCGAAGCGGCCGGTGCATCGGAGGCAGTGCTGGCGGCCGCGGAGGGGGGCGGGTCGAGGAGCCTTGCTGCGAAGACCCAGATGACGAGCTTGCGGGCGGCGAGCACGCCCTCGCGCCGCGCGAGAGCCTGCCGCGAGACGGCAGGACCGCCTGCACGCACGGCGATCTGCGACAGCGCGAGACCCAGTTCCCGCTGCAGGTGATCGGTGAGGCCGGCGCGCCGGCCCCGCCAGACCAGTAGATGGCTGTCTCCCAACAGCAGAATCTCTTGCGACTCAGGAGCTTTGCCGGATGGATCCTCGGCGATCCGATGGAAGACCATCGTCGGCCGTTCGGGGCGTTGCCCGGCGGGCAGGAGAGCCAGCAGGTCGCTTTCGATCGGGAAGGGCTCGCGGACGACGGCAGTCCTGGGCTCGGAGCGCGGCGCTCCTGCCGCCAGAGACGGCCACAGGTCCGTCACGCGGTCGGCGATCTGCTGCGCTGCCAGGAGGCAACCGCGAGAGCTCCAGTGGCTGTCGGTCGGGACGTAGAGCGGGTCGTCGGGGTCCGTGTCCTTCTCCTGCAGAAAGCGCGGCAGCAGGTCGACCGCGGGAATCGCGAAGTGCTCGAGCTCGGCCAGAACCTCGTGGGCCGCGACATCGAATCGCGGGAGTCGTTGCGGCAGCCCGTCGAGGAGGTTCTCGGGGTAGACCGCGATCTTCGGGGGAACGAGCACCACAAGAAGATCGACGCCCTGCGCCGCTAGCTCCGCCCGAAAGTCGCGAATGCCCTGAAGTCCGCTGGGCAGAGACTCCGCAGCGGAAGCTGGAAGTTCCGCGGTCGCTGCGACGCTGGTTCGAGGGGCGAGGGAGCGAATCTCCGCAGGCAGGAAGAGCCATCCGTTTCGGCCAGGAAGCAGACCGCCGGCGGCGGCTTCCACGGCCTGGGCCAGCCTGGCGAGGATGCCATTGCGCAGACGCGTATCGTCGCCCCCCGCTTCTTCGCCCCCTTTCGTTCCGCGCGGAGACGCGCTTCGCCCGACGCACCCATCTGCGCGCAGCGCGAAGGCGATCGCAGCCATGAGGAGGATGCTCACTACGGCGCTGCGCAGCGGATGCCTCATCCCCAGCTCTCGGTCGATCGGACGCTGGCGGCCAATCAAAGGTATCCGAGCGCTCGCAGCTCTTCGACGAGACCCGGATTGGCCGGTGCGATCGCACCCGGGTCCGCCGGCTCGAGGGCGCGAATCTGTTGCGCCCGGCGAAGCATCGCTTGCAGAGTCGGCGAGCTCTGCGCCGCGAGATCGTGACGCTCGAGAGGATCCGCCCCGAGCTGAAACAGCTGCGGTTCGCGGCCGCTCGCTTCGAGGAGCTTCCAGTCGGCGATGCGCAAGGCGTGCGCGTCCGGGCCGTAGGCGGTGGAGGAAGCAGCGAGCGGACGATTCGGACAGCGACCGTTTGGAGGCCGCTCCCCCGGCGCCGGCAAGGGCCTTCCGAAGGCTTCGGGGAGCGGGGCGAGGCTCGCGGCGGACAGCAGCGTCGGCGCGATGTCGAGAAGGCTCGCCGGACAGGGATCGATCGTGCCGCCGGTAAAGGCACCGCCCGACACGACCAGCGGGACGTGCAGCTGTTCCTGGTAGAGCGAGTGGCCGTGTCCGACGCCCCAGATGCCGCGCGGATCGTCGCGCAATCGGGCCTCCTCGAGCGCATGATCCCAGAACTCCTCGCCGTGATCGGCGGTCAGGACGACCAGGGTCTGGCCGGCGTACGGAGGCGCATCGAGTCGCTCGAGCAGGCGGGCGATTTGGCTGTCGGCGTAGCGCAAGGAGCCGTCGTAGACCGCCATCCGGTGTTCGCGGAACTTGCGGAACTCCGGGTCCTCGAGGTCGAGCACCTGGCCGTAGCTCCAATCGCCGTGGCGGGGTTCGTGCGGCACGCCGTCGGCTGCCGGAAAGAACTGGTAGAACGGCGCCGGTGGACGATTCGGCTGGTGCAGATCCATGTACTGGAGGTAGAGAAAGCGCGGCCGTGCGTCCGGTGAAGCGAGCCATTCGAGGGCCGAGTCGGTGAGCCGGGTGGCGTCGACACGGTCGACCACCGCGGTCTCGAAGCCGTCCTTGAACCTGCCGTAGAGAAACGGGTTGGCCGAAAACAGCGCGGTGCGATATCCCAGGGCGGCAACGTGCTGGGCGAGCATCGGGATCCCCGGAGCGACCTGGCGCGGCGGGTCGGTCTCGCTCAGCAGCCGCATCTTGCCGAAAACACCCGCGCCGTGCCGGGCCGGCGGCAGGGAGGTCAGAATGCTCGCGACCGAGGGGACCGTCCAGCTCGAAGTGGAGAACGCATCCGTGAAGCGGACGCCGCGTTGCGCGAGCGAATCGATCGTCGGCGTCGTCGCTCGTTCGTAGCCCCAGGCCCCGACGTGGTCGGCACGCAAGGTATCGATGCAGATGACCACCAAGTTGCGGACCGGCGGAGCGACTCCGGGGCGCCGGCAACCGCTGGAAAGTGCGAAGACGGCGACTCCAGCGAGCGCGACCAGCGTCGCGGCGACGTGAGCCTGCCGATGGGTTGGGAACAAGGCTGGCTGGCTCACTCGTGGCATCTCGGAGTCGACGGTGAATTCTACCCAAGTTGGTGCTACGCCCCTAGACGGATCCGACGTCGCCCCGCTCACCCGGTATGATCTGATCCCATGCGAATGTTCGCCGACTTCAGCCAGCGCCCCGGAGCGGTCGCTTGAGGGTCGAGAT
>JBPOHI010000102.1:0-1920 GCA_052035735.1 Acidobacteriota bacterium
ACAGACTACGCTCGCGCGCGACTTACGCTTGGAATACTCCTCCAGTGATAGACGGTAACGGCCGGCTTCGTTTGCATCCTCTACCTTCTCTTTTTCTTGAGGCTTCACCCTAAAAAACTCCTCGTCCGTCAAAAATTTACCGGATTGCTCAACTTTCGGAATAACAGAAAGGTCTTTCTCAACATAACGACACTTCTTGCCAAGTACATCGTCGAATAAGCCTTCGCACGGAGGAAGTGCTTCGCGGGGAGGGTCAAACTGGTCGAAAGGATTCGAAGGCTTCTGGTTATTCACAACAGCGGGATTCACCTTTCTACATGCCTTCTGCACCGTCGCCAGCACGTTAGCCGGCTGCCCTTTCATCCTGGCGATTACACACTCTTCGTAACTTTCATAACCGAACAGAAAGTCCGGTCTGGCAAGAATGCCCCATGCGACCAATGCGGCAAAGCCCGCCAAGACGAGGCTGCGCTTGCCGGCGAACAGTCCCATCGGGCTTCTTCCCGGATGTCCGCCTCCCGCACCTTGGGCCTTACCGACGTTTTCTGGGATCTTGCTCACGTCGCGGGTCACGACCTTAGGCCGGATCGCCTCGATCGTGCCAAGCCGCTCGGGCTGGCCTTCGAGTGCGAACCGCTTGCCGATGAAGTCGAAGAACGTCGCTCGCGCCGAATCGACGTCTAGCCTTCCGGTGTATTCGCCAAGATTCGAACGCACGTCACCGTCGAACACGCCGACCATGGTCCCAAAATCCGACTTTTCGACGGCAATCACC
This sequence comes from Acidobacteriota bacterium, assembly GCA_052035735.1. Classification (GTDB taxonomy): domain Bacteria; phylum Acidobacteriota; class Thermoanaerobaculia; order Multivoradales; family JAGPDF01; genus JAGPDF01. Next base: position 776 of record JBPOHI010000102.1, read on the forward strand.
AAGACAGGGCGCGACGATTTCCCGTGTTCGTTTTTTTCGGGATCACGGAACACGGTCGCGGAGTAGAGGTACTCCAAGCCTTCCCAGGGTTCCACTTTCCCGCCCATCTTCCCCGCCATGAATTCGGACTGGGTCACGGGCCTGGTCTGCACGGTTATGTAGAAGTCTCCCCACTTCCATCCTTCGCCGGGTCCGTCGCCCGACCACGGCGCGGCCATGCTCGGGTTCTGCGTGAGCGATATCATCGAGTATTTCGCGGGGGCGGCCGGTTCGGCGGCCGAAACTGTCCCGTCCGACACCATGCCGGAAAGGCCCGCGAAACCCTTGCCTGATTCCCTGTCCGTCAAATCCAGTCCCCCTTCAGATGAAACCGATCTTCCGCGAGGATCCACCCTCGCGCGCGGCGTTGCCTTCCATCGCCGCCCGCAGGTGCTCCTGCGAGAGGCGGTCCTTCCCGGCCCGCGCGGCGAGCCGCGCGCCTTCGCGGATGGCGAACGCGACGTCCGAAAGGGGCCTGCCCGAGAGCGATTTCGCGAGGGGCTCCGGATCGACCGTTCCGTCGCACGGCATTTCGGAAAGGAGTTTCCGCAGCAGGGCGAGGACTTCCGTTTCCGACGCCATGTCGACCTTCACGACGTGGTCGAAGCGGCCTCGCCGCTGGATCGCGGGATCAATCATTTCGATGCGGTTGGTCATTGCGACGATCAGGACGCGGTTCGCGATGGCCTCGGGGATGCGCCTCAGGAATTCGGCGACTTCCTCTACGCGGTGGTGGCTCCCGCCCCCTCCTGATTCGCGGTCGGCGAGGAACGCCTCCATCTCGTCGATGACCAGGACAGACGGCGCGTTCTGCATCGCCTTGTCGAACACTTCGGCGACTTTCTTGCTCGTCTCATGGATGTACGGGCTCGCGACGCTTGAAGCCTCGATCTGGAAGCTCGGCCAGCCAAGGTAGTCGACGAGTCGCTCGACCGCGAAAGTCTTTCCACAGCCGGGCGGGCCGTGCAGGATCACGGCGGAAGGAAAATCGATCCCGAGCGCCTTGTAGCGCGCCGCGTTCTCGACGATATCGACCACGTGCTCGAGGAAGAACGCCTCGAGCTCGGGACGCCCGGCGAGTTCAAACCTCTTCGGCCCGGCGGGAC
>JBPOHI010000063.1:0-2725 GCA_052035735.1 Acidobacteriota bacterium
ACTGGCCCGCCGCCGCAACGGGCGGCGGCGAAACCAGCAGCAGGAGAAGCGCGACTGCGCCAGCCGGATCGAGGCGCAGCGGGAGGCTCCTTACCCGACCCTGCGGCGGCGGAGCATCACCGTACCGAGACCCGCCAGGAGCACGCCCAGGGTGGCCAGGCCGACGACGTCGAGCGCCGGAATCTCGGTGACCGGCACGGGCGGAGCGCCGATATCCGCGATGACCGCAGCCGAGACGTCGACATTCAGCGGCATGATGAGGTCGGTCTGAACGGTCGCCGTCGTGATCAGCGGGTTGTTGCCGACAAAGGCCAGTTGCGGGCTGTCGAAGGGCGTGTCGTTTTCGAAATCTTCGGCGTCATAGATATCCAGGTTCACCGCGCCGTTGCCGATGAACAGCAGCGAGCCCTGCAACGTATGGGTATTTCCGCTGGAGACGAGCTGGATCTGGGCGAAGCTGCTCACTCCATCGGAGCCCGCCGGCGGGCGCTCGCGGGTATCGAACATGAAGCTCGACCAGACCGGCGGAGGATCTCCCGCCAGGGACGACACGTCGAACGCGTAAATGGCGCGAATCTCGTTGACGAAGCCGAAGCTCGGGTAGGAGTAGGTGTAGCCGTACATCGAGTTCGTGCCGTTGAACGTCGCGTCGACCTTGAACGGGTAGTAGCCCGTGCCGTAAAGCGAGCCGGAGTAGTGCGAGGCGAAGCCCCAAGTGGTTGGCGCGAGGCCGCCGCCGAGGGGCGCCGGGCTCGGCACCAGCCTGGGCACGTCGCCGCGTACGGGCTTGGCGTTGCGGTCGAAATGGGGCGTCGGCGCGGCTTGCGCGACCTGGGCCGCGGCAACGAGGGTCGACAAAGAGAGCAGCAGACAGGGGACTCGCATCAGATCTCCTTCATGGGATTCATGGACCAGTCCGGAAGAAGGGTAGCAATTTCGTTGGCGGCATTCAAACTCCTGGTGGATCGCGTGGCGGTCCCGCCGCTCGGGTCACGAAAGGCCGGAGCCAGCGTCGGTCGTCGGTCGAGGGCGCTGATAGACTGGCCCCCCTCCGCAAAGCAGCGGAACCACGGAAAGAAGATGCCGCCCTACTACCTTACGACCCCGATCTACTACGTCAACGATCTGCCCCACATCGGGCACATCTTCACCACCATCGTCGCCGATACGCTGGCGCGCTACCGGCGGCTGGCGGGAGACGACGTCCGTTTTCTCACCGGGACCGACGAGCACGGCCAGAACATCGAACGGGCGGCCGCGCGCGACGGGGTGACCGAGCAGCAACTCGCCGATCGTGTCGTGGCGCGCTATCACGAGCTGTGGAAGACCTTCGGCATCTCGCACGACGACTTCATCCGCACCACCGAGCCGCGCCACGAGCGCGGCGTCCTCGAGCTCATCCGGCGCATCGAAGCGAGCGGCGATCTCTACCTGGCGAAGCACGAGGGCTGGTACTGCTCGCCGTGCGAGCTTTTCTACACCGAGAAGGAGCTCGCTCCCGGGCAGAAGTGCCCGGTCCACGGTGCGGCGGTCGAATGGCACTCGGAGGAGAACGTCTTCTTCCGTCTGGCGAAGTACCAGCAGCCGCTGCTCGACTGGATCGACTCCCACCCGGAGTCCATCCGCCCCGAGACGCGCAAGAACGAAGTCCGCTCCTTCGTCGAATCCGGCCTGCGGGATCTCTCCGTGAGTCGCACCGGCCTCGCCTGGGGCATTCCTTTCCCCGGCTATCCCGGGCACACCGTCTACGTCTGGCTCGATGCGCTCGCCAACTACATCACGGCCCTGGGTTTTGGCGCCGAAGGCGCAGCGGCCGAGACCCCGGAGCGCGCTGACACTCACAGCGCGAAGAGCTCGAATGAGCCAGCATCCCTTTACCGGTCTTTTTGGAGCGACTCGTTTGGCTCGGGCGGCGCGCCGACCCGCATCCACCTGATGGGCAAGGACATCGTCCGCTTCCATGCGGTTTACTGGCCGGCGTTCCTGATGTCCGCCGGGCTGCCTTTGCCGACCACGGTCTGGGCTCACGGTTGGTGGCTGCGCGACGCGAAGAAGATGTCGAAGTCGGTCGGCAATGTCGTGCGGCCCGACGACCTCGTGGCCCGATTCGGCCCCGACGCGCTGCGTTACTACCTGCTGCGGGAGATGGTTTTCGGCCAGGACGCGAGCTTCTCCGACGAGGCGTTCGTCGATCGCTTCAACAGCGACCTGGCGAACGACCTCGGCAACACGGCGAGTCGCGTCGTGACGGTGACGCGCGGGGCGTTCGGCGGCCGGACTCCGCCCGTCTCGTGCGACGCCAATCCGCTCATTCCGGTGGCCCGGCAGGTCGTCGCGGACTACCGCGCGGCGATGGACACACTGGCCTTTCAGGATGCTCTGCGCGCGCTCTGGCGGTTGCTCGCCGAGACGAATCAATACCTCGTCGTGCGCGAGCCGTGGAAGATGATCAAGGCCGAAGGCCCGACCGACGGGCTGGCGAGGATCCTCTGGAACGGGCTCGAAGCGGTGCGGATCGTCGCCACCGGGCTGCTGCCGTTCATGCCGACGGTGGCGCGCCAGGTGCTCGCCGCCGTAGGTACCACGACCGTGCCGGAGACCCTCGACGCGATGGCCTGGGGCGGAACCTCTACATCCGCGCCGCTGCCCGAGCTGGCGCCGCTCTTCCCGAGAATCGACAAGGAGAAGTTCATGTCCGAACTGAAATCGTCCGCACCCGAGGCGA
>JBPOHI010000071.1:0-20206 GCA_052035735.1 Acidobacteriota bacterium
CTGGCCGAGGCGCTCGAGAGCGGCTCCCCGATGGTGCGCCGTCACGGCGCGTGGGCCCTGGGGGAGATCGGCACAGCGGAGGCGAAGCAGATCCTGCAGCAGGCCCTCGAAGCGGAGGCGGATCCGGACCAGCGGCGTGAGCTGGAATCGGCCCTCGGCCCCCTTTGACACCGGGCGCTGGCCACCCATATACTTTCAAAGCTCGAATTCTCAACAGCTTAGAATCTCGAGTCCCCTTCTCAGGGGCGACAGGCGAAAGCCTGAAAAAATCCAAACCAGGAGGTAGTACCGGAATGAGCTTGGGCAAGCAGCGCGCGGCAATCGATGAGGAGATGAGCGCCGAGGACCAGCGCGCCTACGAGCAGTTCATCGGACTGTACGACCAGAGCATGCGAAACCTCGCCGAAGGCGAGATCGTCAAGGGCCGGGTCGTGACGATCACCAACAACTCCGTGGTGATCGACGTCGGCTACAAGTCGGAAGGTCTGATCCCCGTCGCCGAGTTCCACAACGAAGAGGGGAAGTTGACCGTCGAGGTGGGCGATGACGTGGAAGTGCTCCTCGAAAAGACCGAGGACCTCGAAGGCCACATCCTGCTCTCTTACGCCAAGGCGGCGCGCATGCGCGTCTGGACCGACGTGGAGAACAGCTTCAAGGAAGGCCGCATCATCAAGGGCCGGGTCATCGATCGCATCAAGGGCGGGCTGACGGTCGACGTCGGCGTCCGCGCCTTCCTGCCGGGTTCGCTCGCCGACATCAAGCCGGTGAAGAACCTCGAGAGCCTCAAGGGGCGCGACCTCGAGTTCAAGGTCATCAGCCTCGACCGCCGTCGCAACAACATCGTGCTGTCGCGCAAGGCCGTGCTGGAGAAGGAGTACGAGCGCAAGAAGGGTGAGACCCTCGAGCGCCTCCAGGAGGGCGAGCGGCTGAAGGGCGTGGTCAAGAACATCACCGACTACGGCGTCTTCGTCGATCTCGGCGGCATCGATGGCCTGTTGCACATCACCGACATCTCCTGGGGTCGCGTCAACCACCCCTCGGAGCACTTCAACGTCGGCGACGAAGTCGACGTCATCGTGCTCAAGTTCGACCGCGAGTCCGAGCGCGTCTCCCTGGGCTACAAGCAGCGCCAGGAAGATCCGTGGATCCTGGTCGACAAGAAGTTCCCGGTCGGCGCCCGTGTCGAGGGCAAGGTCGTGAGCCTGGTCGACTACGGCGCGTTCGTCGAGCTCGAAGAGGGCGTCGAGGGTCTGGTGCACGTCTCCGAGATGTCGTGGACCAAGAAGGTGGTTTCGCCGGCCAAGCTCCTCGTCCCCGGCCAGCAGCTCGCCGCCATCGTCACCGAGCTCGACCTCGGCCAGCGCCGCATCAGCCTGTCGCTGCGGCAGATCGAGAAGAACCCGTGGGAAGGCCTGTCCAACCTCTTCCCCGTCGGCTCGATCATCGACGGCCGGGTGCGCAACCTCACCGAGTTCGGCGCTTTCGTCGAGATCACCGAGGAGATCGACGGCCTGGTGCACGTCTCCGACATGAGCTGGACCAAGCGCATCAAGCACCCCAGCGAAGTCCTCAAGAAGGGCGACACCGTGCGGGCGCGGATCACCAACATCGACGTCGACAACCAGCGCGTCTCGCTGTCGATCAAGGAGTTCTTGCCCAACGAATGGCAGGAGTTCGTCGAGAACAACCGGGTCGGCGACATCGTCACCGGCCGGGTGGTCAACGTCACGGACTTCGGCCTGTTCATCGACATCTTCGACGGCCTCGAGGGTCTCGCGCACATCAGCGAGATCGACTTCGCCGGCGGCAAGCTCGAGTCCACGTTCCCGGTCGGCAAGTGGGTCCGGGCGCGGATCCTGCGCATCGAGCAGGACGAGAAGAAGGTGGGTCTCACCATCCGCGGCGTCTCGCAGCCGAGCGACGAAGAGGTCGCCGAGCTCGAATCGGCAGCGGCGAAGGCGGCGCAGCCCGTCGAGTCCGCTGACGTGACCGATTCGGCGGACTCGGATGGCGAGCCTTCCTGATCGGGTGAGGGGTTAGCCCGTGCAGCCGGCGAACGATGGACTCACCAAGGCGGATCTCGTCGAAGATGTGGCGAGAACCGCCCAGCTGACCAAGAAGCAGGCCGAAGCGATCGTCAATCTGGTGTTTCAGACGATCATCGACTCGCTTCGCGATGGGTCCAAGATCGAACTGCGCGGGTTCGGCAGTTTCCGCATCCGGAATCGGGGCGCCCGGCTCGGCAGGAATCCGAAGACGGGGGAGCGTGTCGAGGTCCCGCCGAAGCGGATTCCGTACTTCAAGCCGGGCAAGGAGCTGAAAGAGCAGCTCAACCAGACGGAATCCTGAGCCGGAGATTCGGTGACCGAAGCCGCGAAGTCGAGTTTCCCGCTGCGTGCCTTGCTGTTGTGTGTTGCCGCCTGGCTGTTGCCGACGTCCGGACACCTCTTCCTCGGGAAGCGGTTCCGGGCGCTCGGCTTCGCCGTCGTTCTCATCGCCGCCTTCGCGATCGGCCTCGAGATCGAGGGGAACCTCTACCGACCGGTGCCCGGTCAGCCGCTCTCCTACCTCGCCACGCTCGGCGCGATGGGCGTCGGCGCCCCCTATCTCGTCGCGCGCTACGCCACCGGGTACGAGGGTCGGCCCGAGGCGCCGGGGTTCGAATACGGCACCGTTTTCCTGCTCTCCGCCGGTCTGATGAACCTGCTGCTGGTGCTCGACGTCTGGGATATCGCCAACGGCAGGAGGGACGAGGAGTGAGCCACCTCGCCCTGATGACCGTCTACGCGCTGCTGGTCGGGGCGTTCTTCGCCCTGCTCTGGCGTCGCGGCCGCAAGGAGCAACTGCGGCTGTTCCTGCAGATCTTCGGCGGCATGATGATCGGCGCCATCCTCCTCGGATGGCTGATGTACTTCTTCCCGACCGGACCCGCCGCACCGATCCCATGAGCACCGGCGACCTTCTGGTGGTCGCCGGCGAGGCTTCGGGAGATCAGCACGGCGCGAGGATGCTGCGCGAGCTGAAGCGCCTGCGCCCCGGCCTCCGTGCCTTCGGCTTGGGCTCGACCGAGCTGGCCGCCGAAGGCGTCGATCTGGTTGCCGACAGCCGCGAGATCTCCGTCGTCGGGATCTCCGAGGCGCTGGGGATCCTGCCGCGCGCGAAGGAGATCCAGGACCTGCTCGTCGCCGCCTGTGAGCGGCGCCGCCCGGCGGCGGCGGTGTTGATCGACTTCCCGGAGTTCAACCTGCGTCTCGCCCGCAAGCTCAAGTGGCTGGGCATTCCGGTCGTCTATTACATCAGTCCCCAGGTCTGGGCGTGGCGCAAGGGACGGGTGCGGGCGATCTCGGAGCTGGTCGACCGCATGCTCGTGCTGTTCGCCTTCGAGGCCGACTTCTACCGCCGCCACGGCGTGGCGGTGACCCACGTCGGGCACCCCCTCGTCGATGAGGTCGGCGTCGCTGCAGCAGCTTGGGACGAGTGTCCGACGGCGCTGCCTCCGGCACCGCTCCGCCTCGCGCTGATGCCGGGCTCGCGGCGCAGCGAGATCCGAGCGCTGTTGCCGCGGATGCTCGAGGCGACGCAGGCGCTCGGACGCCAGATCGCGGTCGAGCCGACGCTCGTCCAGGCCCCCTCCGTCGCGACGGCGTTTCTCGCCCCCTTCCTCGAGAGGTGGGAGCGGGAGACCGGCCGGCCGCTCGAGGTGGTGGCCGAGCAGCGTTTCCGCGCCATTGCCGACTCGCATCTGGTGCTCTGCGCCTCCGGCACGGCGACGCTCGAGGTCGGTCTGCTCGGGGCCCCGATGCTGGTGCTCTATCGCCTGGGAACCTGGAGCTATCTGCTGGCGCGGGCGCTGGTGCGCCTGCCGCACTTCAGCCTGGTCAACCTGGTGCTCGGACGCGGCGCCGTGCCCGAGCTGCTGCAGGATGCCACCGCGCCCGAGAGCGTCGCCGCCGAAGCGCTCGCGCTGGTGCGGTCGCCAGCGCGCATTGCCGCGATGCGCAGCGATCTCGCCGCCCTCCGCCCGGCCCTGGGACGCTCCGGGGCGAGCCAGCGCGCGGCGCGTGAAATCGCCTTCTATCTGCCCGAGAGCCGCGGCACGAGCGGCGCCACGACGGTTCCCGACGGGCAGGTCGCGTGAAGCTCTTCGCCTTCCTGCTCGTCTACCTGCGCAAGTACTGGAAGTGGGCCTTTCTGGCGCTCGGCGCGACCGTGCTCTACGCCGCCTCGACCGTGGTGCTCATCCAGCTTCTCGAGCCGATCTTCAGCGAAGTGCTGCAGATCGGCTCGTCGGAGATGCCGGCGGGTCTGGGGACGCTCCTGCCGTCCTCCGCGACGGATCCTCCTGCGGCGGCAGGGGAGGCCGTCCCCGCCGCGGGCGCCGTTGCGACGCCGACAGCCGTCGATCCGTTGCAGGAGGCGAAGAAGGCGCGGGTCTTTCTCGACCGCATCCTGCACGACGCGATCGAGGCGCTCAAGGCGGTGTTTCACGTCACGCCGGCGCAGGTGATCTATTTCATCCCGTTGCTCTTCGTGCTCGTCTTCGTGCTGCGCAGCTTCAGCGACTTCCTGAACGGCTACGCCTTTCAGCATCTGGGTCTCGGCGCGACCAACGATCTGCGCAACGACCTCTACGCGCGCACCCTCGCGCAGTCGAGCCGCTTCCACGCCGAGCACCCTTCGGGCGAGCTGGTCAGCCGGGTCGTGCACGATGTCGGCGTGCTGCAGGCGGCGGTGTCGACCCGCCTGGTCGACCTCGTCCAACAGTCGGTGACCCTCATCGGCCTGCTCTGTCTGCTGTTTTCCATCCAGTTCAAGCTGGCTCTCTTCTGCGTCGTCGTCGCGCCGGCCGTGCTCTATCCGATCGTGCGCTTCAGCAAGAGCATGCGCAAGACCAGTCACCGCACCCAGGAGCGCACCGCCGACCTCGCCAACCTGGTCTCCGAGTCGTGCCGCGGCCACCGCGTGGTCAAGGCGTTCGGAATGGAGGATTTCGAGGAGGCGCGCTTTCGCGAGGCGACACGCCGCCACCTGCGCGCCAACCTGCGCGGCCAGATGCTGTCGAATCTCTCCGGGCCGGTCATCGAGTCGTTGGGCGTCATCGGCGCCGGCGTCTTCCTGGTCTTCGCCGGCCGCGCGATCCACTCGCAGACCATGGAGCCCGGGGTGCTGGTCAAGTTCCTGATCGGGCTCTACGCGATGTACGACCCGATCCGCAAGCTCAACAAGGTCAACCTCGTGGTGCAGCAGTCGATGGCCGCCGCGCAGCGCATCCGCGGCCTGATGCTGTTGCCGGTCGAGGTTCAGGATCGTCCCGGGGCGGTCGCGGCCCCGGCGCTCGCGCGCGAGATCCGCTTCGACAAGGTCTCCTTCCGCTACGACGAGAAGGAGGTGCTGTCGGAGGTCGACCTCGTCGTCCGGCGCGGCGAGGCGGTGGCGTTCGTCGGCCCGTCCGGGGGCGGCAAGACGACGCTGTGCAACCTCGTGCCGCGCTTCTTCGACGTCACCGGCGGCCGCATCGCGATCGACGGCCGCGACGTGCGGGACCTCGAGCTCGCCAGCCTGCGCGGGATGATCGGGCTGGTCACCCAGGAGACCGTGCTGTTCAACGACTCGGTGCGCGCCAACATCGCCTACGGCCGCGTCGACCTGCCGCTCGAGCAGGTGCGCGAGGCGGCACGCGCGGCCTACGCCGACGAGTTCATCCTCGAGATGCCCGAGGGCTACGACACCATCGTCGGTGAGGGGGGAGTGCGGCTCTCCGGCGGCCAGCGGCAGCGCCTGGCGATCGCCCGCGCGCTGCTCAAGAACGCGCCGATCCTGATCCTCGACGAGGCGACCTCGATGCTCGACACTGAGTCCGAGGCCCTGGTGCAGAAGGCGCTCGGCAACCTGATGCGCGACCGCACGACCTTCGTCATTGCCCACCGTCTGTCGACCATCACCATGGTCGACCGGATCTTCGTTCTCGAGGCTGGCCGGATCGTCGAGCAGGGGAGCCATTCCGAGCTCCTGGCTGCGGACGGGCTCTATCGCAGGCTCTACGACCTGCAGTTCCGGGAGTGACGAGGCGGTGGCGCGCTCGCAGCGCAAGGTCGAACCCGCCGACGACTGGCGCATCGGCCCGGCCAGCCTGGCCCTCTCCGGTCTCATCCGCGGCCTCGCGGCGACGGTCGACATGCGCTTCCACGACGACGCCACCGTGCGCTCGTGGGAACAGGAGAGCCGCCCGTTCATCCTCGCCTTCTGGCACCGCTATCTGATCCTCATGCGCTTCGCCTATCGCGGCACCCGGATGAGCGTCCTGGTGAGCCAGAGCTGGGACGGCGAGCTCACCTCGCAGACCCTCGCCCACCTGGGCATCGACACCTGCCGCGGCTCGACCACCCGGGGCGGTGCGGCGGCGCTGCGCGACCTGCTGCGGCGGGCGCGCGCCGGCTCCGATCTCGGATTCACGCCGGACGGTCCGAAGGGACCGGCGCGCAAGGTCCAGCCCGGCGTCATCGTCGCCGCGGCGATGAGCGGCCTGCCGATCCAGCCGGTGGCGATCGCCGCGACGCGCCGCCGCCTGCTGCGCAGTTGGGACAGAATGCTCGTGCCGCTGCCCGGGGCGCGGGTCGAGGTCGTTTTCGGAGAGCCGCTCACGATCGAAGCACGCAGCCCGGTCGAGGCCGGTGTCGTCCGCCTCGAGCGCGCGATGCACGCCCTCGACGAGCGAGCCGCGGCGCTCTCGGGAGAGCGAACGGCGGCCGGCGAACCGGCCGATTTTCCCCCCGCCGGAGGCGAGCGATGAAGAGCATGACCGGGTTCGGACAGTCGATCGTCGAGGTCGGCGGCCTGCAGGTACAGGTGACCCTGCAGGGGGTCAACCATCGCTACCTCGACGTCGTCCTGCGGCTGCCGGAGGAGGTGCGCTTCCTCGAGGGCGCGGTGCGCGAGCGCTTGAACGCCGTCGTGCGGCGCGGCCGCTGCGAGGCGGCGATCGTGCTGCGCCGCCCGCACGATCCCGAGGTCGAGGTCGAGCTTCGCCTGGGCGCGGTCCGCCGGCTGATCGACGCCTGCCAGCCGCTGCTCGACTCGGGCGACTTGGCCGGGCCACTGACCATCGGCGACCTGGCGCGGAGTCCCGCCTTCCTGCGGGTCGAGAAGTCGCCGGCCACCTGGACCGGCGAGGACGAGGCGGCCCTCTGGCAGAGCCTCGACGCGGCGCTGGCGCAGTTCGAAGGCGCCCGGGTCGGCGAAGGGGCGCGCATCGCGCAGGCGCTCGATGCCATCCTCGCGCGTTTGCTCGCCGTCGCCGCGGCGCTGCGCGAACGGTTGCCCGCCGCGCGCGCGGCGATCGCCGAGAGTGTCCGCCTCCGACTCCGCGATTGGACGAACGACGCCGGCATCGACGAGGAGCGGCTGCTCTCCGAGATCGCCGTCCTGGCGGAGAAGAGCGACGTGCAGGAAGAGATGGACCGCCTCGCCGCCCACCTCGAGCAGTTCGCGGAGGTCACCCGGCGCGACGGGCCGATCGGCCGTCATCTCGACTTCCTCGCCCAGGAGCTGCTGCGCGAGCTCAACACCCTGTGTGCCAAGTGCCGCGACACGCGCGTCGTGCAGCTCGGGTTGGACGCCCGGCTGCTCTGTGAACAGATCCGGGAGCAGGTGCTCAATGTCGAATGAAGCGCAGACCGGGCCGGCGCGGAGTCCGGCGCCGGGGGAGCTCTTCCTCCTCTCGGCACCGTCGGGAGCCGGCAAGACGACCCTCATCCGCAGCCTGCTCGAGTCGCAGAACGATTCGGGAAGCATGGAGTTCTCGGTCAGCCACACCACCCGCCGGCCGCGCGCCGGCGAAGTGGACGGCAAGGACTATCACTTCACCGACGTTTCGACCTTCCAGCGCATGATCGCCGAGGACCTCTTCCTCGAGTGGGCGGAAGTGCACGGCAACTACTACGGGACCTCGGCCGCCGCCGTCCTGCCGTTCCTCGAACAGGGGGTGGACGTCGTGGTCGATCTCGACGTCCAGGGGGCCGAGCGCCTGATGCACCGGTTTCCCCAGGCCTACAGCATCTTCATCCTGCCGCCGTCGTATCCCGACCTGGTGCAGCGGCTCGAGGGCCGGCGCCTCGACGGGGCCGACGAGATCTCCCGCCGCCTCGCCGTATCTCTCTGGGAAATCAAGCGTTTCGACCGCTACCAGTATGTTATTATCAACGACGATGCAGCGCGTGCCAGCCAGGCGCTCGCGGCCATCGTGCTGGAGAAGCGGTGTCGTCTGGCGCGCATGCAGTCGCGCGTCGAGACGATCCTGACCGATTTTTTGAACGTCCCAAAGTCCTGACGACGATGTCCGTAACCGCGGTCCTCTCGCCCAGAGGGTCCGCCGAGGAGCCTTCATGGAACAGATTCCCGATCGCATCGACAGCACCTTCCGCTACATCCTGATCGCGGCCAAGCGCGCCGAACAGCTCGTCCGGGGCGCCAAGCCGCGGATCGAGATGCCGAACCGGAAGCCGTCGCGCGTCGCGATGCGCGAAGTGGTCGAGAATCTCGTCGATTGGGACTACGGTCCGGCGCCGCTCCCCGAGCCGGTCGAAGTGCCCGCGGTGGAACCGACCGAGTGAGCCCGGCGGCCCCGGTGGGCATCGGCACGGCCCATCCCGCCGGCGCCGCCGGCCGTCCCGCTCGCGGCCGCCGCATTCTCCTCGGCGTCTGCGGCGGGGTCGCGGCCTACAAGGCGGCGGACCTCGTGCGCCGGATGCGCGAGCGCGGCCACGAAGTGCGCTGCGCCGTCACCTCGTCCGCCACCCGTTTCGTCTCTCCCCTCACGCTCGAAGTGCTCTCCGGCCATCCGGTCTACGGCGAGGAGTACCTCGAGGCCGGGCGACAGGGCCAGGAAGAGCACATCACCGCCGCCGCCTGGGCCGAGGTGCTGTGCATCGCGCCCGCCACGGCGCACATGCTGTCGAGCCTGGCCCTCGGACTCGCCCCGAACTTCCTTTCCACCCTGGCGCTCGCCTTTCGCGGGCCGGTGGTCGTCGCTCCCGCCATGCACAGCGCGATGTGGGAGAAGTCCGCCCTGCAGCGCAACGTCGAGCTCCTGCGCGGCACCGGCTGCAGCGTTGTCGGTCCCGATTCGGGTCCGCTCGCTTCGGGGGAGATCGGTCTCGGCCGGCTCGCCGAGGCTCTTGCGATCGTCGAGGCGTGCGAGCGGGCTTCGGCCGAGACCGCGACGCTCGCCGGGCGCACCGTACTGATCAGCGCCGGGCCGACACAGGAACCGATCGACCCGGTGCGCTACCTCGGCAATCGCTCGAGCGGCAGGATGGGCTTCGCGCTCGCCGCCGAGGCGGCGCGTCGCGGCGCCAGGACGCATCTGGTCGCCGGCCCGGTGACGCTCGCGACGCCGCCGGGCGTCGAACGTCACGACGTGCGCACGGCGCTCGAGATGGCGAACGTCGTGCAGCGTCTGGCTGGCGCGGCGGATCTGGTGGTGATGGCGGCGGCAGTCGCCGACTTCCGGCCGGCGTCCTACGCCGGCGAGAAGATCAAGCGGCACCAGGGGACGCCGCAGATCGAGCTCGTCGCCAACCCCGACATCCTCGCCTCGCTTTCCGGCCTGGCGCCGCAGGCGCTGCGCGTCGGCTTCGCCGCCGAGAGCACCCTCGCTGACGCCGAGGCGCAGCGCAAGCTGGCCGCCAAGGGGGCGCATCTGCTGGTGGCGAACGACATCTCGCGCAGCGACATCGGCTTCGGCGCCGAGCAGAACGAGGTCACCGTCCACAGCCTGCACGCACTGCCCGAGACCCTCGCGCGGCGGCCCAAGACCGAGCTCGCGAGCGCCCTGTTCGATCGCTTCGAGGCAGCGCTCGCCGACTTCCTCGCCCTGCGGGAGGGGCATCGTGAGACCGGGCCCGGACGAAACTGAGCTGTTGCAGTATCTGGCCGATCTCGGCTGGAGCGACCTCTATCTGCCGGCCGGTTCCGGCGCGCCGTCAGGCGCGCCAGCGCCGAAGGCGGTTTTCTCAGGTGCAGAAGCAAAGGCTTCCAGTAAAGGGGCTGTTCGCGTCGCGCCGCCAGGCCCATCGCGCGCGGCGGCCGTCGAGGCGTCTTCCGAAAAGCCGACAGCGCAGGGTGCTTCGCGTTCGGCTCTGGTTCGCCTTCCCGAAGCCGAAGTCGTGGCGGAGCTCTCTTCCCTAGCCGCGAAGGTCGCCAGTTGCCGCGAGTGCAAGCTGTGCACGACGCGCACGCAGACGGTTTTCGCCAGCGGCGATCCGCGGGCGCGGTTGATGCTGATCGGCGAGGGGCCCGGGGCCGAAGAGGACAAGCAGGGTCTGCCGTTCGTTGGCGCCGCCGGCGAGTTGCTCAACAAGATCCTGCAGGCGATCGGCTTCGAGCGCGACGAGGTCTACGTCGCCAACATCGTCAAGTGCCGGCCGCCGGGCAACCGCGACCCCGAGCCCGACGAGACGCGCGCTTGTCGCGGCTACCTCGAACGCCAGATCGATCTCGTCCAGCCGGAGGTGCTGGTGGCGCTCGGCCGGGTCGCGGCGCAGGAGTTGCTCGGCACCGACGCGTCGCTCTCCCGCCTGCGCGGCGAGTGGCACCAGGTGCGCGGCCTGCCGGTGCGGGTTACGTACCACCCCGCAGCCCTGCTGCGCAACGCCGCCTGGAAGCGGCCGACATGGGAAGATATGCAGCTCGTGCGCGACCGCCTGCAGGCGGCCGGCGGCGCGGAGGAGGCCGGAGAGTGACGACGAAGCTGGTGCGGGTGGAGCTCGCGAAGGGACGCACGCTTTCGGGCGAGAAGCTCGTGCTCGGCCTGTTCGCAGGAGAGGAACCGGAAGCCGGCAGATTGGGCGCGGAAGGGGCGCGCGCGGCCGCGGCCCTGATCGCTGCGCTCGGCTTGAGCGGCGAGCACGAGCGCGTCGCCGAGACCCAGCTCGGCCGGAGCGGACGAACGTTGACGATCTGCGGGCTGGGCAAACGCGCCGACTTCACCGTCGAACGCGCGCGCGCCTTCGTCGAACGGGCGGTCGAGGCGGCGCGGCGCGCCCACGCCACGAGCCTCGGTTTCGTCGTCCCTGAGCATGCGCAATTCGCCGGTGAAGCCGCCGCTGAGCGTCTCGCCCGCAGCTTCACTCTGGCGGCCTATCGTTTCGACGCCTTCCTGCCCAAGGCGACAGGCAAGCGCCTCGCCGCGGTGACGATCGCCGCGCCGGCCGCCTGGCGGCGGGTATACGACGCCGGCCTGGTGCTCGGCAGCGCCGTCGCCGCGGGCGTGGCGCTGGCGCGCGACCTCGGCAACACGCCTCCCAACGTCGCGTCGCCCGAGTGGCTGGTGCGCCAAGTGCGCGCTCACGCGCGGCGCTGGGGGGCCGAGATCCGCGTCTTGGGCGTTCCCGAGCTCGAACGCCGGGGCATGGGCGGCCTGCTCGCCGTCGGCGGAGGCTCGGCCAACCCGCCGCGCCTGGTGCGCATCGAGCTCGGCAAGCGCGCAGGCCGCAAGGGCAGCGCGGGGAGCGGCGAGCGCTCTCCGGTCATCGCGCTGGTCGGCAAGGGGATCACCTTCGACACCGGCGGCATCTCGATCAAGCCGCCGGCGCAGATGGACGAGATGAAGTGGGACAAGATGGGCGCCTGCGCCGTCCTCGGCATCCTCGAAGCGGCCAGCCGGCTCGCCCTGCCGGTGCGCCTGCGCGCCTACCTGCCGCTCGCCGAGAACATGCCCGACGGCGCCGCCTACCGTCCCGGCGACATCGTGCGCTGCGCCAACGGCAAGACGGTCGAGATCACCAATACCGATGCCGAAGGGCGCATGGTGCTGGCCGACGCTCTCTCCTGGGCGGCGAGCGAAGCGCCGGATGCGCTGGTCGAGTATTCGACCCTGACCGGCGCCTGCGTCGTGGCGCTCGGGCAGACCGGGGCCGGGCTCTTCACCCCCTCGGATCCGCTGTCGGCAGAGCTTCTCGCCGCTGCCGGCGACGCCGGCGAACGGCTCTGGCGCCTGCCGCTGTGGCCCGAGTTCCTCGAGGAGATGCGCGGCCGCCACTCGGATCTGCGCAACTCGGCCGGTCGCTGGGGCGGCGCCTCCTCGGCGGCGGCGTTCCTGTCGCAGTTCGTCGAGCCGGTGGCCGACTGGGCGCATCTCGACATCGCCGGTCCGGCCTACGTCGGCGGCGACGGCAGGCAACGCGGCGCCACCGGGTACGGTGTGGCGTTGACCGTGCGCTGGCTGCGCAGTCGCGCCGCCGTCCGCGCGGCGCGCGCGCCGGTCCGCCGGCGACCGCGCCGCTGACCGCGGCGCCTCCCTCGACGTCGATGCCCTCTTCCGCGCCCGCCGCGCCGCTGCTCGAGGTCTCCGGGCTCGAGATCCGGTTTCCCGGAACGACGATCCCCGCGCCGGAGTTCGCGGTCGTCCGCGATGCCGCGCTCACCGTGGCGCGCGGCGAGATCGTCGGGCTGGTGGGGGAGTCGGGCTCGGGCAAGAGTCTCACCGCGCTCGCCGTCCTCGGCCTCGTACCGCCCCCCGGGCGCGTCGCCGGCGGCTCGATCCGGCTCGCGGGGCGCGAGCTCGTGGGCCTTTCCGAGCGCGAGCTGCGCGCTGTTCGCGGCGCCCGCATCGGTCTCGTCTTCCAGGAGCCGATGACGGCGCTCCACCCGATGCTCACCCTCGAGACGCAGATCTGCGAGGCGGTACGCGCCCACCCGGATCGCGCTGGGCGGCGGGTCCGCAGGGCGGCGGCGCGCGCCCGCGCGCTCGAGCTGCTCGAGCTGCTGGCGATCCCCGATCCGCGGCGGCGGCTGGGCGAGTATCCGCATCAGCTTTCGGGCGGCCAGCGCCAGCGCGCGATGCTGGCGATCGCGCTCGCCGCCGGCCCCGACCTGCTGATCGCCGACGAGCCGACGACGGCCCTCGACGTCACGCTGCAGGCGCAGGTGTTGGAGCTCCTCTTGCGGCTGCGGCGCGAGCTCGGTCTCGCCATCCTGCTCATCACCCACGATCTCGCCGTGGTCGCCGAGACCTGTGACCGCGTGCTGGTGATGTACGCCGGCGAGATCGTCGAGCAGGCCGCCGCCGCCGACCTCTTCGCCCGCCCGGCGCATCCTTACACCCGCGCCCTCCTCGCCTCGATTCCGGTGCTCGGCCAGCCGGCGCCGCGCGGCCAGCTGCCGGCGATCCCCGGCCAGGTGCCGGCGGCCGACCGCCTGCCGGTGGGCTGCCTTTTCGAGCCGCGCTGCAGCGAGCGCATCGCGCGCTGCGCCGGCGAGCATCCGGCGTGGATCGACCTTCCCGCTGGCGTGCCGGCGACGCGCGGCGCGCGCTGCCTCCGGCTCCCCGGGGTGTTGGATGAGGCCCGACAGCTGTCGGGCCACCAGCGCGATGAGGCCCGACAGCTGTCGGGCCTCCCGGGCGACGCGGCGGCGCCGTGAGCGCGCTCCTCGAGCTGCGCGGCGTGAGCAAGGAGTTTCCGCTCCGCTCGGCCTTGCTGCGCCGGCGGCTGGGCGCGGTCCGGGCGGTGCAGGAGGTCGACCTCGACGTCGCCGCCGGCGAGACCGTGGCGCTGGTGGGGGAGTCGGGCTCCGGCAAGAGCACGCTCGGCCGGATGATCGTGCGCCTCGTCGAGCCGACCTCCGGCACGATCCGCTTTCGCGGCGAAGACCTCCTTGCCCTGGCCGGCGCCGACCTCCGGCGGGCGCGGCGCCGCTTCCAGATCGTCTTCCAGGATCCCTGGGGCTCGCTCAACCCGCGCCTGCGGATCGGCGAGGCGCTGTTCGAGCCGCTCGAGGTGCACGGTCTGGCCGGCCGCGCCGACCGCGCCCTCCGAGTCGCCGCGATGCTCGCCGAGGTGGGTCTGCCCGCCGATGCCGGCGAGCGCTATCCGCACGAGTTCTCGGGCGGCCAGCGCCAGCGCATCGGCATCGCCCGCGCCCTCGCGCCGCAGCCCGAGCTGCTGGTCGCCGACGAGCCGGTGTCGGCGCTCGACCTCTCGGTGCGCGCCCAGATCGTCAACCTGCTCGCCGAGCTGCAGGCACGCCGCGGCATCGCCATGCTGTTCATCGCCCACGATCTGGCGCTGGTCGAGCAGATCGCCGACCGCATCGCGGTGCTCTATCTCGGCCGCATCGTCGAGCAGGGCCCGGCGGCCGAGGTGCTCGCGGCGCCGCTCCATCCCTACACCGCGAGCCTCATCGCCGCCGTGCCGCGGCTGCGCGCCGCCGGAGTCGCCCGGCCGGACCGCGCCCCTGCCGGCGAGCCACCGAGCCCGGCCGCGCCGCCGCCCGGCTGTCCGTTCCATCCCCGCTGCCCGCAAGTCCGGGAACGTTGCCGGAGCGAGCGCCCGGCGCTGGGGCCGGGCGGCGACGCCCGCCAGGTGGCCTGCCACTTCCCGGGCCCCTGAGCGCCGCCGGAGGTAGACATTTCGCCCTTTGGCGATGGAACTTTTCCGTCCGACCGACGTAGAGATCTGTGACGTAAACTTCGCGAATGGAGAGAATACGCATGACGACTGAGATGCGAGTGACGAATAGAACGCGCCGCGCCGCCGGTGCCCCGCGGTTCCTCACGCTGGCCGCGGCCGGCGCCGCGCTGCTGCCGATGTCGCTGCTCGTCGCGGCCGTCCCGGCTGCCGCCGAGGACCAGGCGGCGCCGTACACCGTCGAGACCCAGATCCAGCAGGAGATCGGCCTGGCCGAGTTGCGCGTCCAGGGGGACGATATCCACCTCACCCTCGACGAGGCGGTGCAGCTCGCGCTGTCGCGCAACCTGAACCTGCGCACCCAGCGCTACGCGCGCGAGCAGGCCCGCCTCGGCATCGACCAGGCGACCGGGATCTACGACTTCAACCTGCTCGCCGCGCTGTCGACCTCGAAGACCGAGAGCCCGGCGGCCTCGAACCTCGACGGCGCCGACGTGCAGAACCAGAAGCGCACCAGCCTCTCGGTCGGCGGCTCGCAGCTCTTCCCGACCGGCGGCGTCGTCGGCGTGAGCTTCCCGAACGGCCGCTTCGAGACCAACTCGCAGTTCTCGCTGCTCAACCCGTCGTTCTCGAGCGGCCTCGACCTGTCGTACACCCAGCCGTTGTTGCGCGGCTTCGGCCGCGGCGCCACCGAGTACGGCATCGAGGTCGCCAGGGTGTCGAGCGACCTCTCGCAGCAGCAGTTCGTCTTCGAAGTGATCTCGACCATCCAGAACGTCGAGAACTCCTACTGGAACCTGGTCGCGGCGCGCTACGCCCTGACCGTGGCGGAGGAGAGCCTCAAGCTCGCCGAAGAGCTGCACTCGAACAACAAGGTGCGGGTCGACGTCGGGACGCTCGCGCCGCTCGAGCTGGTGCAGAGCGAGGCCCAGATCGCCACCCGCCAGGAGGCGATCATCCGCGCCCGCGGCACGGTCGGCGACGCCGAAGACCTGCTCTTCTTCTACCTCAACATCGACCAGGGGGATGCCTGGTCGCGCGCCATCGTCCCCGACACCGAGGCGATCATCGAGCACCCGGCGGTCGATCTCGACGAGGCGATCCGCACCGCGCTCGCCGCGCGGCCCGAGCTCCTGAGCCAGCAGCTGCGCATCCGTTCGGCGGCGCTCGACCAGGCCTTCCTGGCGCAGGACGTCAAGCCGCGCCTCGACCTCAAGGCCACCTACGGTCTGTCCGGCCTGGGCGGCGACGTCGTCATCCGCAACCCCGACGGCACCGTCGCCTCGACCGTGCCGGGCGGCTGGGACGACGCCTTCGAGCAGGTCACCGGCTTCGACTTCCCGGGCTGGTCGATCGGCGTCGAGCTCGGCATCCCGATCCAGAACCGCTCGGCCAAGGCGCGCAAGCTCATCGCCGACCTCGCCGTCGAGGCGAGCAAGGACACCGCCAAACAGCTCGAGCTGCGCGTCACCACCGAGGTGCGGGCGGCGGTGCGCGGGCTCGAAACGTCGCGCGAGCAGCTCGAGTCGGCCAAGGTCTCGACCCGGCTGGCGGAGAAGAACCTCGACGCCGAGCGCAAGAAGTACGACAACGGTCTGTCCACCGCCTACCAGATCCTCCAGGTCCAGGACGACCTGACCGCGGCACGCTACCGTCAGGTCGCGGCGGTCACCGGGTATCGCAAGTCGATCGTCGAGTACAACCGGGCGACCGGGAGCCTCCTCGCGAGCTCGAACGTCACGATCGCCGAGTAGACGGGTGGCAGGGCGCCGGCCGGCACGACCGGCCGGCGGAACTTCCGGCTGGAGGACTCCCCTCCGGCCGTCAGTTGCGGTACCTTAGGGCCCCAGGCCCGATCACCTGAACCGTCGAGGAGTCACGCACATGGAGAATCTGCAACCGGCGCAGCCGGACGAAGCCCAGGGCGGTGCCCTGCAGTCGCTCTGGGGAGTGCTGCTCGCCCCCGAGAAGACCTTCCGCGCCCTCGCCGCCCGGCCGCACTGGCTGCCGGCGATGCTGCTGCTGGTCGCCGTCGCGCTCACCCTGTCGCTGGTCGTCACGCCGAAGCTCGACATGAAGCAGGTGGTGCGCGACGCCATCGAAGAGAGCGGCCGCGATATCTCTGCCGCGCAGCTCGAGCAACAGCTCGCGATCGCCGAGAAGTTCAAATGGGCCGGAACCGCCTCGCAATTGGTTTTGCAGCCGGCGGTCTACCTCATCATGGCCGGCGTCTTCCTCGTCCTGCTGCGTCTCTCGGGCAGCGAGATCGACTTCCGGCGGAGCCTCTCGGTGTCGGTGCACGGCATGATGCCGTTCCTGGTGGCGACGCTGCTCACCATCCCGGTGGTTCTGTCGCGCGCCACGCTTTCCCTCGAGGACGTCCAGAACTCGAGCTACCTCTACTCGAACCTGGCGGCCTTCGCGCCCGAGAGCACCGCCAAGCCGCTCCTGGCGCTGCTCTCCAGCATCGACCTGTTCTCGATCTGGACGATCGTCCTGCTCGCCATGGGCTACCGCATCGTCGGCAAAGTGTCGAACGCCGTCGCCTACGGGGTCGTTCTCGGCCTGTGGGCGGTCGTCGTCGCCGGAAAGATCGGCCTTGCGGCGATCTCCTGAGGCGCGGCGCGTGATCGAAAGACGCGGACGGGGTGGAAGGGGAGGCCGGGGTCGCAGCTGTCTCGGGAGCCACGGAGGTGTGGCATGAAGCGCGGTCTGCTCATCGCCGCCGGCGTCGTCGTGCTGTCGGCGATCCTCATCACCAGCATCCTCTCCGGCCGCAAGCAGTCGGGGGAGAAGGTCTACGTCGAGGCGGCGGCCAGCCAGGCGCTCACCCAGAGCGTCAAGTCGAGCGGCCAGATCCAGCCGCGCATCAAGGTCAACATCTCGGCCCACGTCATCGGCAAGATCGACAAGCTCTACGCCGTCGAAGGGGCGTCGATCGCCGCCGGCGCGCCGTTTCTCGAGCTCGAGCGCGAGGCCTTCCTCGCCGCGCGGGACGACGCCCGCGCACGGCTGGCGATGGCCAGGACCGGCCTCGAGCAGGCGCAGGTCTCGATGGCCGACGAGAAAGTCCGCCTGGCGCGCGCCGAACAGCTCGCGACCCAGGGCATCTCCTCGGTGGAAGCGCTCGAGGCGGCCCGCCTCCGCCACACCTCCGCCGATCTCGCCGTGCAGCAGGCGCGCGAGGCGGTGACGCAGGCCAGGGCGCTCCTCGACAAGGCCGAGGACGACCTCAAGAAGACCACCATCTACGCCCCGCTCTCCGGCCGGGTGATCGCGCTCAACGCCGAGGTCGGCGAGGTCGTCGTCTCGGGGACGATGAACAACCCGGCGTCGGTCATCGGCACGATCGCCG
This sequence comes from Acidobacteriota bacterium, assembly GCA_052035735.1. Taxonomy (GTDB): domain Bacteria; phylum Acidobacteriota; class Thermoanaerobaculia; order Multivoradales; family JAGPDF01; genus JAGPDF01. The sequence goes on from JBPOHI010000071.1 coordinate 17,761, forward strand.
ACCTGTCGGAGATCCTCGCCGAGATCGACGTCGACGAGACCGAGGTGGTGCATCTCGCGATCGGCCAGACGGTGGTGCTCAAGGTGGACGCCATCCCCGACCGCGAGTACACCGGCAAGGTGGTCGAGATCGGCAGCTCCGGCTACGCCAAGCCGACCCAGCCCGACGTCACCTTCTTCCTCACCAAGGTGCTGTTCGACGCCCCGGACGAGAAGCTCCGCCCCGGCATGTCGGCACGCGCCGAGATCCAGGTGGCGACGCACCCCGACACCCTGGCGGTGCCGATCCAGGCGGTCGTCGAGCGGAAGCCCAAGCCCGTGGGCGACGAGCCCGCTGCCAAGAAGGCGCCGGCGGTTTCGGTCGTCTTCGTGGTCGAAGATGGCAAGGCGAAGAGCGTGCCGGTGAAGACCGGCATCTCGGACGCGACCGAAGTCGAGATCGTCTCCGGCCTCACCGGCGGCGAGCAGGTGATCACCGGCCCCTACCGCGCGCTGCGCAAGCTCGAGGACGGCGACGCCGTCCAGGTCACCACCCCCGAGCTCGAAGCGCGCGACCGCAAGAGCTCCGACGACAAGGCGTCCGACGATTCGGACGCCGACAAGAAGTCCAACTAGGAAGAGAGCGTCCCAATGTCCATCATCGAGCTGCACGACGTGCACAAGGTCTACGACATGGGGGCGGAGAAGGTCCGCGCCCTGAACGGCGTCGACCTCGCCATCGCCCGCGGCGAATACGTCGCCATCATGGGCCCGTCGGGGAGCGGCAAATCGACGATGATGAACCTCCTCGGCTGCCTCGACACGCCGTCGACCGGCAGTTACGTCCTGAACGGCACGGCGGTGGAGAAGCTCGACGACCAGGAGTTGGCCGCCATCCGCAACAAGGAGATCGGCTTCGTCTTCCAGACCTTCAACCTGCTGGCGCGCACCGACGCGCTGCAGAACGTCGAGCTGCCGCTGATCTACGCCGGCATTCCGAGGAAGGAGCGCCGCGAGCGCGCCGCCCGCGCCCTCGACCGCGTCGGCCTCGGCGACCGCAAGCACCACCTGCCGAACGAGCTCTCGGGCGGCCAGCGCCAGCGCGTCGCCATCGCCCGCGCGCTGGTGAACGACCCGTCGATCCTGCTCGCCGACGAGCCGACCGGCAACCTCGACACCGCCACCTCGACCGACATCATGAATCTCTTCGACGAGCTGCACGGCCAGGGCAACACGGTGATCCTGGTGACGCACGAGCCGGACATCGCAGCGCACGCCGACCGCAAGATCGTCCTGCGCGACGGCAAGGTGTTGACGGACGTCAAGGAAGAGGCGAAGGCCGCGGTCTAGCGCGGCCCGGCGAGCCAACCTGCGAATGGACCTGCGAGCGAGCGCTTAAGATGGTCGTCACCGAGAACATCCGCATCGCCCTGCGCGCCCTGCGCGCCAACAAGATGCGCTCGATCCTCACGACGCTGGGGATCATCATCGGTGTGGCGGCCGTCATCGCAGTCGTCTCGATCGTCCAGGGGCTGCAGTTCATGATCACGAAGGAGCTCCAGGGGGTGGGAGCGACCTACGTGATGGTGCTGCCGAAGGTGGAGCAGAACCAGGGCCCGGGCGTCCTCGCCCGCCAGGTGAAGCTGACCTGGGAGGACGGCCAGGCGATCCGCGACCGCATTCCCGGCATCCGCCTCATCACGCCTCTGATCGCCGCGCCGTCGCAGCTGATCAAGTACGGCGAACGCCAGCACACGGTGCAGTATCTCTTCGGCGTGTCGCAGGACTGGCCGGAGGTGAACAACCACGAGGTGGACCTCGGCCGCTTCTTCTCGCGGGTGGACATGGAGCACCGGCGCAAGGTGGCCGTGATCGGCCGCGAGGTCGCCGAGGAGCTGGGGATGACGGACCCGGTCGGCAAGGAGGTCTACGTCGGCTCGCTGCCCGTCTCGATCATCGGCGTGATGGAGAAGCGCGGCCAGGCGCTCGGCCAGAACATGGACGACCTGGTGTTCATCCCGTTCGACACGGCAGTCAATTTGCTGGGGCATACGGCCGGCGAGCAGATCCAGCTGCGCTTGCAGGCAGTCGATGCCGCGTCGGTGGATCAGGTGAAGGACGGCATCACGCAGGTGCTGCGCCAGCGCCACAAGATCGCCGAAGGCCAGCCTTCCGACTTCGAAGTCATGCTGCAGGACGAAATCCTCAAATCCGTCGGCTCGATCCTCGGCATGATCACGACGGTCATCGGGGCCGTCGTCGGCGTCGCGCTGCTGGTGGGCGGCATCGGCATCATGAACATCATGCTGGTGAGCGTGACGGAACGCACCCGCGAGATCGGCATCCGCAAAGCCGTCGGCGCCAAGCGCCAGGACGTCCTCGTCCAGTTCCTCATCGAAGCCATCACCCTGAGCCTGGTCGGCGGCGGCATCGGGTTGTTGGCGGGCTGGGGCATCGGCGCTTTAGTC
>JBPOHI010000100.1:0-87912 GCA_052035735.1 Acidobacteriota bacterium
GATCTGCACCGTGATCTACATCGCGGTCGCCGCGGTGCTCACCGGCATGGTGCCCTGGAACCAGCTCGGTACCGCCGAGCCGCTGGCCACCGCGTTCTCGAGCCTGGGGATGAACTGGCCGGCGCTGGTCATCTCGGTCGGAGCGGTCTTCGCCACCACGTCGGTGCTGCTGGTCTTTCAGTTCGGTCAGCCACGCATCTTCTTCTCGATGGGGCGCGACGGCCTGCTGCCGGCCTGGGCGGCGAAGGTGCATCCGAAATACCGCACGCCGCACATCACGACCTGGATGACCGGAATCTTCGTCGCCGTGCTCGCCGGCCTCGCCAACATCGACGAGATCGTGCAGCTCACCAACATCGGCACGCTGTTCGCCTTCGTGCTCGTCTGTATCGGCGTGAGCGTGCTGCGCATCAAGGATCCGGGGCGCCACCGGCCGTTCCGCGTTCCCGGCGGCGCTTTCCTGGTTCCGTTCCTCGGCGCCGCGTGCTGCATCTTCCTCATGGTCTACCTGCCGCCGGCGTCGTGGTGGCGCTTCATCGGCTGGCTGGTGCTGGGCGCGGGGATCTACGCCGCCTACGGCTACAGCTCGAGCGTCCTCGGGCGCAAGGCCGGGCGCCCGGCCCGGCGGCCCGCCTTCATGACCTGGATGGCCTACGGCTTCTTCCTCGCCGGCATCGGGCTGTTCGTCATTCCGCACGACGCCGGCCTCGGACAGCTGATGGCCGAGGCGGGAGACAGCGCGAACGGCGACCACACGCGCGCGCTCGTCGGGCTGGTCATGATCGTGACCGGCATCGCGGCCGTCGCCGTCGGCGCGCTGAGCGGACGCCGCCGCCTCGGTTGATCCGGACCGAACGATGACCGAACCCGCGCCCGAGCGGCGCTTCTGGGAGATGACCGGCTACCAGTGGGCGGTGCTCTTCGCCGCCTGGCTCGGCTGGGGGTTCGACGTCTTCGACGGTCTGCTGTTCAATTTCGTCGCGCCGAACTGCGTGCCGTCGCTGCTCGGACTGACCATCGGCTCGCCAGAGGCGCGCGCCGCGACGCTGCGTTGGACGGGGGCCTACAGCTCGTTGCTGCTCGTCGGTTGGGCGGCCGGCGGCATTCTCTTCGGCCGCCTCGCCGACCGCATCGGCAGGACCCGCACGCTCACGCTCACCATGCTGCTCTACGCCGGCGGCACGGCGCTTTGCGCCTTCGCGCCGAATCTCTGGGTGCTCGGTCTCTTCCGGCTGATCTCGGCGCTCGGCATCGGCGGCGAGTGGGCGGCGGGGGCGGCGATGGTGGCGGAGGTCGTGCCGGAGAAGCGCCGGGTCGAGGCCGGAGCGTTGCTCTACACCTCGGCACCGGTGGGGCTGGCGCTGGCGAGCTACGTCAACTGGCTCATCGCCGGAAACCTCTTCGCCGACCGGCCTGAGCTTTCCTGGCGGATCGTCTTTCTCGCCGGGCTGGTGCCGGCGGCCGTGGCGCTGCTCGTGCGGCGCTTCGTGCGCGAGCCCGAGCGCTGGGTGGCGACGGCCGCTGGCGCCCGTCGCGCGCGATTCTCCGAGCTCTTCGACGCGGCGCATCGCCGGCGGACCTTGTCCGGCTTCTGCATGGCGCTGGTGGCGCTGCTGACCTGGTGGAGCTGCAACGTGTTCATCCCGGTCGTCGCCTCGGGGCTGGCGCAGACCGCCGCCGCCGCACGCGGCCTCGAGCGCGAGGCGATGCTGGCGCTTTCCGAGGCCTGGAAGGCGCGCGCCGTCGCTTACTTCAACTGGGGTGGTCTCCTGGGCACCCTGCTGACCGTGCCGGCGGCGAAGCTCCTCGGTCGGCGGGCGATGTTCGGCCTCTACTATGCGCTGTCGGCGGCGGCGATCTTCGCCACCTTCGGCCTCGACCTCGCGCCCGAGGCGCGTCTCGCGCTCTACTTCTGGATCGGGCTCACGGTCTTCGGCGTCTTCGGCAGCTTCACCTACTACCTGCCGGAGCTCTTTCCCACCCGGCTGCGCGCGAGCGGCGCCGGCTTCTGCTACAACGCCGGACGGATCCTCGCCGCGATGGGTCCGTTCTGGGTCGGTAGCGTCGCTGCGCGCGGTGCCGAGAGCACGATGAACGCCCTTTTTGCGGTCGGCTTCGTGCCGCTCGCCGGGCTGCTGCTGCTGCCCTGGGTCGTCGAGACCCGCGGCCACGTACTCGAAGACTGAACCGAAGGCGCCGCTGCACCGCGGCCGGCAGCACAGCGCCTACAGGTAGCCGAGCGACTTGAGCAGCTCGGTCGTCTCCTTGTCGACGGCCCGCGACTCGTCGCAGACCCCCTCGTCGGTGTTGCAGGCGAAGGCCGGCGCGCGCCACCACTTGCCGATCGCATCCTGCAGGCGCTCGACCTCGGCAGGATAGAGGTCGGCGACGTTCTTCGTCTCGCCGGGATCCGCCGCGAGATCGAACAGCGACCACGGCTTGCCCTCGCCGCCGATCCAGCTCTGCTCGAGCTTGTGGGGAGAGAAGTGCAGGGTGAAGCGCTGATCGCGGGCGACGCGGATCCAGGAGCGATTCGACGCGGTCCCCCCTTCGGAGAAGCTGAGGATCGCGCCGGCTTGGGGCGCCGGCGGGTTGGCGACCCGCGGCCACAGGCTCTGGCCCTGCGCCCACCGGCCTTGCGGGAGCTCTACGCCCGCGGCAGCGAGGAGCGTCGGCGCGAGATGGAGCAGTTGCACCGGGGCGCGATCGACGCCCGGCTTGACCCGGCCAGGCCAGTGCAGGATGAGCGGCACGTGCAGACAGGTCTGGAAAGCGAAGCGGCCGTGGTTGAAGTAGTACCCGTGCTCGCCGAGCGACTCGCCGTGATCGGAGGTAAAGGCCGTCAGCGTGTCGCCGAGGAGCTTCTTCTCGCCGAGGCCGGCGAGAAGTTTGCCGATCTCGTGGTCGACGTAGGAGATCTCGGCATCGTAGCGGGCGACATAGAAGGCCAGCCGCGTCTCACCGTCGATGACCTGCCCCTTGCCGATGCCTGCGAGCTCCTGTTTGCGGCGATTCGACACCGGCACCTGGATCTTGCCGTCGAACAGGTGGTCGTTCTGGAAGCGGTCCTGAAAGGCCGTCGGCGGGATGTAGGGTGCGTGCGGGTCGAGGTAGTGCACCCACAGGAACCAGGGCTTCTGCGGATCCATCCTGCTCGCCGCAGCGAGCGCCAGCCGCGTTACGTTCTCGGCGCCGTTCGGATCGGCGCCGTCAGGATCGCTCAGGCTGGCGTCCGGCGGCAGCTTCCACGACTCGAGGAAGGTCTCGAACCCCTGATCGAAATAGAACTCCCGTCCGACGGCGCCGTTGGCGACCACCGCATGCGTCGAGTATCCGGCACGCTGCAGGACCTCGGCGAGCATGGTGAAGGTGCAGGGGAGCGGGATGCCGATCTGCCGGACGATGCCGTTGTCTTTCGGATAGGTCGAGGTGAGGATCGAAGCGAACGAGGGTCCGGTCTTGGGCCATTGCGACTGGGCCTGGTCGAAGCGCAGCCCTTCACCGGCGAGCCGGTCGAGATTGGGCGAAGTCGCGCGGCCGTAGCCCCAGGCCGAGAGGTGATCGGCGCGCAGCGTATCGACCGTGACGAGCAGGATGTTCGGCGGTCTTCCCCCGGGCTTCGGCAGGAAGGCGGCTGCGGTGTCGCTCTCGTCGAGCGGCGCGGCCGCCTGACGACACCCGGCTCCCGCGAGAGCCAGGGCCGCGACTCCCGCCAGCGCGATGAGCTGTCTGGAGGTCAATGCGCGTTCAGCCGCAGACCGTGCCGCAAGGTCATCCAGAGGATCTTGAAGTCCAGGCCGAGCGACCAGTTCTCGATGTAGTAGAGGTCGAACTCGAGGCGCTTGCGGATCGAGGTGTTGCCGCGCCAGCCGTGGACCTGCGCCCAGCCGGTGATGCCGGACTTGACGCGATGCCGGACCATGTACTGCGGCAGGTGCTTGCGGAACTCGGCGACGAACGTGGGCCGCTCCGGGCGCGGCCCGACGAGCGACATGTCGCCGCGCAGGACGTTCCACAACTGGGGCAGCTCGTCGATCGACCAGCGGCGGATGAAGGAGCCGAAGCGGGTGCGCCGCGGATCGTCCTCGACCGCCCAGACCGGGCCGGTGGAAGCCTCGGCGTTCATTCGCATCGAGCGCAGCTTCCAGATCATGAACGGCCGTCCGTCGAGTCCCATGCGTTCCTGGCTGTAGAAGATCGGTCCACGGTCCTCGATCCAGATGAGCAGCGCCACGAAGGGGAGTAGGGGGAGCAGCAGGACCAGGCCGGCGGCGGCGAGGGTGAGGTCGAGGACGCGCTTGACGAGGCTGTGCCAGCCCTGCAGCGGCACCTGCGAAAGATTGATGATCGGCGTGCCGTCGAGCTCCTCGAGGGTCGCCTTGATCGTGGCGTACTGGAGGATGTCCGGCACGAGCTTGACCTCGACGCACTCGCTGCCGACGGTCTGCAGCACGGCCATCATCTTCTTGTGCGCGGCGAGCGGCAGGGCGATGAAGACCTGATCGATCCGATTCTCGTCGATGACGCGCTGCAGCTCGGCGGTCTCGCCGAGCACCGGCAGCCCGGCATGGAGCGCGTCCCGCTTGGCCGGATCGTCGTCGAGGAAGCCGATCACCTCGACGCCGAAGTCGCGATGCGCGACGAGCTTCTCGGCGATGTCGAGACCGAGCTCGCCGGCGCCGACGACCAGGATGCGCTGCAGGTGGCCGGCGTGGAGGCTCGCGCTGCGCAGCAGCCCGCGGATCGCGACGCGCAGCGCGACCACAGCGACGAGCTCGAGGGCGGCAAAGAGTGCCAGGAAGGCTCGGCTGTAAGTGAAGTACTCGATGCTCCCGGGTGCCAGCGCCGGCCGGTACCACGAGGTGATGCCGGAGAGCAGTACGGTTCCGAGGATCACCGCCAGGAGGACCGAGACGGTCTCGTCGACCCGCGCGCGGTAGAGACGCTGACGGTAGAGGCCGTGGAAGTAGAAGACGACCGGGAAGAGGACGAGGGCGACCGGCAGCAGCTCGACGTAGCGGCCGAGATCGGGAGCGGTTTTGGTCAGCGGGACGACTTCGAGTTCGAAGCGCAGCGCCCAAGCGCCGAAGAAGGCGAGCGCCGTCGCCGCGAGATCGCCGAACAGGTGCGCCGCCGCGGCGATACGAAATCGTTGCTGGATCAACTGAGCTCTCCCTCGGATTCGGGCCAGAAGGGGCGCAGGTACCCTTTCAGGCGGATCGTAAACCGCTCGGCGGAAAAATCCTCCGCCCGGCTTCGAAGGTCCATCGGATTGAACTGCATCTGCTGGATTTTGTCAATTCCGCCGGCCAGCGATTCGACCTCCGAATCCTCGATCAGCAGTCCCTCCCTGCCGCTCTCCACGATATCGAGCACGCCGCCTTGCGCGAGCGCGAGGACGGGCGTTCCGCAGGCCAGGGCTTCGACCGTCGCAATGCCGAAATCCTCAATGCCCGTCTGGAGATAGCACAGGGCGGAGGAGTAGAGGCGGCGCAACTCCTCGGGGCCGACCCGGCCGGCGAAATGAACCGAGGGGCCGGCGGCCTGTTCGAGGCGAGCGCGCTCGGGGCCGTCGCCGACGATGACCAGGGGCGTGCCGGCGCGCCGGCAGGCTTCGATCGCCACATCCACTTTTTTGTATGGAGCGAGCGCCGCCACCACCAGCACGTAGCGCTCGCGGGTCGCTCCCAGGGAGCGGAAGAAGGCGGTGTCGACCGGCGGAGCGAGAACCCGCGAGCCCTTGCCGTAGTAGCGACGGATGCGTGAGGCCACGAAGCTCGAGTTGGCGAGGTAGAGGTCGACCCGCCCGGCGGTCGCGACGTCCCAGACCTGCAGGCGGTCGAGGATGCGCTCGCGGAGCCATCCGACCGGCCCGGAGGGCGGCGCGAAGTAGGCACGGCGCTGATCCCAGGCGTAGCGCATCGGAGTGTGGCAGTAGCAGACGTGAAAGGCGCCCGCGCCCCGTCTGGCCCCCTTGGCGACGCAGTGGCTCGACGACAGGAGCAACGGGTGGGCGGTCGTGTCGAGCGACCGCATGGCGGCGGGAAAGAGCGGCAGGTAGTGGCGGTAGCGCTGGCGCAGTTGGGGGGCGCGCTGGAGAAAGCTGGTGACGATCGGGTGGCTCTCGATCTCGGCCGATACCGAACCGGCGAAATGGAAGAGGGTGTAGACCGGCGCCCGGGGCGCCAGGCGGGCGATCGCAGCCAGAACGTGCTCGCCGCCGCGCTGGCCGGTCAACCAGTCGTGTACCAGGCCGACGGCAGAGCTCAATTGGCGCCCTCCAGCCGCGGGTGAGTGGCGAGCCCTGTGCCGCTCCCGCTCGTCAGGGGGCGCAGCAGGTCGCGATAGACGGCCAGGGTCGCTGCCGCGGTGGACTCCCAGCGAAAGGCCTCGGACCGCGCCCGGCCGAGCTCTGCGAGCTCCTGCCGGCGCGCCGGATCGTCGGCCAGCCGGGCCATGGCGCCGGCGATCGCGGCGACGTCGAAAGGATCGACCAACTCTGCCGCGCCGCCGGCGATCTCGGCGAGCGCCGCGGTGGTCGAGGCGACGACCGGAGTGCCGGCAGCCATCGCTTCGGCCAGCGGCAGACCGAAGCCCTCGTAGAGCGACGGGAAGACCAGTGCGACGGCGCCCTGCACGAGCGCCGGCAGGCACTCGTCGGGGAGTCGCCCGAGAAGGGTGAGACGGTCGCCGAGGCGGAGCTCCCGCGCCAGACCGGCGATCTCGTCTGCGACCGCACCGGTTTCGGGGGCGCCGGCGACGACCAGACGCCGGCCGTGCGCTCGCACCTGGGCGAAGGCGCGCAGGACCCGCTCGAGATTCTTGTGCGGCTTGGGGTTTCCCAGGAAGAGGAAATAGCCCGGGTCGAGACCGAGCGGCGCGAGGCCGCTGCTCAGCGCCTGCGGCGCCAGGCGGTTCCGGAAACGCTCGTCCACGCCGTTCCAGGTGACCGTGATGCGGCTGCGGTCGATGCCCAGGTGGAGCTCGAGATCGGTCGCCGTCGCCCGCGAGACGGTCAGCACCCGGTCGGCCCGGCGGACCGCCCGGCGCAACATGAGGCGCGCGTAAGCGAACGCCATCGGATGGGGCAGGAACTCCGGGAACAGCAGGTGGATCAGATCGTGAATCGTCACCACGACCCGCGTCGGCGTCCGCAGCGGCAGGACGTAGTGCGGACTGTGGAAGAGGTCGGGGCGATGGCGGACGAGATGCTGCCCGACCGCCACCTGCTCGCGCCAGGAGTAGCCGGGCGCGTCCTCCTCGATCCAACGGAAATTGTCGGGCAGGCCCGGCAGGAGCTCGCGCGCCGCGCGCGGCGCGAGCAGGAGATACCTCGAGTCGGTGTCGGCTTTGCCGAGCGCCGTGAGCAAGCCGCGCAGATAGGTTCCGATGCCGAAGTCGGCCAGCTTGCGGGCGTCGATGGCGATCAACGGCGCCGCGCTGGCGCCGGCGATCGAGTGCGGAGCGGGCGCGACGCTCAACCGGTTGGGCTCCCGGTGGCCAAGGCGCGCCGGAAGGAGTCCGCGTGCAGCTCTGCGGACCGTTGCCAGGTAAAGGCCGCGGCGCGCTCGCGACCGCGCTGGGCGATCTCAGCCAGCCGCGCCGGGGACTCGAGGCAGTCGCGCAGCAGCAGCGCAAGCCCGCCCGGATCTTCCGGATCGAAAGTCTGTCCGGGGTCGCCGACGACTTCGGGGAGGCTGGAGCTGTGCGAGACCAGGGTCGGCACCCCACAGGCCATCGCTTCGGCGGCGGGCAGGCCGAAGCCCTCGTAGAGCGAAGGGAAGACGAACAGGGTCGCTGCCTGGACCACGGCCACCAGGTCAGCGCGGTCGAGATGCCCGAAGTGCCGCAGGCCGAGCCCTGCCAGACGGCGCAGGCGCCGGTGGGTCGCGCGCGAGCCCCAGCCGTCGGGCCCGACGACGATGAGGGGCGGGGTCGCCGCACTGTCGCGTCGCAGCGCCTCCCAGGCATCGAGGAGCAGATCGAGGTTCTTGCGCGGCTCGACCGTGCCGACGAACAGCAGGTACTTGTCGGGCAGGTGGAGGCGTTGGCGATGGGCGGCGGCCTCCTCCGCAGAGGCCGGGCGGAAGTCGGAGGCGACGCCGTTCCAGGCGACGTCGACGCGCCCCGCAGCCTCGGGCCACTGTGCGGCGATCTCGCCGGCCATGGCATGGGAGACGGTGAGAATCCGCGTCGCCTGGCGGACCGTGTTCTCGAGGAAGGGCAGCAGCGAGAGGCGTACCCGCCAGTGAAGCGTCTCGGGATGGTGCAGCACGGCGAGATCGTGCAGGGTCACCACACCCGGTACCGGCAGGCGGCCGGGGAGCGTGAGCAGGGGGGACCAGAGGAGATCGATATCGCCTTCGCTCAGGCGCTCGGGCAGATAGCGTTGCTGCCAGATCACGCCCAGGGGGGCCGCGTGGCGCTCGACGGTCAGGCCGCGTGACTCGAGCCGCACCGACTCGTGCAGCGGTGCGTGGGCGAGCCCGATCAGATCGAACTCATCGCGCCGCAAGAGCTCGTCGAGCAGCGCCTCGGTGTAGACGCCGATGCCGGTGGGTCGCGGCACCAGGGCGCGCAGATCGACGCCGATCCGCGGACGTTCCCGCCTCTGGCGGTCGCGAAACTGCTCGAAAGGGGCGATGGAAGACTCTCCTCGGGTTCGGGACCGCCCGCGGCCGGCCGCCCGGGCATTCTCTGGTCAGTCTACGACAGCGAACGACCCGACGCGGATGCGGGCGCCGCCCGGTTGTGCGGGCCGGCAGGGTGAAGGCGAGTGCTAAAGTTCAGCCGTTCAGCGCGATGGCTACGCACTCCGATTCCCCCGTTTCGACCGCCCCCCCGGAGGGATCTCCCGGGTCCGGCCGCGCCCGCCTCGCGGCGACGATCGGTGGCCTGCGCGCCGCCGTCCGTCAACGCCAGGGGGAGGCGGCGACGATCCGCACCGGGGCGGACGAGTTGCACGGTCTGTTGCTCGAGCTGCAGCGTCATGAGTTCGTCCAGGAACCGGTGCCGGTCTCCCCGCGCCCGGTCTATGGCCGGCTGCTGGTCTTCGTGCGCAAGGCCTTCTACCACCTGTTCGTCAAGTGGCACGCGCGCGCCGTCCTGCAGCAGCAGAACAGCTTCAACCAGAGCGCCAGCCGGCTCCTGACCGAGCTCGCCCAGCGGCAGAAGCGCGCGGCGGAGGAGGCGATCCAGCTCGAGCTGCGTCTGCAGCGGCTGGAGCAGACAGGGGCCGCCGGGGCGGCGCTCGCGGCGCCGGCTTCCGCTGAACGCGGAGACTCCGGGAGCGCGGCCGGGTGAGTGCCCGGATCGCCATCTGCGCGGCACAGATTCCATTCATCCGGGGCGGCGCCGAAGTCCTCTACGAGAGCCTGCGCGACGAGCTGGTGCGGCGCGGACATCGGGCGGAAATCGTCAGCCTGCCGTTCAATTGGTCGTCGCGGCTGAATATCGTACAGAGTGCCCTTGCCTGGCGCCTGATCGACCTGACGAGCGCGGCAGGACAGCCGATCGACCTGGTGATCGCCACGCGGTTCCCGTCGTATCTCGTGCGTCATCCGCGCAAGGTGGTCTGGTTGATCCACCAGTTTCGCCAGATCTACGACCTCAAGGGGACCCGGTTCAGCGACTTCGGCGAGCGCCCCGAGGACGCCGAGACCGAGAGCATGCTGCGCCGCTTCGACCAGCGCGCCCTCGGCGAGGCCAGCGCGCGCTACTCGATCTCGCGCAATACCGCCGATCGTCTGGCGCGGTTCAACAAGCTCGAGGCCCAGCCGCTTTATCCGCCGCCGGCGCTGGGCGGCCGCTACCGGTCGGGCGAGCCCGGCGATTACCTGCTCTCGGTCGGCCGGCTCGATCCGATGAAGCGCTTCGATCTGCTGCTGCGGGCGGTGGCCGCGGCGAAGTCGCCCGTGCGCTGCGTGATCGCCGGCGACGGTCCGGATCGCGATCGCCTGGCGGCGCTCGCCAGTGAGCTGGGGATCTCGTCGCGCGTCGAGCTGCCGGGCAGGGTTTCGGACGAGCGCCTGATCGAGCTCTACGCCGGTGCGCTCGCCGTCTTCTATGCGCCGTTCGACGAGGACTACGGCTACGTAACGGTCGAGGCCTTTCAGTCGCGCCGCCCGGTGCTGACCACCGCAGACAGCGGCGGCGTCCTCGAGTTCGTGCGCGACGGAGTCAACGGCTTCGTCTGTCAGCCCGGGGCGCATCGCGAAATGGGTGCACGCATCGACCGCCTGGCCGGGGACCCCGAGTTGGCGCGGCGTCTCGGCGCCGCAGGCGAGGAGTGCGTCGCGGAGATCCACTGGGACGGCGTCGTCGAGCGTCTGCTCGCGCCCCTCGCCTGAGCGCGCCGTTGCGAATCGCCTGGGTCAGCCCGCTGCCACCGGCGTCGTCGGGAATCGCCGACTACAGCGCCATCCTGCTGCCGCACCTGGCTCGCCGGCACGACTTCGAGCTCTTTCACGAGGCCGGCGATCCGCCGGCCGCAGAGGTCGCCGCGCGCTGGCCTTGCCACCCGGTCTCGGCCCTGCGGGCCGACGCGGCGCGCTTCGACCTCGTGGTTTACCAGATCGGCAACAGTGCGCCGCATCATGCCGAGAGCTACCGCCTCGCCCTCGACCTGCCCGGCGTCGTGGTGCTGCACGAGTTCATGCTCCATCACCTGGTGCGCGGCCTGAGCCTCGCGCGCGGCGATGCCCGGGCCTATGTCGAGGAGATGCGCTACTCTGCCGGCCAGAGCGGCGAGATGGCGGCCCGGCGTCTGCTCGACACCCACTATCCGGTCGACACCTGGAACTATCCGCTGTTCGAACGCCTGGTGGATCGCAGCCGGGCCGTCCTGGTGCACAACGAGTTCGCCCGCTGCCGCGTGCTGGCGAGCCGGCCCTTGGCCGAAGTGTGCCGCATGCCGATGCCGATCGAGACCGCCGCGCTGGTGCCGCCGACGCGCAGCGAGCAGCGCGCGATCCGCGAGCGACTCGGTCTCGCGCCCGAGGCTTTCGTCGTCGCCTCGTTCGGCTTCGTCACGCCGCACAAGCGCCTCGAAGTGGCGTTGCCCGCCTTCGCGCGGCTGCGCGAAACTCACCCGGAAGCGGTGTTCGCAATCGTCGGCGAGTGTTCGCCGCACTACGATTTCGCCGCCGTGCTGGAGCGCTTCGGCAGCAGCGGCGTGCGCGTCGTCGGCCGGGTCGAAGAGAGCGCGTTCGACGACTGGATGCGCGCTTGCGATGTCGCGGTGAATCTCCGTCACCCCACCGGCGGCGAGACCTCGGCGTCGTTCATCCGCCTGCTCGCCTTCGGGCGGCCGACCATCGTCAACCAGGTGGGCGCCTTCGCCGAGGTGCCGGAAGGGGCCTGTCTGCAGGTCCCGCTCGACGGATTCGAGGAGTCGACGCTGGTCGCCTACCTTTCGGCACTCGCCGAACGACCGGAGCTCGCGGCGGGAATCGCCAGCGAAGCGCGCGCCTTTGCCCTCGCCGGGCACTCCGTGGCAGCCGCGGCGGAGGCGTGCCTCGAGCTGCTCGAGCGGACGGCAGCGGCGCCGCTGCCTGGCGACGTCGCCGTGCCGCCGCTCGCCCCTTACCCTGCCGCGGACCCCTGGCCCGCCCTGTTGGCGGTCTTGGGTGGCGAGCTCGCCGATCTCGGTCTGGGAGAGGGCGACGAGGCCGTACTCGGAGCTCTCGCCGAGCATCTGGTCGAGCTCGGCAACGGCGGACGCGAGTGAGCTCCCGGCGTTCGCTCGCGCGGCGCTTCGCGCCCCTCTTCCTCACTGTCGCGGCGGCGGTGAGCGGCTTCCTTTACTACCGCCTTCATTTCGCTGCCGCCGAGACGCCGGCGGTCGCTTCGCCCGAGCTCGCCCGGCTCCTGGCCGACGACGCGCCGTTCGAGAGCGTGCTCTGGCTCGCTTCGCCGCACCAGAATCTGGGCGCGCTCGACGAGCGGGTGGGCGACCTCGAGCTCTATCTCGGTGAGCTGTCGCGTCTGACCGGAGTGCGCCTGCCTCGCCTGCCGCGTTTCGGGCCCTTCGCCCTGCCGCCGGCGCGGGAGCTCGTGCTGGGCTGGAACGGCGGCGGCGAGTCGTTTCTCGGTGTCGCCCGCATCGAGCCCGGAATCGGTTGGATCGCCCGGCTCGCCGGCCGTGTGGCCGGTACCCCTTGGCTCGCCGGCGGGCGGATCGACGCTGCGGGACGGAGCTTCGACGTGCGCTGGCAGGGTCCGCTCTGGATCGTCACGAGTGGCACACCTTTCGCCTTCGAGCCCTCGACGCTGGCGGCTCGGGAAAGAGCGCCGTCCGCCGGAGAGCCGCTCGCGCTCGCCCAGCTCCGGCTGCGGCACGCGACCGGGCCGGTCCCCGCCGGGCGTTTCGTCCTGGCGCGCGGTTCCGACGGGCTCGAGGTGCGCTCCGGAGAGCTGCCGCAGGTCGTCCAGGCAGCCTCCGAGTGGAGCTTCCCGGGCGTCGCGCTGTGGGCGAGCACTACGGACCGCGGGCCGGTCGGCGGACCCGGTCTGGTGCTCCTCTGGGAAGCGGCCGAAGGGGCGATCCCGCGGGTCGCCGTCCTGCAGCGCGGTGGCGGGCGGAGCTTCCGTTTGCCCGGCGAGTCGATTCTCGCCATGATGGGAGCAGCGGAGCCCGCTTCGCGCTTGGGCTGGACCGTTCGCGCGACGCAGAAGAGCGCTCGCCGCGAGGCCCTGCTCATGGTCCCCTGGTTCGAACGCCAGCTGCCGCGCCCGGGTGGGCGAGGGCCGTGGCTCGGTCGCGCCGGCCGGCTGGTGCCCGCGGCGAGCGTCCGGACGCTCGATCTGCTGGTGGGCAGCCTCGAGAAGCTGCCTCTCCTGCCCCCCGGGGAGATGCAGCGGCTGGTCGCCGCCAGCCGCCTGCTCGCCCCCTTCCAGAGCTGCGGCGCGGTCGCCTTCGAGGTCTGGCACGACCCGGAGGGGGCGCGACTGCGGCTCTGCACGCCCGTAGGGGAGCCCGGCACGGAGGCGGAGATCGAGGAATCGTCCCCTTCCGAGGACGAGTAAATTGACGAAAAGGCCCGGATCCGTTAGGCTTCGTCGGCTTTCTGGGGGGCACGAGGGATGATGATCCGCCTGGATGCTGCCCGCTACGAGCCCTTCCTCTGGCAGGAGTCGATCGAGCTCAAGGAGGACGAGAGGCGCGACCTGGAGTTGCTCGAAGTGAGCCCGGTCCGCTGCCAGGGCAGCCTGACGCATACGGCTCCGGATTTTCTGCTGCACGCCGACCTGCGCTACGAGCAGACGGTGGCCTGCAACCGTTGCCTGAAGCCGGTCGCGCAGCCGGTCGCGAGCGCGATCGATCTTGTCCTCGTGGAGCGCTCGCGCAAGCGCGAGGCGACGGCGGACGAGGAGCTCGAAGCGCAGGAGCTGGGGCTGGTGGAAGTGGAAGGGGGCGTCTTCGACAGTCGCCCGCTGTTCATCGAACAGGTGGAGCTCAGCCTGCCGATGAAGCCGCTCTGCCGGGAGGACTGCAGGGGTCTCTGTCCGCAATGCGGCGAAGACTGGAACGAAGGGCGCTGCGACTGCGTCCACGAAGTCGTGGATCCGCGCTGGGCGGCGCTCGCGAAGCTCAAGGAACCGCGAGCCGGAGGAGCCGGCTGAACTGGCCGAATTCGCGGCGCCGCGAGCGGTCGAGGATGGACAGCAGCGAGAACTGAAGAGGGGAAGCGAAGATGCCGAATCCGAAGCGACGTCATTCCAAGGCCCGGCGCGACAAGCGCCGCGCGCACGATGCACTCACCCTGCCGGCGTCGTCGCTCTGTGCGACGTGCGGCGAGCGCAAGCTCCCGCATCGCGTCTGTCCGTCCTGCGGCACCTACCGCGGACGCGACGTCGTCGACGTGCAGGCCCGCACCTAAGGTCCCGCCGAGCTCCAGTACTTCGAATGCGCATCGCCGTCGACGCGATGGGAGGCGACTTCGCTCCGCGCGCCGCGGTGCGCGGAGCGTTCGACAGCGCCGTCGAGGACGGCGTCTCGATTCTCCTGGTGGGAGACGCCAAGCGCCTCGAGCGTGAGCTCCAGAGACTGGGGCGCTCGGCGGACGTGCGCGAGCGAATCGAGATCGTCCACGCCGAGCAACGCATCGAGATGGACGATCCGCCGACGGTGGTGCGCAAGAAACGTCAGTCGTCGCTGGTCCTCTGCGCCGGCCTGGTGCGCGAAGGGAAGGCGCAGGCGATGGTCAGCGCCGGCAACACCGGCGCCGCCATGGTCGCCGCCAAGCTGTTCCTCGGCGCCCTGCCGGGAGTCGACCGGCCGGCGCTCGCCGCGGTCTTCCCGAATCCGCGCGGACGTACCGTCGTGCTCGATGTCGGCGCCAACGTCGACTCGCGGCCCGAGCACCTGCGCCAGTTCGCGGTCATGGGGCATTTCTATGCCCAGGAGGTCGTAGGCATCACCGCGCCGCGCATCGGGTTGCTGTCGATCGGCGAAGAGGAGGCCAAGGGCTCGGGGCTGACGCGAGAGGTCTTCCGTTCGCTCAAGGCGACCGGCCTCAACTTCATCGGCAACGTCGAAGGGCGAGACGTCTTCAACGGTGAGGCCGATGTGGTCGTCTGCGACGGCTTCGTCGGCAACGTGCTGCTCAAGTCCGCCGAGTCGATGGCGGAGCTGATCGTCTCGATGATGCGCGAGGAGCTGCGCCGCACCCTGCGCACCCGTCTCGGAGGCTGGCTCGCGCGACCGGCGTTTGTCGCTTTCAAGAGGCGCACCGACTACGCGGAGTACGGAGCGGTACCGCTTCTCGGCGTCGCCGGCGGTTGTTTCATCGCACACGGGCGCTCGAACGCCAAGGCGATCCGCTCCTCGATCCGACGGGCCGTCGAGTTCAGCGTCGCGGAGCTGCACGTCAAGATCCGCGACAAGGTCGAAGAGCTGCATGCCGCCGAAGCCCGCCTCGCGGCGGCGGTCGCCGGCTGAAATCCTGCGGAGGAGCGCTGTGGAACCGAAAACCGCATTCCTTTTTCCTGGCCAGGGCTCGCAGAAACTCGGCATGGGCCGGGCCTGGGCGGAGGGCTTCTCCGAAGCCCGTGCTGCCTTCGACGAGGCCTCTCTCGCGCTCGGCTTCGATGTCGCCGCGCTCTGCTGGGAGGGGCCGGAATCCGACCTGCAGCTGACCGCGAACACCCAACCTGCGATCCTCACCGCCTCGGTCGCCATGTCGCGAGTGCTCGCCGCGCGCGGCGTTCGCCCCGACGCGGTCGCCGGGCACAGCCTCGGCGAGTACTCGGCGCTGGTCGCCGCCGGGGTGCTGACCCTGGCCGACGCCGTCCGCCTGGTCCGCCGGCGCGGCGAGCTGATGCAGGAGGCGGTGCCGGTCGGTGTCGGGGCGATGGCCGCGATCCTCGGCCTCGAAGCCGAGGCCGTACGGGCGGTGGCGGCGGAGGCCGCGGGCGACGCCGGCGAGACCTGTTCCGTCGCCAACTACAACTCGCCGGAACAGACCGTGATCGCAGGTCACAAGGCCGCGGTCGAGCGGGCCATGCTGCTGGCCAAGGAGCGCGGCGCGAAACGCGCCCTGCCGCTGCCGGTGTCCGCTCCCTTCCATTGCGCCCTGATGCGCCCGGCGCGCACCGGACTCGCGCCGCAGCTGGCCGCGACCGGGTTCGCCACGGCGGCAGTGCCGGTGGTGGTCAACATCGACGCCCGCGCCGAGAGCGCGGGGGATGCCCTGCGCTCCGCGCTCGAACGACAGATCGACGGTCCGGTGCGCTGGGTCGAGTCGGTACGCTTCCTGCACGGCGAGATGGGCGTGCGCCGTTTCGTCGAGGTGGGTCCGGGCAACGTCCTCTCCGGCTTGGTCAAGCGCATCGTCCCCGGGGTCGAAGCTGTGTCGGTGTCGGAGCCCGCTGCGCTCGAAACTCTGGCGGCGAGCGCCGCCGGTACTGCGCCGAAAGTGAACTGAGGAGATCGTCATGTTCCGATTGGACGGCAAGACCGCACTCGTCACCGGCGCCTCGCAAGGAATCGGCGAGGCGATCGCACGCCAGCTCGCCGAGCGGGGGGCCAAGGTGGTGCTCGCGGCGCGCAATGCCGAGAAGCTCACCCGGGTCGCCGGAGAGATTCTCGCGAGCGGAGGCAAGGCCCACGTCCTGGCCCTCGATCTCGCCCGGCCGGAGGAGATCGGCGAGCGTCTGAAAGGACTGCCCGAGGAGTTCGCGGAGATCGACATTCTGGTCAACAACGCCGGCATCACCGGCGACAACCTGCTGGCGCGGATGAGCCTCGAACAGTGGCGCAGCGTGCTCGATACCAACCTCACCGGCGCCTTCGCCGTAACCCGCGAGCTGGTGCGCGGCATGATGCGGCGTCGCTGGGGGCGCATCGTCACCGTTTCGTCGGTCATCGGACTCATGGGGAACGCCGGCCAGGCCAACTACGCCGCCGCCAAGGCGGGCCTCATCGGCTTCAGCAAGTCCCTGGCGCGCGAGCTGGCGAGCCGCAATATCACGGCGAACGTCGTGGCGCCCGGCTTCATCGAGACCGCCATGACCGAAGCGCTTCCCGAGGCGACCCGCAGCGAGATGTTCGGGCGCATCCCGCTGGGGCGCCTGGGGAAGTCGGAGGACATCGCAGGCGCCGTGGTCTATCTCGCCAGCGAAGAGGCGAGTTACGTCACCGGACAGGTGCTCAATGTCTCCGGCGGCCTGTACATCTGACGAATCCTGCCGGAGTTGGACGCGATTCTCGAAGTTGTGCTAAAAATCCACCCTGCTTTGAGCTTCCCATGGAGGAGTTTGCGACATGTCCGTTGCCGAGAAGGTGAAGAGCATCATCGTGGAGCAGCTCGGCGTTGAGGCCGACGAAGTGACGTCCGAGGCCAGCTTCACCGAGGATCTGGGCGCCGACTCCCTCGACATCGTCGAGCTGGTCATGGCGTTCGAAGAGGAGTTCGGGATCGAGATCCCGGACGAGGACGCGGAGAAGATCGGCCGGGTCCAGGAAGCCGTCAGCTACATCGAGAAGCACGCCGCGGAAAAGAACTGACCGGCCCTCCGGGTCCGTTCCTTTCGACTCTCACTCCACTGACCTCACGACTCCTTCGCGAGAATTCATCTGGCCAGCTCATCCCTGCGTGAACGGCGGCGTGTCGTCGTCACGGGTATCGGACTCGTCTCGCCGCTCGGCGTAGGCACCGAAGCGACCTGGAAGGCGCTTCTGGCCGGCGAGAGCGGCATCGGGCCGATTACCCGTTTCGACGCCTCGACCTATCAGGCCCGCATCGCCGGCGAGGTCAAGGGCTTCACGCCCGAAGACTGGATGGAGAAGAAGGACGTCAAGAAGTGCGACACCTTCATTCACTACGCGCTCGCCGCGAGCCAGATGGCGATCTCGGACGCCGGTCTGACGATCGACGAGGAGAACGCCGAGCGCGTCGGCGTGGTGATCGGATCGGGGATCGGCGGTCTGCCGCTGATCGAGCGAACGCACTCGACGATGCTCGAGCGCGGGCCGGATCGGGTGTCGCCGTTCTTCATTCCCGGTCTGATCGTCAATCTCGCCGCCGGCCAGGTTTCGATCCAGACCGGGGCGCGCGGCCCGAACAGCGCGCCGGCGACCGCTTGCACCACCGGCCTGCACGCGGTGGGAGATGCCTTCCGCCTGATCCAGCACGGCTACGCCGACGCCATGATCACCGGTGGCGCAGAAGCGGTGATCACCCCGCTCGCCGTCGCCGGATTCACCGTCATGCGGGCGCTGTCGCTGCGCAACGACGAACCGCAGCGCGCCTCCCGGCCGTGGGACAAGGATCGGGACGGCTTCGTGATGGGCGAGGGCGCCGGAATTCTCGTGCTCGAGGAGCGCGAGCTGGCTCTCGCTCGCGGTGCCACGGTCTACGCCGAGCTGATCGGCTACGGCATGAGTGCCGATGCGTACCACATGTCGGCGCCGCATCCCGAGGGACGGGGGGCCGCCCAGGTCATGCGCAGCGCTCTCGCCGACGCCGGGCTCGCTCCCGAGGCGGTCGACTACATCAACGCTCACGGGACCTCGACCGGCCTGGGCGATGCCGCCGAAGTCCAGGCGATCCACCGCGTTTTCGGCGACCACGCCCACAAGCTGGCCGTCTCTTCTACGAAGTCCTCGACCGGCCATCTGCTGGGCGCCGCCGGTGGACTCGAGTGCGGGTTGCTCGCGCTCGCCATCCGCGATCAGATCCTGCCTGCGACGCTCAATCTCGACCAGCCCGGTGAGGGCTGCGATCTCGACTTCGTGCCCCATCAGGCGAGACCCGCCAAACTCGAGATCGGTCTGACCAACTCGTTCGGCTTCGGCGGCACCAACGGCGCGTTGCTGATGCGCCGGCCCGGCTGATCGGCCGCCCGGCAAGACCCTCGACCCGCCACACGGGTCTTTTCTCCTCGAATCGACCGATCTCTGTCCGGTTCTTGCCGCTTTCGCGGTGGAACCTGGCGGAGGGCAACTCATGTCTGTCGTCGTCTGGCCGGCCGAGCGGCTGTGGAATCCTGCCGTCGTCACCACAGCACGGCGGGGCTATCATGCCGCGCGAGTGAAACCCAGCGAGAGGTCTTCCGGCGAGATCACCCTGTTGTTGGCGGCGCTGCGGGAAGGGGACAAGAGCGCGCTCGACACGGTCTTCGATCGCCTGTACGCCGAGCTGAAGCGGCTGGCACGCTCGCAACTGCGCTTCGGTCGAACGGCGCTCTCCCTCGACACGACGGCGCTGGTGCACGAGGCCTACCTCAAGCTGGTCAAGAGCGAGCGGCTGTCGCTGGTCGACCGTGGGCATTTCTTCGCGCTCGCCGCCAAGGCGATGCGGCAGATTCTCATCGGCCACGCCGAACATCTGCACCGGAAGAAGCGTGGCGGCAGCCTCGACACCCTGCCTCTCGATGAGGAGATCGCCGCGCCGGCACTCTGGCAGGCCGAGCAACTCCTGGCTGTCGACGTCGCGCTGGGCGAGCTCGAACGCCTGTCACCCCGCCTGGCGCGCATCGTCGAGTTGCGCTTCTTCGTCGGTCTCTCGGAAAGCGAGATCGCAGAGCTCGTCGGGCAGTCGGAGCGCACGGTGCGGCGCGACTGGCGCAAGGCACGCGCCTTCCTTCAGATCGAGCTCGAACGGCAAGGTTTCGGCGGATGAGCGTCGTCCTTCGCCGGCGCTGGGTGGAGGTGGAATCGGCTTTCGAGGCGCTGGTCGACCTCGACGGAGAGGGCCGGCTCCAGCGGCTCACCGAGATCGCCGTGGTCGACATCGAGTTGGCGAATGCAGTGGCCGAGCTGCTGGCTGCCGACGGCGTCGAGCGCAGCGCGCTCGATCTCGATGCCGCGCTGCTGGTGGCGGCTGCGGGCGGTGGATCCAGCATGGCCGGCATCGGGGGCGATCCGGATGCAGCGGCCGCAGCGAGCTCGCCGCGGCGGATCGGGCCGTACCGGATCCGCCGTCGCGTCGGGCAGGGGAGCGCGGGCGAGGTGTTCGAAGGGGAGCGCGACGGCGAGCGGGTCGCGATCAAGCGACTCCTCGGCATGCACGGCGGAAGCGAGATCGAGCGCCGCTTTGGGCGCGAGCGCGAGATCCTCGCCGGACTCGCGCATCCGGCGATCGCCCGCCTGCTCGACGCCGGTTGCGACTCGCGCGGCCGCGCCTATCTCGTGCTCGAATGGGTCGAAGGCACCGACCTCGTCACCTTCGTCCGTCAGCACGAAATGCCCGAGGTCGAGCGCCTGCGCCTCTTTCTGCGCCTGTGCGAGGCGGTCGCGGCGGCGCATGAGATGCGCGTCGTGCACCGCGATCTGAAGCCGTCGAACATCCTGGTCGACGAGCAGGGGTGGCCGAAGCTGCTCGATTTCGGCATCGCCAAGCTGCTCGACGACGGCGGCGACGCCCGCGAAACCGCCAGCGGCGTCTGGCTCTTCACCCTCGACTACGCGGCGCCGGAGCAGATTCTCGGACGCCGTCCCGGCCCGGCCGCAGACCAGTTCAGCCTGGCGGTGATTCTGTTCGAGCTGCTCGCCGGCCGGCGGCCGTTCCAACGCGGCGGCAAGCCGATCTCGCGGGTTCTGCGCGAAATCGAGCGGGAGCGCCCACCGCGCCTGCCCTGGGGCGATCGTGAGCTGCGTGCGATCGTCGCCCGGGCGCTCGCTCCCGAGCCGGCGGCCCGGCACGCGAGCGTCGCCGACCTCGGCGCGGCGCTGGCGCTCTGGCTCGCCGAGCGCGCCTCCTGACGCCACTTCCTGCCGGCTGAGCTTCCCACCCCTGGGGGTGTTTCCCCACCCCGGATCGGGGCCTACCGTGAATTCGTGGCCGCGACGTTGGCTACGCGGCCCGAGGGGGCCTGATGAAAGTCGCTGAAACCGTCGAAACGTGGTGGGAATCCCTCGTCGAGCAGCGTACCGGGCTGCATCTCTCTCTGTTCGTGCCGATGGAGCGCGGCGGTATCGCCGCCCACGCCAACCTCAATCGCTGGCGTCAGGCCGTGCGTCTCGCCGAAGCTCGCCTGCTGGAGGCCGGTGCGGACGAAGCGCTCCGCGCC
Source organism: Acidobacteriota bacterium (assembly GCA_052035735.1). Taxonomy (GTDB): domain Bacteria; phylum Acidobacteriota; class Thermoanaerobaculia; order Multivoradales; family JAGPDF01; genus JAGPDF01. The sequence goes on from JBPOHI010000100.1 coordinate 20,515, forward strand.
GACCTGTTGGCACCGGCGCACGCCTGGGCGCGGGTGGAGAAAGCCTTCCCGGAGTCGAGCGATGGGCTCGCCTACTACGCAGCGCTGGGGTTCTCCCACTTCGTCGCGACGCCGTTCCCGCTCCTCGAGTCGGTGCAGGTTGCCCGCCGCTTCCGGCTGCGTCCGCTGCTGCCCTGGTCCAGGGCCACCGAACGGTTCTACGTGCTGGCACTTTCTCTCGCCGATCTGCGCCTGCTCGAAGGCACGCCTTACGGCGTGCGCCGGATCGAGCTGCCCGAGATGGCGAAGAGCTTCCGGGCCGCATCGGGGTATGTCTACGAATCCGAGCGGCAGGTTCACAGCGCCTCGCCGGCGGCGCTCGGCGAGCGCGGCCCGATCGTCCACGGGCAGGGGGGCAACGCCGAGGAGCGCCGCGACCGGGACGTCGAGCACTACTTTCGGAGGCTCTGGGAGAAGATCTCCGGCCTCCTCCCGGAGCGTGGAGCCCCGATCGTGCTGGCGGCGGTCCCGTCCTACCTGCCTCTGGTGACCGCTGCGCTGCGCGACGATCGCCTCCTCGAGCGGGTCGTGTCCGGAAGTCCCGATCACCTGAGCGATGAGGAGCTCTGGCGCCGGGCCCTGCCGTTGGCCACCGAATGGCGCCTGGGCGAGCTCGCGCGGCGGCTGCGCAACTCCGCGACCGGCGGCAAGCCGCGTCTCGCGACCGGGCTCGCCGACGTTCTGCCAGCGGCAGAGTCCGGCCGGGTGGCGCACCTCTTGCTCGCCGACCGGCTCGAACGATGGGGCAGGTTCGACGACCGGCACGGCGTGGTCGAGGAGAGGTTGCAGCCGGTGCCGGGAGACGAGGACCTGCTCGAACGAGCGCTCGCCGCAACCCTGTCGCACGGCGGCGAAGCGGAGAGTCTGGCTACCGACCGGATGCCCTCGGGTGCGGCGGCGGCCGCCTGGCTGCGCTTTTGAGCCGGGCCGCGCTCAGCGCGAGCCGAGGTAGGCGGCGAACCTCTCGTTGAACAGCGCCCCGGGACGCCGCTCGCGCAGTCGGCGAAGCGCCGCGTCGCCGGACCAGCCGAGCTCGACGAGGATCAGACCGGCGACCAGCGCCGAGCGGTTGAAGCCGGCGCCGCAGTGCGACAGTACCGATTGCCCGGACCGCACGAGGCGCGCGCCGAGAGTGGCGATGCCGTGCAGGCGGTCGAGGTCGGGAAGGTCTTCGTCGAAGATCGGAAAGTAAAGGTAAAGGGTGTGATTCGGCAACACCGGAACGCCGTGGTCGATTCCACCTTCGAGGTCGATGACCACTCTCACGCCTTCGGGCTCGAGATGACCCCAGTCGCGAATGGCCGGCGAGATGAAGAGACGGCGCTCGTCGTCGACCGGAAAGAGCCTGAAGTCGAGGGGGGTCGGGGCGGTGTTCATACAGCTCTCCTCTGGCGTCGGGCCGCATCCGCGACCTGCCTGCCCGTCACATCCGGCCGTAGTTCGGGCCGCTGCCCCCCTCGGGCGGCACCCAATCGATGATCTGGTAGGGGTCCATGATGTCGCACGTCTTGCAGTGCACGCAGTTCGAGGCGTTGATCTGCAGGCGCTTGCCGGCGGCGACCGAGCTGTCTTCGACCATCTCGTAGACCGCCGCGGGACAGAAGCGTGTGCACGGATTGCCGAACTCGCGCGCGCAGCGATCGACGCAGATCGAGGTATCGGCGACCAGGAGGTGGACCGGCTGGTCCTCTTCCTGCGCCGCGCCCGAGTTGTAGACGTCGGCGAGGCGGTCGAAGGTCAACTTGCCGTCGCGTTCGACCGGCTCGGGCGCGCGGTAGTCGGCGCGCTCACTGTCGAGCCGGCGCAGCCGCTCGTGTCCGGCCTCGGCAGGCAGGCGCTCGAAGAGTCCGAATCCCTTGCCGCCGGTGACCGTGCCCAGAGCGGCGTTGACCAGGGCGTCGAAGCCACCGCGTTCGAAGCCCTGATGGAAGTTGCGGCTCTTCCACAGCTCCTCTTTCGCCCAGCTGGCCTCGAAACGGTGGGGAAAGTCCGCGCCGGCCGAAGCGATCGGACGGCCGGCCTGGGCGGCAGCGAAGATCGACTCCGCGGCGAGCATGCCGGACTTGATGGCCAGGTGAATCCCCTTGAGGCGCTGGCCGTCGACGAAGCCACCGCTGTCGCCGATGAGACAGAAGCCGTCACCGCCCAACTGCGGCATCGCCCAGTAGCCACTCTCGGGAATCGCCTTGGCGCCGTAGTAGGACATGGTGCCGCCGGCGAGGAGCTGGGCGATCGAAGGATGGGTCTTCATGCGCTGGAACTCGAGGTGCGGATCGTCGAGCGGGTTCTCGTAGTCGAGGCCGTAGACCAGGCCGACGATCAGGAGGTTGTCCTGCATGCCGTAGATGAAGCCACCGCCGAAATGATCGGGCCACATCGGCCAGCCCATGGTGTGCCAGATCTCGCCCGGCTCGAAACGTCCCTGCGGCAGCTCCCACACCTCCTTGATGCCGAGAGCGTAGACCTGCGGGTTCTTGCCGGCGGATAGTCCGAAGCGGCTGTCGAGCTCCTTGGCGAGCGTGCCGCGCGGGCCCTCGCCGAGCACGGTCATCTGGCTGCGGATGTCGACGCCGGGCTCGAAGTTGCTCTTGCGGCGGCCGTCCTTGCCGATGCCCTTGTCGCCGGTGCGCACGCCGGCGACGCGCCGCCCGGGGCCTTCGGACGAGTCTTCGTAGAGGAGCGTGCGTCCCGGGAACTCGCAGAAGATATCGACGCCCAAGGCCTCCACCTCTTTCGCCATCCACTTGACGAGCTTGCCGAGCGAGGCGACGTAGTTGCCGTGATTCCTGAGCGGCGGCGGCTCCGGCAGCGAGATCGCCTTCTGTTCGGTCAGCCACCAGAGGTGCTCGCGGCCGACTGCGGCCTCGAACGGGATGGCGTCGAACTTGTCCGGGAAGAGCTCGCGGAGGCTGCGCGGATCGACGATCGCGCCGGAGAAGCCGTGCGCGCCGACCTCGCTGCCCTTCTCGAGCACCGCGATCGACAGTTCGATCCGCGCGCTGCCGGTGGCCCGCGCGTTGTGGTTGGAGATCAGCTTTGCAAGGTGGTAGGCGCCGGCGAGACTTGCCGGCCCGGCGCCGACGAAGAGCACATCGATGTCGAGAGTTTCACGTTCGGCAGAGGTCATGACCAGCGAAATTTAGCATGCGGCCGCGCTCGAGTCGTCGTCACCTACCCGTTGGGAGAGCGGCCGAGGTCGGGCGGCGGCCTACACTTGCAGACCCCGGGTCCCGGGCCGTGGAAGCCGCTCCCGCCCAAGTCGGTCCGCGGCGCCATCGGACACCGGCGACGACTCGTGATCAAGGAGACTGCGATGAAGATGCGACTTTCGATAGCCGGCGCCACCTGGCTGCTCCTGGCCGCGGGCGTGCCGGCCGAAGAGGGCATGTGGATGCCCTCCCAGATCCCCGAGCTCGCAGCGGAGCTCCGCGCCGCCGGAATGACGCTCGATGCGACGCGGCTCGCCGACCTCACCGGCGACCCGATGGGGGCGGTCGTTTCGCTCGGCGGTTGCACCGCCTCGTTCGTCTCGCCGCAGGGGCTGATCATCACCAATCATCACTGCGTCTACGGCTCGCTGCAGTTCAATTCCACACCGGAGCGCAACCTGATCGCCAACGGCTTCCTCGCGGCGAATCTCGCCGGGGAGCTGCCGGCGGCGCCGGGTACCTACGTCTACGTCACCACCGGCATTCGCGACGTGACGAAGGAGGTCCTCGGGAATCCTGCGGTGAAGCTCCTCGACGCCGACTATGCCCGGCAAGTCGAGCGCCGGAGCCGTGAGCTGGTCGACGCCTGCGAGAAGCCCGGTGGACAGCGCTGCAACGTGGCGCGCTTCTTCGAAGGCTCGCTCTTCCTCGAGATCACCCAGATGGAGATCCGCGACGTGCGCCTCACCTACGCCTCTGGCGAAGGGATCGGCAACTTCGGCGGCGAGGTGGACAACTGGATGTGGCCGCGCCACACCGGCGACTTCGGCTTCCTGCGCGCCTACGTCGCACCGGACGGCAAACCGGCCGACTTCGCGAAAGAGAACGTCCCCTATCGTCCCCGGCACTTCATGAAGATGGCGACCGAGGGGGTGAAGGAGGGCGACTTCGTCTGGATCGCGGGCTATCCCGGCAGGACGTTCCGCTATCGCACCCTGGACGAGGTCGAGACGGCGCACGAGTTCACCCTGCCGCAATCGGTGCGCTGGTCGAAAGACGAGATCGCGCTTCTCGAACAGGAGAATCTGCGCGGCAAGCCGGTCGAGCTCGCCAACTACTCGCGAATCCGCGGCATGGCGAACGGCATGAAGAAGTTCGAGGGCCAGCTGCTCGCGATGCGCGGTGGCGCGGTGGAAGAGCAGCGTGCGACCCGCGAGCGCCTGCTGGCGAGCGAGGCAGCGCCTGCCGCGGCCCTCGCCACCCTGCGGAGCCTGAATGCCCAGCGCCGGAAGACCGAACAGCGCGACACGGTGCTCGCCTGGCTCGGGCGCTCGTCGCCGATGCTCGGCCAGGCGATGACGATCTGGCGCATGTCCGAGGAGCGGCCGAAGGCCGACCTCGACCGCGACGACGGCTTCCGTGAGCGGGACCTGAGCCGCTACCGCCAGGGGATCGCGCGCTCCCAGCGCTCGATCGAGCCCGGGAGCGATCGGGCGACGCTGCGCTATGCGCTCGAACAGGCGGTCGCCCTGCCGGCGGAGCAACGCATCGCCGCCCTCGACGAGGCCCTGCAGGCGACCGGCATGGCGGACGACGCGCAGCGCATCGAGGCTCTGCTCGACAAGCTCTACACCGGGACGAAGATGGCCGACCTCGAAGCGCGCAAGGCGGCGGCGGAGCAGTCCTCCGCCGAGCTCGCGGCACGCGGCGACAGCATGCTCGACCTGGCGCGCGCCCTGGCGCCGCTCGCCGCCGAGCGCCGCGAGGCCGACCGTGCGCTCGAAGGGGCGACGCTGCGCCACCGTCCGGTCTACCTGGAGGGCCTCGAGAAGGTCGCCTCAAGACGGCTCTATCCGGACGCCAACGGCACGTTGCGATTCACCTACGGCAAGGTCCGCGGTTACACGCCGCGCGATGGCGCGGTCTACAAGCCGCAGACCACGGTCGCCGGCGTCGTCGCCAAGGCGACCGGCGAGCGGCCGTTCGATGCGCCGCAGGCGCTCCTCGACGCCGCCAAGGTGATCGTACCGGCCTACCTCGACGCCGAGCTGCGCAGCGTACCGGTCGATTTCCTCTCCACCTGCGACATCACCGGCGGCAACTCCGGCTCGGCGACGCTCAACGGCAAGGGGGAGATCGTCGGCCTCGCCTTCGACGGCAACTGGGAGGGCGTGGTCTCGGACTTCCTCTTCGACCCCGCCACCGTGCGCACCATCCACGTCGACGCGCGCTACATCCGCTGGGTGATGGACGAGGTCGACCATGCCCACGACCTGCTGCGCGAGATGGGCCTGCCGGTCTACACGATGAACTGATCCGGGCGCTTTGCCCGACTGCTCGAGCTATCGCCTTCGGCGGCGTCTCGCTAAACTCGCGCATAGATGTCGCTCGAACCGACCAAGGATTCACCTGCGGACGCTCTGGCGGGCCGCCAGCTCGCGAGCCTGCGCAGATTGCTGCGCCAGGACTATCTGACGACGGCCGATTGGGAGCGTGCCCTCTCCGAGACCGCCCTGATGGCGCGCGAGGCGCTCGGGGCGCATACCGCGCTGGTTGCTCTGGTCGGCGCTGGAACCAGCGCCTGGACGGCGCGCACTCACGGAGGCGAGTCGGTTTCCGGCGAGACCATCCGGCTCGTCGCCTCGTTGACGATTCTGGAGCTCGTGAAGGCGACCGGTGCGCCGGCGCTCTCTCTCGAAGAGGTGCCGCAGTTGCTTCGCTCGAAGAGCGCGGTTGCGCACGATTTGCGAAGTGTCCTCGCGGTTCCGCTGTGGTTCTGGCGTGAAGTCGGAGGCCGTCCGGAACGCCTGTTCGGTGGCTGCCTCTACGTCGACCGGCGTGGAGGAGAGAGTCCCTTCGACAGTTCCGATGTCGAACTGGTGCGCGACCTCGCTGCGGTCGCCGAGCGCAACCTGTCGCTGATCCGACAGCTCGGTCAGGTCGAGTATCAGCTTTCTCGCGCGCGTAGCGAAGTCAATCTGGTGCGCGGCGCAGCAGCGGACGAGTATCGCCTGGCGCACTACGAGTCACGCGATCCCGCCTTCACTGCCGAAGTCCTCGAGCCTCTGCGGCGCGCCGCCCGCGCCGGCAAGGTCGGCGTGCTGCTGCTCGGCGCGACCGGCACCGGCAAGACCCATCTGGCGCGGGCGTATCACTACGAGTCGACGCGCGGCGGCGGTCCGTTCGTGGTGCTCGACTGCGGCCAGGTGACCTCGGCCGAGGCGCTGGGTGCCGAGCTCTTCGGTTTCGCCAAGCGCTCCGGCTTCTCGGCGCCGGCCGAGGGGCGTCTCGGCAAGGCCGAGCTCGCCGCCGGCGGGACCCTCTTTCTCGACGAGATCGGAGCGTTGCCGCTCGAGCTGCAGCAACGACTGTTGCGCCTCATCCAGACCGGTCGCTTTTCGCCGCTGGGCTCGTCGGAAGAGCGCGAAGTGGATGTGCAGATCGTCGCGGCAGCGAACCAGGACCTCGACGAGCTCATCCGGCAGGGGCGCTTCCGCGAGGATCTCTACTGGCGGCTGGGCGAGATCACCGTCCGTGTGCCGACCCTCGACCGGCGCCGGGCCGACATCCGCGGCTTCGCGGACCTCTTCCTGCGCGCCGCCCGGCAGCGCTTCGAGCGGCCCGAGATCGCGGGCTTCGCCGAAGAGTCCTACGCCGCCCTGATCGAGCACGACTGGTCGCTCTCCGGGAACCTCCGCGGACTGGAGCACGCCGTGAACCGCTCGGTCCTGCTGGCGCCGCCCGCAGCCTCGCGGCTGCTGCCGGCGATGATCCTGCTCGAGCTGCCGCGCCGGACAGGGTCTGGTGGAGCGCGGGTCGGCGCCGCCGAAGAGAGCCCGGCCTCGGCTCTGGCGGCGCTCCTGCGGCGCAAGATCGTCGAGCATCGCGCGGTCATCGCGCGGATCGCCGAAGACGGGGAGGTCGCGCAGGCGTTTGCCGTGCGAGGGGCCGCGGTTCCAGCCTCGACGCTGCGCCTGCGCCTTCGCCAGCTCGGTCTCGACGGCGAGCTCGAGGCGGTGCGCCAGGATGACAAGGTCGACCCGACCTCCGTGCGGCGCGCTCTCCTGCGCCACGGCTCGGCCGAAGAGGCGGCGCGGGCGCTCGGCATCTCGCGCGACAGCCTGCAGTGGATCCTGCGTCGCGCCGGCCTGACGGTGCGCAAGGTCCTCGCGGAAGGGAGAATCTGAGCTCCGGGCGGCGCACCGGAGCGTTCGTTCCGGCGGGACTCTGCGCAATCCTCGCGCTCTTCGCGGCGATGCTCGCCGCCCTCGAGCCGGACCGCCGCTTGCCCCAATACCGGGTGGAGACCTGGGGCGTCGAGGAGGGACTCCCTTCGCTCTCGGTCGCGGTCGTGACCCAGACCCCCGACGGCTATCTCTGGGTCGGCACGACCGAGGGCCTGGCGCGCTTCGACGGCGTCCGCTTCCGGAACTTCGATCGCTGGAATACGCCGGCCTTCGGCCTGAACGAGATTCGCAGCGTCTTCGTGGACTCGCGGGGAGCCCTGTGGGTCGGCTTCGCGGGCAGCGGCGTGGCCGTGCGGCAAAGCGATGGCTTCGCCCGGGTCGAGCCGTCGGACCTCGCCGCCTTTGCTTTTGCGGAAGGGGACGCCGGGCTGTACCTGGCCACCGACCGCGGCCTTTACCACGCGCGGTACGACGCGCCTCTGCAGTTCGAGCCGGTCGCCGCCGCCGGAGCTCTCGCGGCAACGCAGATCATCGACGTCGAGGTCGATCGCCTGGGCCGCGTCTGGATGAACGTCTATGGAGCAGGGGTCTACTTCCTGGAGGACGGGAAGCTCCGCGGCCCGCTCACGCTCGAGAGGTCGTCCTACGCTGGCGACTACTTCGTGACGCTGCAGCTCGACGAGAATCGGGACCCGGTCTTTTCCAACCCAGCCGGGTTCTTCTCCTTCGTGGAGGGAGCGGTGCGGCGGCTCGCGTCGTCACGGGTGGATCCGCTGGACCCTCAATACGTTCAGCTCATCGACCGGGCGGGGGTCTTCTGGTCGACGGCCGCCCTGCGTGGACGGAGCCGGCGCTCGGCCGGCGGCGCGGAGGAGGAGTTCCCCGCCGGACATCCCGTCGCCGACGGCCGGTTCGCGCCGATGTTCGAGGATCGCGAGGGGAATCTCTGGTTCGGCAGCTGGACGCAGGGGCTGCTGCGCCTGTCGGGCGGCCCGCTGGTCTCGTTCTCGCGCAGCGAAGGCCTGTCGAGCGATGCCGCCCGCACGCTGCTCGAAGACGACGCGGGCGCGATCTGGGTCGGCACGACCGACGGGCTCAACCGCATCGCCGGTGGCAAGGTGACCTCTTACCGGCGCCGGTCGACGCTCGACGACGCGCGCGATCTGAACTGGATCTACGCCATCGCCGAGGACGGCAGCGGGGGGCTCGCTCTCGGAACGCGAGCGGGCTTCGCGGCGCTGCGCAGCGGCGAGCTCCTCCCTCTGGGCCAGGAGGACCCTCGGCTGAGACTTCCCGTCTTCTCCCTGCTGCGCAGCTCGCTAGGCCGTCTCTGGGTGGGCGCCACCTCCGAAGGGGCCATGCCGGGCGGGCCGCTCCTGACCCTCGAGGCAGGGCGATGGAGCGACCAGGAGATCGACGCCAATATCGTCTTCGAGCTGTTGGAGGACTCCCGCGGATCGATCTGGGCGGCGACCAAGCCCGGGCTCTTCGAGATTCGCCCCGACGGTACGACCCGCCGCCACGAGACACCGGTCGAGCCGCTGCATCAGCTCTTCATGAGCGCCACCGAGGATTCACGCGGAGATCTCTGGTTCGGAACGCTCGAGGGCGGTCTCGTGCGCTACCGCAACGGCGTCTTTCGCCTGTTGCGGCGCCAGGACGGGCTCTTCGACGACACCGCCTGGGCGATCGTCGACGACGGCCGGGGGTACCTGTGGGTCTCCTGCGCGCGCGGCCTCACGCGCATGGCCCTGCGCGATCTCGACGCTTACCTCGACGGCAGCGCGCCCCGGGTGCGCTACCGCCTGTTCGGCGTCGACGACGGCCTCGCCTCGGCGACCTTCGAGGGCGGCAACGGCAGCGCCGGCATCCGGGCTCGCGACGGCAACCTCTGGTTCGCGACGATGAAGGGGGTCGCACGCGTCGATCCGCGGGCGATCGCGGCGCTGCCCCTTCCGGCGGCGAGCCTCGAGGAGGTGCGGGTCGACGGCCGCGTCATCGCTTTCGACGCGCCGATCCGCCTGGCTCCGGGCAGCTACCGCCTCGAGATCGACTTCACGGCGATCTACCTGCGCGCCCCGAACCGGCTGCGTTTCCGCTACCGGCTCGACGGTGTGGACCGCGACTGGATCGATGCCGGGACGCGCCACTACGCCGAGTATCCGGCCGTTCCGCCAGGTGCGCTCCGCTTCGCCGTCCAGGCTTCGCTCGACGGTGAGAACTGGGGCCTGGAGGCGACGCTCCCGGTGGTGATCGCAGCGCCTTTCTGGCAGCGGCCGTGGTTCTTCGGCGTCGTGGCGCTCGCCCTCGTGGCCCTCGGGCTCGGCGTGCAGCGGGCGCGTGTCGGCCAGTTGCGGCGCCGTGCCGGCGAGCTCGAGGGGATGGTGGACTTCAGCCGCAGCGTCGCCGGCGTTCTCGAGCCGGAGGAGATCGTCCGCCAGCTCGAGCGCGCGCTCGTCGCGCGCTGGGGAGACGCTCCGCGGCTCATTCTCGCGGCGCGCGAAGGCCGGGCGGCTCAGCGCCTCGTGGCGCGGCTCGATGCGGAGCCCGAGCTCGACCCGGAGGGCACCGCGGAGCTCTTCGCCGACTGGCGCCGGCCGCTGCGCCTCGCGGAGGCGATGATGGACGGGCGCAACGCCGCGGGAGCGCTCGGCGCGCTCTACCGCTCCGGCCTTCTGCTCGCCGTACCGCTGGTCTCGGGCGAGACCGCATTCGGCTTGCTGGCGGTCGGCGGCGAGCGCGCCCGCGGAGGACGGGAAGCGGACCTCGCGCAGCTCTCGGCGCTTGCCGCGCAGGCGGCGATGGCGCTCGAGGGCGCCTGGCAGGCGCAGGAGGCGACGCGCTGGCGGCATGTTTCGGAAGCGCGCGGCGAGTGGTTGCAGCTCGACCTCGCGGCGCGACTCGTCTTCGCGACGGTGGCGCGCCACGGCTTCGAAGGCACGGTCACCGACCAGGAGGTGCATCAGGCGCTGGAACCGGTCTTCAGCGTGTCGCCGGGCTCGGCAGCGCGCATCGACGCGGCGATCGCGCGGCTGGTCGCCGAACGCATCCTGTCGCGTGGCGAGCCCTCGTCCGCCGTCTCGACGGAGCTGCGGGTGGAACGGGACCACTGGCTGCTGCTGCCGGAGATCCGCCTGCCGCTGGCCGAGATCGTCCGCCAGTCGGCGCAGAAGATCGGCGCCTACCAGCTGGTCGAGCGCATCGGCGCCGGCGGCATGGGCGAGGTCTATCGCGCCGTGAACGTGCACGACGGCACACCTGCCGCGGTCAAGATCCTCTTCCCCGAGCAGACCGCCGATCCGACGGCGCGCAAGCGCCTCGAAGGCGAGGGCGAGATCGTCGCGGCGATCGCGCATCCGAACATCGTTCGCCTGCTCGAACGCGGCGAACACGGCGGGCGGCTCTACCTCGCGATGGAGCTGCTGCCGGGCGACACGCTGGCACAGCGCCTGACGCGCGGCAAGCTCTCGGAACGACGGGCATTGCAGATGGGGGCTCAGATCGCCTCGGCGCTCGCCGCGCTGCACGGCCATGGTGTGATCCACCGCGACGTCACCTCGGGCAACATCATGTGCGCGCCCGACGGCCGCTTCGTGCTGCTCGACTTCGGGCTGGCGCGCGGCGCGGCCCGCACCACGCTCACCGAAGCGGCGACGATGGTCGGCACGCTGCCTTACATGGCGCCCGAGATTCTGCGCTCGGAGTCGGTGGGCGAAGCGAGCGATCTCTGGTCGCTGGGGGTCGTGCTCTTCGAGGCGCTCGTCGGCCACCTGCCCTGGGGCGAAGGCCAGCCGACGCTGCAGATGGCGCTCGCCATCGCCCGCCTCGACAGCGCGCCGGAGGTGCTCGCCAAGGCTCCGCTGCGCACCGGCGTCGCGACGCTCCTCGCCGAGCTCCTGCACCCGGACGCGCTCCGGCGGATGCGCGACGCGGCGTCGGTCGCGGCCCGGCTGGAAGCGCTCGCCATCGACGCCAACGCGGCGAGTGGCGAGGTCGCCCTGCACATCGGGTGAGGCGGCACGCAGCTGTGCCGCGCACACCTGTGTGTGCGGCGCGCACGCCTGGAGAGGCCTTCGAGTTCAGCTAGTGCTCGCTTAACTGCTTTACCTGCAAGATTTCCATCTGGCTGCCGAGTTGGCGGGGGGTGTGCTGTTTGTGCGGGCAACCATGCCGAAGATCTATCTGACCAGGCGGCCGGAAGAAGAAGGTGCGGACGGGCGGGGAGCGCTGGCGGCGCTCGACGCGGCGGAGCAGTCGGCTGCGACGGCGATCGCGGCGTCGGTGCCGCGCTCGCTCGAGCTTGCCGACTGGATCTACGCCGCCGGGCTCGAGGCGCGCGGTTGGCACGATGTGACGCGCGTCCTCGCCTCGGCGCTGGGCGCCCGACGCTGCTGGCTGCTCGCCACCGAGACCGGCCGGTCGCGGATCGTCGCGGCAAGTGATCTCGCCGTTCCGGGGGGCAGCCTCGGCAGCCCGGCCGGCTCGACTGGCTCCGCGAGCTCAAAGAGCCTCGCGGGCTCCGAATGGGCCGGTGATCCGCCGGGCGAAGCCGCCGTCGAGATCGGCGGCGACGAATCGCTCCGCCTGGTCTTCGACCGCACCCCGTTCGGTCCCGAAGAGCGCGACTTCGTGCGCATGCTCGGGCGCCACATCGTCCGCTCCCGGCTGCTCGCCCGAAGTCTCGCGCGGGCCGAAGCGCGCGGTCACCTTGCCTCCGCGGCGCTCGACCGGATGGCGATGGGGGTGGTGATCCTCGACGGCGAGGGCCGCGTCGCGCACCTCAATCCGGCGGCGCGCCGCCGGCTCGGCTCGGATTGCGGCGTCGCCCTGCTCGCCGACCGCCTGGAGTTCGCCGATCCGGAGATGGAGAAGCGGCTGCGCGGGCTGCGCGAACGCCAGCACGAGACCGCGACCGAGCCGCGCCGCCTCGCCTCGGAGCTCCTGCGTGCGCCGCGCAACGCCGAGCGCCCGCCGCTCGACATCCTCGCCGTCTCGCTCGACGGCCTCGACCTCGCCCAGGGCGGCGCCGCGATGGCGCTCTTCCTCTCCGACGCCGACCACGCCTCGGAGACGCCGGCCTCGGTCCTGCAGCGCCTCTACGGCCTCACCGCCGCCGAATCACGAGTGGCAGGCGAAGTCCTCCGCGGCAGCGGCATCGACGAAGCCGCCGCGAACCTCGGCCTCAAACGCGAAACCGTCCGCACCCACCTGAAACACGTCTTCGCCAAAGTCGGCACCACCCGCCAGGCCGACCTCGTCCGCCTGCTCCTCACCGGCGCGGCGGGGGTGCGGTGGGAGTAAAGCTCCCGACCCACGACCGAGATCGAAAAGCATCCCCCGATCGGGGGACGCGCCGACCCGACCATCCGTTCCAGCATCGCCAGCCTTTCTCCCAGGAGACGACCGCATGATCGCTTCACGCCGCAGCCGCTGCACGCCGGCAGGTTCCCTCAACGCTCGCTGGAGCTGGATTGCGTTCCTCCTGGTGGCCGTGACTTCCCTCTCCGAGGTCGCCGGCGCGCAGACCGTCGCCTGGACGGCGAGGAAGAACGGGACTGCGGTGGACGGCGATGCCCAACCCGGATCGGGCAGCGTCATCGCGGGCAAGCGGGCCCTGGCGGTAGACGGCATTGGCAACGTCTTCGTGACGGGGACAGCCGCGAACGGCTCTTCCAACGACTTCCTGACGGTCGCCTATGACCCCGCGGGAAACGTGCTTTGGTCGAAGCTGAGGAATGGCGCGGCGAATGGTGCCGATCATGCCTACGCACTGGCGCTCGGAGCCAGCGGGAATGTCTATGTGACGGGATACTCGTTCAACGGAACGAACAACGACTTCCTCACGGTCGCCTATGACAGTGCTGGCAACGAGCTGTGGTCCAAGGTCAAGAACGGAGCGGCGAACGGCAGCGACTCCGCCAGTGCCTTGGCGGTCGATGCCGCCGAGAACGTCTACGTAACGGGCGGCTCGCACAACGGGATCAACTCCGACTACCTGACGGTCGCCTACGACAGCGCAGGCAACGAGCTCTGGGCGACGGTCAAGAACGGCGCCGCCAATCTCGACGACAGTGTCTACGCTCTCGCGGTGACCCCGAGCGGGACATCCTTCGTAACCGGATATTCGAATAACGCATCGAACTCCGACTACATGACGGTCGCCTACGACAGCTCCGGCGCGGAGCTCTGGGCCAGGGTCAAGAACGGTGCCGGGAATGGCGCCGACTCAGCCCAGGCGCTGGCAGCCGACGCGTCCGGAAACGTCTTCGTCACCGGTTACTCCTTCAGCGGTTCCACGAATGACTACCTCACCGTTGCGTACGACATCTCCGGCAACGAGCTCTGGGCGCGGTCGAAGAACCTCTCGTGGGAGAACGCTTTTGCCGTGGCGCTGGATAGCACTGGACGAGTCCTCGTCACCGGGATTTCCTCCAACGGCGCCACCCACGACTACCTCACGGTGGCCTATGACAGCGCTGGCACCGAGGTGTGGGCGAAGCTGAAGAACGGCGCGGCGAACAAGGATGACTTTCCCTACGCGCTGGTGGTCGACGGGAGCGACAACGTCTTCGTTACCGGGTACTCCAACAACGGAACGAACAACGACTACCTGACGGTGGCCTACGACAGCGTGGGCAGCGAGTTGTGGGCAAAGGTCAGGAACGGAGCAGCGAACAACACAGACACCGCCTACGCCATCGGCGTCAGGGCAGGAGGAGGCGTCTACGTCACTGGTTACTCCCACAACGGCTCGAACGACGACTTTCTGACTTTGGCCTATGACAGTGCGGGCACCGAGCTGTGGGGGGCGAAGGAGCCCCCGCAGTGGGGCTATGACGACCGGCCAGGCGCAGGGGATCAGATTCGAGGCAAGCGCGCTTTGGCAGTGGACGGAAGCGGAAACGTCTACGTGACGGGGCAGGCGTCCAACGGCTCGAACAATGATCTCCTTACCGTGGCCTACGACAGTTCGGGCACTGAGATTTGGGCAAGAGTCAAGAACGGGGCGGCGAACAATCTGGACCAAGCGTACGCTCTAGCGGTGGACGGGAGCGGGAACGTCTATGTAACGGGGCAGTCGCACAACGGTTCTAACAACGACTACCTGACAGTGGCCTACGACAGTGCGGGCAACGAGTTGTGGGCGAAGGTGAAGAACGGGGTGGCGAACAACCAGGACCGGGCCTTTGCTCTGGCGGTGGACGGGAGCGGGAACGTCTACGTGACGGGCCAGTCGCACAACGGTTCGAACAACGACTACCTGACGGTGGCCTACGACAGCTTGGGCAACGAGCTGTGGGCGAAGGTGAAGAATGGGGCGGCGAACGGCACGGACCAGGTGAGCGCTCTGGCGGTGGACGGGAGCGGGAACGTCTACGTGACGGGGTACTCGTGGAACGGATCGAACGAGGACTATCTGACGGTGGCGTACGACAGCACGGGCATAGAACTGTGGGCGAAGGTGAGGAACGGCGCTGGAAACAGCCAAGACTTCGCTTCCGCGCTGTCGGTGGACGGGAGCGGGACCGTCCATGTGACGGGGCAGTCGTCTAACGGCACGAACAACGACTACCTGACGGTGGTGTACGACAGCGCGGGTAACGAGCTGTGGGCGAAGGTGAAGAATGGGGCGGCGAACGACCAGGACTATGCCTTCGCTCTCGCGGTGGACGGCAGCGGGAATTTATATGTGTCGGGGCAGTCGTTCAGCGGCTCGAACTTCGACTATCTGACGGTGGCTTACGACAGCGCGGGTACTGAGCTGTGGGCGAAGGTGAAGAACGGGGCGGCGAATAGCAATGACTACGCCTTCGCTCTAGCGGTTGACGACAGCGGGAACGTCTACGTGACGGGCTACTCGTGGAATGGACTGAACAACGACTTCCTCACGGTGGCGTACGACAGCGCGGGCAACGACCTTTGGCAGTTCCCTTACAACGGGGGTGGCGAAGACCTCTCCTACATCGCAGTCGTATCGGGCACTGGGCTCTATGTCTCCGGATCCTCGGTTGGTCAGGATTCCGATTTCTTGACCGTCAAATTCTCGCTCGTCGCGGACGTGACGCCACCTTCGGATCCTGCCATCGGGCTGACTTCGCCCTTAGAGTCGAACTGGACGAGCGACAACACGGTGTCGGTGAGCTGGTCGGGCGCGGTGGACGAAGTGGACGGGTCGGGGATCGACGGGTACTCGGTCGAGTGGAACACGACGCCGGTCTCGACGCCAAATTCGTCGGTGGACGTCAATCATACGGTCGATCCGCACTCGACGACTTCGCCGCCACTCGGTGACGGGAGCGAGCACTACTTCCATCTTTCGACCTGCGACAACGCTGGGAACTGCACCTCAACGGTCCACGCCGGGCCGTTCTGGATCGATACGGCGGCGCCTTCGGCGCCGGGGTCGGTTGCGAGCTCTTCGCATGGCGATGGACTGCCGCATGCGGATTCGACGATCGATCTCAGCTGGGGGGCGGCGACGGATTCGCTCTCGGGCCTGGGGGACTATCTCTACGCCTTCGACAGCACCCCCACCGGTCCGTGCACTGGCGGCGGTTCGACAGCGGGGACGAGCGCCGCGAGCGCGAGCCTCGCGGACGGCATCTGGTACGCGCATGTCTGTTCGACCGACCTCGCCGGGAACTCCAGTGTCGTGCACGGCGGGCCCTACCGCATCGGTGCCGACCTCGCTTACGCCTCGACCCTGGTCTCGCACCAGGCGGGGGCGACGGCGATCACGGGGAACGGCGCTTCGAGCGGTCGGTATCTCTCCGCGGACGGCCGCTACGTGGCCTTCTCTTCGCTCGCCAGCGATCTGGTCGTCGGCGGCAGCGATGCGAACGGCGTCCAGGACGCCTTCCTCTGGGATCGGGTCACGAACCTCGTCACGCTGATCTCGCATCTGCCGGGCCTTCCCGGCACCGCGGCTTCGGGCGAGGCGACGGCGACCGGAATCAGCTCCGATGGCGCATTCGTCGCGTTCCATTCGACCGCGGCCGACATGATTGCGGGCGGGTCGGACACGAACGGCGTCATGGATGCCTTCCTCTGGGAGCGCGCCACCGGGATCGTCACCCTGATCTCGCATCAGGCCGGACTGCCGACCACGGCGGGAGACGAGCTCTCCTACACCGCCAACGGCGCGCTCAGCGCCGACGGACAGCGGGTGGCGATCTACTCCAACGCGACGAATCTCGTCGCCGGAGCGGCCGACGTCTCGGCGACGACCGACGCCCTGATGTGGGACCGCGCGACCGGCCTCCTGACCTACATCTCGCACCTTCCGGGCTCGCCGACCAGCCCCGCGGCCAGCTATTCGATTCCCTCCTTCGTGAGCGCCGACGGCGAGTTCGTCGCCTTCTACTCCCAGGCTACCAACCTGATGAGCGGCGGGAGCGACGCCAACGGCAATTACGACGTCTTCCTCTGGGAGCGCGCCACGGGCGATGTCGCCCTGGCTTCTCACGTCG
This sequence comes from Acidobacteriota bacterium, assembly GCA_052035735.1. Lineage (GTDB taxonomy): Bacteria > Acidobacteriota > Thermoanaerobaculia > Multivoradales > JAGPDF01 > JAGPDF01. Next base: position 37,360 of record JBPOHI010000100.1, read on the forward strand.
CCGGGAGTCCCGGTGTGGCCGGGAGCGGACTGTCGTCGCCGCGGGCGATCAGTAGCGACGGCGAGGTCCTGGTCTATCTCAGCTATTCGACCGACCTGGTACCCGGGTTCAGCAACAACAACGGCACACTGGTCGACACCTTCGCCTACGTCCGCAGCTCCGGGGAGAGCGAGCTCCTCTCGCGCACGACCGCGGGACCCGGTGCCGGCGGCAACTCGGCCTCCTACGGCGAGGCCGTCTCGGCCGATGGGCGCTACGTGCTGCTCACCAGCGCTTCCACGGATCTGGTTCCTGGAGTAACGGACCCCAACGGCACCGGCTTCGACGTCTTCCTGCGCGACCGGGTTTCCGGCACGACGAAGCTCCTGACGTCCGCCGCGGGAACTCCGGCCGTGACCTCGAACAACGAGTCCGTGGGCGCAGGGCTGTCGAGCGACGGGAGGTTCGCCCTCTACAAGAGCTGGGCGACCGACCTGATCGCCGGAATGACGCCGGCGAACAGTGCAGGCGAGTGGGACGTCTACCTCGTGGACACCGTTCTGGGCGACACCGATCTGCTCTCGCACAGCGCCGCTTCGGATACGACGACCGGCAACGCCGAGTGCCTCCCCGTAGGCCTCGCCTCCGGAGGGGCCGTGGCATTGATGGAGTGCGCAGCGACCGACCTCGCCGCAGGCGTGAGCGACCCGAACGGTCCGGCGATCGACCTCTACGTCGCGGTGCGGGCTACTCTCGATAGCACGCTGCCCACCGACCCGACGATCGACTCGACTGCGCCATTCGCCTCGACCTGGTCCACCGACAACACGGTCGATGTCTCGTGGTCGGGAGCCGCAGACGAAGTCGACGGCTCAGGTCTCGCGGGCTATTCGATCGAGTGGGATCACTCTGCACTGTCGACACCAGATCCGACCGTCGACATCGCCCATGGAGCCGATCCCCATTCGACGACCAGCCCGCCGCTCGCCGATGCCGGCGACTGGTACTTCCACCTGCGGACCTGCGACATCGCGGGTAACTGCACCAGTACCGTGCACGCCGGGCCGTTCTGGATCGACACCGTGGCGCCGTCGCAGCCGGGCGCGCTCGACAGCGCGAGTCACGGGCTCGCCGGCATTCCCTCGAGCGATGTCGACCTAGTCGTCACCTGGGGCGCGGCGGGCGATGCGGGCGCGGGCGTCGACGGCTACTCCTATTTCGTCGATGGCTCTTCCAGCGCCTCCTGCGACCTGACCAAAGATGCCGAAGAAGGGACCACCGGCGTGACCTTTGCGGGCCTCTCCCAGGGCACCTGGTACGTCCATGTCTGCGCCGTCGACAGCGCGGGAAACTGGGGTCCGGTGCGCACCGGCGGGCCGGTCATCGTCGATTCGACGGCACCGGCGAGCGCGACGACGGTCTACTACTCGCGCTATTCGAGCGGCGACTTGCGCCGGGTCGGAGCCAACGGCCTCGGCGACGCCGCCGTCCTCGGTGGTCTCGCCGCACCGATCGGATTAGCAATCGACACGCGAGCCGGGAAGCTCTACTTCTCGCTCGCCGGCTCGAATCAGATCGCGCGCTGCGATCTCGACGGCACGAACCTCGAAACTCTGGTTACAGGGGCGGGAGGCGCTTACGGCGTTGCTCTCGACCTCGACGGCGGCAAGGTCTACTGGGCCGCCCGCACGGCCGGCGCCATTCGCCGGGCGAACCTCGACGGCACTGCGGTAGAGAGCGTGCTCACCGGCCTCCACCAGCCGCTCGGCGTGGCTTTCGACCGCACCTGGCGCAAGGTCTACTTCACGGAGGACAGCTTTGCGCCGGCCGCAGCGACGGTCAGGATCGGACGAGCGAATCCGGATGGAACGAACTTGGAAGTGCTGCTGACCGTACCTGGGACGAACCGGCCCTATGCAATCGATGTCGATCCGGTAGGCCAGGTGCTCTATTGGGTCAATACCAGCACGGGCACGGGGACGATCCGCCGGCTCAACTACGATGGGTCGGGAGATGCGGCCCTCGTCTCGGGGTCGGCCCCCGGGAGCGTGGCGCTCGAGCCGGTATCGCAGCACCTGTTCTGGGCGGAGGAGGGCGGGCAGTCGGTTCGCCGGGCGCGAACGAGCGGCGCCTCGGCCGTGACGCTCTCGTCGGGAGGCTCGCGTTGGGGTGTCGCGCTGCAGCTGCCTCCCACCGCGCCGCAGGCGCTCTCTCAGGCGATCAGCGTCCCGGAGAGCGGCTCCACACCGCTCCGCCTCAGAGCCTTCGACGCCAACAACGACGCTCTCACCTGGGTGCAGCTGACGGATCCCCTGCACGGTTCGCTGTCGGGCACTGCGCCGGACCTCGTCTACACGCCGACGCCCGGGTACTTTGGCTCGGATTCCTTCACTTTCGAAGTGGGGGACGGTACCCTGACTTCGCCCGTGGCCACGGTCTCGATCACCGTGACGCCGGTCGACGACCCGCCGACGGCGCCGGCGATCGGTTCGGTCGTGCCGGCGGCAGGGACCTGGACGAACGACAACACCGTGCAGATCTCCTGGTCGGGCGCGGTGGACGACGCGGGAGGCTCGGGGCTCGCCGGCTACTCGATCGAATGGAACCATCTCGCCCTGTCGACGCCGGACTCGTCGGTCGAGATCGCCCAGAGCTCCGACCCCCACTCGACCCTCAGCCTGCCGCTCGCCGACGCGGGTGATTGGTACTTCCACTTGCGCGCCTGTGATCTCGGCGGCAACTGCTCGACAGCAGTTCATGTCGGTCCTATTCAGATCGACACGGTGATGCCGGAGAATATCCTCAGCCTTGCCACCGACCCGCCGACGAACCTGTGGTCAGCCGACAACACGTTCGAGTTGACCTGGTCGGGCGCCACCGACGACCGCAGTGGCGTGGCGGGATACTCGCTCTTCATCTCGCAAGCGACCGGACTCCCCGACGAGACCATCGAGGTCGTCCACGCCTCCGATCCGCACCACTTCGTCACCGTACCGCTCGCCGATGGGGAGCTCTGGGCGTTCAAGGTCCGCACCTGCGACCGGGCCGGCAACTGCAGGCCGGGAGCTGTGCTCACAGCGTTCGGTCGGATCGACACCCAGGCGCCGACGTCTCCCGGAACAGTCTCGAGCTCCTCCCACGATGGTGGAGTCACGAACGACCCGACGATCGATGTCGCCTGGGGCGCGGCGACCGACGCCGGTTCGGGGGTGGCCAGCTACCGTATCGGATTCACGACGACTCCGGCGCCCCCTGCCTGTGGGGCGCTTCCGCAGACGGCCGGGGACACATCGACGACCTCGCCGCCGCTTGCCGCCGGGACCTGGTACTTCCACGTCTGCGCGGTGGACCTCGCCGGCAACTGGGGTGCGGTGACGACCGGCGGTCCCTACACGATCGATCTCTCGGCGCCGAGGGTCGCGAACCTCGACTCCGTCGCGACGAGCGGCGGGGCGATCGGCGAGGGCGAGGTCGTGAACGTCGGGATCACCCAGTTGCTGGTGAGCTTCGACGAGCCGATGGTGCAGGCGCTGGCCGAAGCGACGAGCAGCTACCAGCTGGTCGCTGCAGGTATCGACGGAGCCATCGACACAGCGACCTGCGGACCGCTGCAGGGCGACGACCAGAGTGTGGCCATCGACTCGGCGGTCTACGCCGGTCAGACGAGCACACTCTCCCTGAACGGAGCGACCGCCCTCGCGGACGGCAGCTACCGCCTCCTGGTCTGCGCTGCTCTGGAAGACCCGGCCGGCAACCCGCTCGACGGCGACGGCAACGGCAGCGGTGGCGACGACTTCAGCCGGAGCTTCCGCGTCGATCTGGCGCGACCGACCGTGACTCTCGTCCACTCGGTGGCGGATACCGGCGACGGGTCGCTGGGCGAAAACGAAGCGACCAACGTGGCCATCACCGAGGTGTCGGTGAGCTTCAGTGAAGTTGTGCTCGGCGGCGACAGCACGGCGAGCTTCCTTCTGGTCGAGGGCGGCCTGGATGGCGCGCTCGATACGACGGCCTGCGGCCCGCTGGCCGGAGACGACACGAGCGTTGGCCTCGACGCGGCGGTCTACTCGAGCCTGGGCTCGATCTCGACGCTGCAGTTGAGCGGGGGAGCGGCGCTGGCCGACGGCACCTACCGGCTGCTCGTCTGCGGCACCGTCACCGATCTCGGCGGCAACGCCCTCGACGATGATGACGACGGCGACGGCAACGACGACTTCGCTCGCAACTTCGTCGTCGATACCGTGCCGCCGACGAATCCGACGGCGATCAGCTCCTCGACCCACGTGCATGCGGCCTGGTCGCCCGTGACCGGCTTCGGGGCGCAGTGGAGTGGCGCGACCGACGATCGGTCGGGCCCCGCCGGCTACTCGGTGGTGATCGACGGCAACCCGACGACCGCGGTCGACTGCACAATCGAAGTCGCCGACGCTGCGGGCACAGGCTCCACCGTCGCGACGCTCGGCGAAGGCGCCTGGTACGTCCATGTCCGACTGATCGATCGCGCCGGCAACTGCGCGGTGGGGGAGGCGGAGGCGGGCTTCTGGGGCATCGACACCTCGGCGCCCTCCGCGCCGGGCGCGATCTCGAGCTCGAGCCACGATCCGGCTGGGACAGCCGTCGCCGACGACACGATCGACGTCGCCTGGGGCGCCGCGAGTGACACCTTCTCAGACGTGGCGAGCTACAGCTACGCCTTCGACGGCAATCCGACCGGCAGCTGCTCAAGCAGCTCGACGGCGAGCCTGGGAGCGACGAGCGGTGCGCTCGCCGACGGCAGCCACTATGTTCACGTCTGCGCGGTGGACTACGCCGGCAACAGCGGCGCGGCGGTCCACGGCGGACCGTATGTCGTCGACACCGCCGGTCCGACAGGCCTGGTAGCGAGCTCGATCAGCCACAGCGTCTCGACCTGGTCGAACGACAACGGCATCGACTTCGGCTTCAGCGGCGCTACGGATACGAGTGGCGTCGCCGGATACGCGATCGCATTCGACCGGGCGGCGGCGACCTTGCCGGTCTGCGCGACTACGCAGGCAGCTTCTACCTTTACTGGAAGCAGTTCGGCAGACGGGAGCGACTGGTGGATTCACGTCCGCGCCCGGGACGCCGCCGGCAACTGCGGCGACACTGTTCATCTCGGTCCGTTCTGGATCGATACCACCGCGCCAAGTGCGCCCAGCGCGGTGAGCAGCAGCTCGCACGGCGGCGGTCCGGCGAACGATCCGACGATCGACGTCGCCTGGGGTGCGGCGACGGACGTTACCTCGGGAGTGGCGAGCTACAGCTACCTGTTCGACGGGGCGCCGACGGGGGGCTGCCCAGGCAACTCGACAGCCGGCCTCTCGGCAACGAGCAGCACGCTCGCCGACGGCAGCTGGTACCTCCACGTCTGCGCCGTCGACCTCGCCGGCAACACCGGCGCGGCGGCCCACGGCGGACCCTACGTCGTCGACACCGCCGGCCCGACCGGGCTCGCAATCAGCTCGACCAGCCACACTGTCTCGACCTGGTCGAACGACAACAGCGTCGACTTCAGCTTCAGCGGCGCGACGGATGCCAATGGCATCGCCGGCTACGCGGTGGTGTACGACCAGACGAGCGCGACAGAACCTATCTGCGCGAGCACGCAGGCAGTCTCTACCTTTGCTGGAAGCAGTTCGCCGGACGCAGATGACTGGTGGATCCACGTCAGGGCTGTTGATGGCGCGGGCAACTGCGGCAGCACGGTGCATCTGGGTCCGTTCCAGATCGACACCCAGAGTCCCTCTGCGCCGACGGGCCTCGCCAGCCCGAGCCACGACGTGGGCGTCGCCTCGAACGACACCACGGTCGAAGTCGACTGGGTAGCCGCGGTCGACCAGGCCGGTCTCTCCGGGATCGATGGCTACGGCTTTTTCTTCTCGACCAGCGCGGGCGACGCCTGCGACGACGTGCAGGACGTCGAGGAGGATGCTCTGACGACGACGAGCGGGGCGCTTGCCGACGGCGAGCACTTCTTCCACCTCTGCGCGGAAGACAACGCCGGCAACTGGAGCCCGGTGGCGTCGATCGGGCCGTTCGTCATCGACACGGCGGGTGCTTCGGTCGTGGCGATCGGAACGGTGGCCGACACCGGCGACGGCGAGCTTGTGGAAGGGGAGTCGACGCAGCGTGGGCTGACTCAGCTCTTGGTCGTCTTCGACGGCGCGATGTTCGATGCCAGCGGCGACAGCGATCCGGCCGATGTCACGAATCCGGCGAGCTACCGTCTCTACCGGGCTGGTCCGAACGGCGCGCTGCAGACGACCGCCTGCGGAGCCGCCGCTGGAGACGACGTCGAAGTGCCGTTCGCAGCAGTGAGCTACAGCGCTTCGACCACCACGGCGGCGCTCTCCTTCTCCGGCAACCTGGCGCTGCCGCGGGAGAGCTACCGTCTGCTGGTCTGCCCGACGCTCGAGGACGACGCCGGGACGCCGATCGCGGGCTTCACCCGGAACTTCGCGATCACCGCAAGTGACCTTCTGCTGAACCCGAACTTCGACCACGACCTCGCCGGTTGGGTGGTGATGGAGCCGACGCCGGGAGGCCTCCTATGGAGCAGCAACGACCTGAGCTCGGCCCCCTCGTCGGGTTCGGCAGAGATCGTGACCGCCTCCGGGACGGGAGCGGTCTGGGCTCTCTCGCAGTGCTTCTCGATCTCAGGGAATCCGGTAGAGATGAGCGGCTGGACGGAGGTCGAGAGCAGCGTCGCCGGCGCACCGCTGGTCGGTGCCCGGATCGACTACTTCGGCGGGGCAGGATGCTCCGGCGCCGTCGTCGGTTCGACACTCTCGCCGCCGGTCGCCGGCGACACCGGCGGGTTCCGGACCTATCTGCGACTCACTCGGAGCAGCCCGCCGACGGCCGCACTCTCGGTCCTCGTCTCCATGGAAGTCGAAGGCGGCGCCGCAGCAACTTTCACGGCGCGCTTCGACGACCTCTTCTACGGCCTCACGCCACCGCTCTTCAGCGATGGCTTCGAGAGCAACGGCACCGGCGCCTGGAGCGCCGCCGTGCCATGAGCGGCGGGGTACAACCACGAATGTCGGCAGCTGACCCTCCCCTCGCCGCTCCGAACGGGTGCGGCGGGGGTGTGGTGAGAGTCGGTGCGCCACTCGGCGGTCACCGTGGCGCAAACCCGCGCCGGAAGGCTCAGGGAGTCGAAACGCTCGCAGCGGGAGACCACGCCTGCCAGCGCGCGGCCTCGGCCCGCCGGTCCGCGGCGCGTAGCAGGGCCACCAGGCGGTCGTAGCCGGCGCGTTCGCGCGGCGCCCAGGCGATGGCGGTGCGGAAGGCCGCCTCCGCGGCCACTTTGTCGCCGCGTCGCTCGGCGACCTCGCCGACGGTGAGCCAGGCGAGCACCTGGTTGGGGCGCAATGCCAGCGCCGCGCGCGCCCGGGTTTCGGCGGCGGCGAGGTCTCCCTTGCGCAACTGCAGCCGGGCGAGGTTCACCAGCGCGACAGGTTGGGCGGGATCCCCGGCGAGCGTGGCTTCGAAGGCGGAGATCGCTTCGTCGAGCCGGCCCTGCCGGGCGAGCGCGAGCGCCAGCCAGGCGCGCGCCGGGTGGGTCGCGGTCGGGAAGCGCTGGAGGAGTCTGCCGAGGACCTCCTCGGCGCGCCGCGCGTCACCGCGGTCGAGCAGGCCCTTGCCGAGGTCGAGCAGCGGCTCGTAGCCCGGAGCCGCCGGCGACGCGAGCTGCCGCTCGAGCGCCGCCAGGGCTTCGACAGAAGCGCCGGTGCGGGCGACGGCGGCGGCGCGATAGAGGCTCCTCGCCGCCGGATCGACGGTCGCGGGCTCGAGCAGCCAGGCGTCGAGCAGGACGGGATCGGTCTCCGCGCGCGGCTCGACGAGATCGGCGCCACCGATCTCGCGACCGATGCGATGGTCGGTCACCACGACATGGACGACGTCCTCCGCGCGGCGGCGGGGCATGTGACAGCCGGCGCAGTCGCGTGCGCTCTCCGGAGTGGGATCGAGATGCGGCAGCGGCCGGCTGCAGCTCTCCTCGCTGTGACAGGTGAGGCAGGCGCGGCGATAGTGCTCGACCTTCTCGGCCGCCGGAATGCGCCGGTGCGGATCGTGACAGGTGATGCAGGCGAGCGCCTCCGGGTTCTGGGAGAAGCAGGCGCTCTGGCGCAAGCGGTAGGCGTGGTGGTTGATCTCGAAGCGGTCGCCAGCGTCGCGGGAAGAGCCGGGCGGGCCGGGGTGACCGGGGCCATCGGCCTGCGCAACGTCCACCTGGGTCAGGTAGTCGGCGAGCGGCTCGCCCGGTCGGTAGGAGAAGTCGCCTCTGCCGAATCGCCGGACGCCGGGAAGCGCCACCGCGGGCTGGAGGTGACACTGATCGCAGACGTCGTTGCGAAGGGCCGCGGGGAGCTTCGCCGGCTGGACGATGGCTGCGCGGATGCTGTCGGCGCTGGCCTCGGCGTTCTGCGCCAGCTCGACGTGCCGGGCGCCGGGCCCATGGCAGCGCTGGCAGCCGGTGCCCTCGGGGAGGTCGCGGGGAAAGACCGCCGGCAGACCGTAGCGATCGGTGCCCTCCGGCAGGTCGGCATAGGCGTTGTGGCAGAACAGGCACTCGCGTTGAATCGCACGGTGCACCCCCTGGTGGTCCGCCCGGTCGTAGCCCGGGGCCATCCCCCAGGATGCGCTCTGGCTGTACCAGGCGATCGGCAGCTGAAAGAGCTCGCCGCTCGGCACGCGATAGAGGTAGGTGCGGGCGTGGTGGCCCGAGCCCAGGACCCATTCCACCGGGATCTCGAGGAGATTCCGGCGCTCGCCACGCGCCGATTCCTGCCACTGGCGGTAGATCAGCCGTTCGCCCTCGGCGGTCGCCTCCCGGGTCATGGCGAAGCTCTCGCCCGAGAGGACGTGGCGGAACGAGGCGGACACGGCGGGCCCCGCAGGCCCCGGTGCCGCAGGTGCCAGAGCCTCGAGATCGCGGCCGGCTATCGGACGGAAGAAGGACTGCGCCATGCCGACGTCGCGATAGCTCTCGTAGAGCGCGAGATGGCAGGGCCGGCAGGCCGACGACGGCAGATAGCCGCGGTGCGTTGCCGCCGCCTTCGGGCTTGCCGCCGCCTCTGAAGGCGTGGCCGGCGGTGCGGCTGCGAGCTGTGGCAGCAGCGCGAGTATCGCGAACAGGCCGATCACGGCACCGGAGCATAACGCCGCGTCGCCGCGCTCCGACGCAGGGAGGGGAAGACCTCACGTCCGGTTGTGGAATCCCGACAGTCGCCAGCGCCGGGTAGCGGAAATGTCCTCTTTTCGGCGCGAATGCCGTCTAGTCCAGTTGTACGATTCGCGACTTCGGCGACCGCTCCGCATGCCGGCGGGAGTTCGTCCGAACACCTTCGAGCCAGGGAGGCATGACCATGCAGAGCAGCGAGATCCGCGACACCGTCCGTCGTTTGATCACCGACATCACGCGCATTCCGGCGGAGCGCATCGCCGACGAGACGTCCTTCCGCACCGAGCTCAACATCGATTCGTTGTCGCTGATCGAGATCGGCGTCGCGGTGGACTACGAGTTCCGCCTCGACTCTCCCGAGGAGGCGTTCCAGGCGGTCGACACGCTGGCGCAGACCGTCGGGCTCGTCGAGACGCAGCTCGCGCTTCGCGCCGGCGCCGTGCCGGCAGCGCGATGACGCCGCGCCGCGTGGTGGTCACCGGCCTCGGGCTGGTGACGCCACTCGGAGTCGGTACCGAGGTGACCTGGTCGGGCCTGCTCGCGGGGCGGGTCGCGACCGGACCGGTGCGCAGCTTCGACGCTGCGCGCTATCGCGTCGATCGCGGGGCGGAGATCGCGGACTTCCGCGCCGGTGACCACCTGCGTCGCCTGAAGTCGGACGCGGCCGGACGTGCCTCGATGCTCGCTGCGGTCGCCGCGCGCTTCGCGCTCGCCGACGCCGGGATCGAGGACGACGTTCCCGCCGGAGGAGACGGGCTGCTCGCGGAGCGCTGCGGCGTCGCCATGGGGACGACCTCGGGCGAACCGGCCGAAATCGAACGCTTCGACGACGACTGGGTGGCCGGCAACGCGGCCGGGATCGACCCGGAGTTCGTGCGGCGCTATCCCTGCCACGTCATCGCGCAGAACGTGGCGCGCGAAGTCGGTTATCGCGGCCCGGTCGCCATGCTGCCCAACGCTTGCGCCGCGGGCAACTACGCGGTCGCCTGTGCCACGGAGCTGCTGCGCTCGGGTCGCGCCGACCGCATGCTCGCCGGGGGGGCCGACATCTTCTCGCGCATCACCTACTCCGGCTTTGCCCGTCTCGGCGCCGTCGCGCCCGACCGCTGCCGCCCGTTCGATCGCGATCGCAAGGGGATGATCCCCGGCGAGGGTGCGGCGGTGCTCGTGCTCGAACCGCTGGACCTCGCCCGCGCGCGCGGCGCCACGATCTACGCCGAAGTCGCCGGCTACGGGCTGTCTTGCGACGCCCATCACATGACCGGCGCGCAGCCGTCGGGGGACGGCGCCCTGCGCGCCATGGAGCTGGCGCTTGCCGGCGCCGGCGCCGCGGCGGGCGACGTGAGCTACGTCAGCGCGCACGGCACCGGCACTCCGGCCAACGACCGGGTCGAGGCGATCGCGCTTCAGCGTCTGTTCGGCGAGCGGGCGGCCGCGACGCCGGTCTCCTCGATCAAGTCGATGATCGGCCACACCATGGGCGCGGCGTCGGCGATCGAGGCTGCGGTCTGCGCGCTCGCCGTGCGTCACGGGTGGATACCGCCGACGGCGAACTTCGAGCAGGCCGACGACGACTGCACGCTCGACTTCGTCCCCAACTTCGCGCGCCGGCATCCGGTGACGCTGGCGATGAACAACGCCTACGCCTTCGGCGGCAGCAACGCCTCGGTGCTCTTCCGCGCGGTGCCGGCGTGAAGGTGCGCGTCGGCATTACCGGCGTCGGTGTGCTGTCGGCGCTCGGCGACGACCCGCAGGTCGTGCAGCGCGCACTCTGCGCCGGTCGACACGCTCGGCGGGCCGTCGGCGACGATGGGCCCGCGGGGTATTCCGGCTGTGCGGTCGCCCCCTTGCCGGAGTTCGACGCGGCGCGCTACCTGGGAGCCGAGACCAACCTCCGGCCGCTCGACGGGGCCGGGAGGAGACTCGCGTCGGCCGCGGCGCTGGCGCTCGAGGCGAGCGGCTGGACGCCAGCGGCTTGTGCGGCCGAGCCCGTTGGGCTGGTGGCCGGCACGATGTTTGCCGGCATGCACACCATTGCCGAGTTCGACCGCCGCGCTCTCGAAGCCGGGCCGCAGTACGTGATGCCGCTCGATTTCGCCAACACGGTGTTCAACGCCGCCGCCGGCCAGACGGCGATCCGCCATCGCCTCACCGGCCCGAATGCGACACTCGGCGGCGGGCCGGTGGCCGGGCTGCAGGCACTCGGCTATGCCGCCGACCTGGTGCGCTCCGGTCAGGCCGCGGCGATTCTGGCTGGCGGCGTCGACGAGCTCTCGCCGGAGGCGATCCTGGCGTTCGCGCGCGCCGGTCTGCTCGGCGGCGCGAGCGGCGGCGAGGCCTGCCCTGTGCCTTTCGCGCGGCGGCGCGACGGCTGCGCCCTCGGCGAAGGGGCGATCCTGTTCATGGTCGAGTCACTTGCCGGGGCGGCGCGGCGCGGCGCCACGGTTCTCGCCGAAATCGTCGCTTCGGCCACCGCCTGGGCGCCGCCGGCGGAGGCCGGCGATGCGAACGCGCCGGACGAGGCCGCACAGACGGTCGCCCGCGCGATCGCGCAGGTCTTCGAGCAGGCGGGCCTCCCGCCTGCGGCGCTCGACGCCTGGAGCGCCTCGGCGAGCGGTGCGCAGGCGCGCGACCGCAGCGAGGCGCACGGCTTTGCCGCAGCGCTTGGCGCGAGTGCGCCGCGGGTGGCGGTGACCGCCGTCAAGGGAGCGCTTGGCGAGACGCTCGGTGCCGCCGGGGGGCTGCAGACGCTCGCTCTCGTCCAGGCGATGCAGAGCGGCCGCCTGCCGGGAGTCGCCGGTCTCGGCGAGGCCGAAGCCGGCCTCGGTATCTCGCTTCAGGCTGACGACCGCGCGGTCGATCTGCGACTCGGGCTGGCGACCGCGCTCGGCCTCGATGGTGCGGTCGAAGCGCTTCTGCTGCGCCGCTGGGAAGGGGAGACGGATGCCACTCGCTGACTCGTACGACGTCGTCATCATCGGCGCCGGCCTCGCCGGCCTCACCCTCTCGCGCCAGCTGCTGCGCGAGACCGACCAGCGCATCCTCCTCATCGACCGCTGGAAGCACATCCCGTCGCCGCGCCAGAAGTATGGCGAAGCGACGGTGCAGCTTTCGGGCTACTACTTCGCCAAGGTGCTGGATCTCGAGGAGCACCTGCTGCTCGAGCATCTGCCGAAGTACAACCTGCGCTTCTACTGGAAGAGCCCCGGGCGCGACAACCGGCAGTTCGAAGACTACTCGCAGGCCTACCTGCGCAAGATCTCGAACATTCCGACCTACCAGCTCGATCGCAACGCCCTCGAAGCCGAGCTCCTGCGCCTGAACTGCCAGGATCCGCGCTTCACCTTCGCCGCCGGGATCGAGCCGTCGGCGATCGAGCTGGCGACCGACGAGGAGACCCCGCACGTCGTGCGGCTCAAGGGCGAAGGGTGCCCCGAGACTGCCGTCGCGGCGCGCTGGGTCGTGGACAGCACCGGGCGCGGCCGCCTTCTCGCCCGCAAGCTCGAGATGCGGCGGCAGAATGCGATCCGGCACGGCGCCTTTTACATGTGGGTCGACGGGCACGTCAACCTCGAGCGCCTGACCGATCTGTCGTGGAAAGAGGTCCGCCTGAAGTCCGACCGGCAGGAGCTCGGGCTCTATCCGTTCTGGTTGGCGACCAACCACTTCTGCGAGCAGGGACTCTGGTTCTGGGTCATTCCCCTGCGCGGCAAGACCAGTCTGGGTCTGGTTTTCGAGCACGGTGCGGTCGATCCCGAAGAGGTGAAAACGCCGGCGAAACTGACCGACTGGGTCTGCCGGCATTTCCCGCTCTTCGCGCGCGATCTGCCGCAGCGCAAGGTGGTGCACTTCTCGGGTCTAGCCGACTATTCCCACGGTTGCGCGCAGACGCTCAGCGCCGATCGCTGGGCGATCTGCGGGGAGGCCGGGCGCTTTCTCGATCCGCTCTACAGTCCGGGCAGCGATTTCATCGCGCTGCACAACACGATGATCGTCGATGCGATTCGCGCCGATGGGCGCGCCCAGCGAGAGGCCCGGTGCCGGCAGCACGAAACCCTGGTGCGGGCCCTCTACGAGGCGTTCGTGCCGGGGTTCGCCGAGAGCTACGTTGCGCTCGGCGACCCCGAGGCCTACACCCTCAAGTACACCTGGGAGCTCACGGTCTACTACGCCTTCTACGTCTTCCCGTTCATCAACGACCTGTTCACCGAGCCGCGCTTCCTTCCCGGCTTCCTGCGCCGGTTCGGCCGGCTCGGGCGGATCAACCTGGGCCTGCAGGAGACGATCCGCGACTTCTACCACTGGCGCAAGGCGGCCGGCGCGCCGCTGCCCGGGCCGATTTTCTGGGAGTTCATGAACCTCGCGCCGCTCGCCGAGTCGGAGAAGACGTTCTACGAAATCGGCGTTCCGATCGGCCGCGCGCACCAGGTCCTCGACGTGCAGCTCGCCAACCTCGAGGAGCTGGCGCGGATGATCATGGCCTGGATCGGCTCGCGTGTCGTCGACGACCCGGCGGCGCTCCACGACCGCGCCTTCGTCGATGCGATCGACCTCGACGCGCTGGCCTTCGAACCCGAGGCGCTCCGCAGCCTCTGGGCGAGGACGGCGGGGACCGCGGGGCGGAAGGAGTGGCGCTTCGACCCGTCGCAGCTCGAGCGTTTCCGCACCCCGCTCGCCGCCCCGCCGGCGCGCTCCGCAAACGCTCCGGCGGAGGAGCTCACCGCGCTCGCGGCGGAGGCCCCTTGAACGACTTCTCCCCGGGGCTCGAGAGAGTCTTTGCCGAGCCGCCGCAGGAGTTCGCGCCCGCGCCGGTGGCGGTGGAGGGCACCCTGCCGGAGTTCCTCCGCGGCTCGCTCTATCTCGTCGGCCCGGGGCGTTTTGCGCGCGGCGGACAGCGCTACCGCCACTGGCTGGACGGCGACGGCATGGTGACGGCCCTGCACTTCGGGGACGGCGCGCCGTGCGCCGCAGCCCGCTACGTGCGCACCGAGAAGTGGCAGGAGGAGGAGGCGTCGGGCCGGGCGATCTACCGCACCTTCGGCACCGCCTTTGCCGGCGATCGTCTGCGCCGCGGCAGGTCCCTCGCATCGCCGGCGAACGTCAGCGTGTTGCCGTTCGCCGGCCGTCTGCTCGTTTTCGGCGAACAGGGCCTGCCCTACGAGCTCGACCCCTGGGACCTCGAGACCCGCGGGCGCTACGACTTCGGCTGCCTGAACGAGGCGACGCCGTTCGCGGCGCATCCTGCGCTCGATCCGGCGAGCGGCGAGATGGTCAACTTCGGCGTCTCGTTCGCCGCCGACCGGCCGCTGCTGCACCTGTTTCGCTTCGCCGCCGGCGGCGCTCTCGCCGCGCGGTCGCGGGTCGAGCTGCCGCATCCGTATTCGGTGCACGACTTCTCGCTCACCGGGCGCTTCGCGGTCTTCGTCCTCTCGCCCTACCTGCTCGACGTCGCGCCGATGTTCGAGCGCGGCGCGACGGTCGCCGAATGCCTGCACTGGCGACCCGGGCTCGGCACCCGGCTGGCGCTCGTCGATCGGCAGAGCGGTGACCTCTCGGCCTCGATCGCGATCGGCGACGGATACTGCCTGCACCAGGTCAACGCCTGGGAAGACGGCGGGGAGCTGGTCGTCGATCTTCTCGAGCTTACCGAGCCGGTCTACCCCGACTACGACGGCCTGCCCGACCTCTTCGTGCGCGTTCGGCCGGCGAAGGTCGTGCGGTTGCGCGTCGAGCCGGCGTCGGAGCGGGTCGTCGAGCGCCGGGAAGTCGACGCCGGCCTCGCCGCCGACTTCCCGGTGGTCGACGCACAGCGCGCGGGGGCGCGCAGCGACCCCTTCTGGATGCTGGCGATCTCCGACACCGGCCGTCCTGGCCGCAAGTTCTTCGACCGTCTGCAGCGCTTCGACTGGCGGGCGGGCGCTGTCGTCGACGAGTACGCCACGCGTCCGCCGCGCTTTCTCGCCGGGGAGCCTGTCTTCGTGCCGGAGAGGGCAGGGGAGGAGTCCGGTGTGATCCTCTGTCACGAGCTCGATGTCGACCGGCGGGAGTCCGCCTTCGTCGTGCTCGATGCCCTCGATCTCACCGGCCCGCCGCTGGCACGCCTCGTCCTGCCGTCTCCCGTCCAGCTCGGCTTCCACGCTGCGTTCTCTGCGGCCGGCGGCGGTCGATGAGCGCCCGGCGGCCGCTCGAGCTCGTGCCGCGCTTCGCCGGCCAGGCCTATGACGACGAGTCGATCGCCGCCCGCCGGCGATGGGCGGAGGAGAAGACCGGGGCGCGTCTCGAGAGCGTCGCGGTGCATTCGATGCCGGGAGCCTCGTTGCGCGGCAACATCGAGAATGCGATCGGCGCTGCCCAGGTGCCGCTCGGCATCGCCGGGCCCCTGGTCGTGCTGGGAGAGCACGCATCGGGGACCTTCTACGTGCCTTTCGCGACCAGCGAGGGGGCGCTGCTCGCCTCCTACGAGCGCGGCATGGCGGCGCTGGCACGCGCCGGGGGCGTCCATGTACGGCTCGATCGCGACGAGAACCGGGTGTCGCCCGCCTTCGCCTGTGCGGACGTCGTCCGGGCGGCGGAGCTGGTGCGCTGGTTCCGTGGGGCCAGGGATGCCCTCGCCGCCGTCGCCGACTCGACCACGCGCCACGGCCGGCTCGTGCGCGTCACGCCCCGCCAGATGGGACGTCATGTCGTGGTCGATTTCGACTTCGCGACCGGCGACGCTTCGGGGATGAACATGGCCGTGCGCGCGACCGAACACGCCTGCCGATGGGCGGTCGAGCAGTCGACCGCCGAGCGCTTCGAGATCTTCAGTGGCGGGGAGTCCGAGAAGCGCGCCAGCGCCGTTCTCTGGCAGGGCGGCAAAGGCAAGTGGGCGACCGCCGGAGCGACCGTGCCCGCAACGGTCTTGCGCACCATGCTGCGCACCGACGCCGGAGCGCTCGCCCGGCTGAGCGCGCGGAGCGGCGCGACGAGCCTCGCGACGGGCAGCGCGGCGAACAACGGCCAGCTCGCCAACGGCCTCGCCGCCATCTTCATCGCCTGCGGGCAGGACGTGGCGAACGTCGCCAACGCGGCGGTCGGCATCACACGCTTCGAGGAGTCGGGCGACGGCGCGGTCTACGCCTCGGTGACGCTGCCCTCGCTCACCGTCGGCACGGTGGGCGGAGGCACGGCGCTCGCGACCTCGCGGGAGTGTCTGAGCCTGGTCGACTGCGTCGGCGACGGCAAGGCGGCGAAGCTCGCCGAGATCGTCGCCGCGGCGCTCCTCGCGGGGGAGCTGTCGATGGCGGCGGCAATCGCCTCGGGCGAGCACGGCGCCGCGCACGAGGCGCTCGGACGAAACCGGCCCGGGACGCCCGATTGACCGCGCGAGCCCGGTCGTGAAGCGACGCTTCCGCGGTCTGCGCGGCGCGCCGCGCGAGCGCTACGACGCGGTCGTCATCGGCGCCGGCATCGGCGGTCTGGTCGCGGCGAACCTCCTCGCACGCGGCGGGCTGTCGGTGCTGGTGGTCGAGCAGCACTACATGGTCGGCGGCTACTGCAGCATGTTCCGGCGCGACGGCTTCACTTTCGACGCGTCGACCCACTTCTACCCGATGGTAGGCAACCCCGACACCGAGCCCGGGCGGCTGCTCGCCGAGCTCGGCGTCGACGTCCGCTGGTTGCAGATGGATCCGGTGGACGTCTTTCACTTCCCGGACGGTTCGCGATTCGAAGTGCCGATAGACTTCGAGACCTACCAGGCGCGGCTTCACGCCGCGTTCCCGCACGCGGTCGCCGCCCTGGACGAGTTCTTCGCTGCGGCGCGCGACGCCAACACCGCCGGTCTCCTGGGCTACTTTCGCGGCCAGCGTTCGGCGCGCCTCGAACGCTGGGAGAACTGGACGGTGCGCGACGCGCTCGACCGCTTCATTCCGGATCGCAAGCTCCAGCTCCTGCTCACCGCGGACTGTCCGCACTGGGGATCGTCGCCGCGCCGGACTTCGTTCGTCTTCGACTCGATGTTGCGCTGGGCTTACTTTCTCGGCAACTACTACCCGCAGGGCAGCTCGCAGGCGTTCACCGACGACCTGGCCCGTTGCCTCGAGGAGCGCGGCGGCGAGATCCTGACCAGCACTGCCGCGGTGCGGATCGTCACCGAGGGCGGGCGGGCAAGGGCGGTCGAGATCGAGACCACCCGCGGAGTGAACGCCGGCCGCCGAACAGTGCGCTGTGGCCAGGTGGTCGCCAACGGCGACTTGCGGCACACGCTGGTCGATCTCCTGCGCGACGTTCCGGAGGCGGCGCCGGCGATCGAATCGACGGCGCGAATGCGCCCGAGCTTTCCCTGCTTTCTGACTCATCTGGGTCTCCGCGGTGTGCCGCGCGACGAGATCGAGGCGGTTCAGGGCTACTACTGGAGCGAGTGGAATCCCGACGACGTCGGACGGGGGGCGCTCGCCTGCAAGGTCTTCTCGCCGACCCTCTTCGATCCCGATCTCGCGCCTCCGGGTGGCCAGATCGTGATCCTGCAGAAGGTCATCGAGGTCGACCCCGGTGCCGACCTCGATCCGGCACGCCAGAAGACCGAGGTCGAGCGCTTCGTCCTGGCGGAGTTCGAGAAGATCCTGCCCGGTGCCTCGCGGGCGATCGTCAGCCGCAGCTCGGCGTCCGATCGCACCGCCGAGCGGTTCACCCGCAACCTCTCCGGTGCGATGCTCGGTTGGGAGATGGCTCCCGACCAACTCGGGGCGAACCGTCCGGACGTCGCGAGTCCGATCGGCGACCTCCACTTCGTCGGCCACTGGACGCGACCGGGCGGCGGCGTCGCCCCGGTGCTCGTCTCGGCGATGCGGGCCGCCGAAGCGATTCTCGACGGCCGGCGCTCGGCTCTCGCCGATCGCTGGTCCGACCCGGAGGGCGCCTGATACTCTCCCGCCTTCCGCCATCGGCCTCGAGGGACCCGGACAGATGACGAGTCGAAGAGCGTGGGCTGCAATTCCCCTGTTGCTGGCTGCTTTCGGTTGCGCCTCGCCGGGACCGGCGGCTCCTTCCGCCGCGCCCGAAGGCGGCAGGGTCGCAGCGGTCGACCTGCCGTGGAGGGCGGGCGGCGCCTACGCCTCCACCTATCGCCCGCCGGCGGCGCCGCCGCTGGTGATCCGCAACGCCACGATCCTGACCGCTGCCGGCGACCGGATCGAGCACGGTTCACTGCTGCTCCGCGACGGCAAGGTGGCCGCGGTCGGAGCCGCGATCGAGGTGCCCGCTGACGCGGTGGTGCTCGAGGCGGCCGGCAAGTGGGTGACCCCCGGCATCATCGACGCGCACTCGCACCTCGGGGTGTATCCCTCGCCGGGAGTCGCCGGGCAGGAGGATGGCAACGAAGCGACCGATCCGAACACGGCGGAGGTGCAGGCGGAGCACTCGGTCTGGCCGCAGGATCCGCAGTTTGCGCTGGCTCTGGCCGGGGGCGTGACCGCCCTTCAGGTGCTGCCCGGCTCGGCGAATCTCTTCGGCGGGCGCGGCGTGACACTGAAGAACGTCCCGGCGCGCGACGTCTACGCGATGAAGTTCCCCGGCGCGCCCTACGGCCTGAAGATGGCCTGCGGCGAGAACCCCAAGCGGGTCTACGGCGAGAAGGGCCGCGCTCCGGGGACGCGGATGGGCAATGTCGCCGGATATCGTGCTGCCTGGATCCGCGCCGCCAGGTACCGCCAGGACTGGCAGGAGTATCAGCGCAGGTCCGGGGCTGGGGCCGCCGATCTCAAGGCGCCCGAGCGCGACCTGGAGCTCGACACGCTGGCCGGCGTGCTCGCGGGCGAGATCCTGATCCAGAACCACTGCTATCGCGCCGACGAGATGGTCACGATGATCGCGATCTCGCAGGAGTTCGACTTCCGGATCAGCGCCTTCCATCACGCCGTCGAGGCCTACAAGATCGCCGATGTCCTGGCGGCGAACGGCATCTGCGCCGACGTCTGGGCGGACTGGTGGGGCTTCAAGATGGAGGCCTTCGACGGCATCCGCGAGAACGCGGCGCTGCTCGAGGCCGCGGGCGCCTGCACGGTGATCCACTCCGACTCGGCCACCGGGATCCAGCGGCTCAACCAGGAGGCCGCCAAGGCGATGGCGGCCGGCAACCGCATCGGCCTCGGTCTGCGCGAGGAGGATGCCATCCGCTGGCTGACCTCGAATCCGGCGAAGTCGATCGGTATCGACGCCCTGACCGGCACGCTCGAGCCGGGCAAGATGGCCGACGTCGTCGTCTGGAGCGGCAATCCGTTCAGTGTGTACAGTCGCGCCGAGAAGGTCTTCATCGACGGCGCGCTGGCCTACGATCGCGCCGACCCGGCGCATCAGCCGCTCTCCGATTTCTCTCTCGGCACCGCGGGGGTGAGCCGATGAAACGCTCGATCTCGATGTGGGGGCTGGCCGCCGCCCTGTCTGCCGTCACGCCTCTCGCGGCAGACTCCTTCGCCGTCACCGGCGGCACGGTCCACACCATGGGGCCTGCCGGGGTCGTCGAGAACGGCACGGTGCTGGTAGTCGACGGCCGGATCGCCGCTGTCGGCGCCGGCCTCGCGATCCCTCCCGGCACGCGCCGCGTCGATGCGCGCGGCAAGATCGTGACTCCCGGGCTGTTCAATTCCCTCACCCGCCTGGGCATCGTCGAGGTCTGGGCAGCGGAAGGGTCGGGGGACGGCGAGGTGAAGGACGAGCGACTCACCGCCGCTTTCGACGTCGCCATGGCCCTCAATCCGCGTTCGACGCTCATCGCGGTGAACCGCATCGAGGGCCTGACGCGGGCCGTCGTGGCGCCGCAGCCCGGCAGCAGTCTGATCGCCGGCCAGGGCGCCGTCATTCACTTGGGCCTGGGTGCCGACCTCCTCGTGCGCCCTCAGGTGGCGATGTTCGCCGCCCTCGGCGAGCAGGGCGCAGCGCTCGCCGGCGGAGCGCGCGGCGCCGCGATGCTGCGCCTGCGCGAGGCGCTGCAGGACGCCGCCGACCATGCCGCGCATCGCAACGACTACGACACCGGCGCGCGGCGCGACTATGCGCTGTCGCGTCTCGATCTCGAAGCGCTCGCGCCGGTCGCGCGCGGCGACGTGCCGCTGGTGGTCACGGTGCATCGCGCGAGCGACATCCTCGCCATCCTGAGGCTCGCCAAGGAGCTCGGCGTGCGCCTGATCCTCGCCGGCGTCGCCGAGGGTTGGGAGGTGGCGCGCGAGATCGCGGCCGCCGAGGTTCCGGTGCTCGTCGAGCCGCTCGACAATCTGCCGGAGTCGTTCGAACAGGTCGGCGCCACGCTCGAGAACGCCGCGCGCCTGCGCGCTTCCGGGGTGCGCGTGGCGTTCATGAACGGCGACGCGCACAACGCCCGGAATGTCCGCCAGAGCGCCGGCAACGCGGTCGCCTACGGTATGCCCTGGCGGGACGCCCTCGCCGCCCTGACGATCGTGCCGGCGGAGATCTGGGGAATCGCTGACCGCTACGGCTCGCTCGAGCCCGGCAAGGACGCCGATCTGGTCCTCTGGGATGGCGACCCGCTCGAGGTGACGACCTTCGCCGACGCGGTCTACATCCGCGGCGAGGAGATTCCGATGACCAGCCGCCAGACCCAGTTGCGGGAGCGCTACCGGCGGCACTGACTTCCGGCTGCGGCCGGGGCGTGCCGCGGGCCGAGGTTCCGGTCTGCGATGCACGACTTGCGGTCCGGAGGATTATGATGGGCGCG
The DNA here is from genome assembly GCA_052035735.1 of Acidobacteriota bacterium. Lineage (GTDB taxonomy): Bacteria > Acidobacteriota > Thermoanaerobaculia > Multivoradales > JAGPDF01 > JAGPDF01. Next base: position 58,257 of record JBPOHI010000100.1, read on the forward strand.
AGATGGGCGAGCTGACGAGAGGCTCCGGCGAAGATCAGGCAGGACCGGAAGCGCGCGAGCGCTTCGCGCAGATCGCCGTGACGGAAGATCTCCGGCAGGGGGCCGGCGCGGCGAACCTCGCCTGGCGGCACTACAGCGAACGGCTGCGGCCGACGCTGCAGGCGTCGGGCTTCGCGAGCCTCGGTGTGCTGCTGTCGCAGAGCCTCGCCGAGCTCGAACGCCCGATCGAGGTGCTGAGTCTGGGCGGCGGATCCGGCAGCCGCGAGATCGCGCTGGCGAGGAGCTTCGGGCGCAACTACACCATTCGGCATCTGCACCCGGAGGGCGCCCGGTTCGACCGCGCGGTCGAGGTGGCGCGGACCGAGAATCTGCGACTCGAGTTTGAGCCCGCCGAGATCGGTGATCTGACGCTCGATCGCGGGCGCTACGACCTCGTGGTCGTGCGCGGTGTCTTCCATCGTCTGCTCGATCCCGCGCGATGCTTCGACGAGATAGCCGCCGCGCTCGCGCCGGGCGGCCTGCTGCAGGTCGAAGACATGGTGGGAAAGAACGGCAAGCTCCTCTGGGACGAGAACGAGTGGCTCGCCAACGCCCTGCTCGCGCGCCTCCCCGAGAGCCTGACGAAGGGGGCGCGGCTCGCCGCTCCCGACGGCGAGGCCGGCCTCGGCGGACCGCGCCAGGAGGAGATTCTCGAGCCCTTGCGGCGGCGGTTCGCGCCGCTCTACGAGCACCGGCACGGCGCCTTCATGCGCTTCGTCTGCGCGCATCCGGTGCTCGGTGCGGCGCTCGGGGCGCCGGCCGCTGCGGCGCAGAACAGTCTCGACTTCCTGATCGACAGCGACGACAGCGCCGTGCGCCACGAGCTCATGCAGCCTCTGGAGCTCTGGGGCGTCTATCGTCCGGTCGCGACGGCCGGCGTCTCCTAGCTGCGCCGCGCTTCGCCCTGGGGCGGCCCGGAGTCCTCGCCCGGCCAGATGTCCGGCGGCGGTCCGGTGAGCGGAGACTTCGGGCGAGCGGCCGTCGCCAGACGCGTCGAGTCGACCCAGATCGAGTGCAGGTAGAGGCCGCCGACGGCGATCAACAGCCAGAGCGCGGCGCGGAAGAGCCCGTACCAGAGGGGCGTTCCCGGCACGAGGACGTCGAGCTCTTCGAAGTAGAGAACCTCGCAGGCGCCGTTGCCGCCATCGGTGCGCACCCGGCTCGAGCGGCGCCAGAAGTCGCGCCAGTCTTCGAGCTGGTAGTCCACCAGCGCCCCCTTGACGTGGATCTGGTCGCCGACACGGACATCCTCGAGGGCGGCCCGCAGAGCTTCGCTGTCGGTGACCATGTGGTTGTTCGACGCCTCCGTGGCGACGAACCGGACGCCCTGGGGATAGCGGAAGTAGCAGGTCCACGGACCGCTCTGGAACTCGACGCGTCCGAGCTCGCCGCGCTGCAGATTGCTGCCCCAGACGACGCAGAGGTCCTTCGTGTCGACCGACGAGCTGTCGTGGTAAATGTCCGCGATACTCCGGATGTTGTTGTGGCTAACCACCAGACCCCAGAGCTCGTACTCGGCGACCGGGCGGACCTTGACAGCGTGGCCTTCGTGGGTGAACTCGAACGGCTCGCGATCTGTCGGCTCCTGCCGGGGCTCGGCGAGGAGTGCACGGTCGATCTCGGCTGGAGCCGGTAACTGGCCCTTGTTCTTGAAGGCGAGGAGGCCCAGACCGGCGAGCGCGAGGGCGACGAATCCCAGGATCCGACGGCGGCCGTCCAGCGGGCTCGGGAGCGTCTGCCGGGGGGCGTGCATCGCAGCTCTAGGTCCGCCGTCTCGCCGAGGCTACGATCCCGCCGCCTGGCGCAGCGTGCGCTCGACGTAGACCGGCGTCACCTGGCCGCGCCAACGCGGGTCGAGGTCAGTGTTGTCCATCGGCGTCGCGGCACTGCGCGCCTTCGCTGCCGCGGCCCGGATCGTCTCGGGGGTGAGGCGCTCGCCGACGAGCGCCTGCGCGACCTCCTCGGCCGGGGAGGGGAGCGAGGCGATCGAGCCGAGCACGACGCGCGCGTCGCGCACGACCTCTCCGTCCATCCAGAGAGCCACCGCGACCGACAGCACGCCGAAGTCGATCGAGCCGCGCCGCCGCAGCTTGAAGAAAGCCGTGCGGCAGGTCCTCGCGTCGGCGTCGCCGGGGACGACGATGGCGGTGACGATCTCGTCGCGCTGCTTGGTCAGATAGGCCATCCCGTCGTCGTGGTAAAGGGCGGCGATGGGAATCTCGCGCCGGCCGGCCGCCGAGAGCAGCTCGACACGCGCTCCCAACGCCACCAGCATCGGCGCCGAATCGGCGGAATTGACCGCCCAGCAGCGCGGCGACGAGGGCGCCACCCAGCAGATCTTCCCTGCGGCCTTCATGCAGTAGGAGATCGACTGCCGCCACTCTTCGTTCTGGTTGTAGTAGGTGCAGCGGGTGTCGAGACAGACGTTGCCGCCGATCGTCCCCATGTTGCGCAGCACCGGCGAGGAGATCCAGGCAACCGCCGCCGCCAGCGCGGGATAGCGCTCGCGCACCGCGGCGTGACGTTCGATCGCCGAAAGCGTCGCCATGGCGCCGAGGTGCAGGTCGCCGTTGGCGCGGATCTGGCGGAGCTCCGGCAGGCGGGCGAGCGAGACGACGTGGGCGGCCTGCTGGTGCCGGCGCTTGAGATTCGGCCAGAGGTCGGTCCCGCCGGCGACGACCCGGGCCCCTTCTCCGATGCCGCCTTCGGCGGCGAGAATCTCCGCGGCCTCGGCGAGGGTCGCCGGCTGATGCAGTCGGAACTTCGGCAATCTCAACATGTCATTCGCCCTTCTTGCCGGCGAGCTTCGTCGTCAGGGCTTCGACGCTGCCCGCCTTGAGTGCCTCTTCGCGCTCGGCCATCGTCCCGTCCTTCGACTTGCGGCCGGTGGCGGTCTTGAACTCGGCCTCGTTGGTCGCCTTGCCGTCTCCCCCCTCCCAGGGGGTCGGCACTTTCAGGGTGATGCCGAAGTCGATCTCCGGGAAGCTGTCGGGGCCGAAGCGCGCGGGCTTCCCCTTGCGCTTCGCCTCGAGGGCCTTCAGCACCATGTGCGGATGGATCGGCACCTGGTCGACGCGCACGCCGACGGCGTCGTAGATGGCGTTGGCGCAGGCCGGCGGCATCGGCAGGAGCGGCCCCTGGCCGACCTCCTTGGCGCCGAAAGGGCCCGCCGGATCGGGCTCCTCGATCAGGTAGGTGGTGACCACCGGCATCTCCTCGAAGGTCAGGCTCTTGTACTCGAGGAGGCTGGGGAACTTGTGCACCAGCGCCCCGGAGCGCGCCTTCGGCAGTCGCCTGAAGGCGCTCTCTTCCATCATCGCCTCGCCGAGCCCCATGTAGACCGAGCCCTCGACCTGTCCCATCACCAGCGCCGGGTTGATCGAGCGTCCGATGTCGTGCGCCATCCAGACATGCAGCGGCTTCCAGATTCCGGTGGCCTCGTCGACCTCGACCTCGACCACCGCCGCCGAGTACGAGTAGGTGGGGGAGGGGCCGACACCGGCGCCGCGGTACTTGCCCGGCGAGCGCGGCGGAGTGTAGGAGCCGGCGGCCGCGAGCGTCCCGGCGCGCGCCTCGGTGACGATGACCGCCTCCTCCCAGGAAAGGCCTTTGGCGGGATCGGCGCTGTCGAAGACGCGGCGCCCGGAGAAGACCAGCTGCGATGGGGCGATGCCGAGCTGCCGTGCCACCGCCTGGGCGACGACGGCGCGGACCTTCTCCGCGGCATCGCGTGCCGCGTGCCCCATCATCAAGGTGACGCGCGACGAGTAGCTGCCGAGGTCGACCGGAGTGAACGCCGTGTCGGCGACCTGGAGACGAAGATCGGCGAGCTCGAGGCCGAGAACCTCGGCCACGACGGCTGCGAGCACCGAGTCGGAGCCCTGCCCGATCTCGGTCTCGCCGCAGAACACCGCGACGCCGCCGCCGCGATCGACGTGCAGCGTCACGCCCGACTGCGGCATGTGATTCCAGTAGATCGGCAGTCCTGCGCCGCACAGATAGCTGCCGCAGGCGAGGCCGAGGCCGCGCCCCGGTGGGAGCTTTCCCCAGCGTTCGCGATAGCCGGAGCCGGCCACCACCGCTTCGATGCAGCGCCCGAGCGCGATCGTGCCGAGGCGCAGCCAGTTGGCAGTGACGGTGTTCGGCTCCTCGACCATCCGCAGCCGGAGATCGGCCGGGTTCTGCCCGAGCTCGACGGCGATCCGGTCGAGCTGGACCTCGAAGCCGAAGCGCGGCTGCGGCGTGCCGTGTCCGCGCTTCGGGCCGCAGGCCGGCTTGTTGGTGAAGGCGCGGATCGACTCGAACTTGTAGCGTGGCAGGCGGTAGGTCACCGTCTGCAGCGCGCCGGTGTAGTAGGTCGAGGCGACGCCGTAGCTGCCGTAAGCGCCGCCGTCGAGCGTCGTCTGCAGAGTCTGGGCGGTGAGCGTGCCGTCGCGACGCACGCCGGTCTTCAGCTTCATCAGCACCGGGTGGCGGCCGCGGTGGCAGTAGAAGACCTCTTCACGGGTGAGCGAGATCTTGGCCGGGCGCCCGAGCCGGAGCGCCATCGCCGCGCAGACGATCTCGTGCCCGAACGGGTCGCTCTTGCCGCCGAAACCGCCGCCGTTCGGCGTCGCGACGACGCGGATGCGCGACGCGGGGAGGCCCAGCACCTTGGTCAACGCCCGGTGCAGATAGTGCGGCGTCTGCGTGGACGACCAGACGGTCACCCGGCCGTCGTCCTCGGGAACGGCCACGGTCGCGTGCTGCTCCATCGGCAAGTGGGTGTTGCCTTCGTAGAAGAAGGTGTCCTCGAAGACCCGGTCGGCCTCGGCGAAGCCGGCCTCGACGTCGCCGAACTCCATCGACAGGAGCTTGTGGAGGTTCCCGTCGTCGGCGTAGGTGTGGATCTGCGGCTCCGGGGTGGCGATCGCCTCTTCGACCGTGGCGATCGTCGGCAGAGGGTCGTACTCGATCCGCACGGCGAGCGCCGCCTCGTGCGCCAGATCCTCCGAGGTCGCCGCCACGGCGGCGATCGGATCGCCGACATGCCGCACGATGTCGAGTGCCAGCGGATGCTCGTCCTGCGACACCGGCAGAATGCCGAAGGTGACCGGCAGGTCCTTGCCGGTGAGCACCGCGAGCACGCCGGGCATCGCCAACGCGGCAGAGGCGTCGACCGAGAGCAGGCGCGCATGCGGCACCGTCGAGCGCACCAGCTTGATGGAGCACTGGCGCGGAAAGGAGAGGTCGTCCGCGAAGCGCGTGGCACCGGTGACCTTGGCCCAGCCGTCGACGCGGCGAAACGGCGTGCCGATGAGCGTGAGGTCGCGCTCCGGCAGCGCCTGCGGCGCCGCCGGACTGCGAGCCGGCGGGGCGGACGAAGCACCCGTGGACTTGCCGCGCGGTTCCGTCATCACAACCCCCCTTTACCGGAAGCCCTTGCTTGAAGGTCGTCGAAGGCACCAAAAACCGTCCGACCCTCGAAAAGGGTCAGCAGCACCTTCGCCTCCGAGATCTCACCGGAGGGAATCGCGAAGAGGTTCCGGTCGAGCACGACGAGATCGGCGAGCTTCCCGGTCTCGAGGGAACCGCTGTCGTGCTCCTCGAAGCCCGCGTAGGCCCCGCCGATGGTGTAGGCGGCGAGCATCGTCGCGAGATCGACGCGCTCCTCCGGAATCCACGGCTGGTCGCAGGTCGAAAGCTCCGGATCGCAGCGGGTGACCGCCACCTCGATCGCCTCGAGTGGGTTCATCGACGAGACCGACCAGTCGCTGCCGGCGGCGAGTGCCGCGCCGGTGCGTGCGACGGAGGCGATGGGGTAGTTCCACCGCATGCGCTCGGGCCCGAGGAACGGCGCCGTGAGATCGGTGATGTAGCTGTCGGCGTAGGCCCAGAGAGGTTGGAAGTCGGCGACGACGCCGAGCTCGCGGAAGCGCGGGATGTCTTCGGGCGCGAAGAGCTGGATGTGGGCGAGCAGCGGCCGCGCATCGCGTACGCCGTTCGCGGCGCGCGCCGCGGCGAGGCCGTCGAGGGTGTCGCGGATCGCCCGGTCGCCGATGGCGTGGACGTGGATCTGGAAGCGCTCGCGATCGAGGGCGACGATCACCTCGCGCAGCGCAGCTGCGCTCCAGTTCGGAATGCCCGAACCGGTCCGGCCGCCGATGTAGGGCTCGAGCAGGGAAGCCGTGCCCCCTTCGAGGACGCCGTCGGCAAACAGCTTGACCGCCGTGGCGCGTACGTGCGGGGAGTGCGGAGCGGCGCGCTCGCGCGCGAGGTCTGGAATGCTGCCGACACCGTCCTCTGGGCCGAGGTGTTGCGAAACGACGACGCGCAGGCCGAGCTCGCCGGAACGGTCGAGAGCGTCGTAGGTGGCGGTCGTCTCCGGTCCGGCGCTCGCCTCGGTCAGCGCGACGATGCCGAAGCCGTGCGCTTTGGCGACGGCGAGGCGGAGGCCGGCGAGGCGTTCTGTGGACGTCGTCTCCGGCAGCAATCCGGCGACCAGGTCGGCGGCGCTCTCGCGCAGGGTGCCGATCGGCGCGCCGGAGGCATCCCGTTCGATCCGCCCACCTTCAGGATCGGAGGTCGCTGCGGTGACGCCGGCAAGCTCGAGGGCCTTCGAGTTGGCCCAACTCGAGTGGCCGTCCGCCGAGGCGAGGAGGGCCGGGCGATCCGCCAGGATCGCGTCGAGGTCGCGGCGATCGGCGATGCCGCCCGGGAAGAGGGTGAGGTCCCAGCCGCCGCCGACCAGCCAGGGCCGGTCGCCCAGTCGGGCGACGCAGGCGCGCAGGCGGTCGAGGACCTCGGCCCGGTCGGCGCTCGAATTGAGGTCGCACTGCGTGAGCTCGACGCCCCCCGACACCGGATGGACGTGCCGGTCGTGGAAACCGGGCAGGACGAAGCGCCCGCCGAGGTCCACTACGCGGGTCTTCGGGCCGATGAAGCCGCTGACATCCCGGTCAGCGCCGACGAAGAGGATCCGGTCGCCAGCCACGGCGATCGACTCTGCCCACGAACGCGCGGCATCCACGGTGTAGATCTGGCCGCGCCGCAGGACGAGGTCGGCTTGCGCGCCGCCCCCCGACGCTGCGCGAGCGGCGGCCGACGCCGGAACCGGGGCTTTCGCGCCAGACGAGGCGAAAAGAACACCGGTCCAGGGGGTTGTGGCCACCACGACGGTGGCGAGCAGTCGCACCAGCCGCTGTCTTCGCCGCGCACTCGCGCTTCCGGAAGCGGGAGCCTCGGCAGACGATGGCGCAACGCGAAACACGCCGCCGCTCCGTCCGTATCCATTTACTGGAAGCTCTTCTGCCGTGGGCTTCCTGGATGCTTGGGAGATCATCAAAGTGTTGACCTTTCTCGTCTGGGTGCTGCTGTTCATCGTCTGCTGGCCGATCGCCCTCTTGGCGCTCGTGCTCTATCCGCTCGTGTGGCTGGTGCTGCTGCCGTTCCGCATCGTCGGCTTCGCCGTCGGCGGCGTGCTGGCGTTTCTGAAAGGCCTCTTCTTTCTGCCGGCGCGTCTGCTCGGAGTCAGGGCCTGACCGACGGGGCGCCGGGCTCGAGCGCCCCATGGAGGGATTCGCGCTCCGCAGCCCAGCTCTCACCGCGCAGGATCGCCGCTGCCCCTTCGACCGCCTCGAGAATCTTGACGTAGCCGGTGCAGCGGCAGAGGTTGCCGGCGAGCGCAGCGCGGATCTCCTGCCGGTTCGGTCGCGGATTCTCCGCCAGCAGCGCCTTGGCGGTGAGCAGGATCCCCGGCGTGCAGTAGCCGCACTGGGCGGCTCCGAGATCGGCGAAGGCGGCCTGCAGGGGATGCAGCTCGTTGCCCTGCTGCAGCCCCTCGACGGTCGTGATCGCCTTGTCTTCCATCTCGGCGGCGAGCGCCAGACAGGAGAGTACCGGCTGATCGTCGACGAGCACCGTGCAGGTACCGCATTCGCCGAGCTCGCAGCCGTGCTTGGTTCCGGTCAGGCCGAGCTCCTCGCGCAGCACCTCGAGCAGGGTGTGGTGCACCGCGAAGGCGACCGTTCGGCTTTCACCGTTGACGGTCAGGGTCTGGGTGACGATCTCGTCGCTCATGCGGTCCTTCACTCCTCGTCCCAAGGGTCAGACTTCAGTTCGCGGGCCACCGGCCGCCCCGTCGGGCCTCCGGCGATCCCCGTCTGGCGCGTGCCTGCGGCAGTCTCTCCGGCGGGGAAACTCCCGTCAAGCGGTCGGCGGCAGGCGCCGGCGGGGCAGGCGCCGGCAACTCGCCAGATCCCGGGGGCCCAGTCTACGTATAGTAGTCCTGAGGGCCTGTGACGATGGGGGGGTGGACGCTTTCACGGTGGGTGGCGATCTTCGGCGGCGTTGCGCTCGCCTTCGCCCTGCTGTCGATTGTCGACATCCTGGTGCCGCGCCCCTACGACGGCGTCGTGCTGGAGCCGGACCAGTGGGGAACGCTCACCGTCCGCGAAGTCGTGCCGGGCTCCGGGGCCGACCTGGCGGGGATTCTGGCCGGCGACCAGATCGTCGGAATCGACCGGACGGTGCTCTCCTCGGGCGCCCAGGCCGGGCGGATCCTGGCCCGCCACCGGATCGGCGACGACGTGCCGTACCTGGTGCGCCGCGGCGAGGGTGTCGAGGACCTGCGCGCGGTGCACCTGGGAAGGCGCTTCATCGGCAGCGCCCCCTACTTTTTCGCCTGCCTGCTCGGCTTCTCGTTCTTCGGCGTCGCCTTCTTCGTGCTGCGCCGGCAACCCGACCTGCGCGCAGCGCAGATCTTCCATCTCGTCGGGGCGCTGTTCCTGCTCTTCCTCATCTGCCGCCTGCGTCCGGCCTCCTATGGCTGGATCGATGGCCTGGTGCTCGAGGCCGGGGCCCTCGCCCTGCTGCTGCTGCCGGCCTGCTTCCTGCATTTCTTTCTCGTCTTTCCACGCCCGATTGCGCTGCGACCGGAGGCCGGCGAGCCCCGCTTCGCGCGCCGCCGGAAACGCTGGCTCCTGCTGCTCGCCTCGCTCTACCTCCTGCCGCTCGCGGTCTTCGTCGTCGCGATCGCGCACGGGCGCCGCGCCGGCGTGGCGCCGCGGTTGATCACCGGGGCCCCCGAGGCGAGCTGGTGGGTGCTCGGGCTCTACATGCTGGTCGGCCTCGCCACCCTCGCCTGGAACGCCCGCGCGACCCGCGACCCGCGGCAACGGCGCGGCATCGCCCTGGTCTTCGTCGGCTCGCTGTTCGGCCTGCTGCCGTTCCTCGGCCTGGCGGTGGCGCGTCCGGCGTGGTTGCACAGCGATCCCGAGGCGTTCGCGTTGCTCGCGCCGCTCGCGCTGGTGCCGCTCACCTTCGCTTTCGCCATCATCCGCTTCGGTCTGCTCGACATCCGCGTCATCGTCCGACGGAGTCTGGTCTATTCGATGGTGACGATCGGTGTCGCCTCGGTCTACGCCGTGGCGCTCGCGCTGGTGAACAGCTTCGTCCTCGGCTCGCAGTTCTCCACCTCGCCGGCCTTTCCGGTGGTCTTCGCCCTCGGCGTGCTGCTGCTGCTCGAACCGCTGCGACACCGGGTCCAGGGGTGGATCGACCGCTTCGTCCATGCCGATCGCCGCCGGCTGGAGGAGGCGATCCGCAATCTCGGTCGAGCGGTCGCTGCCGAAGTCGACCCGCAGCCGGTGGTGCGCGATGTCGTCGAGCGCCTGCCGCGCATCCTCGGCCTGCACTTCGCTGCGCTCTACCTCGAGCATGACGGCGTCCTCGAGCGTGCCGCCGGACCACACGCGCTTCCGGCGCAGTTGCCGCTCCTGGTGCCCATGCACGACGCCCTGGCGGCCAGGGGTGAACCGGTGCCGCTTGCCGAGCTCTCCCGCCTGGTGCCGCGATCGCGCGAGGTCGCCCGCCTGATCGCCGAGCTCGAGCCGGCGGGCGTCGAAGTCGTCGGCGACCTCACCTCGCCGCGGCGCAAGATCGGCCTGGTGCTGCTCTCGGGGACGACCGGGCAGGTCGAGATCGGGGACGAGATTCGTGCGCTCCTGGGCAGCCTCTTCGGTCAGGCCGCGCTGGCGCTCGAGACCAGCCGGTTGGTCGCCGAAAGGACCCGCCAGGCCGAGCTCGAACGCGAGCTCGAGATCGCCTCCAGCGTCCAGACCGAGTTGCTGCCGCGCGTGCTGCACTTCGGCCGCGGTTGGTCGGTCGCGGCGGTCTGTCGCGCGGCGCGCCACGTCGGCGGCGACTTCTACACCGAGCTGCCGGCGGGGCAGAACGGCATCCGCGCCATCGTCTTCGGCGACGTCGCCGGGAAGTCGGTTGCCGGTGCGCTGGTGATGATGGCGGCGCACGAGGCACTGCAGACGCTGGCGCTCTCGCACCGCGACCCGGAGACCCTCTTCGCTCTCGCCAACCGGAGGCTGTACGGCCTGGGGACGAAGAAATCGTTCGTCGCCCTGGGGTGGGTCGCGGCGACCGACGACGGCGAGGGCATCGACTATCTTCTTGCCGGACAGCCGCAGCTGCTGGTGAGGACGCCGGCGGGCGCGGTCCACGAGCTGCCACTGCCGCCACACCGGCTGCCGCTCGGCGCGCTGCTCGACGGCCGCTACGTCGCGAGCCGCGCGCCGGTCGGCCCAGGCGATCTGGTGCTCGGCTATTCGGACGGCGTGACCGAGGCCCAGGCGCCGGACGGCGAGCTCTTCGGCGACGAGCGTCTGATGCGGGTGCTCGGCGCCGCCCGCGGCGGTCCGCAGGAGATCATCGAGCAGGTTCTCGACGCCATCGCGACCTTCACGCGCGGCGCCGATCCCTATGACGACATCACTCTCGTCGCCATCTCCCGGGACGGAGGAGGAGCAGCATGCGACGTCGCAAACTGATGCTGGTCTCGGCGGCGGGCGCCCTCGCCGCCGCAGCGGTAGTCTTGCCGTTTCTGCTTCGGGCGCGCGCGGGCGAATGGACGACGAAGTCGCCGGCGGCGCTTGCCGCCTTCGAGGCCGGCCTCGAAGCCCGGATGCGTTTCTATCTCCTCGACGCCGCGGCGGACTTCCGCCAGGCGCTGGCGCTCGACCCCGCTTTCGCCGCCGCCAAGCTGCAGCTCGCCGCCGTCACCGTCGATGGCGAAGAGCGCAAGCGCCTGCGCCAGGAGCTCGAGAACATCGACGTCGCGAACCTCCGCGAACGCGAGCGTTTCCTCGTCGAGATGGCGCGGAGTCCGAGAGAGCGCCAGTCGGAGCTCGCCGCGAGCTACCTCGAAAGCCACCCGCGAGACCCCTGGGGGCTCTACGTCGCCGCCGGGCAGGCATGGGACCGGGAAGACTTCACGGCCGCGGCCGAGCTCTATGAGCGACTTCTCGAGGTCGATCCCAACTGGGTTCTGGCTCGCAACAACCTCGCCTACCTGGCGATGGCCCAGGCGCGGTTCGCCGAGGCCGAGGAGCAGCTGCGTACCTACGCCTACGTGGCCCCGGATCAGGCCAATCCGCACGACTCGCTGGGAGAGCTTCTGTCGCTGCTCGGCCGCTACGACGAGGCGCGGTCCGAGTTCGAGCGCTCGATCGCGATTCGCCCCGACTTTTGCGCCTCGTACCAGCATCTCGCCGGGATCGCGATCTTCGAGGGCAAACCGGAAGAGATCCCTCCGCTCGCCGCGCGCCTCGCGAGGCACTGTCCGGCTGACCAGGCGGCGGCACTCGACTGCGAGGCCAGGCTTTTCGCGGCTTTCATCACCATGGACTTCGCGGCTCCCTGGCGCGACGGTTTCGCCGCGTGTGCCGGCAAGCCGGGAGGGCGTGGCATCCTGTTCTACCGGCTTGCGCTGCTCGCCGGCCAGTCTGCCGACTTCGAATCGGAGGAGGCGGCGCTTGCCCAGCGAGTCGAGGAGAGCCACAAGGGCACCTACGGCAAAGGCAGGGCGCGAGTGCTGCAGGTCGATTCCCTGCATCAACAGGGCCTGAAGAAGCTCGCCGAGGGGGATCCGAACTCGGCCGCCGACCTCTTCCGCGCCGCCGACGAACGCGCCACCTACTGGGGCGTCGACGAAGGTCGAACCAAGCTGTTCAACAAACTCAATCTCGCCCTGGCGCTCGAGCGCGCCGGCCAGTCCGAAGAGTCCGCCAGCGTGCTCGCCGCAGTCCGGGCGGTGAATCCGGCGTTCGCCGGCGTCTACGCCTCCTTGCCGGAGCGGACCCCCGGGCCGCGCTGAGCCTGAGCAACCTCGGGGCGCGGTCCTACTCGATGCGCGAAACCTGGAGAATGCGCCGCGGCCGCGCCTCGAGGTTCTCGATCTCGACTTTGCCGTTGGCGCCGAGCTCGATCTTGGCCAGCGCGAGCATCTCGCCCTTGCCGCCGTCGTCGACACCGGGGCCGTCGAGGGCGAGCTCGACGAGCGTGTAGGGATAGTCGCGCGAGTGGCCGCCGCGGACGAACTCGCGGTAGGAGACCGGCCGCGACAGCAGCAGCACGAGCCTTCGCGTGTGCAGCTCGTGGTTCTCGTAGACCGTCGCGGTAGCGATCGGGTAGCTCTGGACGTCGCCGATCTGGAGGCTGCCGACCTTGAGCTTGCCGATCGCCCGTTCGAGGGCGCGGGGCCCCTGGGCGCGCAGCACCTCTTGCAGGCGTGCAGCCTCGGCGGCAGGGGTGAATTCGTCCACGATTACGGACAGTTTGCGGGCGGTACCGCCCGACTCCGGCAGGAGCCGGCCCTGATAGACCTCACGCGCACCGGCCGCCGAACCGAGACCCAAGCCAAGTAGGACGGCGCCGCACAGCACCTTGCTTCGCATTTTTCGATCTCCCGGCGGCCGTGGAAGAGGTTCGAGCCGCTCGGGGAGGCCGTTCTGCAACCTCCGTTCCAGCCGACGGGGCGGACGTTCAGACGGGCAGCGCGTCGAGCGCGTCGCCCACCGCAGCGGCATCGGCGTAGCGGTCGTCGGGTGCTTTGGCGAGCAGCCGCTCGACGAAGGCGACCCAGGGCTCGGGCGTACCGGGGCGCAGGCGCCGCAGATCGGGCGGCGGAGACTGCAGATGTTCGAGGGCGATCGCCGTCGGATTGTTGCCCAGGAACGGCTCGCGTCCGGCGAGCAGGGTGAAGGCCACGACGCCCAGCGCATAGAGGTCGCAGCGGCCATCGAGCTCGGCCCCCTGGATCTGTTCCGGCGACATGTACATCGGCGTTCCGACGGCGAGCCCGGTCATGGTGAGGCGGGTATCGCCAGTGAGCGTGCGGGCGATGCCGAAGTCGAGGATCTTGACCCGCGTCGGCGTCAGGATGACGTTGCTCGGCTTGAGGTCGCGATGCACGATCGAATGCGCATGCGCCTCGCCGAGTCCGGCGGCGACCTGCTTGAGGATGGCGCGCAGGCGATCGAGCGGCGGCAGCACCTTCGAGCGCACGATCTGGTCCAGGGTCTGACCGGCGACCAGTTCCATGGTGACGAAGATGCCGTCGGGAAAGCGCCCCAGATCGTAGACCCGCACGATGTTCGGGTGGGTGAGGCGGCGCAGGAGCTGCACCTCGCGCAGCAGGCGGTCCTGTTCGGCGGCAATCTCGGAGTCCTGTTCGCTCCGGCCGAGGATGGTCTTGATCGCGACCTCTTCGGCGAGCTCGCGGTCGCGGGCGCGGTAGACCCGCCCCATGCCACCCCGGCCGATCTCGGCGACGATCTCGTAGCGTCCGGCGAGAAGGTAGCCGGCGGGGAAGCCGCCCTGGCCCGCCGGGCGCGAGAAGACCGGAGCGGCCTCCGTCGAGCGCGCGGCCGGCAGTGGGCTGGCGACCGGCGCATGGACGACGGTCATTCTGCCGGTGGCGATGCGCAACGCGCCGAGCCGCTCGGCGGCGTCCTTGTAGCCGGGCTTGATCGCGACCAGCTTCTGGTACGCCGCGACGGCCTCTTCCGTGCGCTCGAGGCGTTCGAGCAGACGCCCCTGCCAGTAGAGCTGATCGACGATCGTCGTGCCGCCGGGGTCGGTTGCTGGCGGCAGCATCTGCAGCCGCTGCAGCGCGTCGGTGTACTTGCCCTGATCGTAGAGCAGCGGCACGAGGAGCATCGTCGCCTTGCCACCGATCTGCGACGCCGCAGGCACCTGGCGCAGGGCGCGGCTGGCGTCCTCCTTCGACTGGACCTCGAGAAAGCAGGTTGCGGCCTCGAACGGCTTGCCGGCTTTGAGCAGGCTTTCGCCGGCCCGCTGATAGTCGCGGGCGTTGAGGAACGCCTCGCCAGCGGCGGCATCGTCGCCGGCAGCGAGGAAAGCGCGGCCGGCGTCGGGCCAGCGCCCGGCCTTTCGGTAGGCCTCGGCAGCCAGGCGCGGCTCACGCGCCTCCTCCCACGCCCGCCCGGCCTGCGGCCAGACGGCCGCCGCCTCCCAGGCCTGCGCGCATTCCTTGAAGGCACCGGAGGCCGCGAACAGCGCCGCGGCGTCCTGTGGCCTGCCGCAGGCGAGGAGCGCTTTGGCGCGCTCGTGCGGGCGCATCGCGGTGGCCTTGGGGAGCAGGCGCAGGGCGTCCTCCTTCTCGCCGACCGCGATGTAGGCCTGGATCGCCTCCTCGAAACGCCCCGCGGCCTCGAGGAGCTTGCCGGACTTGAGCGTCGGCATCGTGTTGGTGAGCAGGGTCGCCGCCTCGCCGCTCTTGCCGAGTTTTCCCAGGAGCTCGGCACGCTCCTGGTCGACTTCGGCGATCGCCTGCTCGACTCCAGGCTCGCGGCGCGCGCGGCCCTCGGTCTTCAGCCGGTTCGACTCCTGCTCGAGGGCGCGAGCGGCGTCGGCTGGCTGGTTGCCTCGGCGGTAGTAGTTCGCGGCGAGCTTCCACAGGCGCGCCTTCTCGTAGAAGCGTGCCGCCTTGGCGTGCAGCTGGAGCTTGGCCGCGGACTCGGCCGCCTGCTTCCAGTCGGCGCCGAGCTCGAAGAGGACGATGGCCTCCTTGTGATGGCCGGAGGAGGCGAGGAGCTCGCCGGCCTGGAGCGGTGTGGCGTCGGAGTAGCCGTCCGGCACCTTGCCGAGCACGCCCACCAGCGTCGTCTCGACGGCGCGCTTCGAGTTCCCGGTCTCGGCGAAGAGCTTGGCCGCCTGCGGGTGCATCCCCGCCTTGGCATAGGCCTCGGCCGCCTTCGCCTTGTCGCCCGCCTTGAGGAACGCCTCGGCGCGCTCGGCTGGCGTCGAGGTCAGGTTGGAGAAGAACTTCGGTGTGAACGCCACGTGCGGGGGATTCTCCTGCTTCTGCGCGCCAGGAGGCAAACCGGGCTTCGGACGGAATCGAGTCCGGCGAAGCCCGGCAGGCTCAACGCCGCGGAATCAGGGAACGACGGCCGACCAGGCGCTGCTGTTGCCGCTCTCGAAGCCGTCGGCGAAGAGATTCAGCGGGTACTTGTCGGTATAAGTGTCGGACTTGGTCGTGCCGTTGGGGTTGTCGCCGGTGCTGTTCGACGAGTCTGCCCAGACAGGGTGAGCGATGTTGCCTGTCAGGGTCAGGCCGCTATAGTCGCCGAAGTCCAGACCGTTTAAGCCAGAGTCCGTCGAGACCGAGGCCCCGTCGCTCACCCGCGTGTTGCCGCTGAGAGTGGGAAAGCTCGCCGGAGTGAACGAATCGCACCACACCTCCATCGCCGTGTTGGACCCAGAGTTTCGAGCGTCGTGCCAGCAAATCGCGACATTGCCAGTCGCCGGGTCCGACGCGATCTTGGGCAGAAACTGGCTGCGAGTCGTGGCGTCGGTATTGACTTGAAGCGGAGCGCTCCAGGTGCTTCCCGTGTCGTCCGAGTATCGCAGCATGATGTTGGTGTCATTGCTCTCATTGACGAGCTCGTCAGTGTAAACAAGGTAGAGCCTGTTGTAGTGCGGACTCGTCGGGTTGCGGTCGAAAGCGAGTCCGGTTTCCGAGTCGATCGACCGCCGGTTCTGTGCGGGGATGAAGTCGAATCCGCCGACGTTCGTCGTCGTTGCGATGATCGAGGCGCCAAAGACACCCGCGCCGAGGCCGTCGGAGTCGATGTTGATCCGGATGTTGCCGTTGGGCCCCTCGCCACCGCTCGGGCCGCACACCTGTACCACGGCGAACGGAGCCACGGGCGAGGTGGCGAGATCGCCGAAGCTGCAGCCACTCGTCGTGGAAGCGGTCTGCAAGGTCGAGAATGCGCCGACGGAGCCGAGGCCGGTCACGGCGGCGCCTCGCGCCACCATGCTGGAGGACTGGTTCCAGACGATCCACACCATGCCATCGTGGGCGACGACGGAGGGCTGATCGACGCTGCCGCTGAAACTGGCGAGGTTGTTGAAGGTTACGCCGCCATCGACGCTCAGCTTTGTGACGATGGCGTTCGTCGCTCCGTTGATGAAGGTGGCAAAGAGGTTGCCGAAGCTGTCGAAGGCGAGATTGGGGTCACAGCAATAGCTACCGACCGAGCCGCCGACCGACCAGGTTTGGCCGCCGTCGCCCGAGATCCACGGTGTCGGGAGGCTGTTGCAGTGAGCCGCTAGGCGCAGCTGATTCGAAGGGTCCTTGGCGATCGCGCACTCGTTGTCGTTGCCAGTGAGTTTGCTGATGTTGACATCGACCGTGCCTGCGACGGTCTCCGGTGTGCCCGACGCCTCGCCGTTTACCGGAAGTGTCTCTCCGCGGAGGGCCCACGGCGCTACCAAGTTCGGGGCGCTCCAGATGCCGCGGTGTGCGGCCTGCGCATCTGCCTGCGCGGCGGTCAGCTGGTCCGGCTGTCCTTCCTCGACCGGCCGGTACTTGGCGCCGGGCCGGAGCCAGACAAGACCGGCGGCGGCGAGATCGACGCTGAGATCGCGCTCCTTGCCGTCGTTGTCGAAATAGAAGATGCGGGCGACCATCTCGTCCTTGGCGTTCTTGTACTTGAAGCGCATCGCGCCGGGTTTGCCCAGTAGGGCCTCGCGCACGAACGCCTTGGCCTCGGCGGCGAACGGCTGGCCGTCGGCCGGCGCCTCGGTGCCGTAGATGCGGACGTCGTAGCTGCCTTCGCCGTAGTCGAGCACGACGACGTTGGCGTCCTTGACTGCCGTGAAGACGCCGCCCAACCGCTTGGCGGCGGCCGGCTCGGATGCGAGGCCCAAGAGCACGATTCCTACGAGCAGAAAGGCAGGGGAGAAGCGCGAGACGCGGTCTTGCATGGGGCGGAATCCTCCGGAGCGGTAAGAGGCTGCAGGCGAGCGAATGGCGGGTAGTTTACCGCAGGTTTCCACGGAGTGAATTGCGCCCGGGGGCTGTTAGGCTTTCTCCGTCATGTCGCCATCGCTCTCCAGGCAGCTCGCGGTGCTGCTGCTCGCGGCCTGCGGCATCGCCGGTTCGGCCGGATGCGCCGCCGCGCCGCGGGCGCCGCACAACGCCGCTGCCAACAGGCTGGAGGCGCCGCCAGCGCCGGCCCCGCAGGAAGCGACTGGCCAGGAGGGCGAGCGGTCCGCGACGCCGGCGGACGAAACGGCCGGAGAGCCGGGCGATCTCCCCCAGACTGCCGAAAAGGAGAAGCGGGGGGGGAAGCGTTCCGTGAACCCGTGCCGTCAGCCGGCCTCGGAAGACGCGCCGGCGATCGACGAAGCCCACCAGAAGCTCTACGAGACGCTGTGCGGCGCGGCGCTCTGGTTCGACGGCCTGTTCGGCGAGCGCAGCGAGCTCGCCGTCGCCTCGGCGCGCGGCGCCAGCGGGCGGCTGGAGCTCTCGGGGTTGAACTCCGAGTACGAGGGCACCAAGGTGCGGATGCGCGGCAACGTGCGGTTCGATTTCCCGAACTTCTCCAAGCGCTGGAACGCCTTCATCGGCCGCGACGACCAGGACGACTTCATCAGCGACCGCAGCGAGGGCCTGGCGCTGCGCTCGCAGTTTCTCGACTTCGCGGACGAGAACCGCTGGCTCGCCGGCCTCGGCTATTCGCTGCCCGGAACCTACAAGCAGCGCACCGATTTTCGCGTCGGTGGCAAGCTCGGCACCGAGCCCGAGATCTTCGCCCAGGGGCGCTACCGGCGGAACTTCCTGATCAACGAGCGCAATCTGGTCCACTTCCGGGAGACGTTGTTCTGGACCAACCGCGACGGCTTCGGCAGCACCACGAGCGTCGACTACGACCACGTGGTGAAGCGGACGATGCTCCTGCGCTGGGGGAACATCGGGACGGTCTCCGAGTCGACCGACGGTCTCGAATGGCGATCGGCGATCCTGCTCTACCAGAGCCTGGCGAAAGCCAAGGCGCTCGCTTACGAGGTCTTCGTACGCGGCGAGACCGCCTGGGAGGTGCCGCTCAAGGAGTACGGCGCGCGCACCATCTACCGTCAGCCGCTCCTGCACCGCGACTGGCTGGCGGGCGAAGTCGTGCTGGGCTACAGCTGGCCGCGCTTCGAGTTCGAGGACGAACGCAACGGCTCGCTCGCCATCGGCCTGGGCCTCGAAATGCTGGTCGGCGCCTGGAAGTAGCGGCTCAGGCCGGCACACCCACTTCGACCGGTGCTCCCACGATCTCGACCGTCAGCGCGTCGCCGCTGACGCCCACGCGGACGATCGACCCCTCCGTCGCTTCGCCGCCGATGAGCGCGCGGGCGATGCGGCTCTCGACCTGCTTCTGCAGGAAGCGCTTGAGCGGCCGAGCGCCGTAGACCGGGTCGTAGCCGGAGCGCGCGATGAAAGCCCGCGCCTCCGGCGTCAGCTCGAGGGCGACCTGGCGCAGGGCGAGTCGTTGGCGGAGCTCGGCGGTCAGCAGGTCGACGATCGTTTCGATCTCCGGCAGCGTGAGCGGCCGGAAGAGCACGATGTCGTCGAGCCGGTTGAGGAACTCGGGGCGGAAGTGCGCCCTGAGCTCGCGCATCACGGAATCGCGCGCGGCCTCGCGGATCTCGCCGCGGTCGGTGACGCCCTCGATCAGGAACTGCGAGCCGATGTTCGAGGTCAGGATGACCACCGTGTTCTTGAAGTCCACGGTGCGCCCCTGGGCGTCGGTCAGGCGGCCGTCGTCGAGCAGTTGCAGCAGCACGTTGAAGACGTCGTGGTGGGCCTTCTCGATCTCGTCGAAGAGGAGGACCGAGTAGGGCTTGCGCCGCACCGCTTCGGTGAGCTGACCGCCCTCTTCGTAGCCGACGTAGCCGGGGGGGGCGCCGATGAGCCGCGACACGGTGTGCTTCTCCATGTACTCCGACATGTCGATGCGGACCAGGTTCTCTTCGCTGTCGAAGAGCGCCTGCGACAGCGCCTTGGCGAGCTCGGTCTTGCCGACGCCAGTGGGCCCCAGGAAGAGGAACGAGCCGATCGGCCGCCGCGGGTCCTTGATCCCCGAGCGCGCCCGCAGCACCGCGTCAGCGACCGCCTGCACCGCCTCGTCCTGGCCGACAACCCGCTGATGGAGAATCGAGTCGAGGCGAAGGAGCTTCTCCTTCTCCCCTTCGACCAGCCGGGTGACCGGAATGCCCGTCCAGCGCGAGACGATCTCGGCGATCTCGTTCTCCGTGACCTCCTCTCGGACGAGGCGCGCGTGCACCGGGCCGGCGGGCCCGGCGCCGGGCCCGCCGGTGGAAGCGGTCTCGGCGTCCGCGAGCTTCTTTTCCAGTAAAGGTAGAAGCCCATGGCGGAGCTCTGCCGCCTTGTTCAGATCGTAGGCGCGCTCCGCGGCTTCGACGTTCTGCTTCAGCTGCTCGATCTCCTCGCGGAGTTTTCTTACCTTGCTGATCGCTTCTCGCTCCGCATCCCACTGCGCCTTGAGCTCGCCATGGCGGTCCTTCAGATCGGCGAGCTCTTTGCGCAGGTCCTCCAGGCGCCTCTTGGAGTCCTTGTCTTTTTCCTTCTTCAGTGAAGCTTCTTCTATTTCTGTCCTCAGGACTTTGCGGTTCAGCTCATCGAGCTCCTGCGGCATCGAGTCGATCTCGGTGCGGATCATGGCCGAGGCCTCGTCCATCAGGTCGATCGCCTTGTCGGGCAGGAAGCGGTCGGAGATGTAGCGGTTCGACAGCGTCGCCGCGGCGACCAGGGCGTTGTCCTGGATCCTGACGCCGTGGTGGATCTCGAAGCGCTCCTTCAAGCCGCGCAGGATCGAGATCGTGTCTTCGACGCTCGGCGCGTCGACGATCACCGGCTGGAAGCGGCGTTCGAGCGCGGCGTCCTTCTCGATGTTCTTCCTGTACTCGTCGAGGGTGGTCGCGCCGATGCAGTGCAGCTCGCCGCGGGCGAGCATCGGCTTGAGGAGGTTGCCGGCGTCGGGGCTGCCCTCCGTCTTGCCGGCGCCGACGATGGTGTGCAGCTCGTCGATGAACAGGAGAATGCGCCCTTCGCTCTGCTTGATCTCGTTCAGCACGGCTTTGAGCCGCTCTTCGAACTCGCCGCGGAACTTGGCGCCGGCGAGGAGCGATCCCATGTCGAGCGAGAACAGGACGCGATCCTGCAGCCACTCCGGCACGTCGCCGCGCACGATGCGCTGGGCGAGGCCCTCGACGATGGCGGTCTTGCCGACGCCGGGTTCGCCGATCAGGACCGGGTTGTTCTTGGTCTTGCGCGACAGGATCCGGACGACCCGGCGGATCTCGGCGTCGCGGCCGATGACCGGGTCGAGCTTGCCGCTGCGCGCCTGGGCCACCAGATCGACGCCGTACTTCGCCAGCGCCTCGTAGGCGGCTTCCGGTTCAGCCGAGGTCACGCGCTGGCTGCCGCGCACGGCGGTGAGTGCCTGCAGGAACTTCTCGCGCGTCACGCCGAACTGCTTGAGGAGCTTCGCTGCAGGCCCGGCCGGACCTTCGTCCAGGATGGCGAGCATCAGGTGCTCGACCGAGACGTACTCGTCCTTGAGCCGCTTGGCCTCGCTCTCCGCCGCGCCGAGGACCTTCTGCAACCGCTGCGTGATGTAGATCTTGCCCGACTCGCCGCCGCCTGCGACCTGCGGCCGCCTGGCGAGCTCCGCTTCGACCGCGGCGGCGAGGTTCGTTGGCGCGAGCTCCATACGGGTCAGCAGTCGCGGCACCAGACCTTCCGGCTGGGAGAGCAGCGCGGCGAGCAGGTGCTCGACGTCGGTCTCCTGGTGCCCGCGCTCAGCGGCGCGCGTCTGCGCGCCGGAGAGGGCTTCCTGAGACTTCTGGGTCAGCCGGTTCAGATCCATGTTCAGACTCCTTCTCCTCGCGGATGAAAGCTGGATGCGTTGCGCAGTTCGGCGAAGAGCTCCTTCTCCCGCTCGCTCGGGCTCTCCGGCACGACGATACGAACCTCGGCGTAGAGATCGCCGGGCTCGCCGGCCCCGGAACCGGCGGG
This sequence comes from Acidobacteriota bacterium, assembly GCA_052035735.1. Lineage (GTDB taxonomy): Bacteria > Acidobacteriota > Thermoanaerobaculia > Multivoradales > JAGPDF01 > JAGPDF01. The sequence continues at coordinate 79,465 of JBPOHI010000100.1, forward strand.
AAAACCGCGCCCCTTGACGCGGATGCGCCGCCCCGACGAGGTGCCCGCGGGAACCCGGACCCGCACTCGGCCATCGAGGGTGCGGATCTCGGCCTCCCCGCCGAGCACGGCCTCCCAGGGGGTCACTTCGAGGCTGGTGAGGAGGTCGCGTCCCTCGAGCCTGAAGCGTGGATGGGGGAGGATCTCCACCTTCAGAAAGAGATCCCCCGCCGCTCCTCCAGCGCGGCCCTCCTCGCCCTTGCCGGCGACCCGGACGGTCTGACCGGGGCGCATCGCGCGCGGCAGATTGACCTTGATGCGGCGCGGTTCGCCGCCGGCCGAGCTCGACAGGCTGAGCTCGCGCACTCCGCCGGCCAGAGCCTCTTCCAGACTGAGGGTGAGGACGACCTCCTGATTCGCTCCCGGCCGCGCCCAGCCGCCGCGGCCCTCGTTCTCCCAGGACGCCCAGCCGCCGCGGGTGCCGCCGCCCGGCGCTGCTCCCGCTCGGGCGCCCTGGCCGAAGAGCATCTCGAAGAAGTCCGAGAAGCCCGTCGCGCCGCCACCGACGCCCTGGAAGCCCTCGAAGCCCCCGGGCTGCGGGCCGGACTGCTCGCGCTGCTTCCAGTCGGTGCCGAACTGGTCGTAACGGGCGCGCTTGTCGGCGTCTTTGAGGACTTCGTTGGCCTCGGAGACCTCTTTGAAGCGAGCCTCGGCGCCCTTTTCTTTGCTGACGTCCGGGTGGTACTTGCGCGCCAGCTTGCGATACGCCTTCTGGATCTCGTCCTGAGAGGCGTCGCGCGCTACGCCCAGCACCTTGTAGTAGTCCTTGAAATCCACCCGGCCCCCTCCTCTTGGTCTCTAAGTTGAGTGCAAGAAGATCATATTTTTCAACCTCGAAGCGGGCTGTTTCATTCCAGGCGGACAAAAAAAGGGACGCGCCGCAGCGCGTCCCTTTCTCGGTCCAGCGGGTCGAGCCGGGTCTACGGCGCTTGCAGGCCGAAGTGCTCGTAGTTCTTGGCGATGAACTGCTTCCACTTGTCCGGCGTCTCCTCGGCAGGGAAGATCGCCTGCACCGGGCAGGCGTCGACGCACAGGCCGCAGTCGATGCACTCTTCCGGATGGATATAGAGCATCTCGACGTCCTCGTTCTTGCCGTAGATGCAGTCGACCGGGCAGACGTCGACACAAGACGTGTCCTTCACTCCGATACAGGGCTCAGCGATGATGTGCGGCATTCCCCCGGATCCTTTCGGCGCAGCCATGAGAACCGGTCGATCGGAGCCGGTCTTTCGCGCGCCCGGTCATTGTAGCGGCTCGCAGGCGGAGGCTCAACCGTTCCTTGCCGCGATGCGGCAGGACCTGGTTGACAGTTTTGCCGCACTGCGGTATAAATCTCCTGCCGATGCCGCAATGCGGCAAGCAATGAGAGCGAGGGACCGGGATGCATCGTCTGATCAAGCGCTATGAGAGCCGCAAGCTCTACGACACGGAAGAAAGCCGCTACGTCTCCCTCGACGAGCTGGCGGAGTGGATCCGCACCGGCAAGGACGTCAAAGTGGTCGACAACGGCACCGGCGCGGATGTCACCGCGCAGATGCTGACCCAGATCATCCTGGAGGAGGGCCGGCGCGGTACCGGCTTCCTGCCGAGCGAGCTGCTGCACGAGCTGGTGCGCGCCGGTCAGAAGGCGGTCGAGAGCGGCGTCGAGCAGGTGCAGCACAAGGTGGACCAGTTCTTCCAGGCATCGATCGACAAGTTCGGGCCGGTGCGGCAGGCACGCGAAGAGATGGAGCGTCTGCGCGAGCGCCTCGAAGAGCTCGAAGGCTCGCTGACCAAGCTGGAGAAGGAGCGCGGCGGCGCCAAGGCTGGCGCGTCGCGCGCCGGGCAGGAGCGCTCCGCCAGGAAACCAAACACCGTGCGCCCGATGCGGCGCGGGAAGGGAGAAGCCAAGTGAGAAAGAACATCCAGAAGATGGCCACCAGTGTCGCCCAGTCCGGCCTCGAAACCGCCGGCGAAGGGGCCTTCGCGCTCGGCCGCAGCGCCTGGCTGGTGGGGCTCGGCCTCGCGGCCACCGCGGGCGAGACCAGCGTCGAGGTGTTCGACGCTCTGGTCGACAAGGGCCGCCGCCGCCGCCGCACTCGCGTGCAGCAGGCGCAGCAGGCGCTGACCGAGACCGGCTCGACGATGCTGAAGCTCGCCAACGACGCCACCCGGATCGCCCAGCAGCGCGCGGCCGAGGTCATGGGCCAGCTCGGCCTGCCGACGCGGGACGACGTGCGCGAGCTCATGCGGCGCGTCGACACGCTGCGCCAGAAGCTCGTCTGACCGGGCGCCTCGCGCCCGGCCCGGAACCCAAGTTCATCCCATTCGATCGACGAGGACGGAAAACATGACCACGAAGAAGCAGTCCGACAAGGACTTCAAGGAAGAGATCAAGCAGAACGCGGAGAAGGTCTGGTTGGCCGGGCTCGGCGCCTTGGCGACCGCCGAGGAAGAGGGGGGCAAGCTCTTCCGCGGCCTGATGAAGAAGGGCGAGAGCTTCGAGAAGAAGGGCCTGGCCCAGTTCGACAAGCTGAAGGCCAAGGTCGAGGACGTCGCCGAAGCCGCCAAGGACCGCGCCGGTGAGGCCTGGGGCAAGGTCGAGGACAAGGTCGAAGGGGTCGAAGATCGCCTCGACGACCGGGTGGCCGGTGTCCTGCGCAAGATCGGCGTGCCGAGCAAGAACGAGATCGCGACCCTCACCCGCCGGGTGGAGGAGTTGACCCTCCTGGTCGAGAAGAAGCTCAAGCCGGCCCGCCCGGCCAAGCGCGCCACGACCGCGAAGCGCAAGCCCACGGTTACCCGCAAGACGCGCTGAACTTGGCTCTCCGGCGCAAGGGTCGCGGGCGGCTTCGGCAGACCTCGATCGGACTCGCGCTCGCCGGCGGAGGCCCGGCGGGCGCGGTCTACGAGATCGGTGCCTTGCGCGCGCTCGACGAGGCGATCGACGGCCTCGACGTCAATGCCCTGGACGTCTACGTCGGCGTCTCGGCCGGCGCCTTTCTCGCCGCCAATCTCGTCAATCAGCTGAGCAGCGCTCAGATGGTACGGGCAATCGTCAAGCACGAGCCGGGCGAGCACCCGTTCGTACCCGAGACGTTCTTCACCCCGGCACTGGGCGAGTGGATGCGGCGCGGCCTGTCGGTGCCGCGCCTCGCGCTCGAGGCGGTCTGGGACTTCGCGCGTAACCCGCGCGATCTCTCCCTGCTCGAGTCGCTCACCCGCCTCGGCCACGCCCTGCCGGTCGGCGTTTTCGACAACGAGCCGATCCGCCACTACCTGCGCACCATCTACACCATGAAGGGGCGCAGCGACGACTTCCGCCAAGTCGAGCATCGGCTCTACATCGTCGCTGCGGAGCTCGAGTCCGGACGTTCGGTGGTCTTCGGCAAGCCCGGGCGCGACCACGTGCCGATCTCGCGCGCGGTGCAGGCCTCGAGCGCGCTGCCGGGCCTCTACCCGCCGGTCGACATCGACGGCCACCTCTATGTCGATGGCGTCCTCAACCGGACGGTGCACGCGTCCGTGGCGCTCGACGCCGGCGCCAAGCTCCTCTTTTGCCTCAATCCGATCGTGCCGGTGGACGTTTCGACGGAGAAGGCGGCGGGACTCTACGCCGAGGGCGAGCTGCTGCGCCGCGGGCTGCCGTCGGTGCTCTCGCAGACCTTCCGCACGCTCATCCATTCGCGTCTCGACGTCGGGATGAAGCGCTACGACCAGCTCTACGAAGACGCCGACGTCATCCTGCTCGAGCCCGATCGCGACGACTACTCGATGTTCTTCAGCAACATCTTCAGCTTCTCCGAGCGCAGCGCCATGTGCGCCCACGCCTACGAATCGACGCGGCGCGACCTGCTGGCGCGTTTCGACTCGCTGGCGCCGATTCTCGCTCGCCACGGGCTCAAGCTGCGCCGCGAGGTGCTCGAAGACCGCACGCGCGACCTCTGGCGCGGCGTCGGTCTGGACAGCGCCTCGGCGCGCCTGTTGGCCAAGAACGGCGGCCGGCGCGATTCGAGCCACGCCACGCTCGAGCGGCTCGACGGCGTCCTCGACCGGCTGCAGTCCGCGCTCGAGCGCTGAGGCGCGCTCCACCGGCGGGTCAGCGCCCCGGCGTCCCGCGCTGGCCGCCGGGTGGCGGGCAAGTCGGATATCGTGACGCGCGATGCTCGCACCGAGATCTGCAAAGGATAGAAAGCGCCTCGCCCCGAAGGCCTGCATCCTGCTGTTCGCCCTTCTCGGCCTGCCCGGAGGGCGGCTCGCCGCCGAGACGGCGGCACCCGACCTCCTGCTGGTGACGATCGACACGTTGCGTGCCGACCTGCCTGGCTGCTACGGCGGCCCGGCGAAAACGCCGCGGCTCGACGCGCTCGCCGCCGCCGGAGTCCGCTTCGCCCACGCCCTGACGCCGGTGCCCCTGACGCTGCCGGCGCACGCCTCGCTGCTCACCGGACTCGACCCGAACCAGCACGGCCTGCGCGACAACGGGCAAGGCGCTCTCGCAGCGGCGATCCCGACCCTGGCCGAGACCCTGCGTGGCGTCGGCTATCAGACGCTGGCGGTCGTCGGCTCGCGCGTGCTCGACCGGCGTTTCGGCCTCGACCGCGGCTTCGATCTCTACGACGACCGGATGGCGGCGGAGCGCACCGGGGAGTTCGGCTATCCCGAACGGCCCGCTGTCGCCGTGGTGGACGCCGCCCTCGCCGCGACGGCGGGTGCTGCGGGCGGCGCCGAACGCCCGGTCTTTCTCTGGGCACACTTCTACGATGCCCATGCGCCTTACGATGGCGCCGGCGACGATGCGCGCAGTCGCTACCGGAGTGAGGTAGAGACGGTGGACCGCGAGATCGGCCGGCTGCTCGACGGGTTTCGTCCGGGCCGGGCGCGCATCGTGGCGGTGGTCGGAGATCATGGCGAGAGCTTCGGCGAGCACGGTGAGAGCGAGCACGGCTATCTGCTGCACTCGCCGACGCTCGCCGTGCCGCTGGTGCTCTCCGGCTCCGGTCTCCCGGCGGCGCGGACCGTCGCTGAGCCGGTCAGCATCCGCCGGCTGGCCGCGACCCTCGCCGGCCTGTGCGGCGCGCGGGCGAGCCGTCTCGGCGGTCCGGCGCTCCCCGTCGCGGGCGGCGTATCGGCTGCGCCCGAGAGCGTCTACCACGAGACCGAGTTTCCGGCCTCGACCTTCGGATGGAGTCCGCTCGCCGCCGTCACCCAGGGTACCTGGCGCTACGTGTCCGGGCCGCGCCCGGCGCTCTACGACCTGACGGCCGATCCGGGCGAAAGCCGCAACCGGATTCGCGAGGAACCCGACCGCCTGCGCGCGTTGCGCAAGGAGCTCTCCCGGCTCGCCGGCCGGGAACGGCTGGCTCCGCCGGCGGCCGCCCCTGCCGACGAAGAGCTCCGCCGTCAGCTCGAGAGTCTCGGTTACCTGTCCGGCGCGACCGCCAAACGCGGGACGCTCGATCCGGCGGAGGGGATCCTGCTGCTCGCCGACTTCGAGGACGCCAAACGACGTCTGGCCGGAGGCGACGCCGCCGGCGCCCGGGAGCGGCTGCGGCGACTCGTCGGGCAGAGCCCGCAGAGTGTGCCGTTTCTGAGTCAGCTGGCCGAGGCCGAAGAAGCGCTCGGCAACCCGGCCGCGGCGCGCAGCGCGCTGCTCGCCGCGCTGGCGGTGAATCCGCAGAGCGAGTTCCTGGAGACCAGTCTGGGCCATCTCGAGATGCGCGCCGGGCGGGCGGGCGAGGCCGAAGCGGCGTTCCGGCGTGCCCTCGAGCATCAGCCGCGGTGGTTGCCGGCGGCGCTTGCCCTGGGCGAGCTTCTCGTGCGCACCGGCCGTGCTGCCGAGGAGGAGGCGCTGGTGCGGGCGACGATCGCGGCCGGTGCCGACAGCGGAGTGCTGCTCACCCGGTTGGGGGAGATCGAACTGCGCCGTGGCGACGTCGCTGGCGCGGACGGACATCTCGCTGAAGCGACCCGCCTGCTGCCGGAGTTCTCGACCGCCTGGAAGCTCTGGGCCGAAGTCGCGCGACGGCAGAACGACTCCGCCGCCGCTGCGACCCGCGCCGCACGCGCCGCCGCCCTGCGATAGGGCGGCGATCTCCGCCGACTAGCTGGCCGGGAGCCTGCCGGTGTGGACCTCGGTGTCGTAGACGAATTCGACCCGCCCGTCCGTCGCGTGCGCTGCGAACAGGGCGGCGAGGCTGTCGAGCATCGCCGCGTGCGCCGGATCGCCGGCTGCCGGGATGTACGACGACGAGAGCAGGCGCGAGCGCAGGCCGGCGAAGTCGAGCGCCTGGCGATTGTCGTAGCGCCGGGTGTTGAACGGTCCGCCGAAGAAGGCGGCGAGCCGTTCGCCGCCGACGCCGCGGTGGCCGACCTGGGCGTAATCGGTGCCGAAGCGCAGGAGCAGCTCTTCGTACGCTTCGAGGAAGGCCGTGCCGCGCGCGCGCCGGGCGTTCCAGATCAGCGCCAGCCAGCCCGACGGGCGGAGGATGCGCCGAAACTCGGGCCGGGTGCGCGCGACGTCGAACCAGTGAAAGGCCTGCGCAGCCACGACCAGGTCGATGCTCGCCGCCGCGAGGCCGGTCGCTTCGGCGGATCCGGGCTGGGAGCGGAAGCGGCTGTAGCCGGAGAGGCTTTCCTCCGCCGCGGCGCGCATCGCTGCATTGGGTTCGACTCCGATGACTTCATAGCCTGCGGCGAGGAAGAGCTCGGTCGAGATGCCGGTGCCGGATCCGATGTCGGCGACGACGGCGCCCGGGGAAAGCCGGCCGGCATTCGCGAGGTCGGCGACGACGGCCGCCGGGTAGGAGGGCCGGGCGCGAACGTAGTCGTCCACCCGGCCGGTAAAGCGGTCTCTGGAGTCGGGGAGCGGCGCCATGCGCCCGATGTTATCGCTGCTTCAATCGGCCGGAGAGAGGCTAGACTCCGCCGAGAGATGGCCGGCAAGACCAAGCACCCGCACGAGCGCCGCTATCGTCAACCGCAGCCGCTGCGCCGCGGCGAGCAAGGCACCCCGCTCACCGCGGTCGACATTGCCTGGTTGCGGATGGACGACGCGACCAACCTGATGCATATCCACGGAGTGCTGCCGCTCGCTGGCGAGATCACCTGGGAGGAGGCCGCGAAGCCGTTCTCCGAGCGCCTGGCGAGGATCCGGCGCTTCGGCCAACGGGTGGCGCGCGACGAGTCGAACTACGGCGAGCTGGTGTGGACCGACGACGTGCACTTCGACTTGCGCCGCCATCTGGTCGAGGAGCGCATTCCGGCGCCGGGCGACGACGCGGCGCTCGCGGCGACGATCGAGAAGCACCTCTCGGAGCCGTTCGACCGGGCGCACCCGCTCTGGCAGTTCCACCTGCTGCACGGGCACCAGGGGGGCACCGTCCTGTTCGGCCGCGTGCATCATGCGATCGGCGACGGCGTGGCGTTGATGCTGGTCATCCTCGCGATGACCGACCTCACCCGCCACGGCCCGGCGGTCGGGCACGTCGACCATCCGCGGCACCACGAGCCGCACGGGCATGGCGGCCATCACGGTCACGGCGGGCAACGCACCGAGATCGTGAATCCGTTCCTCGAGCTCATGCTGCGCCCGGCCGACGAGAGCTTCGGCGCGGTGAAGCGGGCGCTCGAGAAGGTGATGCCGGAGACGCTGAAGCTCATGCTCGCACCGGTCGAGGCCTTCGAACGGGTCAACCCGCTGCTGCGCACGCTGGGCTCGGCCGGTGCGCTCGCGTCGCTGCTCGCCAGCGCGAGCGAGCCGCGCACGCCGCTCCGCGGCGAGCTCGGAGTGAAGAAGCGCGTCGCCTGGACCTCGCGCCTCGACCTCGACGAGGTGCGCGCGGTCGGCAAGCAGTTGGGCGGCACGATCAACGACGTGCTCAACACGGCGATGGCCGGTGCGCTGCGCCGCTACCTGTTGAAGTTCGGTACGCCGCCCGCGTCGCTCGGTCTGCGCGCCGCGATGCCGGTGAACCTGCGGCCGCTCGCGGAGATGGCGGAGATGGGCAACCGCTTCGGGCTGATGTTCCTCAAGATGCCGGTGGGCGTCGCCGATCCGCTGGAACGGCTCGAGGAGTTCCGCCGCCGCTCGGCGGCGCTCAAGCGCTCGGCCGAGCCGCTGGTCGTCTTCTCGCTGCTGCAGGCGGCGGGCTACCTGCCGCAGTTCATCCATTCGATCATGCTGGCCATCTTCGGAACCAAGGCGACGGCCGTCTTCACCAACGTCCCGGGACCCCGGCAGACGCTCTACTTCGCCGGCCAGGCGATGACCGACCTCTACTTCTGGGTCCCGCAGGCGGGGCACCTCGGGCTCGGTGTCTCGATCCTCTCCTACCGCGGCGGCGTGCGCATGGGCGTCGGCACCGACGCCGGCCTGATCCCCGACCCCGAGCGCATCATCGACGGCTTCCACGCCGAGTTCGAAGCGCT
>JBPOHI010000098.1:0-1847 GCA_052035735.1 Acidobacteriota bacterium
CTCCCGCCGGCATCGACGGCCTTCTTGGACTGTCGGTCGATGGTTGCATCCCGGAGTCCCACGCGCTCTGCCTCACCGGCAACCGCTTCCGCGTCACTGCGACTTACCACGATCACCTCGGCAGGGACGGCGTCGGCGTCGCCGCGCCGCTCACCAGCGAGAGCGGGACGTTCTGGTTCTTCTCGCCGGAGAGCGTCGAGCTGATCCTCAAGGTCGTCGATGCCTGCGGCCATCCCGACTTCGGCAACTTCTGGGTCTTTGCCTCGGGGCTGACCGACGTCCAGGTCCATCTCGAAGTCGTCGACACCTGGACCGGCGAAATCTGGGAGCGCGACACCGCCCTCGGCGAGCCTTTCCCGCCGGCCCTCGACACCGCCGCGTTCGATACTTGCAGCGCAACGCCGCTAAGGGCCACGCCATGAAACGGACCTTGCCTATGAAGCGCCTACTCCAGATCTCCAGCGCGTCGCTGCCTCGATGGATCCTCGTGCTGACATGGCTGTTGGGCGGCGCGACGCCACCTGCCGCCGCCGACGTGCAGCACCTCGTGGTTTCTTTCAACACCCTGTCGGTCGCGGTGGCGTCCCACGCCGACGGCGGGTCGACCATCGCGTGGGTCGCCGAGGAGCAGGAGGATCTTCAAGCGCTCTTCCTCCAACGCTTCGACTCCGAGGGCCAACCCGTCTTCGCGCGGGTACCGGTGGCGAGCGGCAATGTCGGCTACGGCGAACTGCAGGTCACCGTGGACGCGGCGGAGAACTTGCTGGTGGCCTGGATCGCGCACCTGGGCGAGCCCGAGATCATCGATCAGTACACCGCCGCGGCCTATTCGCCGGCGGGAGCGCTGCTCTGGGGACCTGCAGCCATCTCTGCCCCAACGACTTCCCTTCGCCGCACGGCCTTTCTGACCGTCGCGCCGGCACCCGGTGGAGGCTGGGTCGCCGGCTGGCTCGATCTGCCTCAGGTCACCTCACCGCTGGGGACGGCGCAGGCACGCCGGCTCGATCCGGCCTCCGGCGCTGCGGCCATCTTCGATCTTTCCGATCCGGTGCACCCCAGGCCCTTCACCTATTTCACCCTCGCGGGGAGCGCGACGAAAGTCCTCGCCAGCTGGAGCGAGAGCGTCCACGCCGGCCCATCGGCCTTCGACACCTTCTCGCTCTTCGGCCGACTGCTCGATGCCCAGGGGCACCCGCTGGCGCCAGCCCGCGCTCTGGGGGTCACCGCTGTCCGCGAGGGCGGGCTCTCCCAACTCGTCAGCGCAGGCTTCGGCGACGATCGTTTTCTCCTCGCGTGGAAGTCCCAGGCCGGAGCAGGTGCGCCAGTCCCAATCGGAGCCCTCGCGCTCACTGGGGACGTTCCGTCGGCGCCGGCTTTCGTAGTCCATACCTCCGCTGCGAACAGCTGGAGCCCGCTCGATCTCGTCGTCGACCGAGCTGGCCGGGCGCTCATTGCCTGGGGAGAGCCGCACTTCGGCAGCGATCAGATTTTCTTCTACCGCTTTGCGGCGAACGGCGCGGCGCTCTCCGAACCCGAAGCCGTCAGCTTCTACTCGGGCTACATTTCTGGCATTCTGCCGGCCCTCGGCACGAGCGCCGACGGGCACTGGCTGGTGGCCTGGGTGCGCGGCCCCGACGAGGAATCACCTGCTGGAGTCGACGGCATCCTCGGCACCTTCGCCGACGGCTGCGCGACGGAGCCGCATGCGCTCTGTCTTACTGGCAACCGGTTCCGGGTCACCGCGACCTACCACGACCACCTCGGTCGCGACGGCGTCGGCTACGCCTCGCCGCTCACCAGCGAAAGCGGCACCTTCTGGTTCTTCTCACCCGAAAGCGTCGAGCTGA
>JBPOHI010000202.1:0-4098 GCA_052035735.1 Acidobacteriota bacterium
TGCCCAGCCGGCCTGCGCCCCACTCCCGGCGCCCACCGGCGTCCTCCTCGAGGTGACGCCGGCACAGGCCGACGACCTGCGCGGAATCGTCGCCGGCGCCGCTTCCGGCACGACCATCCTGCTCCACGACGGCGTATATTCCATGGACGGCGGCGACGCCGTTTCACGCCTGGTCTTCGCGACGCCGGGCGTGACGCTGCGCTCGCTCTCGGGCGAGAGCGATGCGGTCATCCTCGACGGCAACTACCAAACCGACGAGCTGATCTCGATCTCGGCCTCGAACGTGGTCATCGCCAACCTGACGCTGCGCCGGGCGTACAACCACCCCATCCACATCTCGGGCAACGGCAGTCCGATCACCGGCACGCTGCTGCACGGCGTTCGCGTCACCGACCCCGGGCAGCAGGCGATCAAGATCAATCCGGTCGGTCAGGGTTACGCCGACGCCGGCACGATCGAATGCAGCGTGATCGAGCTCACCGACGCCGGCCGCCCCTTCGTGCGCGACGACTGCTACACCGGCGGCATCGACGCGCACGCCGCCTGGGGGTGGGTCGTGCGGCGCAACCGCATCTCCGGCTTCTGGTGCCCGTCCGGCCTCTCCGAGCACGGCATCCACTTCTGGAACGCCAGCCGCGACACCCTGGTCGAGGAGAACGTCGTCCTCGACTGCGCGCGCGGCGTCGGCTTCGGACTGCTCGCGCTCTCGGGCGATCGCACCTACCCCGACCATCCGTACCCCGGAGTCGGCTACCTCGGACATATCGACGGGACCATCCGCAACAACTTCATCGCCGCGGCCGACCCCGATCTCTTGCAATCGGCCGCAGGCTTCGACGCCGGCATCGCGCTCGAGCAGTCGCGCAACACCTGGGTCGTCCACAATTCGGTGGTGTCGACGGCGGCGCCCTTCTCTTCCATCGAATGGCGCTTCGCGAACACGCTCGTGCAACTGCTGAACAACCTGGTCAGCCACAACCTGCGCGAGCGCGACGGCGCCCCGCAGGAGGTCCTCGCCGGGAACCTCGAAGGGGCCGAGCCGGGCTGGTTTCGGTCGGTGACCCAGGGCGACCTGCATCTGGTCGGCGACGCCCTGCCGCCGGTCGGCGGCGGCGCTGCCGTCGCCGCCGGCGTGGCCGATCGCGACTTCGATCTGCAGGCACGCCCGGCAGCGCGCGACATCGGCGCCGACGAGCGCCTCACTACCCTGTTCGCGGACGGCTTCGAGAGCGGCACCACGAGCGCCTGGTCGGTCGCTCCCTGAGGCGCGACGGGCCGCGCTGCATCGGCGGAGCGGCGTCACGGCTCTCCGTCTAGAATGCCGGCTCGACGATCCACTTGAGGGAGACGGACGAGTGACCTTGCTGGGCAAGACCGTCGGGCGCTTTCGCGTGCTGTCGCTCCTCGGCCGGGGGGGCATGGGCGAGGTCTACGTCGCCTACGACGCGACCCTCGACCGCCGGGTGGCGCTCAAGTCGATCGTCGCCGGCCGGCGCCTGCAGCCTTCGGCACAGGCGCGCTTCCGGCGCGAGGCGCGGGCGCTCTCCCGCCTCGATCACCCCAACATCTGCCGGATCTACGACTACGTCGAGATGGAGACGCACGACTTCCTGGTGCTCGAGCTCGTCACCGGCCGCCGTCTCGACGAGGCGATCCGCGCCGGCCTGAGCCACGATGTCCAGTTGCGCATCGCCGGGCAGATCGCCTCCGCTCTCGTCGCGGCGCACGCCGAAGGGATCGTGCATCGGGATCTCAAGCCGAGCAACGTCATGCTCTCCGACAGCGGCGAGGTCAAAGTCCTCGACTTCGGGCTGGCATGGACGGCGGGCGAGAGGCCGCTGGCGCAGCCTCTCCCGACGCCCTCCAGTGCAGGGGCCGAGACGGAGCTGCCGCCCACCGAGGCGGGCTTCCTCGGCGGCGCAGCGCTCGGCTTCGAGAGTGCCGCGGCTGACGCGGGCGAGTCGCCCGCAACCTCCCCTCCGGCCTGGGACCCCGCACCGGCATCGTTCGAAGACGACGGCGTCCACACCGAGTTCGGCATGATCCTCGGCACGCCGGCCTACATGAGTCCCGAGCAGGCGCGCGGCGAACCGGCGACCACGGCGAGCGACATGTACTCGCTCGGCCTGCTGCTGCAGTTCCTTTTCACCGGCCGCGCACCCCAGCCTGAGGGGCTCGACTCGACGGAGCTGATGAGGCGCGCGCTACGCGCCGAAAGCCTCCCGCCGGCCGGCCTGGCAATGGACCTGGCGGCGCTCGTCACACGCCTCAAGTCCGCCGCCCCCGCTGCGCGCCCGACGGCGATCGAAGTCGGAATGCGCCTGGCGTGGATTCGCGATGCACCCAGGCGCCGCTGGCGACGGGCCGCGGGTGCCGCTGCGCTGCTGGTCGCCGTGCTGGCGGGAGTGAAGTACACGCTCGATCTGCGCGCCGAGCGCAGCCTCGCCGTCGTCGCGCGCGCCGAGGCCGAGCGCCGCCGCGGCCAGGCCGAGGATCTCATCCAGTTCATGCTCGGCGACCTGCGTACGCGGCTCGAATCGGTGGGCCGCCTCGATGCGCTCGACGGGGTTGCCGCCAAGGCGCTCGACTACTTCGCGTCGGTCGAATCCGTCCAGCTCACCGACGCGGATCTCTTCCGCCGTACCCGCGCCCTGACGCAGATCGGCGAGGTTCGCATCGCCCAGGGGGATCTGGCCGCCGCCAGGCAGCAGTTGAGCGCCGCCCACGCCTCGGCCTCCGACCTCGTCGCGAGACAGCCGCAGAACGGCGACTGGCTGATGGGCCTGGGCGCCATCGAGTTCTGGCTCGGCAACGTCGACTGGCTGCAAGGGGACCTCGCCGCGGCTGAAGAGCGCTTCCGCGCCTATCTCGCGGCAGCCGACCGGCTGGTGGCGATCGACGGCGCCAAGCCGGAGTGGCGGATGGAGCAGGCCTACGCCCACAGCAACCTGGGCACCGTCCAGAACGAGCGCGGCAACGTCGATGCCGCACTCGAGCATTTCCGCCTCACCGTCGAAGTCGAGCGCGCGCTGGTGGCGGCCGACCCGGCGGAGCCGCGCTGGCAGAAGGAGCTCGCCAACGGCCTCTCGTGGTTGGGCGAGGTCCTCTTCGGACGCGGCGAGCTCGAGGAGTCGCGTGCCTTCTACGAAGAGGCCCGCGCGGCCCTCGAACGTCTGACGGCGCTCGAGCCGGACGACACCGGGAATCGCTTCCTGCTAGGTCTTCAGCGACGGAAGTTGGCGACGACTCTCGAGAGTCTCGGGCGGCGGGAAGCGGCGCTCGAGGAGTACGTCCAGAGCCTGTCCATCCACCGTCAGCTCGCCGAGCTCGACCCTGCGAACGCCGACTGGCGGCGCGAGGTCGCGCTCTGTCACATGCGCCTCGGAGCGGCCCTCAGGAGCTCCGACGCCGTCAGGGCGCTGCCGCACCTCGCCCAGGCGGTGGACCTGCTCGACGCCCTCCTGCGGAGCGACACGACCAACAGCGAGCGCCGGCTCGATCTCGCATGCTCCCGGATGGAGCTTTCGAGCGGCCGCCTCGCCGCCGGAGAAGCCGGAATGGCAGTGGCCGAGGCGCGCGCCGCCCTGACCGCCCTCGGTCGTCCCTCCGACACGCCCGACGATCGCGCGCGCCACATGCTCGAGGGCGAAATCCACCTGGTCCTGGGCGACGCGCTCGCCGCGGCCGGTCGGCCGGAAGATGGGCGCGCCGACTGGCAGGCGGCGGTCACGCTCCTGCAGCCGCTCTCCGCCGGGGGCCGCGACCCGCGCCTGCTCGCTCCGCTCGCCCAGGCGCAGCTTCGCGTCGGCCGCCGCGCCGAGGCGCGGGACGTGGTCGACCGCTTGCGCGCCGGCGGTTACCGTCGTGCGCCGTTCGCCGAAGCGTTGCGGTAGGCTCGCGCGCACCCGAACTTCACGCCTTCAGGAAAGGATGACCGGACATGTCCATCATCGGCATCGAAATCACGATCAGCGACAAGGGCGTCGCGACCTACAGCTCGTCGAGCAAGCAGGTCGCGTCCGACGGTACGATCACCATCGTCGAAGGCGACGACGCCACGATCACCTTCGCGCCGGCGAGCGGCCAGACCTGGCAGTT
>JBPOHI010000093.1:0-19572 GCA_052035735.1 Acidobacteriota bacterium
CCGGCGGTCGGCTCGTCGAGGAGGATCACCTCGGGGTCGAGGATCAGCACCGAGGCGATCGCCACCCGCTTCTTCTCCCCCATCGACAGGCGGAAGGTCGGGCGCTCGACGACGGCGCGCAGTTGCATCCGATCGACCATCCCCTCGACCTCGTCGCGGATCCGCTCCGCCGGCCAGCCGAGCTGCAGGGGGCCGAAGGCGATCTCGTCCCGCACCGTCGGGTTGAACAGCTGCACCTCCGGATTCTGAAAGACGAAGCCGACACGGCGGCGAAACTCCTGATTCGCGCGCTCATCGACGAGTGCTGCTGGCGTGAGCTCGCGCCCGTCGAAGAAGATCGCGCCCGCGGAAGGCGGCTGCAGCGCGTCGAGCAGCAGGAGCAGGGTCGACTTGCCCGAACCGTTCGCCCCCAAGAGCGCCACGCGGGTGCCACGCTCGATGGTGAGCGAGCAGGCGTCGATGGCGACGATCTCCTCGTAGCGGAAGCTCACCTCGCGGAGCTCGAAGAGCGGCGAGCCACTGACTTCGTTCATCGACCCGCCCAGATTGCGACGGCGCTCGCGGCGGCGCTCGCGGCGACCGCCGCCCAGTCGCGCCCGCGCATCGCCAGCGGTTGGAGCAACCGGGCGTCGCCGGTGTAGCCGCGTGAGAGCATCGCCAGATAGACCTGCTGGCTGGTCGTCATCGTCTTCGACAACAGCACGCCGGTCGTGCGCGCAAAGAGCCTGCGCGCTGCCTCGGGCGGGAGCGTTCCCACGCTGCGACTGCGCCGTGCGAGGAAGAGATCGTGGGCGCTGGCGAGCAGCAGGAACAGGAAACGGTAGGTCATGCCGAGAATCACCACCACCGTCGCCGGCACCCGCAGGCCGCGCAACGCCGCGAGGAGGCGGGCCCAGGGGGTCGTGAGGACGAGCAGCAGCGTGAACGAAGCGAGGGTCTCGACGCGCAGCAGGAGGAAGCCGAGCGACCGCGCTCCCGGCGCGCTGATGCCGAGCGCCGCCGGCAGACCGGGCAGCTGGGGGCCCGGCACGAGAAAGAGCGCCGGTCCGCCGACCAGTGCGGTGAACAGCAGCGCCGGCAGCCAGGCGCGCAGCGCGAGCTCGCGCAGGCGCAGGCGCGAGAGCAGCCCGAGCGCGACGGCGCCCACGAAGAGCGCGCCGAGAACCGCGAAGTTCCGCGCCAGCCCTGCCGCGACGACGAAGCCGGCGTAGCCCACCCACTTGGCGCGCGCGTCGAGCGACTGCAGGAGTCCGCCGCGGCGGGCCGTCTCCTCGGCGTGCAGGGAGCGCTCGGCGACGCGCAGGAGCTCTTCGAGCGTGCGCTCGATCGGTGAGCGCCCGACGAAGCGAAAGCCGGGCGAAGCGATCGCCGCCGCGGGCTGCTTCGCCGGCGAGCCGGTCATTCCTGCGGCAGCGCGGCAGGGGGGCCGCCACGCCGGGTGCGGTCGAAGAGAACCTGCAGGGCGACCGCGGTGAGCACGATGAGGCCGACTCCGACGAGCGCCGACACGAGATACCCCATCGCGGCGCTGCGCAGGAAGGCAGGAGCGTAGTCCGGCAGCGGCGCGGTCCAGACGGCGGCGAGCCGCACGAGCCCGCGCGGAGGAGTCTCAGGCAAGAGGGCACCACCGCTCGCCGCAGCGATCGCGCTGCGCGCCGCGGGGTCGGCGAGATCCTCGGGGCTCCACTCGCCCCAAGCGCTGCCGGCGGCGAGCAGGCCCAGCGGCGAGAGGACCAGCAAGAGGCCAAGAGCCGCCCACAGGCCGCGCGAGGAGGCGACGGCGACCGGCGTCGCCGGTCGGATTCCGGCGGCCCCGAACTCGAGCAGCGAACGTTCGCTCTGCTGCAGGTAGCGCACCACGCCGGCGGTGAGCAGCCCTTCGGCGAGACCGGCGAAGGTGAGGTGTCCGAGCATCATCGCCGGCAGCGCGACCGCCAGCGAGTAAGGGGCATAGAGCGCCGCGCCGGCCGCATCGTGAAACAGCAGCGGCTGGAGGCCGAGCTCGACCGCGGTGAGCAGCGCCGCGACGTTGATCGCGGCGTAGCCGGCCAGGCCGCCCGCGATCACCCGCTGGCGGGCATCGATCGGCGAGCGCCCGGCGATCAGGCGATAAACCGCCGCCGCCGTCCACGCCCCGGCGACCGCCATGTTGAAGCAGTTGGCGCCCAGCGCCAGGATCCCGCCGTCGCCGAACAGCAACGCCTGGATCGTGAGCGCCACCGAGATGGCGATCGTCGCCCCCCACGGTCCGAGGACGATCGCCGCCATCGCGATCCCGACCGCATGCCCGGTGGTGCCGCCAGGGAGCGGCAGGTTGAACATCATGAGGACGAACGAGAAGGCGGCGAAGAGCGACACCAGCGGCACGAACCGCGTGGCGAGGAGCGCCTTCACCCGCCGCAGGGCCGCCGCCCAGAACGGCAGCACCGCGGCATAGAGCGCCGCGCAGGTCGAAGGGCTGAGATATCCGTCGGGAATGTGCATGACGCGGACGGGCCGAGCCTAGCATTCGGACCTCAACGCGCCCCCGTCGGCGCGGGGCGGCAGCCCTCCTACCCTGTCCGCGCTGTTCGAGAAGGCGCGGCGGGGCAAGAACAGGGGACTCGAGGCGCCGCCGCGCGGGCTGCGCAGGTCGCGCGACGCACCTCCCCTTCCAGGTCCCGCAGCCGTCTAGCGCCGGCGAGCGCCTGACGACCGGACGATCGGAGGTCAGCGCTCCAGGTCCGCGGCGCGACCCTCCCGAACTCCCGAGACGTGCGACGAGATCGCCTGCCAGCGTCCATCCCGTCGAATCAGGACATTGGATGACTGATACTCGTAGCCGCCCTCCGGGTCCGTCTCCGGTCCGATCACGACTCCCCGCCCCGCGATCACGGCGGTGCCGTTCTCGAAGACCTCGAGACGTCGAATCTCGAAACGAAACGAACGGTACATCGAGCGGCGTTTCGCGACGTGGTCGAGCTCCCCTGCCTTGTTCGACCATTCTCCTTCGGAGTCGATCATCTGGAACTCCGTCGCCAGAATGCGGTCGAGAAGCGCGACATCGCCTTCGCGGTAGGCACGGGGCCACAGCACCTCTTTCAGCTCGCGTAGCGCAGTCAGGTCGGATGCCGAGGATGCCGCGGCGGCAGGAGGTTCAGGAGGTCGGTCGGCCCTCAGGTCGATCGGATCCGCGACGCAAGCTGCGAGAAGCAGGGCGAGCCAGAGAGGCGGGAGACTCCATCGCATTGTAAGCTCCAGGTTCCGGTGATCGGCCCGGGCGAATCGCCCGCACCCGCACCGGCGTCGAAGAGGCAGATTGACCGAAAAGCGGCGAGCCGTCTTGAACGGAAAGGTCACGCAACGACCCCGGTACGCGATGGCCGATTCCTTCTAGCGCTGGCGCGACCTGCGAGATAGCCTCGCCGGCAGACCCTAGGACTCCGCCAGCTCCGGCGGACCGACTGGAGGCTCGCATGCGATTCCCTTCGGTGTTTCTGGCCGCCCTGGCGGTCGCCGCCACGTCCGCTTCGCAGTCAGCGCAGGCCTCGGCGCCCATGCCGGAAGCCACTGCCATCGTCGGTGTGCGACTGATCTCGATGGAGGACGAACGGGTCCGCGACGACCAGACGATCGTCCTCCGCGGCGATCGGATCGCAGCCGTCGGGCCACGCACCACGACTCGAATTCCGCCGGGCGCAAGGGTCGTCGCTGGCGCCGGGCGCTATGTGATCCCCGGCCTCTACGACATGTATGCGCACGTCGACGAGACCACCCTGCCGCTCTTCGTTGCGCACGGCGTGACGACCGTTCGCAACACGATGCCGGGCCTGCCGCGTCACCTCGCTCTCCGCGATGGCGTGGCCCGGGGCGAGCTCGTCGGGCCCCGCCTGTTCACCACCGGGCCGCCGCTCGCCGGCTCGGCGCCGTACTACGCAACCGTCGAACCGCTCACTTCTCCGGCGCAGGCTCGCCAACTCGTCGCGGATCATCGCGCCTCCGGTTACGACGGCATCGCGGTCTATACCGACATCGAGCCGCTGGTCTATCGCGCCGTCGTCGACGCGGCGAAGGCCGCCGGCCTCCCCGTCTCGGGGCACTTTCCTCACAAGGTGCCCGCCGATCTGTTCTGGATCGCCGGCCAGCAGCGTTCGAAAGACAACCTGCTCGGCGAGATCGACCTGAGGAGCGGCCAAGCCTGGGTTCCGCGAGAGGAACTTCCGGCCTATGCCCGGCGCACCGCCGAAAACGGCCTGTGGACGATTCCGACGCTGACGATCCACAAGCGGCGCGCGGCTCAGGAGCCCGCGAGCGAGCTGAGCAAGCGAGCCGAGTTCGCGGGGACCGCTCCACGCCTCGTGCGTCACTGGCTCGGCTCGGAGGGTCGCGCGTACGCAGTCCCGGGCTACGAGTACACGGGCGCTCCGGCACTCGTGGGCGCCTTGCGCGACGCCGGTGCGCGCCTCCTGCTCGGTTCCGACGCCGGCTATCCGTTCGTCGCGCACGGCCGCTCCTCGCTCGAAGAGCTCGCGAATCTCGTCGAGGCAGGACTGTCGCCCTTCGAAGCGCTCGCCGCAGCGACGAGGAATGCGGCCGAGTTCCTCGGCGAGCTCGACCGGGCGGGAACGATCGCGGTCGGCAAGCGGGCGGATCTGCTCCTTCTCCTCGAGAATCCGCTCGTCAGCGTGGAGAACGTCGCGAAAGTCGACGGCGTCGTGCTTTCCGGTCGTCATCTCTCGCGCACCGATCTCGACCGCCTTCTCGTCAACCAGGAAGCTGCGCTCTCACCGGTCGGCGATCGCTTCCCCGCCAGTTCGCTCTGGCCCCCGCCGCGGGCGCTTGGCGCCGCCCGCTTCGAGGTCGTCTTGCGGGGCGCAGTCGTCGCCGAGGAGCGGATCGCGAGGATCGAGCGTGCCCCTGGAGCTCAGGCGCTTCGATCCGAGAGCGTGGTCGACCCCCATGTGCCGACACGGACCGTATTCGAAGTCGAAACTGGCCCCGACGGAGAGGTGCTCTCGGCGACGGTCGAAAGACAGGTCGAGCGCCATCGCCAGGACGTGACCGCCCGGAGGACGGCCGCCGACTCCGTCGAGATCGCGGCCGAGCTCGGCTTCGGCCTCGACCGAACGTTCGGGCTGGAGCTTCCGCCGGCAGGGCTGATCACGGCGCCGCATCTCGCAGTGAACCTCGATGCCGACATGGTCGTCAGCCTTCAGCTGCTCGTCGATCGCGCGGTAGACCTCGAGGTCGGCGAGTCGATCGCGCTGAACGCGCTTCGGATCGAGCTCAACTTCGAGGAGTCAGGCGAGCATGCGATCGCCGGGGAGGCCGACTTCGTCGTACTTCGGGTCGCATCGTTCACCGGCGCGCTCGGCGCGGATTCCGCCCCCAGCTTCCGGATCTTCGGCCAGGGACTCAACGGAAGCGGTAGTAACAGTTGCGATGTCACCCTGGCGGACGACTCGCTGATCGCGTCGGCAAACTGTGGCGCGGTCGAGTTCAGGCGGCGAAGCGAGGCCGCCTTCGCATCGGCGATCGACCACCATGTGCATCTGATGAGCGAGGCCCTGGTTGCGGACTGGCGAGCGATGGGCGCCAGGTTCTCGCGGCCGGACGCAGCCTACACGTCTCCGGAACGCGTGCTCGGAGAGAGCTCCGCCACGGCCTTTCCGCCGATCCATCGCGCCGTCCTCGTACCGATGGGTCACCTGTACGGCCATCAGGAGTTCCGCCAGGGCCTCGCGCTCTCGCTCGCCGATGAGCGCTCTCGGGTGGCGCGCGAGAACGACCATGTCGCGCGGCAGGCGGCCAGATTCCCGGGAAGGGCCGTGGCACTCTGCTCGGTCCCGGCGCTACGCGCCTATGCCCTGGAAGAGCTCTCCCGTTGCCGACACGAGCTCGCCAGCGCGGGGGTCAAGCTCCACCTCGCCTCGTCCGAAGTCGACCTGCGCGACGAATCGCATCTGGACCGCATCGGAGAGATCGCCACCTGGGCCGAAGCGCGCGGCATGCCGCTCTTGCTGCATCTCGACACGCAGCTCCGCGGCACCGAGGTGCGCGATGTGGAGCGCTTCGCCGAGCGCGTGCTGAAAAGCAGGCCACGGCTCACCGTCGTCGTCGCACACCTGGGCGGCAGTGGCGGCTACGGACCCTGGACGCGATCCGTCTTCCTCGCCCTCGGCGGTTGGCTCGACCGCTCGGCGGCCGCGGGTGAGCCACGCGAGAACGTCTTCTTCGACCTCTCGGCGGTCATTCTCGAAGAGGAGTCGGAGGGCGTCCCGGCGACGACCCCATCCGAGGTGGCGCAGCTCGCCGCCGACCTTCGAGCTTCCGGCCTGCGCCGGCTGGTGTTCGGCAGCGACTACCCGGTTTTCGACCCGCGCCGGGTAGCCAGCGTCCTCAGCGACCGCGTCGGGCTGAGCGTCGAGGAGGTGGCGGGACTGCTCGCGCGTTCGCCGTTCTTCGACCCGCGGGTTGCCCTCCGCGAAGGAGACAACTAGCCTGACCTTCTCACCGACTTCGACTGCGGCGTCGCACCGAGAAGGTCAGGCTAGGCCCAGCGGATCCTGAGAACGAGCAGCCAGGCCAGCAGGCAGGGAATGAGGCTCGCGAGCGCCCATCGCCATCGCGCCGGCCGCCGGATCGCGACCGCAGCGACGACGACCGCGACAGCTGTCGCGCCCAAGGTCGCCATCACGAACAGGTAAGGGTCCAGAAAGACCGAGGAGAGCGGAAGCAGACTCGAAATCGCGAGCCATCCGCCGAGCAGCGCGCGACGCCGATCGGCGATGCGGTCCATGCCCGTGGCGCCGGCGCTACCGTCTCGAGCTGGAGGAGTCCACTAGACCGCCTCCTCGGCGTCGCCGGGGGCGGCGATCTTGCCCTTGAGCCAGGCTTCGAGGAAGGGGTCGATGGCGCCATCGAGGACGCCGTCGGCGTCGCCCACGGTCTCGCCGGTGCGGTGGTCCTTGACCATGCGGTAGGGCTGCAGGACGTAGCTGCGGATCTGGCTCCCCCAGGCGTTGTCCATCTTGGCGCCTTCGACTTTGTCCTGCTCGGCCTTGCGCTTCTTCAACTCGAGGTCGTAGAGCCGGGCGCGCAGCATCTTCATCGCCTGGGCGCGGTTCTTGATCTGGCTGCGCTCGTTCTGGCACTGCACGACGATGTTGGTCGGCAGGTGGGTGATGCGGATCGCCGAGTCGGTCTTGTTGACGTGCTGGCCGCCGGCGCCGGACGAGCGGAAGGTATCGACGCGCAGGTCCTTGTCGTTGATCTCGATCTCGATCGTGTCGTCGACTTCCGGATAGACGTAGACCGAGGCGAACGAGGTGTGGCGGCGCGCCTGCGAGTCGAACGGGCTGATCCGCACCAGCCGGTGCACACCGTTCTCGCCGTTGAGATAGCCGAAGGCGTTCGCCCCGCGCACCGCGAACGTCGCGCTCTTGATGCCGGCCTCCTCGCCGTCCTGCTGGTCCATCAGCTCGAGGGCGTAGCCCTGCTTCTCCGCCCAGCGCACGTACATGCGCAGCAGCATCGAGGCCCAGTCCTGCGACTCGGTGCCGCCGGCGCCGGCGTTGATCGCCATCAGGGCGTTCTTGTCGTCGTCCGGGCCGGAGAGCTTGAGCTGCAGATCGAGCTCCCCGACTTCCTTTTCGAGCCGCAGCACGAAGGCGAGGGCGTCGGGATCGGCCTCGCCGGCGCTGCCCAGGAGCTCCTGCCAGGTGGCGATCTCGTCGGCGTCGGAGCGCAGCGACTTCAAGTTCGCCACCTTGCGCTCGATCTGCCGGCGCTTCTGCATCAGGCCGGCCGACTCGGTCGGCTTGTCCCAGAAACCCGGCATCTCCATCTGCCGGTCGATGTCCTTCAGCTGATCTTCGACGCCGGCTTCTTCAAAGATACCCCCGGATCGTCGCGAGCTCTTCGCTCAGGCGGCCGAGGCGCTGCTGCAGTTCGGAGGCGAGCATGTGGCGAAGGAGGATATCAAGGGCGGCGGCCGAGGGCGAGGGCGAGGAGCGCCAGGCAGAGCGCCGGCACGACCCAGGGGGCGCGCGCGAAGGGGGTGAGGTCGGACCGGCCCTGGAAGAGCGCCGGCAAAGCGCCGCTCTTGCCGACGCCGAGGCTGCCGCGCAGCGCCCCGTCCGGTCCGATCACCGCCGAGACGCCGGTGATCGCGGCCCGCAGGAGGAATCGGCGGTTCTCCGCCGCACGGTAGCGGGCGGCGCGCAAGTGCTGCCATGGCGCCGCGGTGTCGCCGTACCAGGCGTCGTTGGTCATGCTGACGAGCACCGTTGCGCCGGCGCGGGTGAGCTCGGCGACCTCGCTGGCAAAGACCACCTCGTAGCAGATCGCCGGCCCGAGCCGCTCCCCCTCCCAAGCGAGCAGGCGGAGCTCGCTCGCCGGCGAGAAGTCGCCGGCGTTCCGCGCCAGACTCGAGATGAAGGAGAACACCTTGGCGAGCGGCACGTACTCGCCGAACGGCACGAGGTGGCGCTTGTCGTAGCGGCCTGGCTCGCGGCCCGGCGAGAGAAGCAGCGCTGAGTTGAAATAGCGTCCGTCCTGCCGTTCGTCTTCGGTCGCCGAGTTGAGCAGCACCGAGCAGCCACGCGCAGTGAAACCGGCGAGATCGGCTTCGAGACGCGGATCGCGCCCGTAGAGCATCGGCCAGGCGGCGCTCTCCGGCCAGAGCACCAGCGTCCCCGGCCGGCAGGCCTCGGCGGTGAGGGTCAGCAGGCGCGCGTAGTCGGACTCGAAGCGCTCGCGATCGAAAGAGACCTGGTTCGGCGTGTCGGGCTGGACGATGACCGCGCGACGCACGGGAGAGACCGGCTCCGCCCGAGCGCGGTCGCCGATCGCCCCCGCGGCCCACCGCCCGCCGACCGGCAGCAGGACCGCCGGCAGCAGCAGAGCGAACGCTGCCGTCTGCCAGCGGCGGGTGGCGACGCCGCGGGCGACGCCGAGACTCACCCCGACGACGAGGAAGGAGACTCCCCAGGCCCCCACCCAGGCCGACAGACGCAGCGCCCCCGGCACCTCCGTCCAGGCGTAGGCGGCGAGATTCCACGGAAAGCCCGAGAACGCCACGCCGCGGAGGACCTCGAGCAGGACCCAGAGGGCAGGCAGGCCGACAAGGGGCAGTAGGCCGCCGCGGCGCCAGAGGCGGCTGCCCAGTGCCGCAAAGGCCGCGTGGTAGAGCCCGAGAAAGGCCGCCAGGCCGAGGAGCAGGAGACCGGCGAGCCAGCCCTCGATGGCGCCATAGGTCGTCAGCGTGTCGAGCAGCCAGAACATCGCCACGAACCAGGTGGCGGTGCCGTGAAGCCAACCGAGGAGCCAGGCTTTCGGCCGACCGAGGAGCAGAAACAGCGGAACGAGCCCGACCAGGCAGAGAGGCAGCCAGGGTCGGACAGAGAAGCAGAGCCCCCACAGGGCTCCCCCCGCGAGCGCCGCCAGCGCCGCGACCCGGGTGCCAGCGAGCGGCGCCGCGCTCCCCGAAACGCTAGGGCGAATCGGTCACCCAGGTTTCGAGCCGGAAATCCCGCCGCAGCTTGGCCGCTGCGGCGTCGGCCTTGGCGCGCTCGGCGTAGGGCCCGACGCGGACGCGATGATTCGTGCCGCTCCCCTTCTTCGTCTCCGCGACGACGACCGCAAAGCCCGCCTTGCGCAGTTGCGCGACGATCTCCTTGGCGCGCGTCGCGTTGTTCGACGAATAGACCTGAACGTAGATCCTGCCGGTAGCCGCGGGCTTCGCGGTTGCGGCCTCTTTGGTGGGTGCCGCCGCCGGCTTCGCCGGCGCGGGAGCGGGTTTCGCCGGCGCGGCGGACGGACCGGCCGCCGGGGTCGTCACCCGGGTGCCGGCCGGGGCCGCAGGCGGAGGAACCGTGCGGTTGGCTGCCATCGTCGCGTCGAGGTTCTGGCGCATCTCCTCGGTGGCGCGATCCTCCGCCGCGACCTCGTCCGCCGCCGGCGGAGCGGCATCCCGTGAGGGAATCGCTGCCGGCGGTCTCGTCGCCGGCGCCGCGGACGGGACCGTCGCGCGCGCACCCGCCTCCTTGCCGTTGAAAAACGTCAGCTGTTCGAGCGGCGCCTCGGCGGGCGTCGCCGCCGCGGCGGTCACCGCCGGAGGCATCCGCGCCGCAGAGCTCCCTCCGCGCCCGATCCAGACTCCCGACAGGAAGGCCGCCACGATACTCGTGAGCAGCACCACGAACGCGATCAAGACCTGCCGGTTGGTGAGCGCGACTTCGTAGTAGCTGGGCTCCTGGGATTCGCTCGATTCCACCACGTTCCTCCGCTATCGCTCTTCGCTTCCGGAATCTACTTGTTCTGGCCCGAGTTCGGGAAGAACGACTTCAGCAGCTCGATCGGCAGCGGGAAGATGATCGTCGAGTTGTTCTCGGCGGCGATCTCGGTGAGCGTCTGCAGGTAGCGCAGCTGCAAGGTCACCGGGTTCTGCGAAATGGAGTTCGCCGCCTCGCCGAGCGCTTTCGAGGCGTCGAGCTCGCCCTGCGCATGGATGAACTTGGCGCGCTTCTCGCGCTCGGCTTCGGCCTGCCGCGCCATCGCCCGCTGCATCTCCTGCGGCAGGTCGACGTGCTTGACCTCGACCATCGAGATCTTGATCCCCCACGGATCGGTGTGCCGGTCGATGATCTCCTGCAGGCGCTCATTCAGCTTGTCGCGCTCGGAGAGCAGTTCGTCGAGCTCCGCCTGGCCGAGCACCGAGCGCAGCGTCGTCTGGGCCAGCTGGCTGGTGGCGTAGAGGTAGTTCTCGACCGAGACCACCGCCTTCACCGGGTCGACGACGCGGAAGTAGAGCACCGCGTTGACCTTCACCGAGACGTTGTCGCGGGTGATCACGTCCTGCGGCGGCACGTCGAGGACGACGGTGCGCAGCGGAATCGTCACCATGCGGTCGAGCGGCCAGAAGAGAAAGAAGAGGCCCGGTCCCCTGGGCTCGGCAAGCACGCGGCCGAGCCGGAAAACGACGCCGCGCTCGTACTCTTTGAGAACCTTGATCCACATCCGGAGCAGCGAGATGCCGAAGACGACGGCGATCAGGATGATCGGGAATGCCGCGAACTGTGGGGGCACTAGGTGTTCCTTTCTTCGGGCCGCACCTTGAGGCGCAGCCCTTCCACGCCGACGATCCGCACGCTCTGGTCGATCGCGACCGGAGCCTCCGCATCGGCGTTCCAGATCTCGCCGTGCACGAAAACGCGGCCCGACGGAGAGAGCTCCTCGATCGCCCGCCCGCGCTCCCCGAGCAGCCCGGCGTGGCCCGCCGACACCGGCGTGCGCTGCGCCCGGGCGGCGAGCACGGCGAGAAATCCCACCACCAGCGCCGCCATGACGGCCGTCGCGCCGACGAGGCCGCGCGACAGGCGCAACGCCGGGTCGAGGTCGCGGAAGAGCATCATCGAGCCGAGCACGAGCGCGATGATACCGCCCAGGGCGAGCAGGCCGTAGGAGGTCACCTTGATCTCGGCGGCAAAGAAGACCAGCGCCAGCAGGATCAGCGCCACGCCGGCGAAGTTCACCGGCAGGACCGAGAGCGCGTAGAGGCCGAGCACGAGGGCTATGCCGCCGACGACTCCCGGCAGGACGGCGCCGGGATGGGCGAGCTCGAAGTAGATGCCGAGAAAGCCGAGGCTCATCAGCAGGTAGGCGATGTTGGGGTGGACCAGCGCCGCGAGCAGCCGCTGCAGGCCGGACATCTCGACCACGCGGATCCGCGCCCCGGCGAGTCCCAGGCGGCCGTCGGCTCCGGCCTTGTCGCAGGCGCGGCCGTCGAGCGCCCGGAGGAGCTCCGGCAGGTCGGCCGCGACGACATCGATCAGCCCCTGGTCCGCAGCCTCGCGATCGGTGAACGAGCGGCTCTCGAGGACCGCTTCCTCGGCCAGAGCGACGTTGCGCCCGTGGCGCGCCGCGAGCGCGCGGATGGTGGCGGCGGCGTCCTGCTCGACCTTCTGGCCCATCACCCCTTCGAGCGTCTCTCCCTGGCCGCCCACCGGATGCGCGGCGCCCGTGTTGGTACCTGGCGCCATGGCGGCGAAGTCGGCGGCCATCAGCAGGAAGAAGCCGGCCGATGCCGCCTGGGCGCCCGCCGGACCGACGTAGACCGCGACCGGTGTCGCCGCTCCCAGCATCGCGGTCGAGATCTCACGCGTCGAGGAGAGCAGGCCTCCCGGGGTGTCGAGCTCGACCACCAGCAGGGCCGCGCCGGCGCGGTCGGCCTCCTCCAGCGCCTCGACCAGGACCTGCTTCGCCACCGGGTGGATGATCGAGCGCAGCCGGAGATGCACGACTTCGGGCGCCGCCGCGGCGGCCGGCGGCGCTGGTTCGGTCCGCGCGCCCCCCGGCTGCCCGACGGCGAGCAGCGCGAACAGGACCGGAGCGGCGAGTTTCAGGGGACGAAACGAAAGGCGAGATGGATGCATCGAACCCGTTGAGCATAAACCACCCGGACCTCGCGGCAGCGGACGCCCTGTCGCGCGGGCTTGACCGGCAGGCGCCCGCAACGAGATCATCGACCTCTCATGGACCCCCTCTCCCCGGTCATCGCGGCGAATCTGCACTGCCTCGAGCAGGCGATCGACCTTCTCGGCCGACTGCCGGAGCAGGCGTTCGCGCGCACCGGGGCACGCCATGCGAAGACCGTCGGACCGCATCTCCGCCACGTGCTCGATCACTACTCGGCCTTTCTCGGCGGACTCGCCGGTTTCCGGGTGGACTACGACGCGCGCGAGCGCGAGCCGCGGCTCGAGTCGGAGATCGAGTTCGCGCAGGCGCGCATGCGCGAGATCTCCGGCGAGCTGGTGTTGGTCGAAGAGGACCTCCTGGAGCTGCCGATCCAGATCCGGCTCGAGTCCGGCGGCCCCGAATCCGAGCAGTGGAGCCACTCGACGGTGCGCCGGGAGCTCCAGTTCCTGCTCTCCCACACCGTCCATCATTTCGCCTTGATCGCCGTGCTGCTCGAGCGCTTCGAGATCGCCGTGCCGGACGACTTCGGGATCGCGCCCTCCACGCTCAAGTACTGGCAGGCCCAGGCGCCATGTGCACCGTCTCCTGGCTGACCGCCGGCGACCGGTTCCACCTTCTCTTCAACCGCGATGAACGGCACACCCGGGCGCCCGGGCTGCCGCCCAGGCTGCTTTACGCCGGCGGCGTAGCCTACCTGGCTCCGGTCGATCCCGACTCCGGCGGCACCTGGTTCGCGGCCAGCGAGTCGGGACTTCTCCTTTGCCTGCTCAACCGCAGCGTCGACGGCCGGCCGGCAGCGGCCGGCAGGCGGAGCCGCGGCAGCCTGATCCCGGAGCTCGTCGCAGCGCCGGGCCTGGCGGAGGTCGCCCGCGGACTCGAGAGCCTGGAGCTTGCCGACTGCTCCCCCTTCCGCCTGCTCGCGAACCTGCCCGGCGGAGCCGCTCTCGGCGCCGTGTGGGACGGCGAAAGGCTGGCCATCCAGGCGATCACCACCGCCAGCGGACTCCTCTGCTCTTCGTCGCGCGGCGATCGCGCCGCGACCCGGGTGCGCAGCGAGCTCTGGGCCTCGCGGTCGCCCGAACGCGCCGCGTCGGGTGTCGCAGAGCTCCGCCACTTCCACCGCACTCATCTGCCGGAGCGCTCGGCGGTGTCGGTCTGCATGCACCGTGACGACGCCGCTACCGTGAGCCTGGTCGAAGCGACCCGCACCGGCGACGGCTTCGAGCTTGCCTACTTCTCCGGTCCCCCTTGTACCGCGGGCGATCCCGAGCGATCGCAGCTGCCGCTCGTCCGCCGGCCGGCGAGCTGCTGAGCCGGCCAGCAACGCAATGTCTCCAGAGCTCGGCCGGAGCGCCCCCGTATCCACCCATCGCGGCGCCCGCCGCTGGCTCGCGGTGGTCCTGCTGGCGGCGTTCGCTTTCGCCGCGACGCAGCCCGCGCCGGCGGCGACACCCGAGCCGCAGCCGGCGGCAGAGCGCCCGGCGAACGACTGGGAAGGGAAGTTCCTCGGCACGCTGCAGCAGCTCGATCCCGGGGCGCCGGTCGATGGTGGCGGACCCCTCTCGCCGCGGCAGCAACTCCTCCTCTGCCTGCTGCTCGCCGCGGCGACGTTGGTCACCGAGGACCTGACCTGCGTCGCCGCCGGCCTGCTCGTCTCGCACGGCAAGCTGCCGCTGCTCGCGGCCGTCCTCGCCTGCCTGGGTGGCATCTTCGTCGGCGACCTGCTGCTCGTCCTCGCCGGGCGCCTCCTCGGCCGCCGCGTCCTCGAGCGCGCGCCGCTCTCCTGGTGGCTTCAGCCGCACACCGTCGAGCGCAGCGCGCAGTGGTTCACCAGCCAGGGGGCCCGGGTCGTTCTCGCCTCCCGCTTCGTCCCCGGCAGCCGCCTTCCACTGTTTCTCGCGGCCGGCATCCTGCGCGCTCCGTTCCTGCCCGTCGCCGCCGCGCTGCTGCTCGCCGGGGCCGTCTGGACGCCGCTCCTCGTCGGACTTTCCGCCTGGACGGGCGGCGCCGTGCTGGCGCGCTTCCACGCCTACGAGCGCGTCGCGCTGCCGGCGGTGGCGGCCACCCTGGCGGTCACCTACCTCTTCGTCCGCATCGTCGTGCCCCTGTTCTCCTGGCGAGGTCGCAGGCTCCTGCTGTCGCGCTGGCGCCGGGTCACGAAGTGGGAGTTCTGGCCCGCCTGGCTCTTCCAGCTGCCGGTGGTCCTGCACGCCTTCTGGCAAGGTCTCCGGCATCGACATCTGACGCTCTTCACGGCTGCGAACCCGGGCATTCCGACGGGAGGATTCGTCGAGGAGTCGAAAAGCGGCATTCTCTCGCGGCTCGCCGGAGCGCCGGTCGCCCGCTTCGTCGCGGTCGATCTGCCGTCGGCGCCGGCGGCGGGGGCGGCACGGGCGGACGCGATCCTCGCCGGAGCCGCCGAGGCCGGCCTCGATCTGCCCCTCGTCCTCAAACCGGATGTCGGCGAACGCGGACGCGGCGTGGCCGTGGTGCGGACGGAGGTCGAGCTCCGCGACTATGCCGATCAAGCCGCAGGCAGGCTCATCGTGCAGGAGTACATCGGCGGCGAGGAGTTCGGCGTCTTCTACATTCGCCGCCCGCACGAGGAGCGCGGCCGGATCTTCTCGATCACCGCCAAGCGCTTTCCGACGGTAGCGGGCGACGGCCGGCGCACGCTCGAGGAGCTCATCCTCGACGACGACCGGGCCGTCTGTATGGCCACCTATTACCTCGAAGCGAACTTCGCGCGCCTCGACGAAGTTCCGCCAGCCGGAGAGCGCGTGCAGCTGGTCGAGATCGGCAACCACTGCCGCGGCACGGTCTTCCTCGACGGCCGCGAGCATCGCACTCCCGCTCTCGAAGCGGCGATCGAGAGCCTGGCGCGGCAGTTCGAGGGCTTCTACTTCGGGCGCTTCGACCTGCGTGTGCCGTCCGTCGAGCAATTCCGGGCCGGCAGCGGCCTGACGATCCTCGAGCTCAACGGCGTCACCTCCGAGGCGACCCACATCTACGCCCCCGGAGCAAGCCTGATCGCGGCCTACCGCACACTCTTCGAGCAGTGGCGGATCGCCTTCGAGATCGGCGCCGCCAACGTCGCGCTGGGGGCCGAACCGACCGGTTGGCGCGATCTCCTCCGTCTGCTGCGCGAACGGCGGGCGCGCTTTGCTACCATCAGCCGGCCGGATCCGACCCCGGAGCCCGGCGTCGAACCCTCTCCATCCGCTTCCGAGCAGGAGTGACGCGATGACCTCGACGACAACTGATCTCCGCAGGTGGATGCCGACCCGTTCGACCGGCCGCGCCGTCGCCCCCTCCTTTCTTCTCGTAGCGCTCTGCGGCGTTGCCGCCCCAGCCTTGGCCGCCGGGCCGGCCTCGCCACCGGTGTCGCCCACGCCCCTCGGCGCGACCGCCTCGGCGACGCCGGAGGTCGAGTCCCCAGCCCCCGAGCCGCAGCCGCTGGTGGTGACGCCGCCGCCGGCAGGGGCGTCCGGGCCGACCGTGGCGCGCGGCGAGGGCAGGGTCGCAGCCGGGAGGCCCCGAGCCTTCCTGTTCCGCGCCGAAAGCGCGGGGCTCACGACAATCGGCGTCTCGTCGCCGCAGAACGGGGCGCGCCTCAGCATCTTCCTCGGCAGCTCGAGCGAAGCCGCATCTTCCACCAGCGTCACGGACGGCGCGATCCGTTGGTCGAGCGAGCTAGCCGCCGGCGAAACGGTGAAGATCGTCGTCTACACCAACGGCGCGGAGATACCCTTTCGCGTCGAGGCGTTCGCCGGACCGGGCGGGCTCTAGCCGAAAAACAGACGGCGCGCCCGCGCCGAGAGGGCGTCGACGTCGAACAGGACGAAGAAGTCGATCGTCTTGAAGCGGCGGTCGATCACCGGTGGGCCGCAGGTGCGGCCGGCGTAGCGCAGGTAGATGTCGAACAGCGGCGGCAGCTCGATCCGTTCCGCCCTCTCCGGCGCCGGGTCTTCGCCCTCCCAGCAGCACTCATAGCCGGGCATGGCTCCGACCCAGACGTCGCTGCGCACCAGATTCCGGCTCTCGAGATGGTCGAGGACGCGCTTGCCGTCCCACGGATCCTGCGAAGTCAGCGAGCAGGGACCGAAGAGGAAGCGCTTCTGGTTGTGCGCCATGTAGAGCGCGAGCCCCTTCCAGAGCAGAAAGAGCACCGGCTTCAGCCGATGCTCGACGGCGATGCAGGCCCGGCCCACTTCGACCGATTGCCGGACGATCTCCTCCGGCAGCCGCGAGAGGTCGAACTCCGTGCCGGTGTAGAAGCCGCGCCCGGCAGCCGCCATGGCCGCAGTCTGAATGCGATACGTACCGATGATCCGTCCGCTCGGGCGGTGCTCGACGAGCAGATGATGGCACTGGGCGTCGAACTCGTCCTGGTCTCGGCCGGTGGCGAACGACTCGGCGAGGCCCTCCTCGAGCTCGACGTTGAAGACGTCGAAGCGCAACCGCAGGATGGCATCGAGCTCCTCGACGGAGGCGGCATAGCGCACGGCGTAGGCACCCTCGGAGAGCTCTCCGGGAGGCAGCGACTCCCGCGCCTGCGGATAGGCGACCAGCTCGGGCTGAGCGTCGGCCAGGCTCGCGAGCGGTGTTTCACTGGGCACGGTCAAGGACCTCCGGCAGGCTGGGGAACGAACGACTGCAGCACGAGGATTGTAGCTCAGCCGCCTCTCGCCGCCGCGACGACCTCGGCCCAATCCGATGGCGCCGGTGTGACGGCGCCTACTTGCGGTACTTCCACATCCGCGGCTTGCCGTCGGCGAGCCACTCGATGGCGGTCGAGATCCGCTTGTCGCGTGTCGCAGCGGTCTTGGCCTCGGTGACCCACTCGAGATACTCGCGCTGCTGGCTCGGCGGGAAGTTGTCGAAGGTCTCCCTGGCGGCAGCGCTTTTCGCCAACGCCGCGGCGAGCTCTGCGGGCATCGCAGCGGGGGTCCTTCTTTCCCATGGGCTCAGTCCTCGTTCAGGCGCGCCGGCCCGAACGCCTTTCGTCCGCCGCGCAAGAGCGTGCGATCCTCGATCGCGGAGGCGGTCAAGATGCGCGACATGTCGACCGCCCGTGCCGCGAGCTCCCGGGCCGCCCCGTGCAGGTCGGGCGAGTCCCGCACCGAGGCGACGTTCCTCTCCATGTCCTCGGCGTCCCAGCCGCGCGAGTGCGCGATGTAGGGATACTGGGGAAAGACGCAGCCGATCTCGGCGAAGAAGCCGAGCATCTGCCCGGCCACCGCCTGCACGTTGTCCTGCCCGCCGGTGATGATGAACGCGGCGACCTTGTTCTTGAGCAGCACCCGGTTGTGGAGAGTGATCTGGTTCTGGATGCAGTTCATGCGCTCGACCATCTTGTAGTAGAGGGCCGAAGCGGCGCCCCAGCGGATCGGCGTCGCGACCAGAATGACGTCGGCCCAGTGCACGATCGCCTCGTAGACCCGGTCGAGCTCGTCGGCGGGGTCCATCTGCGTGATCGAGCACGGCCAGGTGCAGGCCTTGGCGCTCTTCGAGTAGTAGCCCTCGCAGGCACGAAACGACAGATCGTTGAGCTTGATCAACCGGTGCTCGCAGTCGAGCGCCGCGCCGGAGTGACCGAGCGCCGAGGTCAGCAGCTCGTCCGAGGTCGAGAAACGCGGCAGATCGCGGTTCATCACCGTGGTCGAGATGCCGGCGACGCGGATCGGGCCGGGAGCGCGTTCGGGCTTGCGCGCCAGCGGATGCGGCTCGTGCGGCAGGCGGCCGCGCTTCGACACCGGCTCGAGGTTCACGAACAGGTGTCCGTCGCGCTCTTCGACCGCGTACGAAGGCACCTGGTCGGCTTCGAAGCCGGGCTCTCCCTGGCCGGTCGTACAGTGGAACTTCCAGCCGTGCCACGGGCAGACGACGTAGTCGCCGGCGAGCGTCCCGTCGCCCAGCGGCCCGCCAACGTGGTTGCAGATCCCCGAGATGGCGCCGAACCGGCCCTCCCTGTAGGTCAGTGCGATCCGCGTGCGCTCGACGGTCAGCGCGCGGACCGGGCGATCCTTGAACGCTGCCGCCGGGCCGAGGTCCACCCACTTCGCGTCGGTCATCGCTCCCCCTCCGGCCCCGGCTTCGCGCAGGGGCTGTCACGGTGCAGGTTGTGGATCCTCGAGCCAGGCGAGCGCGGGTCCGAGCTCGCGAAAGACCCGCACCTCGAACTCGAGACTCTCGCGACGCAGCTGCCACATGCGGAACATGCCGTACGTCAGGTCGGTCGAGGCGACCATGGCGACCCGCCCTCCGCGCAGGCGGTCCATCGAGGTCGAAGCCAGCTCGGCGAGACGCAGCTGCCCGTCCGGCGTGACCGCCATGTCGGTGATCTCGCGGCCGTCGACCAGCTCGCGCCATGGCGCACGGACGGCCTGGAACTCGGGGGCGGCGTAGTGGGCGAGAAGCTCGTCGTCGGTGACTCGCCCATGGATGATCGTGCGGAGCAGCGGTCCGTCGACTTCGAGTCTGATGGGCAAGTCCGGCCTCCGAGGCGCCGATGATATCGGCAATCGTGCGCCTTGGCTCACCCTGCCAATGGGTGGGAATCGCCGGTCCGGAGGCAGAACTCGCGCCTCGTCCGTGCTCAGCAGCGGTGGTTGCGCTTGCGTTCCGCCACCGAGCCGGCGAGGATCTTCGCCAGCACCTCGAGATCGATGTCGCTCAGCCGCTTCACGTAAGTGCAGGCCTTGCCCCGCTTGTGCTTGCCGAGCTTGGCGAAGAGCTCATCGCTGCCGGGAAATGCGGCGACCACGTACACGCTGATGTCGCCCTTGCGCGAAGCGAAGCCGAGGATGCAGGAGTCGCCTTCGCGGCCACTCTCGTACTTGTAGTGATAGCTGCCGAAGCCGACGATGCCCGTGCCCCACATCTTCGCCGGCGCCTTCGTCACCTTGGACATCAGCTCGACCAGCACTCGACAGTCGGCTTGCCGCGTCTCGTCGGCAATCGCCGCGAGATAGGTCTCGACGCTCGCTTCGGTCTCCTTCGTCTTGTTTTCGGCCATGATCACTCCTCCCCGTCGGCGGAATTTCGCCGAGGCTACACCAGGCGAGCGCGTTACGGTGTCGCGAGAATCTCGCGCTCGTGCAACGGCTGCACGGG
>JBPOHI010000070.1:0-43004 GCA_052035735.1 Acidobacteriota bacterium
CGACGCCGGCTCGAACGGCTCCATGTGCACGAGGACGCCGATCACCGTCGGCTCGGCGGTGCGGATCGCCGACTTCACCCGCCCCGAGAGGATGTGCGCTTCGTGCAGCGAGAGGGCGGGTTCGGCCTGCACGTGGAGATCGACGTAGAGCGAGAGTCCTGCGCGGCGCACGCGGAGCTTTTCGATCTCGAGCACCCCGGGGACGGCTCTCGCGACCACCGAGAGGCGGGCCACCACCTCGCCATCCGGCGCCCGGTCCATCAGGTCCTCGATCGCCGGGCGAAGGATGAGTACGCCGTTCAGGAGAATGACCGCCGCCGCGACCAACGCCGCCCAGTCGTCAGCCTCGGGGATTCCCGTCCAAAGCGCCACCGTGATGCCGATCGCTGCGGCGGCGGAAGTGATGGCGTCCGAACGATGGTGCCAGGCGTCGGCGCGCACCGCGCCGCTCGCGACCTCCGTGCCGACCGCGAGCACCGAGCGGAACAGCGTCTCCTTCACCACCACGACACCGAACAGCACGAGCAGGGTGAACGGCTCGGGCAGATGATGCGGAGTGCGGATCTCCCGGATCGACTCGACGGCAATGACGACCGCGGCGACGATCAGCATCAGGCCGACGGTCGCTGCCGCCATTGGCTCGGCCTTGCCGTAGCCGAAGGGGTAGCGCTCGTCGACCGGGCGCGCCGAGACGCGCAGCCCGCGCCAGACCAGGATTGAAGAGAAGACGTCGCCTGACGACTCGATGGCGTCGGCGATCAGGGCGTAGGAGTGGCCGAAGATGCCGGCCAAGAGCTTTACGATGGCGAGCGAAAAGTTCACCAGCAGCCCGAGCTTGGCCGTCCGGGTGCCGCGCTCGACACGCTGCGCGAGGCCGTCGAGGGCTCCCGGCGGGCCCGTGGCGCACCCGGTCAATCGCAGCTCAACTTGTGAAGAATCAAGAGGTTACTTCCGGCAGGAAGATGGTTGGGACGCAGGGATTCGAACCCCGATTCTGCGGTTCAGAGCCGCATGTCCTACCGTTGAACGACGTCCCAAACGCCGGCAGAGACTAGCTCGCGGGGGCGAGTCGGGTCAAGCTGGAGGCCTTTCCGGCGGCCTCCGGAGCCCTCGTCAAGAAGTGGGGACCAAGAAGTGGGGACTGTCCCTCTTTCTCGAGAGAAACGCTCTAGCCGCGGTCGGCGGGGGCGCTCCGACGCTCGGGATTCAAAGTGGGCGACCACGCCTCAAATAGGAGCCGACTTTGAATCCCGAGCGCCGGAGTGCCCCCCACCAGCGACGCTCGGGATTCGAATAGGTAGGGAATGCAGACCCAGCTACAACTGTCCGGAAGCGAACTCGCCACGAGCGAGGCGAGCCTGGTAGGCCGGGTCGGCGTAGCGGTCGAGGCAGAACTCGGCGGCGTACTCCGGAGGAACGCCGCCGGAAAGGCCGGCTCCGAGTATCTCGGCAGCCGCCGCGGCCGCCATGATGCCGTAGCCGGAGAGGCCGCACATCAGGTGGAAGCCGGCGACCGGTGTGGGACCCACCAGCAGGCGGTTCTCGGCCGTCTTGCAGTAGTAGCCGCCGTCGACGAACGAGCGCCGCATGCGGCCGCCCAGGTAGGCCGCGAAGCCGGGGACCATGCAGGCGGCGGCGCGCAGGGCCACCTCCGGGTACCAGGGGTCGAACTTCGGCGGCCAGACCGGCGCGAGCGCGTCGAGGTGATAGGTGAAGAGCAGCAGCAACATGCGGCTGTCGCGGCCGCCCTCGGGGCGGAAATGGACGCCGCCGGGGAGCGGCCGGGTGAGGTAGGCGAGCTCGGGATCGGAGGCGAGCTCCGCCCGCTCCTCCTCCCCCCAATCGAGGGTCACCGGATCGCACCAGATCATCAGCGGCAGCTCGCGCGGCACGACCTGCTCCGTGTCCTCGAGGTAGACCTTGCCGTGCAGCTCGTTCCACAGCGGCAGCTCGAGGCCGGCGAGCCGGCCGACTTCCGGGGCGAGCGGGCCGGCGGCGTTGACCAGGGTGCCGGTCGCGATCCTCTCCACCGCGCCGGTGGGACCTACGAGCTCGACGCCGGTGACCCGGCCCGACTCGACGGTGACCGCCGTCAGCCGCCCTTCCATGAGCTCGACGCCGGCGTCGCGCGCCTGCTCGAGCATCCACATGCCGAGCTGCTGCGCCGCTAGCCAGCCGCAGCGCCGCGGCAGGAGCGCGGCGAGCGTCGCTGGGTTGAGGAACGGATAGCGGCAGCGGATGGTCTGCGGATCGAGGATCAGGTCGGCGCCACCGATCGACGGATCGAGCTTGTCGTACGGCGCCTCGGGGAAGAGCGGGTCGGACATCTCGCCGCGGTGAATGCGCAGGTCGCCGGCACCGAGCGCCGAGATCTCGCGCGCCGCGCGCTCGAGCCCGGCGGCGCGCTCCGGTTCGGCGGTGAAGTAGGCGTAGCCGTTGCGGTTCATGGCGAAGCGATCGCCACTCGCGGCGGCCATCTCCTCGAGCAGGTCGATACTCCGGTCCATGAAGCGCACCATCGTCGAGCCCGGCCCCGGCCACCAGTTGCGGTAGCACTCGGTCGACTTGTCGCTGGTGAGGGTGAGCGGCGGCAGCGGATCGACGAGCACGATCCTCTGCGACGTCCCGAGCCCGCGCCGCACCGCGAGCTCGTAGGCTGCCGCGACGCCGCCGATGCCGGCGCCGCAGAGGACGATGTCGGCGCTGCGCGAAGTCGTCATTCCAGGAGAATCTTACGCCTCCCGCTACCCCGCCTTGGGCTCGTTCTTCTGCACCTTGGCCCAGGTGTCGCGGAGGGTGGTGATGCGGTTGAAGACCGGGCGTCCGATGCCGCTCTCGCCGGGGCGGTGGTCCTTCGTATCGGTCACGAAGTACCCGGTGCGCTCGAACTGCACGCGGGTGCCGGGCGGAAGCGCCGCGAGCGAGGGCTCGACCTTGACCGCCGTGAGGATCTCGAGCGACTTGGGGTTCACCGTCTGCAGGAAATCGACCCCCTCCGGGACGTCGTCCGGGTCGGCGTTCGCGAACAGGTGGTCGTAGATCCGCACCTCGGCGTCCACCGAGTGCTGCGCCGAGACCCAGTGGATCGTGCCCTGGATCTTCCGGCCGTCGGCCGGCGTGCCGCCCCGCGAGGCGGCGTCGTGCGTGCAGCGGAGCTCGACGATCCGGCCGGAGGCGTCCTTCACCACCTCTTCGCAGCGGATGATGTAGGCCCAGCGCAGGCGCACTTCGCGGCCGGGAGCGAGGCGGAAGAACTTCTTCGGCGGATCTTCGAGGAAGTCGTCGCGGTCGATCCAGATCTCGCGCGAGAAGGGGACCATCCGCGTTCCAGCTGCCGGATCCTCCGGGTTGTTCACCGCTTCGAGCTCGTCGACCTTGCCCTCGGGGTAGTCGATGAGCGTGATCTTCACCGGATCGAGCACGGCCATGCGGCGCTCGGCGGACTTGTTGAGCTCCTCGCGCACGCAGTGCTCGAGCAGCTGATAGTCGACGACCGACTCCTGCTTGGTGACGCCGATGCGCTCGCAGAAGTCGCGCAGCGCAGCGGGCGGAATGCCGCGGCGGCGAATCCCGGCGAGAGTGGGCATGCGCGGATCGTCCCAGCCGGAGACAGCCTTCTCCTGCACCAGACGCAGGAGCTTGCGCTTCGACAGCACCGTATGGGTGACGTTCAGGCGTGCGAACTCGATCTGCCGCGGCGGGTAGATCCCCAAGGCCTCGACGAACCAGTCGTAGAGCGGGCGATGGTCCTCGAACTCGAGAGTGCAGATCGAGTGGGTGATCTTCTCGAGCGAGTCCGACTGGCCGTGCGCCCAGTCGTACATCGGATAGATGCACCAGGTGTCGCCGGTGCGGTGGTGCGACGCATGGAGGATGCGGTACATCACGGGATCGCGCAGGTTGATGTTGCCCGACGCCATGTCGATCTTCGCCCGCAGCACCCGCGTGCCGTCGGCGAACTCTCCGGCGCGCATGCGACGGAAGAGGTCGAGGTTCTCTTCCACGCTGCGATTCCGGTAAGGACTCTCCTGCCCCGGCGCCGTCCAGACGCCGCGGTGGGCGCTGATCTCTTCGGCAGAGGAGTCGTCGACGAACGCTTTGCCGTCGAGAACGAGCTTCTCTGCCCAGTCGTAGAGCTGCTCGAAGTAGTCCGAGGCGTAGAACTCGCGCTCGCCCCAATCGAAGCCGAGCCACTTCACGTCTTCGCGGATGGCGCGGACGTATTCGTCCTCCTCGGTCGTCGGATTCGTGTCGTCGAAACGGAGGTTCGTCAAGCCGCCATGTTCGGCGGCGAGGCCGAAGTTGAGACAGATCGACTTGGCGTGACCGAGATGCAGGTAGCCGTTGGGCTCCGGCGGGAAGCGCGTCTGGATGCTGGTGTGCTTGCCGGAGGCGAGGTCGGCTTCGACGATGTCGGCGATGAAATGTCTGCCCATGGGATCAGCTCGCTTCGCTGGAAGAGGTTTGCGGAGGCGCAACGTGCGGGACTTCGGCGAGCACGCGCTCGACCCGCGCCAGCCGCGCGAGCACGCGCTCGCGGCCGAGCAGCGCGAGGATATCGAACAGGCCGAAGCCGACCGGTTTGCCGGCGACCGCGAGGCGAATCGCATGGACGATCGCACCCAGTCCGAGACCGCGCGCGGAGACGAATTCGGTGAGCAGCCGCTCGACGGCGGCAGCGTCGAAGGAGGCCTCTGGCGGAAGGGCAGCGATCGCTTCGCGCAGGGCGGCAAGGAGATCGCCCACGCCGGCGACCGACCGGATCCGCTTGTCGAACGCCTTTGTATCGTAGGCGAGCGCCCCGTCGGCGACGAAGAACTCGTCGTAGTCGAGAATGTCGCCCGAGACCTTGATGCGGTCCCCCGCCGCCGCGACGATGCCGCGCACCTGCTCGCGATCGGCATCGGAGGCCGGCGACGCGATCCACCCTGCCTGCTCGACATAGGGCAAGGTGAGCGCCAGGCGCTCGTCCACCGAGAGCGCCTGCATGTAGCGCTCCTGGAAAGAAAGGAGCTTCTTCGGATCGAAGCTCGCCGCCGACTTGCCGACGCGCTCGAGCGAGAAGTTGGCGATCTGCTCGGGCAGAGCGAGCATCTCCGTCTTGTCGTCGAGCGACCAGCCGAGGAGCAGCAGGTAGTTGAGGATCGCCTCGGGCAGGAAGCCGGCGATGCGGTAGAAGTCGGTGATCACCGGGTTGAAGGTCTCCGGCGACACCTCGAGCTTCAGCCGGTCGGCGATTCGCCGCCCATGCTGGCAGAGCTCGGCGAACTCCGGGTTCTTGAGGTACTTGTCGAGCTTGCGCTTCGACAGCTTGACCCGGCTCCCGGGCTCGGCGACGACCGGGAGGTGCGCGAACAGCGGCAGCGGCGCGCCCAATCCTTCGAAGATGAAGATCTGCCGCGGCGTGTTGGGCAGGTGCTCCTCGGCGCGGATGACGTGGGTGATCCCCATCTCGACGTCGTCGACGACGCTCGCCAGGTGATAGAGACAGGTGCCGTCGGCGCGCTGGATCACATGGTCGGCCTCCGCCGCCCATTCGCTATCGACCGTGCCGCGCACCAGATCGTCGATGCGGCAGACGCCGTCGCGCGGCATCTTGAGACGCACCGCCGAGGTCCGGCCCTCGGCTTCGAATCTTGCCCGCTCGGCCGCGGTCTCGGCTGCCCAGCGGCGACTCGCGACATAGGGGCGCTTCGCCGACTCGGCCTCGGCGCGCTCGGCTTGGGTTTCTTCGGGACGCGCGTAGTCGCGGTAGGCAACTCCCGCAGCGAGGAGCTTCTCGACCGCCGCCTGATAGAGCGGCAGGCGCTCGGATTGGTAGTAGGGCGCGTGCGGCCCGCCGACCTCGGCCCCTTCGTCCCAGTCGATCCCCAGCCAACGGAAACCGTCGAGGATCGGGGCCAACGCATCAGCCAGATTCCGCTGCGTGTCGGTGTCGTCGACCCGCAGGACGAACTGGCCGCCATGGCGGCGGGCGAAGAGCCAGTTGAACAGCGCCGTGCGCACCCCGCCGATGTGCAGGTAACCGGTGGGCGAGGGGGCGAAGCGAACGCGGGGAGCTGCCGGAGACGAAGCGGAGAGGGTCACAGCGGAACTCTTTTCGGTCGCAGGGAGCCCGCTCGTCGTCGTCATGGGGAGGGCGCGCGCGAAGCTCGAAGAATTGGCGGAGAGGGGGGGATTCGAACCCCCGATACGGGTTTACCCCGTATGACGGTTTAGCAAACCGTTGCCTTAAGCCACTCGGCCACCTCTCCGCGAACCAGACTAGGCTCGCGGATCTTACAATAGACTTCGCTCCTCATGACCAGCAACGATTCGCGCGACGGCGACGTCGCCCTGCTCTCGATCAACACGCTCCGTTTTCTCGCCGTCGACATGGTCGAGCGCGCGAAGTCCGGCCACCCAGGTGCGCCGCTCGGACAGGCGGCAATGGCCTGGCTGCTGTGGACGCGCTTTCTCCGGCACGATCCCGCCGATCCCCAGTGGCCCAACCGCGACCGCTTCATCCTCTCCTGCGGCCACGCCTCGGCGCTGCTCTATGGCCTGCTGCATCTGGCCGGTTACGATCTGCCGCTCGCCGAGCTCGAGCGTTTCCGCCAGCTCGATTCGAAGACGCCCGGGCACCCGGAGTTCGGTCACACCGTCGGCGTCGAGACGACCACCGGCCCGCTCGGACAGGGACTGGCGACGGCCGTCGGCATGGCGATCGCGCGCGAGCAGCTCGGCGCCCGCTTCCGCGAAGACGGCTCACCGCTGTTCGACTACCGCACCTGGGTGCTGGCTTCGGACGGCGATCTCATGGAGGGGGTCGCGAGCGAGGCGGCGTCGCTCGCCGGGCATCTCCAGCTCGGCAGCCTCAAGGTCCTCTACGACGCGAATCGAATCTCGATCGACGGCTCGACCGACCTCGCCTTTACCGAGCAAGTCGACCGGCGTTTCGCTGCCTACGGCTGGAACGTCCTCGAAGTGGCCGACGGCAACGACCTCCCGGCACTCAGCGCGGCGATGGCGATCGCCGAGGGTGAGACCTCGCGACCGACGCTCCTCGTCGTCCGCACCCATATCGGCTTCGGCAGCCCGCACAAGCAGGACAGCGCCGAGTCGCACGGCGCCCCTCTCGGCGCGGAGGAGACCCGACTCACCAAGGCCGCGCTGGGCTGGCCGGCAGAGCCGCCCTTTCTCGTCCCGGCGGAGGCGCGCCTGCCGTTCGCCGCGGCAGCCGAACGCGGCGCTGCCGCTGCGCGTGCCTGGCGCGAACGCCGGGTGCGCTTCGCCACCGCCGAGCCGGACCGGGCCCGCGAGCTCGAGCGCCGCGCAGCCCAAACGCTGCCCGAGAACTGGCACCTGGCGCTGCCGCAGTTCACCGCCGCCGACAAAGCGCTCGCCACGCGCGCGGTCTCGGGCAAGATCCTGCAGGTCCTCGCCGCGCAGCTGCCCGAGCTTCTCGGTGGCTCGGCGGATCTCGCCGAGTCGAACAACACCCTGCTTGCCGGCGAAGAGAGCTTCTCCTCGGCGCATCCCGACGGCCGCAACCTCCGCTTCGGTGTGCGCGAGCACGCCATGGGAGCCATCCTCTCCGGCCTCGCTCTCACCGGGCTCTTCCGGCCCTACGGCGGCACTTTCCTGATCTTCTCCGACTACATGCGGCCGGCGATCCGCCTTGCCGCCCTGATGCGCTTGCCGGTCGCCTACGTCTTCACTCACGACTCGATCTTCCTCGGCGAGGACGGGCCGACCCATCAGCCGGTCGACCAGCTGGCCTCCCTGCGGGCGATTCCCGGTCTGGTGACGCTGCGCCCCGCGGACGCCTGCGAAACGGTGGCCGCCTGGAGGGTGGCGATCGAACGCACCGCCGGGCCGACGGCGCTGGCGCTCAGCCGGCAGAAGCTTCCGGTCCTTGAGGCGAGCGCCGAGCGCGCCGCGGCGGGAGTCGCACGCGGCGCCTACGTCCTTTACGAGACGCCGGGCGGTGAGCCCGAGATTCTGTTGCTCGCCTCCGGCTCCGAGGTCGAGCTGGCGCTTGCCGGCTTGCGCCTCCTCGAGCAGGAGGGTCGGCGCGGACGCGTCGTGTCGCTGCCCTCGTGGGAGCTCTTCGCAGAGCAGAGCGCGGAGTATCGCGAGTCGGTCCTGCCCGCCCGGATTCGGGCCCGTCTGGCCGTCGAAGCGGCCTCTCCCCTGGGTTGGGAGCGCTTCGTGGGTCTCGATGGCGACATCCTCGCCCTGGGTTCCTTCGGCGCCTCTGCCCCGGCGGAAGACCTGGCAACGCACTTCGGATTCACCGCCGAGAGGGTTGCGGCCCGAGCCCGCGCGCTCTCGGCTCGC
Source organism: Acidobacteriota bacterium (assembly GCA_052035735.1). Taxonomy (GTDB): domain Bacteria; phylum Acidobacteriota; class Thermoanaerobaculia; order Multivoradales; family JAGPDF01; genus JAGPDF01. Next base: position 8,323 of record JBPOHI010000070.1, read on the forward strand.
GCACGGACCCGGCCAGGCTGATCACAGCGAGATGGCCCCATCTATGCTATCCTTTACCCGTCCGCGGCGAGCAGGTAGGTCCTTTCACGGGGGCCAGTCCGCTTGACGCGCAAAGTTCGAACCGCCGGAAACCCACAGCAACATAAAACTTCAGTAACCGACTCAGGAGGGATTCAAGATCATGCGTAACACGAAACTGGCTCTGTTGGGAGTCGCCGTATTCGCCATGACGTTGGCCACCGGCTGCGCGAAGCCGCCGCAGGTCGAGATCGACGCCGTCAAGGCCTCGCTCTCCGCCATCGAGGGCGATGCTGCGAAGTACGCCGCCGAAGGTTGGAACAAGGCCCAGCAGGCCGTCAACGCCGTGAACGCCGAAGTCGAGGCGCAGGCGAACAAGTTCGCGCTGTTCCGCTCCTACACCAAGTCGAAGGAGCTGATCGCGGCCGCCAACCAGGCGATCACCGAGGCCAAGGACGCCGCTGCCGCCGCCAAGGAAGCCGCCAAGAACGCCGCCAATGAGACCCTCGCCGCTGCCAAGACCGCGCTCGACGCCGCCAACACCGCGATGGCCGACCTCGGCAAGTGCCGCCGCCAGCCCAAGGACTTCAAGAAGGACATGGAGCTCATGAAGGGCAACTACGACGGTCTCGCCGCGCAGGTGGGTGGTATCGAGGCCGCCATCGCTTCCGAGGACTACCTCGGCGCGAAGGCCCAGGCTGACTCGCTCAAGAGCTCGGTGGACACGCTCGTCACCGACCTCCAGGGCGCCAAAGTCAAGATTAAGTGCTGATTGCTTTTCGCCTCCGCTTCAAACGACCGGCGACGGGTTTCCGTCGCCGGTCGTTTCTTTTCGGGGCGACGGCTCTAGCCGTCGCCTTCGCTGCCCCCTCGCTCGTTCCACAGAGCGCAGCCAAGCCGTTCGACGTCACCGCCTCGCGCGCCTCGCTCTATCGGGCGGTCTCCGTCCTGAGAGCCGAGAGGCCGGCCGCCGCACGCCAGGTCGACCGGCTGATCGCCCAAGCCGAAGTCGTGACGGCCGACGAACAGACCGCACCCCTCTGGGAACAGTCCCCAGGGCGGGTCGAAGCCTCGTGGCTGCGGGCACTGTCGACCGCTCACACGGCCGTCGCCGATCTGAGGGTGCGCGAGAACGCCAGCAAGCAGCGCTGGCTCGAGCTCGCGCCAGGTCTCGAAGCAGATGTGCGCCGCGCCCAGGAGGAGTCGAACGAGGCCGGCGTCGGCAGGCGTGAGATCTCCGCCGCCAAGCAGGCGAGCCTCAAGTGGGAGCTCGCCCGGCACTACGCTGCCACGGGCGCCTACGACCGCGCCCTCAAAGAGGCCGAACAGGCCGCGTCGTTCAACCGGGTGGTGCGGACCAGCTTCGACAACCTGCATTCGCGCTTCGCCGAGCCGAAGAACCTGCGCCGCTGGCAACAGCTGGTCGCCGACACCATCGCGCGCTCCAAGGCCGAGGGTTCGACGGCGATCATCGTCGACAAGCTCAAGCGCAAGTTGCACGTCTACGCCGGAGGCAACCGGATCGCCACGTTCGACGCCGAGTTGGGCGCCAAAGGGCTCAAGCAGAAGCTGCACGCCGGCGATCAGGCGACGCCGGAGGGGCGCTATCGCGTGACCGAGGCGCGCGGGCCTGGCCGCACCAAGTACTACAAGGCCCTGCTGATCGACTATCCCAACGCCGAGGATCGCGCCCGCTATGCCTTCGGCAAGAAGGCCGGGACCGTTCCGCTGCGCGCCGGCATCGGCAGCCTGATCGAGATTCACGGCGACGGCGGGCAGGGACGCGACTGGACCGACGGCTGCGTCGCCCTTACCGACCGCGACATGGACAAGGTCTTCGCACGCTCCCGCGTCGGAACGCCGGTGACGATCGTCGGCACCTTCTGAGAATGGATAGGATCCACCCGTGACCCCGAACCCGCCGCCGTCGCAAGGCCCCCGGACGCCCCTTGCGTCACCGCTGGTGCCGCCGGACCCGGTCGCCCGGGGCGCGGCGCCTGCTGGAGCGCCCGGCGATCTCTACCGGCCGCCGCGTTCCGTCGCTTTCAAGGTGCTGCAGGTCGTCGCCATGGCCCTCGTCGCGCTGGCGATCGTCGGCGCCGGCACCGCCCTCGGCCTGGCGCGCTACGGCGGCGCCTATGCCGCGCACACGTTCTCCACCCGCCTCGAGCTGCCCGATCCGGCGACGGTGAAGGGCGATCCGCTCGACCGCATCGGGAGGATCGAAACCCGTCTCGCGGGCCTCGGCCCCAAGGGGGTCTACGTCGTCGTCGATACGCACAACAACAAGCTGCGCGTCTACAAGAACGGAAAGCTCTTGCGCGAAGCGGTCTGCTCGACCGGGTCGGGGATCAAGCTGCGCGATCCGCGCGACGGCAAGGAGTGGCTCTTCGACACGCCGCAGGGAGAATTCAAGATCCTGCGCAAACAGAAGAACCCGATCTGGATCAAGCCCGACTGGGCCTTCATCGAAGAGGGCTACCTGCCGCCCAAGTACGGCCGCGACCGGGTGGACGACTTTTCGCTCGGCGATTACGGGCTCTACATGCGCGACGGCTACATCATTCACGGCACGATCTTCAAGACGCTCCTCGGCAAGCGGGTGACGCACGGTTGCATCCGCCTGGGCGACGAAGATCTCAAGTTCGTCTTCGACACTGTTCCGACGGATGCCCGTGTCTATCTCTTCTGAGCGTCGCCTACGGAGGTTCCGGCTGCTGGGGCTCGCCCTCCTCGCGGTGGTCGTCTTCTGGGCAGCCATCGACGCGCCCGCCGGCGCGACGCCGGACGAGGCGAGCCGCGACCTGCCGCCGCTCGCCCGCCTGCGGGCGAAGGAGTACGAGGCCGCGCTCGCCAAGGATCCCAAGCTCTACCTCGTCCTCGACCCGGCGGCCAAACATCTGGACATCCGCTCGCGCGCCATGGTCCTCGAGCGCGTGCCGCTCGCCGACCTGCTGCTGCTCGAATTCGAACCGCTGTTTTCGAAGTCCGGCGCGCCCGCGCTCGGAGCGCCCGCCCTGTGGAAGGTCACCCAGGGCCCGGGAGACACCGATCGCGAGACGATCGCCCCCGTCGAGCTGCGCCCCTACTCGGAAGAGGAAGAGAAGGTAGAGCCCACAGCGCCTGGAGCACCCGCAGCGCCGGCGAAGAAGAAGCCGGACGAAGTGCCGATCCCGACCAGCTACCGCGTGTCGATCGACAACGGCTGGCAGCTCTACGTCACCGCCGAGGCACCGCAATCGAGCTTCTTTCGGCGTCTGGTCGCTTCGGTGCGCGACGGCTGGCAGCGCCTGAAGGGCGAGGAGCCCTCGCATCCGCCGCTCATCACCTTCGTCGTCACCCCCGAAGGCGCCGCGCGACTGCATCACCTCTTTCGCTCAGGCACCGAAATTCTCGTCCTGCCGTAGGGCCCCGCATCCCCCGGAACTCGTCGACCTCGTCGGCGGTGCGTTTCAGCGCCGGGGCCTCCCACCTGCTTTGGTCTAGCATCACGCATGCGATTCCCTCGCCCGCTCGTCCTCCTTCCGCTTCTTCTTCCGCTCGCGGCTGCCCCCCGACCCGCCGGCGCGACCTCCGAGATCACACGCTTCCGGCTCTACAAGTTCCAACAGGCGATCGGCACCGAACGCGCCATCGCCGAGAGCCGACCCGACGGCTCGACCGAGATCCGGACGACCTTCGCCTTCAACGACCGCGGCACCACCGTGCCGCTCGCTTCGCTGCTCTCGGTCGACGCTTCGGGCGCACCCCTGCGCTTCCAGATCTGGGGTTCGACCTCGCGCCACTCCACCACCGACGAGCGCGTGACGGTCGCAGGCGGCATCGCCGAGATCGAACACTCCGGCGAGACCCGTCGCGAGCCGGTGCCGGAACGCTTCTTCGTCACCGGCGGCTACGCACCGGTGTCGATCACCGAACGGCTGTGGATGTACTGGAACAGCCACGGCCGCCCGGCGGAGCTCCCCGTGCTGCCGACGGGCGAAGTCCTCATCGCCGCTCGCGGCTTCGACGAGGTCACCGACGATACCGGCGCGAAGCAGCGGCTCGGACGTTTCTCGGTCGGCGGCCTTGCCTGGGGCCGCGAGACGATCTGGATCGACGGCAACGGCCGCCTCGCGGCGGCAAAAGCGATCGACGCCGAGTTCGACCACTTCGAGGCGGTCCGCGCGGGCTACACCCAGGCGCTCGGCGACTTCGTCCGCATCGCGGCCGCCGACGGCCTGGCCGAGCTCGCCGAGCTCGGGGTCGCGGTTGCGGCCGGAGGGGCGGCCGCGGGCGAAACCCCGGGCGCTCCGACCTCAGGGGCCGTCGCCTGGATCGGCGCGACGCTCGTCGACGCCACGGGGGCAGCGCCGGTTCCCGATTCCGTGGTCGTGGTCGACGGCGATCGCATCGTCGCCGCGGGGCCGCGCTCCAAGGTGCGGATTCCGCGCGGGGCTCGCCGCGTCGACGTCCGCGGCCAGACGATCCTGCCCGGCCTGTGGGACATGCACGCCCACTTTCAGCAGGTCGAATGGGGACCGGTTTACCTCGCCGCCGGCGTCACGACGGTACGCGACTGCGCCAACGAGCTCGACTTCGTTCGCGCGGCGAGAGATGCGGTCGCCTCCGGCAAGGGGCTCGGGCCGCGCATCCTGCTCGCCTGCATCGTCGACGGCCAGGGACCGCGCAGCGTCGGGACATCGCAGATCCGCGAGGTGGCGGAGATCGCTCCGCTGGTCGAGACCTTCCGGGCGGCGGGGTGTGCCCAGGTCAAGATCTACTCGAGCCTGCCGCCGAACCTGATCGCGCCACTCGCCACTGCCGCCCACGCCGCCGGCATGACGGTCACCGGGCACATTCCTGCCGGGATCGGCACTGTCCACGCCGTCGAGGCAGGCCTGGACATGATCAACCATCTGCACTTCGTGACCCGCGCGCTGCTGCCGCCGAAGTACGACCCCGACGCGACGCTGCCGGCGCCGGTGTTTCGCCGTGCCGCGGGCGAGATCGACCTCGAGTCGCCCGAAGTGCATGCGACGCTCGACCTCTTCGCCCGTCGCGGCGTGGTGGTCGATCCGACGATCGCGCTCGCCGAGCTCGGCTCGGCGACCCACGAAGAGCTCCTCGCGGTCGAGCCCGGCCTCGAGAAGCTCGCGCCGCCCCTGCGCCCGACGTTCGAGACTTTCGGCGCCGCGCCCGGCGCCACCGCCGAGGAGACCGCCGAACGGCGTCGCCTACGCGACCTCGACCTCGCCATCGTGCGCGCCCTCCATGCGCACGGTGTCGCGATCGTCGCCGGCACCGACCAGGCCGTGCCCGGCTACAGCATCCATCGAGAGATGGAGCTCTACGTCGAGGCGGGACTCTCGCCGATGGAGGCCATCCGTTCGGCGACGGCGGTACCGGCCAAGGCGATGCGCCTGGACTCCGAGCTCGGCACGATCGCGCCGGGCATGCGGGCCGACCTGATCCTCGTCGATGGCGACCCGCTGACGGACATCCGGAACCTGCGCCGGGTCACCACCGTCGTCACCGGCGGCCGCGCCTACGCCACGGCTCCGCTGTGGAAGCTGGTGGGCTTCACGCCCTGAGAGAGGCCCTCCGCCACCGGACGGGCAGAGTGGGAACTGGCGGAGGGGGAGGGATTCGAACCCCCGGGATCCGTGAGGACCCAGCGGTTTTCAAGACCGCCGCGATCGACCACTCTGCCACCCCTCCGTCGGGGGCCGTCGGTCAGCGCAGTCTACGCAATCGGAAGGCGCAGGTCAGCCTTCCTTCTCGATGCGCTCCAGGCCGGGGAGGTACGAGCGGAGCTTCTCGGGGATGGCGATCGAGCCGTCGGCCTGCTGGTAGTTCTCGAAAATCGCCACCAGGGTGCGACCGACCGCGAGACCGGAGCCGTTCAGGGTGTGCAGGTGCCGCGGCTTCCCGCCCTCGCTGCGGCAGCGCAGATTGGCGCGCCGCGCCTGGAAGTCGCTGCAGTTGGAGCACGAAGAGATCTCGCGGTAGGTGTTCTGCGACGGCAGCCAGACCTCGAGATCGTAGGTCTTCGTCGCCGAGAAGCCCATGTCGCCGGTCGACAGGCAGATGACGCGATACGGCAGCTCGAGCAGCTGCAGGACGCGCTCGGCGTGCGAAGTCATCTCCTCGAGCTGGGCGAAGCTGGTCTCCGGGGTGGCGAGCTGTACGAGCTCGACCTTGTTGAACTGATGCTGGCGGATGAGACCGCGCACGTCCTTGCCGTAAGAGCCCGCCTCGCTGCGGAAGCAGGGGGTGTAGGCGGTGTAACGCAGCGGCAGGAGGCTCTCGTCGACCACCTCTTCGCGGTGAAGATTGGTGAGCGGCACTTCGGCGGTCGGCACGAGGAAGTAGTTGGTGCCTTCGAGATGGAAGAGGTCCTGCTCGAACTTGGGCAGGTTCCCGGTGCCCACCAGGCTCTCCCGGTTGACCATGAACGGCGGCAGCACCTCGCGGTAGCCGTGCTTGCCGGTGTGCAGGTCGAGCATGAACGAGATCAACGCCCGCTCGAGGCGCGCGGCGGCGCCGAAATAGACCGTAAAGCGAGCCCCGGTGATCTTGGCTCCGCGCTCGAAATCGAGGATGCCGAGATCGGTCCCCAGGTCCCAATGCGGCTTGGGTGTGAAATCGAAGGTGCGCGGCGTTCCGACGACGCGTTCGACACGGTTGGCGCTCTCGTCGCCGCCGACCGGAACCGAGACATCGGGGAGGTTGGGAAAGCGCAGCTCGAGCGCAGCCAACTGGTCGTCGAGCTTCGCCAGAGAGGCTTCGAGAGTCTCGAGTCGAATCTTGATGCCGCCGACTTCGCTCATCAACTCGGCGGCATCGCCGCCCTTGCTCTTCAGCGCTCCCACTTCGCGGCTGGCTTCGTTGCGCCGCCGCTTCAGCTCGTCGACTTCGGTCACGGCGGCGCGACGCTCGGCGTCGAGGCGCTGCCACTCTTCGAGCGGCGCCGCGCCCAGGCCGCGGTCGACGAAAGCACGTCGGATCTTCTCGGGGTCGGTTCTCAGCAGGTCGCGCGACAACATGGTGCGACAAGCTTATCAACGGCCACGGCGCGGCGCTCGTAGACTCCGTCAGATGCCGCGCTTCGCAGCCGTCAGCACGACGAAAGGCTAGGATCGCGCGAGGATCGCCGCCCATGCTCTCTCTTCCCGACCTCGCCCTGCCATGAGCTCGCCGCTGCAGAGAGAGGCAGGCGCGCTGTCGACGCCCACGGCGAGCTGGCAGGCGCTGGTGCCGTGGGCGGTTCCGGCGTGCATGTTGCTCGCCGGAATCCTCGGTTCGACGTTGGCCGGGAGTCGGGGAGCAGACACGGAGACGCTGTTCCTGGCTTTCTGGGCCGCCGCGGTCTTCACTCCGTTGACCTTTGCGGGAACGGCGCGCGGAGCGCTTCACGCCTCCCTGGCGCTCGCCACCACCGCGCTCATCGCGGCCTTGCCGCGATCGGGCGGCCTGCGCCCCGTGGCGGTCGCTTCGCTCCTCGCGCTTTCGGTGGTCCTGCTTGCCGCCCGCGCTCTCGCCGGCCGCGCGGACCTCGGGCTGCGCACCAGCTGCGCCTTCGCCCTCGCGGCCGCCTTCGTGCTCCACGGTCATCGCCTCTTTCTCGACGGTCTACAGCCCTCGACGCTGGTCCTGCTCGCTCTCCTTCCGGGCTCGGCGGCGGTCGTGGCGACACGCCTCGCCGAGCGCGGCCGTCCGGGCATCGGCCTGGCGGCGGCGCTCGTCCTCCTCGGTGCACCGCGCCTCGCCGACGAACCCTGGTGGACACTGCTCGCTCTCGCCACAGCGGCCTCGGTCGCCAGCCTCGCCGCCGGCACCCCCGCGCTCATCGCCCGCCGCGCTTTGTTTCTCTTCGCTGCCGCGACGCTTCTCGCCGGCAGCTTTCCATGGTTGCGCCCGGCGCCGGTCGCAGCCCTCGCCACCGCCGTCGCCTCGATCGATCGCCCGGTCGTGGAGACCCCGCTCGGCGAGCGCGCCGTGGTGCTGACGCCGGAGGCGCCGGCCTTCGAGGCCGAGCTCGGCGGCGCAGCGGTTCGCGCCCTGATCGTCGACTCCTATCTGACTCATGGCGACGATCTCGCCTGCGGCCGGCGTCTCGCCACCGTGGAGCTCGCGAGCTCGTCAGCGGAGGAGGGTCGGTCGTCGTCGCCGAGCGAGTCGTGGCGCGCGGAGCTGGTGGTCGGGCGCGACAGCGCCGATTGGGCCTCCGGGCGCCCGGACGTTGCCGCGCGGCTCGCCTGCCCGGCGCCGCCTGCCTGGATCTCCTGGATTCCCGGGGCCGGACGATTCCTCGGACAGACCACACGCTCCCGGCTCGCGCTGCCGCGAGCGTTCCACGGCCGTCGCCTGCGCATCGAACGCAGCGCAGAGCTGCCTGCGGCGACGACCATCGCCCTCTTCTTCGTCGCCACCGAGCGATGAGGCGCACCGCCTATCAAGTGCTCGCCGGCAGCGCAGCGAGCCTCGCCCTCGCAGCGCTGCTGCCGGCGTTGCCGCTCGGCGGAGTGCGCGGCATGCTGGTCGTGCTGCCGGTCGTCGTCGCGCTCTTCGCTTCGGCCGGTCGCGCAGCCGGCGTGACCCGCCCTTCCTCGCTCGAGCTCGCGCTCTGGTCGGCCTGGACGCTGCTCGCCCTGCAGCACCACTCGCTCGGCCTGGCGGGCTCCTCGGCGATCGTCGCGGCGGCCGGTCTCGCGCTCGCCTTCGCCCTGACGCTGCGCCTCTCCCTGCGGCTGGTTCGCAAGGTCGCGACCTCGAGCCTCTGGCCGTTCTTCGCGCTTCCCCTGGCGCTCTATCTCTTCGCCTGGCCGTGGACGACGACCGCGCGCGCACCGGACGGGGACGAGCCGTACTACCTGCTGCTCGCGCACAGCCTGGCGGAGGACGGCGACGTCGATCTCGCCGACGACTACCGCGCCGAGGCTTGGCGGAGCTTCACCACCGTACCCGTGGCGCCGCAGCCCGGCGACCCCGTGGGATCCGCGGGGGAGATCTACTCGCGGCACAGCGCTCTCCTGCCCCTCGCTCTCGCGCCGCTTTACCGGCTCGCCGGACCGTTCGGCGCCCAACTCGGGATGCTGGCCCTCGCGGCAGCGGCGGCCGCTGCCGGCCTCGGCGCGGCGCGGGCGCGCTTCCCGGACCGGCGGCGAGGCCTGCTCGCTGCCTGGATGATCCTCGCCTTCGCGCCACCGCTGCTGCTCTATGCCGGCCAATTCTGGGTGGAGGTTCCAGCGGCGCTGCTGGTGGCCCTCGTACTGCGTGCGCAGGCCCGGCTGGATGCCCGGCGGTCTACCGGCCAAGCGCAAGCTCCGGCCCGCGGCGAGCTCATCGCGCTCGCCCTGCCGCTCGTCGCCCTGCCGCTGCTCAAACTGCGGTTTCTCGCCGTTGCCCTGCCGCTGGGTGCATTGGCGCTGGCGCGCTTGCGCGGACCGGACCGGCGGCGGCGCGAGCTCCTGCTCTTCGCGGCGGCGATCCTGGCCGCCCTCGGTCTCTGGAACCTCTGGCGCTACGGCAATCCCCTGCGCATGTACGGCGGTGGCGATCTGGCGATCTTTGCCGTTCCGTTCGCCGACCAGCTGCGCGGCAACCTCGGTCTGTTCTTCGATGTGGCCTTCGGCCTGTTCGCCCTGGCGCCGATCTGGCTTCTGCTCCTGCCGGCGCTCGCCGCCACGCTCGACCGCGACACGGCCGGGGGCTGGCCCGGCGCCCTCCTCAAGTCGCCCCTGCCGGAGCTCGCCGCGCTGCTGCCCTACACGCTGCTCATCGGCATGCGTCGCGAATGGTATGGCGGATGGTCCCCCCCTTTTCGCTACGGCGTCGTCCTCCTGCCAGCCCTCGCCTTGCTGCTGCCGGTGCTCCTCGGCAAGCGCCGTCCGTCCGGCGGCCTGCGGTGGATATGCGCCTTTCTCGCCGTGCTGACCGCGGCGCTTGCCCTGGTCTATCTCGTCCATCCCGCCTGGGCCTTCAGCCTCGCCAACGGCTCCAGCCGCCTCGTCGACGAGCTCGCGCGCGATCTGGCCGTCGATGTGGTGCGTCTGCTGCCGTCGATGGTGCGCCCGCGCCTCGCGACCTGGATTGTGCCGGCGGTCCTGGCTCTTGCCGTGACGGCGATCGTCCGGTTCCGGAGCGGCGGCAGCTGGCGCGCGAAGGCACGGCGGCGGCCACTCCCCGTCTGGCCGCTCGCGACGCTCGCCCTGCTCGCCGGCTGGAGCGGTCTGCTGCTCGCCGCCGCCCGCCTGCCCACCGCTCACATCGAGTTCGAGGATGCCTGGATTCGCCATCGCGGTGGAGCGCTCTTCCCCGAACGGTGGACCGTCGATCGCACGCGCTTCGCCGGCGGCTGGGCGCTCGGCCCGCGCAGCGAAGTTACGGTGCGGCCGGTGCCCGGCGGCGACTCCTGCCGGCTCGCGATCCGCCTTCTGCCGGCGGCGACTCCGCTGGCGCTCGAAGTGCTCGCCGGCGACCGGTTGGTGGCGACGCTTCCGCTCGCGCCGTCGACGATCACCGCCGGCGCACCGCTGCCGTGGACGGTTCTTTCCACGCCGGCCTTTCCGCTGAGAGCCGGGGAAGCGCTGCGCTTCCGCACCAACGCTTCGCCCGGCGCGGAGCGCAGCTTCGTCGTGCTCGATCGCGCCGAGGTCGAATGGCCATGAGCCTCTCGCTCAGCGTCATCGTGCCGTCGCTCGGGAGCTCGCCCTGGCAGGAGGAGATGCTGCAGGCCCTGCGTCGCGAGCTCGCCGGTCAGGAGGCCGAGCTCGTCTGGGTGCAGCAAGGCCCGGCGCCTCCCCCGCAGTTCGACGCCGCGCGGGAGCGGCTCGTCCGCCTGCCGCAACCGGTGGGCTTTGCCGCCGCCGCCAACGAGGGCCTGGCTGCGGCTGCCCCGGAGAGCCGCTCGATCGCCATCGTCAACGACGATCTCGTCGTCGAGTCGGGCTGGCTCGCCGCACTCGCCGGCGAGCTCGCGCGCCGCCCGCGTGCGGCCGCGGTGCAGGGCGTCCACCTCGAGCTCACCCGCCCGGATTCCGTCGAGGGCTGCGGTCTGTCGTGGAACCGCAGCTGGCAGGCGGTGCAGGTCGGAGGCGGAGAGGCCCCGCCCAGTCTCGCCGCACCTGCCTTCGAGCTCTTCGGCGTTTCGGCAACTGCGGCGCTCTACCGGCGCGAGGCGCTCACCGCGGTCGCCTCTCCCGAAGCGCGTTTCTTCGACGAGCGCCTCGGCAGCTACTACGAGGACGTCGAGCTCGCGGTGCGCCTGCGCGAGGCCGGCTGGGAGAGCTGGTGCGTCCCCGCCGCGCGTGCCCGCCACGCCGGCCAGGCGACCACCGGGCGGGCGCCCCTGCGGCGCTGGAAGGCGATCTATCGCAACCGGCTTTGGGTCCTTCGGCGCCTGCTCGGCCCGCGCTTTCGCTCCACCTTGCCGACGCTCGTTCGTCGCGATCTGCGCGATCTCGCGGGCGCCGGGTTGCGCCTCGACGGAGCGCGCGGATTGGGCGTCGTCTCCGGCTGGGCGTCGGCGCTGCCGCGACTGGCCTCCTTCGGCCCGCCCGGGGTTGCGGCGGAGGGCCGCGCGCTCGCCGCCGCGGAGCGGTTCCGGATAGGCTCGACGACGTGACGCAACCGGAGCTCTCGACCGTCGTCGTCGCCTGGCGCGCGGCCGACGATGCGGCCGAGCTCGTCTCCGGCTGGCCGGACGACCCGCGTTTCGAGCTCGTCCTGGTCGATCAGGACGGCGATCTGGCGCCGCGACTGGCAAGCCTCGAGGCCTCCCGCCCGACAAAGCGGACCGCCGCCAACGTGGTCCTCGTCTCCCCGGGCAGGAATCTGGGTTTCGCCGGCGGATCGAACCTCGGGGCGCGGACCGCCCGCGCCGAGCTCCTCTTCTTCCTCAACCCCGACGCCCGCCCGGCGCCCGACGCCCTGGCAGCGATCTGCGCCGGCTTCGCCGCCTCGCCGCAAGCCGCCGGCCTGGTACCCCGCCTGGTGGGCTTCGACGGCCGGTCGCAGGCCGGATGGCAGCTGCGGCGGCTGCCGTCTCCACTCGCGCTGCTCGCGCATGCGCTGTTCTGGAATCCCGGTTCCGGCGAGATGCCCGAGCCCGAGGCCGGCGCACGCATCGAACAGCCAGCCGCGGCGGCACTGGCCTTGCGCCGCGTCGTCTTCGACTCCGTTGGTGGTTTCGACGAAGGCTTCTTTCCGGCCTGGTTCGAGGATGTCGATCTCGCGCGCCGGCTGGCAGACCGCGGCCTCGCCCTCCTCTACCTGCCGGCGGCGCTCTGCCGGCACCGCCAGGGCAGTTCGGTGAGCGCCCTCGGGTACGCCGCTTTTCTCACCACCTACGATCGCAACCTCTGCCGCTACCTCGACAAGCATCATCGTCACGGCTGGGCACTCGCCTTTCGCGCCCTCGCCGCTCCGGCGGCGCTCGCGCGCCTCCTGCTGCTGCCGCTGCGCCAGCCGGTGCGCGCCGCCAACCGGTCCCAGGCCGCTCGCGCCCTGCTCGCCGTAGCTCGCGGCAGCCTCTCGGGCTGGGTCCGTCGCGACGGCGAAGCCTCTTCGGTACGCGAGGTCGCGTCGTGAAGCCGTTGCCGGTGGGGGTGCTCATGGTCACCCACAACTGCTCGAAGGACCTCCCCGGAGGTCTCGCCGCCGTCGGCCAGCTCGCGCCTCCGGCGAGCGAGCTCGTCATCGTCGACTGCGCGAGCAGCGACGACAGCGTCGCCGAAGCACGCCGGTCGGCGCCGCCAGGACTGCCGGCGACCTTCGAGCCGCTCCGCGAGAACCGCGGCTTCGCCGGCGGGATGAACCGCGCGCTGGCGCTCTCGACCGCGCCTTACCTGCTCACGCTCAACGCCGATGCGCGCCCGGCGCCGGATTTTCTCGCTCCGCTGGTCGCGCGCCTCGAAGAGCCGCGCTTCGCGCGCGTCGCCGCGGTGACCGGCAGACTCGTACGGGAGCCTGGGGCAGGGAGCGGAGACGGCCCGAAGGTTCCGCCGCTCGACGCCTGCGGCATGCGGCTTTCGTGGACCTGGCGTCACTTCGATCGCGGCTCCGGCGAGCCCGACCGCGGCCAGTTCGGCGACGCCGAGCGCGTCTTCGGAGCGACCGGCGCCGCGACGGTCTGGCGGCGGTCGGCTCTCGAGGACGTGGCCATCGCCGGCGAGATCTTCGACGAACGCTTTCACTCGTTCCGCGAGGACGCCGAGCTCGCCTTCAGGCTGCGCGAGCGCGACTGGGAGATTCTCTACGAGCCGGCAGCCGTCGCGACGCATCGGCGGCGGGTGCTTCCGGAGCGCCGCGCCGAGCTGCCCGCGGCGGTGAATCTGCACTCGCTCAAGAACCGCTATCTCCTGCGCATCGACCACCAGTCGGCGGCCAACTTCCTGTGGACACTGCCCGCCACGCTGACCCGCGATCTCGCGGCCTTCGTCTGGGTGCTGTTGCGCGAACGCAGCTCGCTGCCGGCCTACACCTGGCTCTGGCAGCGGCGGCGCGAGCTCGTCCGGCACCGGCAGCTCGTGCAGCAGCGTCGTACGGTGCCGGCACGCGCCATCGGGCGCTGGTTCCTGCGCTCCGCGGAGCCGCTGTGAGGCGACTGCACGTCGCGCTCGTCGGCTCGCGCGGCATCCCCGGCCGCTACGGCGGCTACGAAACGCTCTACTCGGAGCTCGCCCCGCGCCTGGTGGCGCGCGGTTTCGAGGTGACCGTCTACTGCCGCACTTCGCCGCCGCGCCCGGGAGACCGCATCGGCGGCCGCAGCGGCGCCCGCGCCCCACTGCGGCGCGCGTCGTACCGTGGCGCACGCCTCGTGCATCTGCCGACGCTGCGCACCAAGCACCTCGATACGCCGGTGCATACGCTGCTCTCCTGCCTGCACGCCGCGGGCGAGCGCTTCGATGCGGCGCTGGTCGTAAACTCCGCCAATGCGCTGTTCCTGCCGATCCTGCAGGCGGCCGGCATCCCGACGCTGCTCAACGTGGACGGCATCGAGAAGCGCCGGGCCAAGTGGGGAGCCTTCGGGCGCGCCGTCTTCGCCATCTCGGAGCGCCTGGCCTGCGTACTGCCGGACTGCCTGGTGACCGATGCCGAGGTGATCCGGGCACACTATCTGGATCGCTATGCCGCGCCCTCCGAGATCGTGACCTACGGCGTCGATGCGCGCCCGCTCTGGCAGAGCGGCGTGCTCCGGCGGCTCGGCGTCGAAAGGCGAGGCTACTTTCTCTACGTCTCACGCTTCGAGCCGGAGAACAACCCGCATCGCGTGATCGAAGGGTTCGCGCGCGTCGCCGGCGAGGTTCCCCTGCTGATGGTCGGCGGAGCCCCGTACGCCAACGATTTCATCGCCTCGTTCCGGCCCACCGCCGATGTACGCGTGCGCTTCCCCGGGCCGATCTACGGGCGCGGCTATCGCCAACTGCTCTCGCACGCCCTGGTTTACATTCACGCCACCGAGGTGGGCGGCACTCATCCCGCCCTCGTCGAAGCGATGGGATACGGCAACTGCCTGGTGGTCAACGACACGCCGGAGAACCGCGAAGTAGCCGGCGACACCGCGCTCTACTTTCGGGCCGAAGACCCTGCGACGCTCGCAGCGCTGCTCGAACGGCTGCGCGCCGATCCCGAAGAGGCCCAACGCCGCGGCCTCGCCGCCGCCGCCCGGGCAGCCGAACGCTACGACTGGGAGAGCATCGCCGACCGCTATGCCGGGCTCCTCGAGGCGGCGGCCGGTGCCGTCCCGGCGGGCAAGACCGCCGCCGGGATCGGCTAGACTTCCCCCCCGACCCGACCGATGCTCAAGCAGCAAGCCCGCCTCATCGCCACGCTCGTCTTCCTGCTCGACCTCGCCCTGATCTCGGCGGCGTTCTTCCTCGCCCACGCGCTGCGCAGCCATCTCCTGCCGGCGCTCGGATCACGCTGGATACCCGGCGCGCTCTATCCGGTCGAGCGCTATCTGCCGCTGCTGCCGCTCGCGCTCGTGCTCTGGTCGGTGCTGCTGTGGTCTTCGGGGCGCTACCGTTCACATCGCACGGTGCCGGTGCTCGACGAGGCCGCGGCGATCGTTCGCATCACCGTTACCGCCTCGATCCTCTTCCTGCTCATCGTCTGGGCCTTCCGCCTCGACGAGCGCCTGCTCGACGACGATCGCTTGAGCCGGATCTGGATCGCGCTCTTCGCCTTCCTCACCGGCGCGCTGCTTCTGTCGGAGAAGCTCACGCTGCGCATCAGCTCGCGCTACGTCCGAGCACACGGCTTCAACTACCGGACTGTGCTCATCGTCGGCGCCAACGAGGCGGCGCGCTCGATCGCGGCGTCGATTCTGGGGCATCGCTTCTGGGGCTACCGCGTCGCCGGCTTCGTCGCCGACGACGACGAGGCGCTGCCCGCGGACCTCGGCGGACTGCCCGTGCTCGGCCGGGTCGGCGAGTTGGCGCGGATCGTCGAGGAGCAGGTCATCGACGAGGTCCTGTTCGCCATCGACCGGCGCGACTTCGACCGTTTCGAGGACCTCTTTCTCGCCCTGCAGGAACAGGGGATCATCACCCGCTTCGCGCTCAACTTCTTTCCTCACGCCAAGGCGCGCGTGCAACTCGAGGATCTCGACAGCGTGCCGCTCCTCACCTTTTCGACCGGACCCACGAGCGTCGGCGGCTTGCTCTTCAAGCGCGCCTTCGACATCGTGCTCGCCACCGTGCTGTTGGTGCTCGCCTTGCCTCTGCTCGGAGCGCTCGCCCTGCTCATCCGCCTGTCTTCCTCCGGCGCGGTGCTCTTTCGCCAGACCCGCTGCGGCCGCAACGGCCGGCTGTTCACGCTCTACAAGTTCCGCACCATGAGCCCCGACGCCGAGGAGCGCCGGCGGGAGATCGAGCATCTCAACGAGATGGACGGCCCGGTCTTCAAGGCGAGAAACGACCCGCGGGTCACCCGCCTCGGCCGCTTCCTGCGCAAGTTCAGCCTCGACGAGTTGCCGCAGTTCTGGAACGTGCTGCTGGGCGACATGAGCCTGGTCGGCCCGCGACCGCCGATCCCCGAAGAGGTGGCGCAGTACGAGCGCTGGCAACGCCGGCGTCTGGCGATGAAGCCGGGCCTGACCTGTCTGTGGCAGGTGTCGGGCAGGAACGAGCTCGACTTCGAACAGTGGATGAAGCTCGACCTCGCCTACATCGACAACTGGTCGCCCTGGCTCGACTTCAAAATCCTCGCCCGAACGGTTCCGGTGGTGCTCTCGGGTCGAGGCGCCTCCTAGGAGTCCGCCCGGGCCACACGGTTGCGGCCTCCGGCCTTGGCGCGGTAGAGCGCGAGATCGGTCTCGTGCACGAGCGCCGAGGCCGTCTCGCCACGGCTCGGCAGGTGGGAGCAGGCACCGAGGCTCACGGTGACGACACCCGCCGCGGCGAGTCCGGGATGTGGCAGCGCACGCTGCTCGACCGCCTGGCGCATCGCCTCCGCCAGGACCAGGGCCTGATCGCCGTCGAGGCCGGGCAGGATCACCGCGAACTCTTCGCCACCGTAGCGTGCCACCAGGTCTCCGGCGCGGTGCGCCACGGTGGCGAGCGTCTGCGCCACCGTCTGCAGGCAGGCATCGCCCGCCTGGTGGCCGCAGGCATCGTTGTAGGCCTTGAAGTGATCCACGTCGGCGAAGACCAGTGCCACCGGCGAGCGCGATCGCCGCGCACGGCGCCACTCGGCCTCGAGCACCTCGTCGAACTGCCGGCGGTTGGCGACACCGGTGAGCGCGTCGCGCCGCGCGAGCGCAGCGAGCTCGCGGTTGGCCTCTTGCAGTTTCTGATTCACCAGCGCGAGCTCGATCCGCCCGACGACCTGCTCGGCGATGGTGCGGAACAGCGCCAGATTCTCCGGTGCCAGGACCTCGCGATCCTCGCCCTCGACGTTGAACGCGCCGAGGACCCTGCCCTGGAAGCGCAGCGGCACCGCGTACTCGCAGCTGATGTTCGAGTCGAGGCCGAAGAAGTCGGGGTCTTTCGAGGTGTCGAGCACGAGCTGCGGCTCGCCGGTGCGGATGGCGCGGCCGACGATGCCCGCGGTCACCGGCCAGCGCTTGCGGGCGGGCATCGACAGGCCGGGCCGCAGGGCGATCGCGCGGTGCTCCCACTCGCTGCCCGCCTCGTTGGCGACCACGATCGCCGCCAGCGAGAGCGCGAAGCGCTCTTGTACGAAGCGCGCCACCCGCCCGAGAACGTCGCGCAACTCCCCGCTGGCGAGCGCGGTGCGCGAAACCTCGCTCATCGTCTCGAGGAAGAGAGCCCGCCGGCGCGTCTCTTCGTAGAGCCGCGCCGAGGCGATCGCGCCGGAGACCTGCTCTGCCACCGCCGCGATCAGCGGCAACTGGTCGCGAAAGGCCGCCGGCCGGAGGCTCTCGAGGTTGAGCAACGCGACGACTTCGCCGCGATGCTGGATCGGCAGGCAGAGCTCGGAGGCCACTCCGGAGAGCGTCTCGACGTAACCAGGGAAGGTCGTCACATCGTCGAGGAGCACCGCTCTGCCGCTCTCGGCTACCTGCCCGACCACGCCGCTGCCGAGCTCCCGGCTGTAGCCGACTTTCACATCGGTGGGCAGCGAACTGGTGACAGCGTCACAGACGAAGCGCCCGGCGGCGCGGTCGATCCGCACCAGCGACACGAGCTCGGCGCCGAGTCTCACCGAAAGGGTATCGGTGATGCGCTGCAGCATCGGCCAGAGCTCGAGATCCTCGGTGGCAATGCGCGCGAGCTCATTGAGCAGCGCAAGCGGATCGTGGACAGTGGAAGAGGACGCTGACCCGCTGGCTTCGCTGGATACGGAAGCGGCCGTCGGCGCGTCGGTCATGGCACCCTGTCAGGCCGGACCGCGCCGCCGCGGCAACTCGCCGGAGAGGAGCTTCTGGGTCGTCCGCACCACCTCGGTCATCGGCTGCGCGTCGGCTCGGCCCGTGCCGGCGATGGCGAAAGCGGTGCCGTGATCGACGGAGGTGCGGAGAAACGGCAGGCCGAGCGTCCAGTTGGTCGCCAGCCCGAACGCCGCGCTCTTCACCGCGATCAGGCCCTGATCGTGGTAGAGCGCCAGCACCCAGTCGAACTCGTCGCGCGCCAGGCGCGCGAACAGCGAGTCCGCGCTCTCCGGGCCGTGGACATCGATCCCCCGGCGCCGGGCTTCGGCGACGGTCGGCACCAGGAGGTCGGTCTCTTCATGGCCGAGGAGCCCGCCTTCCCCGGCATGAGGATTGATGCCTGCCAGGGCGATGCGCCCGCCGGCGTGGCGGTCGAGGCAGGCCAGGGCGTCGAGCACACTCTCGCGGTCGATCCGGTCGAGCGCCTTGCGCAGCGGCAGATGGACGGTGAGCAGCGCCACTTGCATGCCGGGGGCGAGGAACGCCATCAGGTAGTCGCGGCCGTAATGCTCGAGGCCACATGCCGCCGCCAGGTAGTCGGTGTGGCCGACGAAGTCCGGCAGGCAGTGGGTGGCGATCGACTCCTTGGAGACCGGCGCCGTGACGATCGCGTCGATCGCGCCGGCGCGCGCGAGCGCGATACCGGCGTCGAGTGCCGCCATCGCGGCTCGCGCATCGGCGGCGCGCGAGTGGCCGAGCTCGATGGCCCGCCGCTCGCCGACCGGATCGAGCAGAGCGATGCGCCCGGCGAGTCCGGCGAGCTGCGCACGATCCGGGGACTCGACCGCGACGAGGCGGTGCCAGGGAAAGCCGGGGACGAGCGGCGCGACGGCGTCGAGCGCCGCGCGCTCGGCGATCAGCAGAACGGGCGGAGCGGCGGCGTCCTGGGCACGCGCGGCGAGGCTCTTGAGCAGGATCTCGGGGCCGATCCCGGCCGGGTCACCCTGGGTGAGGGCGAGGATCGAAGGTTCCACTACTCTTCGCTCTCGGGCTCGCCCTCCGGCGATCCGGACGCTTCGGGAATCGGCCCGCGCTTTCCCGGCGGAGAGCCGGATTCCGTGCCTTCGGCGGCTCGCCGGCGGGTGCGCCGCAGCTCCTCCTCCTTGAAGAGGTAGCGGATGTTGTGCTTGGGGATCAGCAGGTTCGGACCGGCCGCGCGATTGAGCTTGATCGCGCCCTTGTCGTACCACTCGATCCAGCCGCGCAGCTCCTCGTCGTTGGTCAACACGACCACCATCGGCGTGCGCGCCGACATCTGCTTCAGGTAATAGAACTCCTCGGCGTTGGTCTGCTCCGGCGGGGAGAGCTTGCGACGGGTCACAGCGCGCGGCTCCGAACCGCGCTTGTCGGAAATGTCGGGGCGAATCAGTTTACGCTGGCTCATGCGGGCGCCGTCGCGGCGGGAGCGTCCTTTGGACGCTTGCCACCCTTGTACTGGTCATCCTCGTAGGCCAGGCAGCAGAGCAGGCGACCGCACTGGCCGGAGATCTTCGACGGGTTGAGCGAGAGGTTCTGGCGCTTGGCCATCTGGATCGAGATCGGCCGGAAGTCCTTGAGCCAGGTGGAGCAGCACAGCGTCTGGCCGCAGACGCCGACACCGCCGAGCAGCGCCGCCTCGTCGCGGGAGCCGACCTGGACCATCTGGATGCGAGCGGCGAATCTCTGCGAGAGATCGCGCACGAGCTGGCGGAAATCGATGCGGTGCTCGGCGGTGAAGTGCAGGGTGGCCTTCTTCCCCGAGAGCGCGAAATCGACCTTCGAGATCTTCATCTCGAGCTTGAGCGCCCTCACCCGCTCGAGACAGAACAGCTTCGCGGTCCGCTCGCGCTCGAGCTTGGCCTCGAAGGCCTGCGTATCCTCGGCCGTCGCCGGGCGCAGAATCGACTTGGCCGAGGCCTTCTGGCAGGGCTTGAAGACCGGCATCGGCGACTGCTCGACGTGGCCATAGGCGGGCTCGCCCTCCAACTCGACGATAACCCCGGCGCCGCGCCCCAGGAGCTCTCCCCCGGTTCCGCAGAGCGTGAGATTCGTCTCCTCGCCGAAGCGCACACCGACGAAGGCGGTCTCGACCGCCGTCGACATACCTTTGTACGAGCAACCGCCGCAACCGGACATGGCTAGCTCACGTGGTTTGCACGATCAATACCAGAGAAGCACGCCAGAAACGGCGAGACCCCACAACCTGCGGGCCTGACCGGCGTCCGGCGAGCGCACGAACACGAAACTCCGGCCATGATGGCACCCCCCCCCCGGGCTGTCAACGCAACCTGGCGCCGCTGGCAGAGGGTCGAGGGGGCTGGCGCGTCGCGCGCCGAGTGCTCAGGAGTCGGAGGGCAAGGAGAGCCGGAAGACGCCACTCTCGCCGGCGACGATCCCCTGCTCGAGCGCCCGTCGGCCGAT
The DNA here is from genome assembly GCA_052035735.1 of Acidobacteriota bacterium. Classification (GTDB taxonomy): domain Bacteria; phylum Acidobacteriota; class Thermoanaerobaculia; order Multivoradales; family JAGPDF01; genus JAGPDF01. The sequence continues at coordinate 28,619 of JBPOHI010000070.1, forward strand.
GTCCTTGCGCAGGATTTTCGACGGCCACTTCACCTCGTAGGCGGCCGCGTAAGCGCTCTTCAGCGCCTCGGCGAGCGTCGCCCCGGTCGCCCCCACGGTGAGCACGCGGCCGCCGGCCGCGACCACCGCGCCCTCGGCGAGGGCGGTACCGGAATGGAAGATCTCGACGTTGGGTACCGCCGCCGCGCGCTCGAGCCCTTCGATGACTTCGCCTTTCACCGGCTTCTCCGGATAGCCGGCGCTCGCCAGCACGATGACCGCCGAGGCCTCCTTGCGGAAGTGCAGCCGCGAGACGCCGAAGTTGCCGACGGCGCCCGCGGCGAGAATCGGCAACAGATCGTCCTCGAGTCGGAGAAAGAGCGCCTGCGCCTCCGGGTCGCCGAAGCGGGCGTTGAACTCGAGCACCTTGGGACCGTCGTCAGTGAGCATCAGGCCGGCGTAGAGCACACCGACGAAGGGTCGCCCTTCGGAGGCGATACCGCGGACGGTGCGGTGCATCACCTCTTCGAGGACCTTGGCGGCGACCTCGGCCGACATCAGGCCGGAAGGGCTGAACGCCCCCATGCCGCCGGTGTTCGGTCCGCGGTCGCCGTCGAGCAGCCGCTTGTGGTCGCGCGCGGTGGCGAAGGGCAGGATGCGCTCGCCGTCCGACAAGGCGATGAAAGAGACCTCTTCGCCGGCGAGAAACTCTTCGACCACCACGCGGTCCGCTGCGGCGGCGAAACGGCGCTCGTCGAAGAGCGAAACCAGCCCCGCCTCGAGCTCGGCGGCGTCGCAGGCGACGATCACGCCCTTGCCCGCCGCCAGCCCGTCGGCCTTGAGGACGACCGGAAAGCCGAAGCGTGCCGCTGCCGTGGCGGCATGGGCGCGGTCATGGACGATCTCGAAATCCGCCGTCGCAATGCCGTGGCGGCGCAGAAACTCCTTGGCGAACACTTTCGAGCCTTCGAGCTCGGCGGCGTGGCGCTTGGGGCCGAAGATGCGCAGGCCGCGCGACTGGAACTCGTCGACGATGCCGAGCGTCAGCGGCAGCTCGGGCCCGACGATCGTCAGGTCGATACCGGCCTCCTGGGCGAAGTCGGCGAGCGAGTGGATCTCCTCCGCTGCAATCGGCACGCAGTCGGCCACCGCGGCGATCCCCGGATTACCCGGCGCGCAGTAGAGCTCGGTGAGCTCGGGGCTCTGACGCAGCTTCCAGCACAGCGCATGCTCGCGGCCACCGCCGCCCACCACGAGTACTTTCACCGGGGGCTCCTTTCGTGCCACTCCGCGTGCTGCGCACCCGGAAGATCCTGCTTCGCGCCGTCCGCGAGAACCGCGGCCGCGGCGGTTACGGTCATGACGTCGACCACATCCTCGGCCGAACAGCCGCGGGACAGATCGTGCACCGGACAGGCGAGCCCTTGCAAGAGCGGTCCGAGGGCGCGCGCGCCGGCGAGCCGCTCGGTGAGCTTGTAGCCGATGTTGCCGGCGTCGAGATCGGGGAAGACGAGGACGTTCGCGCGTCCATCCAGGCCGCCCGGGCGGCTGCCGGTCGCGCCCGCTTTCCTCCTGGCGACCTCGGGAACCAGGGCGGCATCGGCCTGGAGCGGTCCGTCGAAGGCGAACTCGACTCCACGGCGGGCGAGAATCGCGGCCGCCGTGGCGACCTTCTCGACCCTGGGGTGGCGGGCGCTGCCGTGGGTCGAGAACGACAGCAGGGCGACGCGCGGCTCGTCGCCGAGGAGCAGGCGACAGCTCGACGCCGCGGCAACAGCGATATCCGCCAGCTCTTCTGCCGACGGATCCGGCACGACGGCGCAGTCGGAGTAGATCAGCGAGCGGCCATCTCCCAGGGTCATCAGGAAACAGGAAGAGACGCGCCGCAGGCCGTGGCGCGGTCCGATCGCCGCGAGCGCGGCACGCAGTGTCTCGGCAGTCGTCGCCACGGCGCCCATGACGGCGCCGTCGGCGGCTCCCGACGCCACCAGTGCGCAAGCCAGATGCAGGGGATCGTCGAGCCGCCGGCGGGCTTCGTCGGCCGACATTCCGCGCGCTGCGAGTCGCATCGCGAGGTGGCCGCGGGCCATCTCCAGTTCCGCGGAATCGAAGCCGTCGAGCCAGAGCGGCAGGCAGAGCTCGCGCCGCAGACACTCTTCGGCAGCGCTCCGGATGCGCTCGTCTCCCGCCTCCGGCAGCACGATGCGGGCCTTGCGCCGATGTGCGGCGTCACGCAGCCGGGCGAGCGGATCGCTCACCGCCGGCGAGCACTCACGCCGGCGAGCCGGGAGCGACCGCTTCCGGGGCGAGGCGGAGCACGGCCGCCTCGACTTCGTCGACTACGTAGTCGGGAGTGGAGGCGCCGGCAGTGATGCCGACCGCCTGGACGCCGGCGAACCAGGTCGGGTCGATGTCTTCGGCCCCTTGAATGAGGTACGAAGGCTTCGATCGGGCGCAGATCTCCCACAAGTGGCGGGTATTCGCGCTGCGCTTGCCACCGATCACCAGGATCAGCCCGATCTCCGGGTCGCGTCCCAGCTCGTGCGCCGCCTCCTGGTTCTCCTTCGTGGCGTAGCAGATCGTGTCGGCCCGCGTCGCCTCCACCTGAGACTCGATGTAACGCGCCAGGTCTTCGAAGTCCTCGGCGTTCAACGTCGTCTGGTAGAAGATCTTGACCCGCGGGTATCGCGACCAGTCGATCGTGCGCGCCTCCTCGACCGTCATCAGGACGTGAAATCGCTGCGGATCGAGATCGCGGGTATATCCGGCCACTTCACGATGGTGCGGATCGCCGATGAAGACCAGGTGCGCGCCGTGGGCGAGCGCGACGCTCGCCTCGTCGTGAATGTCGTAGACGAAGGGGCAGGTGGTGTCGAGGATCTTCAATCCGCGCGCCTGCGCGCGCGCATGGTACGAAGGCGGGACGCCATGGGCGGAGAAGACGATCGCGCCGGCTTCGGCCTCCTCGAAGTGCTGCACGGTGCCGACGCCGAGCTGTGCCATCTCGTCCACGACCCGTTCGTTGTGCACCACCTGACCGAGAATCGAGCCGCGATTGCCTTCGCGGGCGAACTTCTTCACCTTCTTGTCGGCGATCCGCACCCCGGCGCAGAAGCCGTATTTCGCTGCGCGTCGGATCTTCATGGAGTCGCAGAGTTTAGCAAAGCGGGGGCGGAGCGCCCGGCCGCCCGGCGATCGGCCGGGCGAGGGTCGTTCAGGCGAAGAGGCGCTGCGCCAGGCCCCGCCAGCCGGTGAACCGCACCTGGCCATCGAGCCGGAACAGCGTCCAGCACGGATCGCCGTCGAGCGTATCCGGCCCGTGCACCGATCCGGGCTCGTAGACCACGTAGTCACCGGCAAACGACTCGCCGCGCTCGTCGCTGTAGCCGCCGGCGAGCACCATGGCCTGCTCGAACCCGAGGTGCTCATGGCGCGGGAACCGCCGCCCGCCGGGCATCTCGCCCAGGCAGAGGATCGCCTTCGACGCCGCGTCTTGGAGCAGTACCGTGACCCGGCCGCCGTTGAGGCCGAGCGAGCGCCAGCGTGGCGGCAGCGCTCCGGCGAGCTCCTGGCGAAGCGCACGCGACAACGGCACCTGGACAGGAAACGGATCGACCGGCACCGGCGCGTCGACGGCGAGCGCCAGGCGGTCCCACAGGCCGCGCGACGGCGCCTCGGGCCGCACCTGTTCGAGCCACCAGCCCCCCGGCGCCGCGAGCTCTCCGACCCGCCTGCGGCAGGAGTCGCAGTGCTCGAGGTGAGCTTCGAGCACGATCTGGTGGGGACGGTCGAGTTGGCTTGCGGCCAGATCGAGAAGGGTCTCTTCCTGCGGATGTTTGAGGTCTCTGCTCATGCGCGGTTTCCTAGAGGCTCGACGAGCCGCTCTCCTGCAGCACGCCCCGCATCAGGGCGAGTCCAGCCCGAATTCTCGACTTCAGGGTGCCCACCGGCAGCTTCAGGCGCTCGGCGGTCTCTTCGTAGGTGAGACCCCCGAAGTAGGCGAGCTCGAGCGCCTGACGCTGCTCGAGCTTGAGGTCCGCCATCGCCTTTCGGAGACTGATCGAAACGACGCGGTGCTCCGCCTCGGGCCGCTCCGAAAGCGACGCGAGCGCGAGCTCCGAGCTCTGGTCCGAACCGGTCGGGAGCTTCCGCCAGAGGTCCACCACCTTGTTGCGGGTCATGGTGTAGAGCCAGCCCGGAACGTCGCCACGTTCCGGGCGGAAGGTCGCCGCCTTGCGCCAGACGGAAAGGAAGACCTCCTGGACGACGTCTTCGGAGGCGTCGCGACTCCTGCCCAGGGAACGCACGTAAGCGAGCACCTGGGGTGCGTGACGGTCGTAGAACAGCCGGAAGGCATCGCGGTCGGCGATCGCGATGCGCTGCAGGAGCTCGAGGTCGGAGGGCTGGGCGGTCATCCGTTGGGCGCGCCGGGTGTCCCGTGCGCGCTCCGCCGGGACGGACTGCTGCGGCATGGGTCGCGACGTCAAGCGCATCCTCTCATGTTCCCCGGTGCTCCTTCCTCCACTCCCTACGCACTCCGGGGAATCGCGGATGATCTTCCGCCGCAGCTCAGGCGGTACGCGTCGACTCCTCGTAGCGCTTCGAAACCGCAGCCCAGTCGACGACGCCCAGGAGCGCCTGGACGTAGTCGGCACGCCGGTTCTGATACTTGAGGTAGTAGGCGTGCTCCCAGACATCGAGACCGAGCAGCGGAGTCTCGCCGGAGGAGAGCGGGGAGTCCTGGTTCGGCAGCGCAGCGATCGAGAGCCTATGGCGGCCGTCGAGCACCAACCAGGCCCAGCCGCTGCCGAAGACCCCCATAGCCGCCTTCGTCAGCTGCTCGCTGAGGCCGGCGATGGTGCCGAACTGGGCCGCGATCGACTCCGCCAGCCGGCCCGACGGTGCCGAGGCCCCCCCGGGTCTGAGCGACGTCCAGAACAGGCTGTGGTTGGCGTGGCCGCCGCCGTGGTTGCGGATCGCGGTGCGCACGGCCTCGGGCACCCGGGCGAGATCGCGCAGCAGCTCCTCGACGCTCTTGCCGGCGAGCTCCGGGGCCGCGGCCACCGCCTCGTTCAACTTCGCGACGTAAGTCGCATGATGCTTGTCGTGATGGAGCCGCATGGTCTCGGCATCGATCGCCGGCTCCAGCGCCTCGTAGGCGTAGGAAAGGGGCGGCAGCACGAACGGCCCGGCCGAAGGCGCCGGGAGGGTTCCGCTGCTTCCCGCCGGAGGGGCGCCGGCAGCGAGGCTCGCCGGCAGGGCGAGCCCGGCAAGCGCCAACGTAGAACTCTGCATCAGCTCTCTTCGATTCCACATGGGGGCCTCCGTTGGGCTTTCAGCAGGTCCGTTACGGCTGCTTCACCAGCTCGAGGCGCAGGCGCGCCGGCGAGCGGGCGACGAGCATCTCGACCGGGGTCGATTGCGGATCGGTGGCGAACCAGAGATCGAGCTCGCCCTTCCAGACCCGGCGCTCGGGGCGCACCAGGGGCCGGATCATGAAGTGGAGGGTCGACACCTCTCTCCCGCCGATCCTGCGCGTCTTGGGTCCACCGGGCTGGACGATCACCGGATAGAGCTTGCCGTCGGACCAGATCTCCATCTCGCGGGCGGTTTCGGGCAGCGTCTTGCGCAGCAGGTGGATCGCCGAGGCGACATCGACCGCCTGCGGGTCGGCGATCGGGCTAGACTTGTCCTTGCGCTTGCCCTGCCAGAGCTGACTCGACCGTGCGGCGACCGTGCGCCCATTGGCGGCGTCGATCTCGGCTTCGTAGCGGAAGAAGCTCTCGTCCTCTACTTCGTTCGAGGTGATCAGCAGCGAGCTCTGCAGATTTCCGCTCGCCAGAGTCCTCTCGCTCAGGCTGGCGTCGCCGTGACTGGGGAAGAAGAGCCCGGCGAGCACGCCGAAGAAGCCTTCGATCCGCCAGCGATAGTGCAGCGTCTCCTCTGCGGAGGCAGTGGCCGGCAGGAGCAAGAGCACCGCGACGAGTCCGGCCGCCAGCCGGAAGGTGCGACCTGGCGGAATCCGTCGCGTCGGAGGCATGGGGGGCATCATACGGTCTCGAGTTGCGAGAATCGCGCCATGTCCGGGATTCCCGCGCCCTGGATCTTCCCACGTAGCCCTCTCAGCCATGCCGCGGACCCGGATCTCCCGGCCCTCGATCCTCGCGCCTGGAGCGGCGCACCGTCGGCACCTCGCGAGTGACACGGATCGCCGCTGCCGCGACCGCGGCGCCCACCGAGCCAACCGCACCCTCGACATACTCGACCAGGCGCTTGCGCTCGCTCGAAGTGAGCTCGCCGGGGACCAGCGCAATCCAGGCGAGCTCGCTGCTGCGCCCGGCCTGGAGTTCGACGGCCAACTCGAAGCCGCCGAAAGTGCGGTCAGCCAGATCGACCGCCACTGCAGCGTACTCTCCGCCCGCCGCCTGCGCCTGGGCGCGGTTCTGGCTCGTCGGCCGGTGGACATCGAAACCTGCCGTGCGGAGCGTGGCATCGAGCTCCGGCGGAGCGTTGCGCTCGCCCGCCGCCAGCCAGCAGGCGCCACGGGCCGCGAACCCGGGGCGGGACCGGGCGCTCGAACGCGACGTCTCCGGCGCCGAAAGCTGCAGCGCCCGCACCAGCTCGTCGCCCGAGACCGGGGTATGCAACATGCGCTCGAAGCTCGCTGCCACTCCGCGGCCACTGCCCGCCGCAGCGGCGAAGAGCACCAGCGGCGTCCCGGCACGCGACAGATCGGCTTCGATCGCGACGAGATTGGCCCAGGCTTCGAGCCGTGCCGGGTGGATATCGACGGCGACCACAGACGGGCGGAGCTCGCGCACCATCCTGCGACCCTCCTCGCTGTCCGGCGCGCGGACCGCAAGGAAGCCCTGGCGCTCGAGATCCCCGGCGACGGTGGTGAAGCGCCCCCGATCCGGCTCGAGAACCACGACCCGAGGCCGATCGCTGTCCGCGAGCTCGCCCGCCATCGTCATCGCGCCGGAGCTCTGCGCCCGCGCCGCGGCATCGACCGGCAGGACGATGCGGAAGGCGGCACCGTGCCCGACCGCCGACTCCACTTCGAGGGTCCCCCCCATGAGGGCGATGAACTGCCGCGCGATCGAAAGTCCCAGTCCAGTCCCGGGAGTCGCTTCGTCACGGGTCGCGAGCTGGTGAAAGGGCTCGAAGATGCGCTGCTGTTCGGCCGGTTCGATACCCGGACCCTGGTCGGCGACGACGATCTCGTAGGAGTCTCCACCCAGATCGGTCTCGCCGGCCGGCAGCAGGCGAGTGCGCACTTCGACTTCGGTCCCCCGCCCCGAGAACTTGATGGCGTTCGAAAGTAGATTGAGGATCGCCTGCCGGAGCTTGGCGACGTCGACGACGATCGCTGCGGCGCTCGAACCGAAGGTCGACCGGAGTCGCACCGCGCGCGTCGCGCCGTAGCCCTCCATCATCGACAACGCACTCTCGACGATCGCTTCGAGGTTCGCCGGCTCGAGTTGCAGGTCCATCCGTCCGGCTTCGATCTTGGCCTGATCCAGGAGGTTGTTGATCAGCCGGAGGAGCTGATTGCCGCTCTCGCGGATGTTCTCGAGGTAGCGCGCGTGGCGTGGCTCGAGCGCTGCCCCGAGACCGTCGGCAAGGAGCGCCGCGAAACCCAGCACCGAAGTGAGCGGCGTGCGCAACTCATGGCTCATCTTGGCCAGGAACTCGCTGCGATGGCGGTCGGCGAGGCGAATGCGTTCGTTCGCCCGGTCGAGCGCATGCGCATGCTCTTCTAGCGCGCGGGCGTAGCGCGCCAGATCGTCGGTGCGAAAAGCGACGTCCTGTTCGAGTGCCCGGTTGTGGGCGCGCACCCGCCGGCCGCGGAAGGTCGCCAGCGCGAAAACCGCCCCGAGGAACCCGAGCGCAGAGAGCGGCTTCACCCATGGCCGCTGGTACCAGGCCGGCGAGACTTCGAGCTCGAGCTCGACCGGAGCGCTCCAGGAGGCATTGTCCAGTGCTGCGCGCGCCTGCAGGCGGTACTTGCCCGGGTCGAGGTTGGTGTAGTCGCGAAAGGCCTCGGACTGGGGCTCGGACCAGGTGCTGTCGAAGCCCACGAGCTGAAACTGGAAGCGCACCTGCGCTTCGCCGCGCAGGGTGAGCGCGCGCACGTCGACGCGCAGGTTCGAGTCCTGATGCGCGAGCTGCACCGGCTGCGCTCCGAGTTGCCGTTCGCCGCCCAGACTGCGCCCCGAAAAGGGAGCGAGCCACTCGCTTCCGCTGCGCGTCGCCAGGCGCTCGAAGTGAACCGGCGGCGGATCCGGTGCGGCAGTCTGCCCGAGATCGGCCGGGAAGGCAGTCAGCCCCCCCTTGAATCCGAACCAGTACCTTCCGGTGGCGTCGCGGGCGAACGCGCTGCTGTGCGACACCTCGCTCGAGATCGTCCCCGAGGCGCGATCGAACCGCGCCAGGACGGCGCCGAGGCCGCCGCGCGCCGCCGGGTCGAAGCGAAAGACTCCGTGGTTCGTCCCCAGCAGGAGCCTTCCCTCGCGGTCATCGGCGATGGTCAGCACGAGGGCGTCGCCGAGGCCGCTCGCGGCAGTGAAGGGGACGAAGCGCGGCGCTCCGTTGCCGGGCTCCGAAACGAGGCGCGCCAGACGAGCGTAGCCGCCGACCCAGAAGGTCCCGTCGCTGGTCCGGCCGAGGGCCCGGACGCTACCGGTATCCAAACCGGAATCCCGGCCGACCTGGCGAAATCGCTCGCCGTCGAGGTACGACAGGCTTTCGCCGTGGGCGACGAAGATGCGCCCGCCGGCATCTTCGGCGACCACATAGGCACGGTTCGTCACCAGCCCGTCGGCCTGCCCGAACGCCCGGATCTCGGTGCGCCGGCCCGCGTCGTCGAAACGCAGGCGCGTCAGGCCGTCGATCGAGCCGGCCCAGATCGCACCGGAGCTGTCCTCGAAAAGGCTCACGACGTAGTTCGCCGCCAGGCCCTCCGCCACGGTCACGGTGTCGAACGCGCCCGATGGCAACTGTCGCGACAGCCCCTCTTCGGTTCCGACCCAGAGCTCTCCGCGGCGGCTGCGCAGCAGAGCCCAGACCCAGTTCGCAGGCATGCCGTGGGACTTCCGCCAGATGCGGGCACGCGGTTCGCCATCGGCGCCGATGGCGAGATGGCCGAGACCGTCGACCGTGCCGGCCCAGACGCCTCCTGCGTCGTCGGAGGCGAGAGCGAAGACCTGGCGATCCGGCAGGCCCTCGGCTTCGCCGTAGCTCCACAGATCCTTGCGCACCAGGCGGCTGACGCCGCCCTCCGAGCCGATCCAGAAAGAGCCCTCGCGATCTTCGAGCAGGCTGTGAACTTCGTTGTCGGCGAGTCCGTTGCTCTCGCTGAGCAGGCGGCAGGGATGCGCTGCGGGGAGCGGGCAGACGCCGATGCCCGCGGTGCTTCCGACGAGCAGCTCACGGCCGTCGCGCGACACGAGCAGCGCATAGAGGTCGTCGGCCGGCAGCCCGTCTGCGACGGTGAGGCGCGTGAACTCCTTGCCGTCGAAGCGCGACAGGCCGCCACCGCGGGTGGCGAAGTGGATCGCGCCGGAGCGGTCTTCGACGATCGCCCGCACCGAGTCGTTCGCCAGGCCGTCGGCGGTGGTGAAGACGCGACAGCTGCCCAGGCGCCCCCCAGGCTCGAGGGTGCAGCGCGTCGCGCCATGGCCGCGCGAACCCAGCCAGAGTGCGCCATCGCTCGCCGGGTAGAGCGCATAGACGTAGTCGTCCGCCAGTCCGTCGGCGCGCAGGTAGGTGCGGAAGCGCTCGCCGTCGTAAGAGACCAGCCCGTGGTCGCTGCCGAACCAGAGCACTCCGTGCCGGTCGACCGCGGCGGCCCAGATCGTCGCGGCGAGAGCGCCACCCCGATCGGCGTAGGAGACGATGCGCTGCCCGTCGTAGGAGGCGATGCCGCCGTTGGTGCCGATCCAGAGGGTTCCGTCGCGCCCTTCGACGGTGATGCGAGCCGTCGCACTGGGCAGGCCGTCAGGGATCGACAGCGTGCCGAAAGAGACGCCGTCCCAGCGGCAGAGGCCCCAGGTCGTCGAGACCCAGAGATAGCCCCGGCGATCCTGCATGACGTGCCAGACCTGCGACGCTGCCAGGCCCTCGTCGGTGGTGTAGACGGTGAAGGGCAGGCGCTGGGCGTCAGCCGCCCGCGGATCCAGCGAAGCGATCCAGCAGATCGCCGCCAGGCAAGCGACACCGCGAAGCCGATCGGTCGAGAACGATCGGATTGTCCGTCTCCTTCCCGCGCCAGAGTGTGTGCATCGGCACGCTACCATGCCGGGCCGGAAGGGTCATGCGCCCTGCCGGCAGCGGGCAGCGGGCAGCGGCGAAACTACTCGGTGGAGACTCTGCCGCCGCCAGCCATCGCCGCGAGCAGGGTGTGCCAGGCGAGGGTGGCGCACTTGACCCGCATCGGAAAGTCCTTGACGCCACAGAGCACGGCGAGTTTGCCCAGCGGCTCGAGGTCGGCTGCGGGATCGCCGGTGACCGCCTTGCGGAACTGCTCGAAGAGCGCCGCGATCTCTTCCTCGGCCAGGCCGGCGATCGCTTCCGTCATGAGCGAGGCGGAGGCGGTCGATATGGCACAGCCCGAGCCCTCGAAGGCGACGTTGCGCAGGCGGCCTTCCTCGACCTCGACTTCGACCGCAATGCGGTCGCCGCAGAGCGGATTGTGACCCTCTGCCCGCCCGGTGACCGACTCGAGGTGGCCGCGGTTGCGCGGACTTCGGTAGTGATCGAGGAGAACTTCCTGGTAGAGCACCTGAAGCTCGTTCATCGACTTCCCTCTCCGCTGCCGCTGCCGTCGAGTCCGAAGATCGACCGCGCCCCGGCGATCGCCGCGTGCAGCGCCGCCACCTCCGCGCGCGTGTTGTAGAGCGCGAACGAAGCGCGCACCGTGGCGGGCACCGCAAAGCGGCGCATCAGCGGCTGCGCGCAGTGATGACCGGCGCGCACGGCGACGCCGTAGTGGTCGAGGACCGTACCCAGGTCGTGGGCGTGAATGCCGTCGAGCACGAACGAGACCACCCCGGCACGCGCGCGGGGCCGCCCGATCAGTCGCAGCCCGGGGATCGACTCGAGGCCTGCGATCGCGGTCGCCACCAGGTCGTCTTCGTGACGCTCGATCGCCGGCCAACCGACCGTCTGCAGGTAGTCGATCGCCGCCGCGAGCCCGATCGCCTCCGCAGCCGCCGGCGTGCCGGCCTCGAAGCGCCGCGGCGGATCGTCGTAGGTCGTGCGCTCGAAGCTCACGCTGCGGATCATGCCGCCGCCGCCCTGCCAGGGGGGCATGGCGGCGAGCCGCTCGCGACGGCCGTAGAGCGCCCCGATTCCGGTCGGCCCGTAGAGCTTGTGGCCGGAGAAGGCGAAGAAGTCGCAGCCCAAGAGACCGACATCTACCGCCATGTGGGGCGCCGACTGCGCGCCGTCGACGAAGGTCGGCACTCCAGCCGCTCGCGCCAGACGCACCAGCTCGGCGACCGGCAGGATCGTGCCGAGTGCGTTCGAGACGTGTGCGAACGCGGCGAGCTTGGTCTGCGGACCGAGCCGGCGCGCGAACTCCCCGGGGTCGACCTCGCCGCTGCCGTCGACCGGCACGACGGCGAGTCGCGCGCCGCGCTCTTCGCAGACCATCTGCCAGGGGACGAGATTCGAGTGATGCTCGAGCTCGGTGACCAGGATCTCGTCTCCCGGTTGGAGCCGCGGGCGGGCGAAGCTCCAGGCGACGAGATTCGCCGCCTCGGTGGTGCCGCGCACGAAGACGATCTCCTCGGGCGAAGCCGCGCCCAGGAAGGCAGCGACGCGCGCGCGCGCCGCTTCGTACTGCTGGGTCGCCTCCGCCGAGAGCTGATGGACGCCCCGCGCCACGGATCCGTAGCTCGCCTCGTAGAAGCGCTGCATGGCGGCCAGCACCTGCCGTGGCTTCTGCGTCGTCGCGGCGTTGTCGAGGTAAGAGAGCGCCGCGCCGCCGACCCGCCGGCCGAGGATCGGAAAGTCGGCGCGCCAACGCTCGACGTCGGGCGTTTCGCCGCCCACGCCGATCGCTTCAGACGGCGTCGCGGACGACATCACCCTGCGGGATCCAGCTGAAGAGGAACTCGCGCAGCTCGCGCGCCAGCGCTGGCACCTTCGCGCGTTCGACCAGGTCGCTGGCGAAAGCGTAGGTCAGCAGACTCTTGGCCGCTTCGGCACCGATGCCCCGGGAGCGCAGATAGAAGACGGCGTCGTCGTCGAGCTGACCGACGGTCGAGCCGTGGGTGCACTTGACGTCGTCGGCGAAGATCTCGAGCTGCGGATTGGTGTGGACGAGGGCGTCGTCCGACAGCAGGAGGTTGCGATTGGTCTGTTTGGCGTCGGTCTTCTGCGCCCCCTTGTGGACGAAGATCCGGCCGTTGAAGACCGCCCGCGAGCGCCCGTCGAGAATCCCCTTGTAGAGCTCGTGGCTGTCGCAGTGAGGTGCGACGTGATCGACCCGCATGTGGGTATCGCACGCCTGCCGCCCGTCGACCAGATAGAGACCGTTGAGCGTCGCCACGCTCCCTTCGCCGGCGAGCCGAGCCTGGATGTCGTGGCGGACGATCGCGCCGCCGAGCGAGAACGAGTGCGTCGAGACGTTGGCGCCGCGCGAGGTCGCTAGAGCCAGGCCGGAGAGATGGAAGGCTTCGCGGCTGTCGCGCTGGAACTTGTAGTGGTCGACGACGGCGGCGGGCTCCGTGACGATCTCCGTGACCGGGCAGGTCAGGTAGACCGCATCGGCGTCGCCGGCAAAACTCTCGACGATCGTCGCCTGTGAATGTTCGCCGGCGTGGATCAGGGTGCGCGGAAAGCTCGCTCCGGGCGTCTCCTGGGCGGTCGAGTAGAACAGCAGATGCAGCGGCTGCTCGACGACGGCACCGGGAGCGACTTCGACGAAGGCGAGCTCCTCGAAGAGGGCGGTCGCGAGCGCCGCGAATGGCCGAGTGTCGATACCGGACACGGTTCCGAGCAGCGCGTCCGCGCGGCTCGATTCGCCGGCGGGCGCCACGGTCAATCCCGCTGGAAGCTCCTTCGCCGACAGGGCGGCATCGAAGCGCCCGTCGACGAAGACGAGCTCGATCGTGCCGGCGAGCCGAAAAGCCGCGACGCCGGCGGCCAATTTCTCGCGGTCGACTTTGGCGGGGCGGCGAAAGGTCGTCTTTCCCACCGGCGCGACGTTGGTGAAGCGCCACTCCTCCTGGCGCAGGGTCGGAAACCCCTGGCGTTCGAAGTGCTGCCAGGCACTCTCGCGCAGCGCCAACCGGCGCGCCGACGGCTCTGCGGCCTGGAGGCGGGCAAAATCGGCGGCGAAGAAGGCGACGGCTGCCGGGACGGCCGTGGCAAGCGGCTGCGCGCTCGGGGTCGTGGTTTCGGTGGCGGAGCTCATGGGGACCGCCGTCTCAGGACCGCGCGCCGACGGCGGCTTCGTCTTCGAGCCAGGCGTAGCCCTTGGCTTCGAGCTCGAGCGCGAGCTCGCGGCCGCCCGAGCGGACGATCCGCCCGTCGAGCAGGACGTGCACGAAGTCGGGCACGATGTAGTCGAGCAGGCGCTGGTAGTGGGTGATGACGACGAACGAGCGCTCCGGCGAGCGCAGGGTGTTGACACCCTCCGAGACGATGCGCAGGGCGTCGATGTCGAGGCCGGAGTCGGTCTCGTCGAGGATGCACAGACGCGGCTCGAGGACGGCCATGTGGAAGATCTCGTTGCGCTTCTTCTCGCCGCCCGAGAAGCCCTCGTTGACCGGCCGCTGCAGGAGCGAGTCGTCGAGGCCGACGAGCTTCACCTTCTGCTTGACCAGCTTCAGGAAGTCGATGGCGTCGTACTCCTTCTGGCCGCGGTGCTTGCGCACCGCGTTGACCGCCGCCTTGAGGAAGTAGGTGTTCGAGACGCCGGGGATTTCGACCGGATACTGGAAGGCGAGGAAGACGCCTTCGCGGGCGCGTTCCTCGGGGGCCATGTCGAGAAGGTCCTTGCCGTCGAGCAGGACCTTGCCGTCGGTGACGTCGTAGGCGTCCCGGCCGGCGAGCACCTGGGCGAGGGTCGATTTGCCGGAGCCGTTGGGTCCCATGATGGCGTGTACTTCGCCTGGATTCACTTTCAAGTCGATGCCGCGCAGGATCTCGCGGCCTTCGACGTTGGCGTGCAGATTCTGGATCTCTAGAAGCATGGTCTCGTCGTCCCTCATTCCAACCACTCGTTTCAAGTTCGGCCGCGCCGTCGTCGTCAAGCCAGAACTTGAATCGCCGCTGCGCGTGCTGTCGCCGCTGACGCGTAGAGTCAAGTTCTGGCTCGACGACGCCGGCGCTCCGGTGTCGGAAGTCCCTACAGCCATTCAGTGCCGATCCGCGTCGCCGGTGGTTCCGAGAATAC
>JBPOHI010000101.1:0-36596 GCA_052035735.1 Acidobacteriota bacterium
GCGTCGACGCCCGGAAACGAACGCGCGTCGAGCGCCTTCCAGGCGTCGGTATAGGAGACCGGGATCAGGGTGGCACCGAGTGCCCGCATACGCTCGAGCTTCGCCTGCGGCGCCGTCTCGATCGCCACGACCGTGCACGGCACTCCCGCCTTGCGGGCCGAATAGGCGACGCCCTGGCCGGCGTTGCCGGCGCTGATCGTCCATACGCCGCGCTGGCGCTCGGCGTCCGACAGCATGGCAACGGCATTGGCCGCACCGCGCAGCTTGTAGGCGTTGATCGGCTGCAGGTTCTCGAGCTTGAGACGAATGTCGGGGAACTCCGGCCCCAGCTCGAGTCGGACGAGCGGCGTGCGCAGAATCGTCCCGGCGATGCGTTCACGCGCGGCCAGTATCTCGGCCATCTCGATGGGGCGCACGGCTTCGAGCTCCGGCGGCATCTCAATCTCCCTAGAGAAAAAGCTCGGTAAGGACAGGGTTCGAGACCACGCGGCCTTCCGTGGTCAGTCGGATCCGGCCGGCGGACTCGACGACGAAGGGGCGCAACCGACGAAGCCGCTCGGCCAGCTCGGCGTCGGTCGCCCCGGAGGCGGCGCGCAGCGTCGCGAGGTCGACCCCCTCCTCCAGTCGCAGGCCGAGCATCGCGCGCTCTTGCGCGAGATCGTGCTCCAAGGGGACGGTGGCGAGCGGATCGGTGAGCCAGGCTCCGAGATCGGCCGGGTGCTGGAAGCGCCGGCCGGCGACGAACGAATGCGCGGCCGGCCCCAGGCCGAGCCAAGGCTCGAGGTGCCAGTAGCGCAGATTGTGGCGGCCCTGCTTTCCCGGGCGCGCGAAGTTGGAGATCTCGTAGTGGTGGTAGCCGGCGGCGACGAGACGCTCGTGCATGGCGAGATAGCGACGCCGCTCGGCCTCCTCGGCGGGAAAGAGGCGCGGCCGCTCGCGGCGCAGGAAGTCCATCTCGGAGCTCTCGTGGACTTCCAGCAGGTAGAGGCTCAGATGGTCGGTTTCGAGCGCGATCGCCTTGTCGAGCGAGCGGCGGAAACCCGCCTCGGTCTGACCGGGGATCGCCAGCATGAGATCGATCGACAGGTTGTCAAAGCCGGCCTGCCGCGCTTCGCGCACGACGCGCTCGGCGCGCGCCGCGTCATGGCGACGCCCCACCAGCTGGAGCTCGCGATCCGAGAACGACTGCACCCCGATCGACAGCCGGTTGACGCCGGCCGCGCGCAGCGCCGCGAGCACCAGCGGATCGAGGTCGGACGGATTCGCCTCGGCGGTGATCTCGGCGTCGGCCGCGACCGCGAAACGCTCGCTCAAATGGCGCAAGACGCTGCCGATCTCCGCTCCCGAGAGCAACGACGGCGTCCCACCGCCGAGGAAGATCGTCGCCACCGGCTGACCGTGCAGCTCCTTCCAGCCGTCGATCTCACGGTGCAGCGCCGCCAGGAACAGGTCGATCTTGAGGCGGTTCTCGCCGACGCGGTAGAAGTCGCAGTAGCGGCACTTCGTCCGGCAGAAGGGAACGTGGAGATAGATCCCCAGGTCGGCAGCCGGAGGGTTCACTCCGCGGATCCTCCGTCGAGGTACTCGGCCCGCAGCTCGGCGAGGAGCGTCGGGCGCGCGGTGCGACTCGCAGTCGCGACGGCGCGGTCGATGACCGAGAGCGCGAGAGGCGAGAGAAAGCCGAGGTGAGCGAGATTGCCTTCGCGTGACAGCGCCGCGAGGTCGAGTCCGGCAACCGCCGAGCTTTCGAGATGCCGCGCCGCCGCGAGCAGCCCGGCACCGTCGGATTCGCTCCGCCCGACGCGCAGCCAGAGCTCGCCGCACTCGGCAAGCAGCGTCGCCAGCACGCGGTTGCGGGCGAGCCTCGGCGGCAGCTCGACTGCCGGTCGTTCGACGAACGCCGGCAGGCCGGCGCGCGCGACCGCGCCGGCGAATGCGCGCTCCAGCCGGCGCCGCGCCCCTTCTTCGCCGGGCGAGTGATGCACCGCCTCGAACTGCTCCTCTCCCAGCCGTTCCACCAACTTGCGGCGATCGATCGGCGAGAGCTCCGGAGCGACCCCGACGACGGCGAGCGGCCGCCGCGCCGAGGCGCGACACAACGGCTCGGCCCAGGAGGCCGGTTCAGCGGAGAGTCCCGGCAGTAGGGGCACGACGATCCACGCCTGCTCGGGGAGGTCGTCGACCATCGCCAGATTGTCGTCCAGCATGCAGGCGAGCAGATCGGCTACCAGCGTCGTACCCGTCGCCGGCGTCTCTTCGTCGCGACTGGAGAACTGATCGAGGACCGGTACGCGGGCGGCGACCAGATCGAGGACCAGATTGGCTTTCTCCCTCGTCCGGTCTTTTCGCGCCGGGGGGACCCAGGCGGCGTCCGAGAGGGCCGCGACGCCGGGGAACCTCTCCCCCGCCGCGGGTCGCGAGCCGGGGAGAGGAGACCACACGATGCGGTGCTCGTAGAGGTCAAGGCGCGGCTCCTCGGATTCGGGCCAGCGGCGCGGCAGATGACGGATCCAGAACCGCGAAGGCAGCGGCAAGACCTCGCGCCAGCTCAATTGCCCTTCCCGCTGCCTTCCGGACTGCGCACGAGCCCGCGCACCAGCAGCATCCGCTCGACATACTTGGCGAGGACATCCGCTTCGAAGTGGAAACGACTGCCGGGGCGGGCGGCGCCGAGGGTCGTGACCGAGAGCGTATGCGGGATCAACGCGACGGTGAAGGACTCGCGCCCGCAGGCCGCGACGGTGAGGCTGACGCCATCCAGCGCTACCGACCCCTTCTCGACGACGTAGCCCTCCATGCCGCGCGGAATCTCGACCGTGAACTCGCTGTGCGCCTCGCGATCGTCGCGCCGCAGAAGCGTCGCCACCGTATCGACGTGCCCCTGAACCCAGTGTCCCCCCAGGGGATCGCCAGCGCGCAGCGCTGGCTCGAGATTCACCCGGTCGCCCTGGCGAAGTCTGCCCAAGCGGGTGCGCGCCAGCGTCTCGCGCGACAGCTCCACCTCCGACTGGACAGCCGAACGGTGCTCCGTGTCGAGTACCGTGAGACAGACGCCGGAGACCGCGAGGCTCGCCCCCGGAGAGAGCAGCGCGCCGAGCTCCGGCGAGTGGCCGACCCGCAGACGGACCCCGCCCTGTCCGGAGGCGGCCGGGTCCGTGGTCAGCACGCCAAGTTCGCGAACAATGCCTGTGAACATTTCGAGTTGAATCCTGAAAGCACCAGATCCGATCCGCATCTTCGGGCCTTCAGTCGCGCGACCGAAGGGGCATCGACGAGCCGTTCCACCCCGTTCCCGCCGAGCGGGCCGGGAGCCGCCTGTCCTGCCAGCAGCCGGCCGGCAACGGCGACTTCGACGCGGTCGAACAGCCCGGCGTTGAAGAAGGCGGTCGCCACGTCACGACCGCCCTCGACGAGCAGGCTGCTCAGCCCGCGTGCCGCGAGATCCGCCAGCACCGTCGCCGGCGTGACCTCGGGAAGGCGCACCACCTCGGCGCCGCGCCGCTCCAACGCCGCGGCGCGAGCGTCGTCCTGCGACTCGGAGTAGATCACTGCCGGCCCCGGCACGGCGAGGAGCCTGGCTTCGAGCGGCGTTCGCAGCCGGCGATCGAGCACCACGCGCAAAATGGGCGCCGACGACCGCCGCAGCCGCCGATCGAGCCGCGGGTCGTCGGCGAGAATCGTGCCGATGCCGACCAGGATCGCATCGTGCTCTTCGCGCAGGGAGAGCGCCCAGCGCCGCGCCGCCGTCCCGGAGATCCACTGGCTCTCGCCGGCAGCGGTGGCGATCTTGCCGTCGAGACTCATGGCCCACTTGAGCGTCACTGCCGGTCGCGCGAGGATCCGGTTCACCAGAAAGCGCCAGTTGAGCTCGACCGCTTCGTCCAGCCGCGCCCCGACCTCCACTTCGATACCCGCCTGGCGCAGGCGGGCGAACCCGCGACCCTCTACCCGCCGGTCGGGGTCGCGGTGGCAGGCCACGACCCTGGCGACGCCCGCAGCGACCACGGCTTCGGCGCAGGGGGGTGTGCGCCCGTGATGGCTGCACGGCTCGAGGTTGACGTAGAGCGTCGCGCCGCGCGCCCGTACGCCGGCGGCAGCGATCGCCAGAACCTCGGCATGGGCCTCGCCGGCCCGACGGTGAAATCCCTCCCCGACCACCTCGCCGTCGCGCACCAGCACCGCTCCGACCAGAGGGTTCGGGGCCGCGGTAAAGCGCCCGTTTCGGGCGAGCGCGAGCGCGCGCCGCAGCGGATCAGGCGACGAGGGCAGAGGCGAACTCCCGCGGATCGAAGTCGACCAGATCCTCCGCTGCCTCGCCGACGCCGAGATAGAGCACCGGGACCTTGAGGTCGCGTACCACGGCGACCACCATCCCGCCGCGCGCCGTCCCGTCGAGCTTCGACAGCAGCACCGCATCGACCGCCGCGACGCGCAGGAACTCCCGCGCCTGCACCAGCGCGTTCTGGCCGGTCGTCGCATCGAGCACCAGCAGGGTACGCACGGGCCAGCCGGTCGCCTCGCGCTCGACGATGCGGCGGATCTTGGCCAGCTCGTGCATCAAATGCTCCTTGTTGTGGAGCCTGCCGGCGGTATCCACGATGAGGTGATCGACCTTGCGCGCCCGCGCCGCCATGATCGCGTCGTAGACCACCGCTGCCGGATCGGCGCCGGCCGCCTGACGGACGACATCGATTCCGAGCCGCTCCCCCCAGATGACGAGCTGCTCGATGGCCGCGGCGCGGAAGGTATCGGCCGCAGCGAGGAGGACGCGCTCGCCGCGCAGCTGACCGCGCCGCGCGAGCTTGGCGATCGACGTCGTCTTGCCGGCTCCGTTCACGCCCACGACCAGGGTCAGCCGCGGCCCGGAGCGGCCCTCGAAGCTCTCCACCGACCCGGAGCCGGTCCCGGCGCTCGCCGCCTCCGCGGCGCCCTCTCGCAGGAGCCGCTCGACCTCCTCGGCAAGGAGCTGCCGCAAGCGGCCCTCGGTTCCGAGATCGGCGCGCCGCACGCGCTCCCGCAGGCGCCCGAGCAGCAGCTCGACCGTCCCCAGGCCGAGGTCGGCGCCGATCAACGCCTCTTCGAGGTCCGCCAGGGTGACCTCGTCCAGCTTCGGCTTGAGATCGAGCGCCGCACCGACGCGCTCGCTGAGGCGCGCCTGGGTGCGCGCCAACCCGCTGCGCAGTTTCTGCCAGAGCCCCGGCGTGGCCGGTGCCCCTCCCGCCTGCTCTTCGCTCATGCGGCTCAGCCCTGGACGAAGAGTGCGCGCTGCAGTTGCTCGCAGGCGGCTTCCATCGAGCGCCTGGCGAGACCGGCGAGCGCCGGCCGGCGCTGCACGAGGACCAGATAGTAGCCATCCGGAAGCGGCATCGAGTAGAGGTGCAGGCCCTCCTTCTCGACGTGCAGGAATCTCGCAGGGCCCAGGTCCGACGAAGCGAGGAAGGTCTCGCTCTGACGCAGGTAGATCCCGACATAGGCGCCGACGACGCGCATCTGGTAAGGGCTGTACTCCGAGCAGGCGAAGTCGACCGTCTCTCCGGTATCGTCGAGGAAGAGCACGCCGACGGCGCCGTCGTTCTGCGCCAGCAGGTTGGCCAAGATGTACTGAAAGGGCAAGTTCGTCTCCCGGTCGAGTCCGAAACGGTTCAGATATAGGCCGCGATCGGCAGCTCGACATCGAGCCCCGGGCGGGTGCGTTCGTTCATCTCTTCCACCAGCGAGCCGCCTTCGAAGGCGCGCAGGAAGGCCGTGACGACCTTGGCGTCGAAGCGCGAGCCGGCGAGCTGGGTGATCAGCTCGGCGGCGTAGCGCGCCTCGTAGGCTTTCTGGTACGGCCGGTTGGTGGTGATGGCGTCGAAACAGTCGGCGACCGCCACGATGCGCGCCATGAGCGGAATCGCGGCGCCGCGGAGGCCGTCCGGATAGCCCTTCCCGTTCCAGTTCTCGTGATGCCAACGCACCGCCGGCAGCATCTCCCTGAGCGGCTCGATCGACTGCAGGATCTCGGCGCCGATCGCCGGATGCGCCTTCATCTGCTCGAACTCTTCGGGGCTCAGCACGCCGCTCTTGTTGAGCACCCGGTCCTCGATGCCGATCTTGCCGACATCGTGCAGCAACGCGCCGATCCAGAGCTTGTGCTGGAACTCCTCGTTCTGCCCCAACGCCTTCGCGATCTGCCGCGACAGCTCGGCGACGCGCTCGGAGTGGCCGCGGGTATAGGGATCCTTGGCGTCGATCGCGGCGGCAAAGGCGCGGATGGAGCTGATGAACAGCTCGCGGTTCTGCTTCGCCGCTTCGTTCAGCTTGGCGACATGATCTTCGACATACCCGGCCATGAGGTTGAAGTCGGCCGACAGGTCGGCGAGCTCGGCGACCACCCGCTGCTCGGGCAGGCGCTCGCCGAAATTCCCCGAGGCCATGCTGTGGGCAGTCTCCGAGAGCTGACGAATCGGCTGCCCCAGCCAGCGCGAAGCGTAGAGCGCGAAGAGCACCGCCAGCAGGAGGAGGAGAAGGGTCGCGAGCAGCGCGCTGATGACCATCCGGCGGGCCGACTCGAACGCCGCCGCCACCGGCCGGTGAACGACCACGCCCCAGCCGCTCTCGACCACCGGGCTGACCATGCCCAGCATCGCCACTGGACCGCCTTCGGTCTCCAAGGTGTACTCGGCCGTCAGGTTGAGCGGCTTCTTGGCGAAGTCGCGCACCAGGTTGGAGCGAGCCAGCGCCTGGCGCACCGACGTCGTGGCGCCCTGCGACCAGAGCAGGCTGCCGTCGCGCTCGACGAGGAAGATCTGCACCTGCCCCTGTCCCTTCGCATCGCGCTCGAGCACCGCCTCGGTGAGGCGGAGCCGGATGAGACCTTCGACGACCATCGAGATCTGGCCGCGATCGTCGCGGATCGGCACCGCGAGCGCCGCAATCGGCTCGTTCGTGCGCGGCAGCACGGCGAAGCGGTAGATCGCCGAGCTCCTGCCCAGCGCGGCGTCGAAGGCCTCGTCGAGCGCGCGCTCGGGAGACTCGCCGAGATCGGGCAGCGAGAAGCGCCAGCCGGTCCCCTCGAGGTCGAGCACCCGCAGGGCGAGCGGCTGCCGCGCGCCGCGCACGAAGCGCTGCAGGTAGGTCGTGACCCAGGGCTCGCGGAGACGCTCCTCGACGCTCTCGGTGCCGGGCGGTGCGAGCGTCCCGGAACCCAGCTGTTCGAGCTCGCGCCGGGCTCCCGCCAGATAGTCGTCGAGCTCTCGCGACAGCGACTGCGCGGAGGAGGTCAGGAAGCTCTTCTCCTCGGTGACCAGGAGCTCGCGGTTCTGCGCGATCAGCAACCAGTTGGTGATCGCGAGCGGGATGGCGCCGGAAAGCAGCAGGAGAAGGAACGCGACGTGGCGTAGCTTCAGTCTGCGAGTCAGTTGCGGAAGGGCGCCCATGGCTTGGTCCGCCCCGCCCGACTCCTGCCGCGCGGGGCTTCCGCAGGCATTATACGGGCCTGCCGCGGCCCGCGGGTCCTCCGAGGAACGAACCGACCTCGCGGGCGACCTCGGCGCCTGCGATACCGGCGACGCGCTCGCCCCGCCCGGGCGCCATCGGCAGGACCCAGGTGAGCCCGCTCTCGCGCGCCTTCTTGTCGCGCGCCAGATTGGCGAGCACCGCTTCCACGGAGAGCGCCGGCAGGGCCGGCAGGTCGAGCCGACCGAGAAGTCGGTCGATGCGATCGAGAAACTCGCCATCGGCCCCGCGGAGCCTCGCCAGCCGATGGCTGAAGCGCATGCCCCAACCCACGGCATCCCCGTGCAGCATCGAGCCGAAGCCCGCGGCGGCCTCGAGGGCGTGGCCCAGCGTATGGCCGTAGTTGAGCAGCTGGCGCTCGCCGCCCTCGAACGGATCGCGCTCGACGACCCCGACCTTGGCCGCGGCGGCGGCGCGGACCACCGGCGCGAGCGCCGCGGGATCGCCGGCGAGCAGGCGGTCGAGGTCGCGCTCGATGCGGCCGAGCAGCTCGAGATCGAGCAGTGCGGCCATCTTGATCGCCTCGACCAGACCGGAGCGCAACTCCGCCGGCGGCAGGGTCGAAAGGGTCCGGCTCTCTGCCGCCACCAGCTCCGGTTGATGGAACGCCCCAACCAGGTTCTTGCCGGCGGCAATGTCGATCGCCGTCTTGCCGCCGATCGCCGCGTCGACCTGCGCCAGGAGCGTCGTCGGGAGCTGCACGAGCGCCACGCCGCGCAGGAAGGTGGCGGCGACGAAGCCGGCGAGGTCACCCACCGTGCCTCCGCCGAAGGCGACGACGACGCTGTCCCGCTTGCCGCCGGCCCGCGCCATGGCCTCCCAGAGCCGGCTGGCGACTTCGACGCACTTGGCGGCCTCGCCGTCCGGGACCTCGAGCTCGATCCACGCCGGCGCGCGGTCGCGCAGGGGCGCGAGCGCCGCGCCCTGCAGCCGCATCACCTCCGGGCTCGAGATCAGAAACACCTGGCGGCGGTTCCAGAGCTCGGGGCGCGCCGCGACCGCCGTCGCGAGGCAGCCCTCGCCGGCGAAGATCGGCGTCGTACCCGCGGCGTGACGCAGTTCGAGCGGTCCTGAGGCGCCGCTCATCGGCGGCTCAGGACTTGGCTGCCGGCACGGTCGGCGCGAGCAGCAGGCCGAGCTCGCGCAGCTGTCGCGCGTCCACCGTCGAAGGCGCCTCGGTCAGCAGGCAGGAGGCCGAGGCGGTCTTCGGGAAGGCGATGACGTCGCGCAGCGACGGCGCGCCGGTCATCAGCATCACGATGCGGTCGAGCCCGAGAGCGAGCCCGCCGTGCGGCGGGGCGCCCAGGCGGAGAGCGTCGAGGAGGAACCCGAAGCGCTCGCGCGCCTCCTGTTCGCCGATGCCGAGCAAGCGGAACACCTGCTCCTGCAAATCGCGATCGTGGATGCGGATGGAACCGCCGCCCAGCTCGGTGCCGTTGAGCACGACATCGTAGGCCCGCGCCTTGAGAGCGCCGGGGTCGTCGGCGAGCGCCGCGCCGCCGCTGAGATCCGGCGAAGTGAACGGATGATGCATCGAGAACCAGCGCTTCTCCTCCGCCCCCCATTCGAGCAGCGGGAACCCGGTGACCCAGAGAAACTCGTAACGGTCGGCCGGGATCCAGTCGTACTGTCGCGCGAGCTCCAGCCGCAAGGCGCCGAGCGCCGGCGACACCGTCATCGGCGCGCCGGCAGCGAGGACCGCGATCTGCCCCTCCGCGAGTCCGAGCGCCGCCGCGAGGCCTTCGAGCTCGTCCGCCGATAGGCCCTGCTTGACGGAGAAGGAGAGCTCGCCGTTCGCCCGCTTGAGCAGCAGGACACCGGGCAGACCCAGCTTCTTGACGAAGTCGCTCCACAGGTCGGTCTGCGAGCGGCTGATCGAAGCGCCGCCAGGCACCACGATGGCGCGCACGACGCCGCCTTCGCCCGCCACCTTCTGGAAGACTTTGAACGAAGAGGCCGCGGCGACCGCGGTCACGTCCTGGATCTCGACCCCGAAGCGCAGATCCGGCTTGTCGCTGCCGTAGCGCGCCATGGCGTCGTCGTAGGTCAGCCGCTGGAACGGCGTCTTCACCGCGATGCCGACCATCGGGAAGATGCGCGCGAAGAGACCCTCGATGAGCGCGAAGATGTCCTCTTCGGTCGGGAACGACATCTCGAGGTCGATCTGGGTGAACTCCGGTTGGCGGTCGGCGCGGAGGTCCTCGTCGCGGAAGCAACGCGCGATCTGCATGTACTTTTCGAATCCGGCGATCATCAGCAGTTGCTTGAACAGCTGCGGCGACTGCGGCAGGGCGTAGAACTCCCCTCGGTGGACGCGCGACGGCACGAGGTAGTCGCGTGCCCCTTCCGGGGTCGACTTGGTCAGGATCGGCGTCTCGATGTCGAGGAATCCCTGCTCGTGGAAGTAGGCCCGGACGGCGTGCGTGATCTCGTGGCGCAGAATGAAGTTCCGCGCCAGCTCCGGGCGGCGGAGATCGAGGAAGCGGTACTTGAGCCGCGTCTCCTCGGCGACCTCGGCGCGCGAGTCCACCGCGAAGGGCAACGGGTCGGCCTTCGACAGGACGACGGCGCGCTCGACCAGCACTTCGACCTCGCCGGTCGCCATCTTCGGGTTGATAGCCTCGGCTTCGCGCGCGATGACCGTGCCTTCCACCTCGACCACCCATTCCGAACGCACCGGATCGAGGGCGGCGAGCGCCGCCGCCGACTGGTCCGGCTTCGCCACCACCTGCGCCACGCCGCTGCGATCGCGCAGGTCGAGAAAGAGCACGCCGCCATGGTCGCGCCGGCGTTGCACCCAGGCCTGCAGGAGAACCTTCGTTCCGATATCCGTCGGGGACAGCGTCCCAGCACCTCTGCGCTTCATGACTTCACCTCGTACCCGTGGGGCAAGCTCAATCTTTCTCTTCGCCGCCCGCGCTCGCGGGCAGCGCGCTCGCAGGCGCTGCGTTCTGAAAAGCTCCAGTAAAGGAAAAGAACCGGCGCAGTGTCTTCGCGAGATCCGTCTCGTCGAGGTGGACTCGCTCGCCGGTGGCCAGGATTCGGAGGTCGAAGGAAGCACCTTCAGGGCCGAGTTCACCGACAGAGACGA
Organism: Acidobacteriota bacterium; assembly: GCA_052035735.1. Taxonomy (GTDB): domain Bacteria; phylum Acidobacteriota; class Thermoanaerobaculia; order Multivoradales; family JAGPDF01; genus JAGPDF01. The sequence continues at coordinate 10,589 of JBPOHI010000101.1, forward strand.
TTGCGGGCGACTGCATCGCCAGGGCCCGCTCGTGGATCTTGTCGCGCTTTCCCGAGCCTTCGACGGCAGGGATTCCGAGCCGGCGCAGACGCTCCACGAGACCGAAGGTCGGCGAGAGTCCACCTTCCTTTACCGAGAGCTTTTCTGCAGCAGCAACCACCACCGGCCCGACGTCGAGAAACAGGCCGGCGCTCCGCGCCGGCGAGTCCGCCGGCAGGACCTCGAGCAGCCGGTCCTCGCCGATCGCGAAGCCGACTCCGTAGGTCGGCGGGCCGCCGAGCTCCTCGACCAGGCCTTCGTAGGCGCCGCCACCGCACACCGCATTCTGCGAGCCCAAGCCCTCGGAGACGATCTCGAAGACGGTATTGGTGTAGTAGTCGAGCCCGCGCACCAGGCGCGGCGAGATTTCGTAGGGCACGTCGAACTGATCGAGGGCGTTCACGACCGCGGCGAAGTGAGCCCGGCTCGTCTCCGAGAGCGAGTCGGCGAGACGGGGCGCGGAAGTGAGCAGCTCCTGCTCCTGCGGGCTCTTGCTGTCGAGGACGCGCAACGGATTCGTCGCCATCCGCCGGAGGCTGTCCTCGCTGAGCGCTTCGCGGTGCCCTTCGAGAAATCGCAGCAGGGTCTCGCGGTAGGCCGCGCGCGACGGACCGTCGCCCACGGTATTCAAGAGGACCTTCAGGCCGCGGAAGCCGAGCTCGCGAAAGAAGGCCACCAGCATGAGCAGGACCTCGGCGTCCGACTCCGCGCCCTTGCCGCCCAGGAGCTCGGCGCCGATCTGGTGGAATTGGCGGTAGCGCCCCTTCTGCGGCCGCTCGAAACGAAACTGCGGGCCGATGTAGAAGAGCTTCACCGGGGGCGGCTGGCGGTGCATACCGTGCTCGACGAAGGCCCGCACGACGGAAGCCGTGTTCTCCGGCCGCAACGTCAGCTGGCGGTCCCCCTTGTCGACGAAGGAGTACATCTCCTTGCCGACGATGTCGGACGATTCGCCGACCCCGCGCGTGAACAGGTCGGTGTCCTCGAAGATCGGAGTGCGGATCTCGCGGAAGCCGTAGCGGCCGAAGACCGCCCTGGCGGTCGATTCGACCGCGGCCCAGAGGGCAGTGTCGGGGGGCAGGAGGTCCCGCGTCCCCTTCGGAGCCTGGATTCGCTGCGCCATCCTAGTAGCCTCTTCCCATGGACCCGAGGTAGTCGTTCTTGACCCGCACGTAGCGCGAGGCGATCTCCCGGATGCCGTCGCGCTCGGAGTCGGAAAGCGCCCGAACCATCCGCGCCGGGACGCCCAGCGCCAGCTGACCGGCTGCGACGCGCATGCCGGGCGGCACGACTGCGCCCGCGCCGACCTGCGCGCCGCTCTCGATGACCGCGCCGTCGAGAACGCGGGCGCCGATCCCGATCAGGCAGGCGTCCTCCAACGTACAGCCGTGAATCATGCAGCTATGTCCGATCACGACATCGGAGCCGATGAGCAGCGGGAAGGCCTCGTGGGTGACGTGCAGCACGCTGCCGTCCTGCACGCTGGTGCGCTCCCCCACCTTGATCCAGTGGACGTCGCCGCGCGCCGCGGTGTGGAACCAGAACGAGCTGTCACGGCCGACCTCGATCTCCCCGGCGAGCTCTGCCGAAGGGGCGAGAAAGACCCCGGCGGCCAGCGCGGGCAACTTGTCCTTGTACGGATAGATGGGCATGAGCGGTTCGGATCGAAAGGCGCTGAGCGCCAGAAACACCAAGGATACCGGATTCCATCGGCGCCGGTCGCCTCCTCGACCCGCCTTCCGGGCGCCAGCCGGCGGTGGACCCGACGCTCGAGACCCGCCGACGGGAAACGTCGCCGGGCCGGGCCGGGCGTGCTACATTTTCGCCATGCGCACAGCGCCTGGATCTCCCGCCCTGCGTTCCGCCCTGCTCGTCCTGCTCGCCACCGTCACGCCGATCGCAGCCGCCCGCGCCGGCGACGCCCCGCCTTCGACTGCCGCGAGCGGCCCGTCGTGGCTCGACAAGCTCGGACGGAATTTCGACAAGTCCTCGCTCGGCAGGGTCGGAGCGCTCGGACCCGACGAGCAGGACTCCGAGCTCGCCGCGGCGCCGCCCAGAGACGGCAGCTGGCTGCGCAACGGGTTCGAGGCCCGCGGCGCCGACCTCTTCCGCTACACCTGCCGCTCCTGCCACGGTGCCGCCGGCCGCGGCATGCCGCCCGAGATCCTGCCGCTCACGCCGCTCGTGCAGGCGACCTCTGCCGAGTTCCAGCAGCAGCAGGGCGAAGGGGCGGCGGCGCGCGTACAGTTCGCCGAGAAGATGCTGCAGCACCAGCTCACCGCCGGCGGCAGGTCGATGCCCGGGTTCAATTTCCTTTCCGCCGAAGAGTCGGAAGCGCTGCTCGGCTATCTCGAGCACTTCGCCGGCGTCGCCGATCCCAAGCACGTCGACGGGTCGCTGCAGCTGCCGCTCGACCGGGTCGGCGAGGTGATCGTCAAGGGCACCTGCCAGACCTGTCACGAAGCGGCGTCGGCGCGAGGCGTGCGGGCAACGAGCTCGCAGATTCCGCCGCTCGCGGGGATGACCGCTTCGCACGCGGTGGGTCTCTTCGTCGCCGGCGCCCGCCATCGCGGGCAGCACGGCTTGAGCGGCAAGGGTCCCGAGCTCACCTACCTGCGCGATCAGGAGCTCAAGGCGGCCTACTTCTACCTCGCGGCCTACCCGCCGCGCTGAGGCCGCCCTGAGCCACCGACTGCCGCCGCACCATGTCGACGCCGACATCGAGGTGCGCTACTTCGAGACCGACCAGATGGGCGTGGTGCACCACGCCAACTACATCGTCTGGTGCGAGCTGGCACGCACCCGGCTCTGTCTCGAGGCCGGTTTCCACTATGCCGAAATCGAGAAGCGCGGCCTGCTCCTGCTGGTGACCGGCGTGCATCTGAGTTACCGCGCACCGGCGCGCTACGGCGATACCGTGCGCGCCGCCTGCTGGGTCGAACGCCTGAGCAGCCGCGGCGTCACCTTCGAGTACCGCATCGAGCGCCACGATCCCGCACGGGTCGCGCCGCCGACCCTTCTCGCCACGGCCTCGACCGAACATGTCTGGGTCGACGCCGGCACGCGGCGGCCGGTGCGCTTCCCGGAGGAGCTCAAGATCCCCTTCGAGCGCTTTCTGCCCGCATCCGCCGCGGCCACTCCGCTAGACTGAACTCCTCTTGTTGCGCCGCCTCTCGCTCACCACCGCCGGCGAAAGCCACGGCCCCGGGCTGACCGCGATCCTCTCCGGTCTCCCCGCCGGCCTCGCCGTGGACGCCGATCTCCTGGCCCGCGATCTGGCCCGCCGCCAGCACGGCTACGGCCGCGGCCGGCGCATGCAGATCGAGCGCGACACCGCGCAGGTCCGCGCCGGCGTTCGCGGCGGCGAGACCCTGGGCTCGCCGGTCGCGCTGTGGATCGAGAACCTCGACGCAGGCAACTGGCACCGGGCCATGTCGCCCGATGCATCCGGGATCGATCCGGCGTTCGCAGCGTTGCGGCGACTGAAGAGTCCACGCCCGGGGCATGCCGACCTCGCCGGCGGCGAGAAGTACCTGCGCACCGACCTGCGCGACATCCTCGAGCGCGCCTCCGCCCGCGAGACCACCGCGCGAGTCGCCGCTGGCGCCTTCGCGAAGATGCTCCTCGCCCGGCTCGGGATCGAGGTCCGGAGCGGTGTCGTCGCCCTGGGGCCGGTCGGCGCGGGAAGCGCGACACCGACGTGGGAGGAGATCTGCCGCGTCGACGACGCTTCACCGCTGCGCGCCGTCGATGCCACCCTCGAACCCGAGATGATGCGCGCCATCGACGCCGCCAAAACCCAGGGGGATACCCTGGGTGGCGCGGTGACGGTCCTGGCGCACGGCGTCCCGGTCGGACTCGGCTCGCACGTCTCCTGGAGCGACAAGCTCGACGGCCGGATCGCGCAGGCGATGATGTCGGTGCCGGCGGTCAAGGCAGTCGAGATCGGCTCCGCCGTGACCGCGAGCCGCGGTCCGGGCAGCGCCGCGCACGACGCCATCCTGCGGCGCAGCGAGGACGGCCGGTTCCGGCGCGCGACCAACCGCGCCGGCGGACTCGAGGGCGGCATCACCAACGGCGAGGACGTCGTGGTGACGCTCTACAAGAAGCCGATCGCAACGCTTCGCGACGGCCTGCCGAGCGTCGACCTCGACGACCTGGCGAGCGCGACGCCGCACCTTTCGCAGTACGAGCGCAGCGACGTCACGGCCCTGCCGGCCGCGGGCGTGATCGGCGAAGCGATGCTCGCCCTGGTGCTGGCCGACGCCTGCCTGGAGAAATTCGGCGGCGATTCGATGGCCGAATTGCTGGCTCACTTCGCCGCCAGCCGCGACCTCGCCCGCCGCTGGCCGAAGGGCTGACGGTGGCAGGTGCCGGCCGGCCTTCTCCTCAACCGGTCTGAATGGAGTTGCCGCCGGCCCGCTTGGCGCGGTAGAGCGCCTCATCGGCGCGCCGGAAGAGCTCGGCAGGATCCTGATCGAGGCTCGGCGTGATCGACGCCACCCCACAGCTCACCGTCACGACCTTGCCGGTCTTCGAAGCCGTGGTCGCGATGGCGAGCCGTTCGACGCGACGCCGGAGGTTCTCGGCGACCAGCAGGGCCCCGGCGACGTCCGTCGCGGGCAGGATCACGGCGAACTCCTCGCCGCCGTAGCGCGCGACGGCATCGCCGCTGCGCACCAGCCCGTCCGCGAGACAAAGCGCCACCGATTTCAGGCAGCCGTCCCCGGCGAGATGTCCGTAGGTGTCGTTGAATCCCTTGAAGCTGTCGATGTCGAGCATCAGAAGCGACAGCGGCGAGCCCCCGCGCATGCAGCGCTTCCACTCTTCGTCGAACAGCGCGTCGAAGCGCCGGCGGTTGGGTACCGCGGTCAGCGCATCGACGAACGACAGATCGACCAGCAGCTCGTTGGCGCGCTTCAGCTGGCGGGTGCGGGCGTCGACCAGCTCTTCGAGCGCATGCTCGCGGCGGTGATGGGCCCGCGAACGGGCGCGCGCGACGACCAGAGCCGCGGCGGCGAGGCCCAGCAGCAACAGGAGCTGCGCCCAACGCGTCTGCCAGGGCGCCGGCCGCACCGCGAACGCGAGCTCCTGCGGCCCGGAGATATTGCCTGACGAGTCCCGCCCCCAGACCCTGAAAATGTAGCTGCCCGGAGCGAGCGCCGCCACTTCGCGGCTCGCCGCCGCCGACCACGCCGACGGGGTCTCCTCGTAACCGACGAGTTGCGTCCGGTAACGGGTGAGACTCTCGCCGAGGAAGCTGAGCAGCGCGTAGTGGAACTCGACCCGGTTCTGGTCGTGCGCGAGGACGCCGCGATCGAACAGGGTACAGGTGCTGCAGGCCACCGGATTGCCGCGCAGCCGCAAGCGCTTCGGCCGCCGGTCGTGAAACTCCGCTTCGGGATCGAAGGCGGCGGCCCCGGCGACGGTTCCAAACCAGAGGCGCCCCTCTGCATCGACCAGGCCGGCTCCGCGGTTGCCCTGGTTGAGCGGCAGGCCGTGCTCGGAGCTGAACTCCTCCTTGCGAAAACCCGTGGCCGAGGGCGTCAGCCGCGAGACGCCCTCGTTGGTCGAGGCGTAGATGCGGCCCGCGCGGTCGGCGAGAATCGAGTAGATCGAACCGTTGGGCAACGCCGGCGAACCAAATTCCGACAGCGGTCGCGGCTCGGGGTCCGCCTCGTCCATGGCGAGCAGAGCGATGCCGCCGCCGTCGGTGCCGATCCACAGGGTTCTCCGGCCATCGGTCCCGCGGCTCTCGTACAGGGCCTGCACCGAGCGGTTGCGCAGTCCCGAGGGCTCGTTCCAGTTCTTCCAGAGTCCGTGCGCGAAACGGAAGAGGCCGCTGGTCGTACCGACCCATAGCTCCGGAGTCCCGTCGGCTGCTCGCGAGCCGAGCAGGGAAAGGATCGACACCGCGGGGTACGCCGTTTCGCCTTCGCCGTGCCGCCACCGTACTCCGTCGAAGGCGGCGAGCCCGTTACGCGTGCCCACCCAGAGCGTGCCGCGTTCCTGTTCGTCGACCGTTTCGAGTACTGCCTGGACGAGGTCCGAGGGCAGCGCCCCGCTCTTCCGGTCGTAGCGGCGCCAGCGTTCGCCGTCGAAGCTCGCGAGACCGCCGTTGCGCGAGCCGACCCAGACCCGTCGGCCTCCGCCGACAGCGCGCGACTCGGCGAGCGCCAGCACGGTGTTGTTGCCGATCGCCCCGGAGGCGCTGTCGACGCGCTGCCAGGAACCGGATCGCCAGACGGCGACGCCGTAGCCGTCGGTGCCCAGCCAGAGCGACCGCGAGCCGTCGGCTTCGGCGCGCTGAAGGATGGCGGTGACCGGAACGTTCGGCGTCTCGGGGAACGGCTGAAACGCCCTCCAGAGGCCCTCGGTCATGCGGATGAGGCCGTTGTTGCGGGTACCGAGCCAGACGGCCTGCGCCCCCTGCTCGGCGCGCGTCTCGAGGATCTTGTAGACGGCGCGCGAGGCGAGCAGTGCTCCGAGCTCGATCGGCTGGATCCGGCCGTCCGCGAACTTCGCGATACCTCCACCGTCGGTCGCGATCCACAGCGTGTCCGGGCCGCCGGACGGACTCGCGGCGAGATCGGTCACGAAGGGGCTGGGCAGTCCTTCGGACGCACCGAGCCGGCTCCACGATGCACCGTTCCAGCGCAACAGACCGCCGCCGTAGGTGCCGACCCAGACCGTGCGCACGTCGTCGCGAGAGGTCGTCTGGAGCAGGCTGCTGACCGAGTCCTTCGGCGCTCCGGGCGGCACCTCGATCCGGCCGTCCGACAGGAGCAGCGTCGCGGGCCCGGCGGTCGTACCGATCCACAACTCGCGTCCTTCGGGGCCCTCGGACTCGAGCAACGACCAGACCTGCTCGCTGGGCAGACCGGCCGCCGACCCGAATCGGGTCCAGTTCTGGCCGTCGAAACGCAGCAGCCCGCTCTCGGCCGTCCCCACCCAGAGGACGGGCCTGCCGTCGACAGCCTGGGTCTCGAGCAGCGCGTTGACCCGCTCCTCGGCCAGGCCCGTCGTGCCGAAATCGACCTCGAGCCATTTGCCGTCGCGATAGTGCGAAAGTCCGCCGGACTGGCGCCCGATCCACAGGGAGCCGTCGCGCGCCTCGAGCATCGAGCGCACGAAGTTCGACCGGTCCGGATTCGGCAGATCGAGCGTCTGCCAACCCTTCCCGTCGTAGGCCGCGGCGCCATCCTGCGTGCCGACCCAGAGCGAGCCTTCGCGATCGACCAGCAGGGCGTGCACGGTGTTCTGCGGCAGGCCGTCGACGTCGAGGAACAGCTTGCAATACGGCCGGCCGGCGCTCATCGGATCGGCCGACGCCGAAGCTGCCTGAACAGCAGGAGCGACAGCGAACAGCAGCGCGGCCGCAAGCGCCATCGAAACGGCGAGGCTGAGCGAAACGACCCGGCAGGGGTGCCGGGAAGCGGACGACAGGAGATGGCAGCGGCGCGGACGCACGGCGAGCGTCGAATTATAGGCGAGCGCCGCGAAGCGGCCCGGCGTTCAGAGCACGACCAGACCCACGCCGAGCGACATCAGTCCGACCGCGACGACTTTGGCGAGGGTGACCGGTTCCGCGAGCAGGACCCGCCCCCAGAAGACAGCGAGAACGCCGCCGACGCCGCGCTTGACGGTCTCGAGAAATCCGACGCCGACGGCGCCGAGCGCCACCAGTTGGCTTCCCAGCGCGACGGCCCCGGTAGCGATTGCCAGGACCATCAACCAGCCACTGCCGCGCAGGGCGGCAAGCTTGCCGAGGTCGCGCCGCGCCGCGAGCGCGACCAAGGCGCCCACCGCGACACCGCCGTTCAGATAGAGCGCATGCAGATGCGGCGTCGCCGACGCGAGCGCCTGTTTGTCGAGCAGCAGTGCCGCCGACCAGAGGAAGGCGACTCCGACCATCAGGCGGCAGCCGCGATCCTCGAGCAGGCCGACGAAGAGGCCGCGCCATCCGCCGCCGGAGCGCAGCGTCAGCAGCAGGGCGCCGCCGACGACGAGAAAGAGACCGCACACCGGGCGAATCCCCAGGCGCTCGCCGAGAAAGAGCGCCGACAGGACAGCGGCGAAGGCCGGAGTGAAGGAGAGCATCGGCAGGGTCTGCGAAATCGGCGACAGTTGGAGCGAACGAAAGTAGGCGAAGTTGGCGAGCAGGTTGAGCAGCACCGAGCCGGTGGCCGGCAGCCAGTACCCCGCCTGCACCGTCTGCGGGCCGCTGAAGTAGGTCCAGACCGCGAGCGGCAGCAGCGCGCCGAGAGTGACGCCGGCGACCAGCGCCATCGCCTGGATGCGCATCGAGAGGAAGCGCCGTTCGAGGTCGAACAGCGACCAGCTGAACGACGACACGAGCGCCAGCACGACCGCGGTGGAGACTTCGGGCATCGCGCCAGTCTACAGGCCGAAGCGGGCGTAGACCGTGCGAAAACGCGGGTCGTCGCGGATCCGGTAGAACGCCGCGCTCGACTGGCCGTAGAAGAAGGTGTCGGCGTCGGGGCAGACCGGCGCTTTCGCCAGCTCGAACATCGCCCTGTCGACCTGTCCCGCGCCGGCGAGCGCCTCGGCATACTGGAACGGTCGCAGGAGGAACCCCTCTGCGAGCACCGCTTCGATCCGCGCCAGCCGCCAGCGATAGTAGCCAGAGACCCCTTCCGTATCGATCGCCTTGCGCAGCGTCGCCAGATGCTCGGGGCGCTCACCGGTGAGACGGGCCTCGGCATAGAGCGACTCGGCCGCCTCGCGTTCCCGACCCAGCTGCACCAGCGGCCGCGCGCGGTTGCGGTAAACCCAGGTGAACTGCGGCTCGAGCACGAGCACCCGCTCGTAGGCTTCGAGCGCTGCCAGGGGGCGATCCGAGCGCAGCAGGATGTTGCCGCGCACGGCGTGCAGAAGCGCCGACAGCGGATCGAGCACCAGCGCCGCATCGATGACCTCGAGGGCGCGATCGTTCTGGGCCGAGAGCGTGAGGGCCTCGGCGAGGAACTGTCTCGCTGGCACGAAGGCGGGATCGCGCGCGACGGCGCGCTCGAGCCAGCCGACCGCGACACGCGGCGCGAAATCGCGCTGAATCGCGAGCACCCCCTGGGCACACAGGGCGATCGGATCGTCCGGCGCGAGAGCGATCGCCACGCTCGCCTCGTGGGCGGCCTTCTGGCAGGACTTCTCCGTGCCGCCGAGGTAGCTCGCGCGAGTGATCGTCGACAGCGCGAGCCAGGCGTGGGCCTCGGCCGAATCCGGCGCCTCCTTGACCGCCTGCTCCATCAGCTCGGCGGAGCGTCGCACCGACTCGAGGCCGCGCTGCCCCCAGAGATGCCGCGCCTCGAGCAGCAGCCGGGAGAGCGAATCGGGCACCGGCGGAGGCGGCACGGCCCTTGGCGGTCGCGCCAGACCGCCGCGGGCGACGAGCCATCCGCAGAGCGCGGCGGCGACGAGCCCGGCGAGCGTCCACCCGACCGTCCGCCGTCGCTCGAGCCACGCTCGCCGCGGCGGCTCCTCGACCGCGGCTGGCCTTGCTGGAGCCGCACTCTCCGGCGACGGACCCACCGCGGCCTCTCCGGCCTCGATCCACCGTACCGGAGCGACGAGCCGGTAGCCCCGGCGCGGGACGGTGAGAATGTAGGTGGGTGCCGCGGCATCGTCGCCGAGCGCCGAGCGCAGGGCGGAGAGGGTTTTCGGAATGACTCCCTCGATGACGAAGGCGCCCTTCCACACCTCCTCGAGCAGGGTCTCCTTCGCCACCGTCTCGCCGGCATGCCGTGCCAGGCAGACCAGCAGGTCCATCGCCCGCGGCTCGAGCGCGACGCTCTCGTCGCCGCGCAGCAGCCGGTCGAGGCCAGGCTCGACCCGCCACGAACCGAGCGCGAAAGGCCGCCGGCCCGCTTCCCCTTCCCGGCTCGCGCTCATCGACCCATTCTAGGGAAAAGCCGGAAGAGAACCGTGAGGAGCAGGTAACGGCTCCGGAAAGACGGCCCCTGTCCGGCCGCTGCAAGCTCCCGGCTCTCGGAAAGGAGAGTCCCATGAACCACCTGCGCATTCCGTCGTACCTGCTATTCCTCGCCGCCCTGCAGTTGCCCGGACCGGCGCTCGCCGCAGCAGAGGGCGAGCTCGGGCCGGTCGGAACCCAACTCTGGAGTCAGTCCTCGGACGGCCTGGGCATCGGCCCGCAGGCCGCCGCCGATTTCGGCGCGGCGCTGGCGGCCGGCGACTTCGACTGCGACGGCTTCGACGACCTGGCGATCGGCATGCCTGGCGACGACCTCGTCGGGGCAACCGCCGGCGGCAGAGTTCTGATTCTCTTCTCCTCCGCGAGCGGCCCGACGGCGGTCGATCGTCAGATCTGGACGCAGAACAGCCCGGTCATCGAAGACGACGGCGAGGGCTTCGATCGCTTCGGCGCGGTGCTCGCCGCCGGCGACTGGAACGGCGACGGCTGCGGCGATCTCGCCGTTGGCGTGCCGGGCGAAGACATCGGCGCCGACGGCGACGCAGGCGCCGTGCACGTCATCTACGGCGGCGCCAGCGGGCTCAGCGGCGACGACGACGACTTCTTCTACCAGGGGTTGGCGGCGATCGACGGCTTGGGCGAGCCCGGCGACCGCTTCGGCGCCGCGCTCGCGGTGGGCGACTTCGACGGCGACGGCATCGACGACCTCGCCATCGGCTCGCCGGGAGAGGACTTCGAAGCCGACTCGGTCACCAACGGCGGCGCCGTGCATGTCCTTTTCGGTGCGGCGACTGGCGTGACGACGGCTGGCCAGGTGCTGCTGGCCCGCGGCCAAGGCCTGAACGGCGCCCCCGCGACCGACGAGCAGATCGGCCTGGTGCTCGCCGCCGGCGAGCTCAATCCACTCACCACGGGAGACGAGCTGGTGCTCGGCCTGCCCCACCACGACCTCGACGCCCTCGACCAGGCGGGCGTGATCGTCGTGCTCTCGGATCTCGACGGCGCCCTGTTCGAGGCCACCTACTCCCAGGACTCGACCGGCGTTCCCGGCGTCGCGGAGGATCTCGACCGCTTCGGCGCGGTGCTCGCCATCGGCGACTTCGATGGCGACGGCCTGGGCGAGCTCGCGGTCGGCGACCCGACCGAGGACCTCGAGAACCCCGACTTCCTCGGCGATATCGGCTCGGTGACGATTCTCGACTTCGACGGCGACGCCCACACCCAATGGCTGCAGAGCGACCTCAATCCGGAGAGCGCCGAGACCGGCGACCACTTCGGTGGGACGCTTGCCGCCGCGGACTTCGATGGCGACGGCATCGACGACCTGGCCATCGGCGCTCCCGACGAGACCCTCGGACCGGTCGGGCAGGCCGGTCTGCTGCACATCCTCTACGGCACCGCCGGCGGCGGCCTCGCCAACGACCGCGACCAGATATGGCTGCAGACGCTCGATCCGGCCGAGTCCGGAGACGGATTCGCCGGCGCACTCGCCGCCGGCCACTTCAGCCGGAACTCGGGAGCCGACCTCGCGATCGGAGTCCCGGGAGAGACGCTCGGCGGACTGGCCGAAACCGGCGCCGTCAACCTGCTCTTCTCGCAGGCGCTCCTCCTCGACGGTTTCGAGACCGGCGATACCGCGGGCTGGCAACCGCCCGTCTGAACTCCGTCGAGCCCGTGAAGGTGCGCTCCTACCCTGCGTCTTGCCGGCGCTTCCGGTACACTCGCAGGGTATGGCGCTCGCCCCTCATTTCGTAGCCGATGTCCTGCAGCGGCGGGGTCTCATCTCCGCCGCGCAGGCCGAGGAGATCAAGAAGGAGGCGCGCCAGCTGCCGTCGCGCGCCAAGGCCCCCTCGACCTACGAGCAGAAGGCGGTGGCCTACGACCTGGTCGCCTCGCTCCATCTGCCGAGCCTCGCCGATCCCTCGGTCATCATCGGCGAGCAGGAGATCGCCCAGGCGATCGCGGTCGATTCCAACCTGGAAGTGGTGCGCATCGACACCCTGGCGCTCGACGCCGACCTCATCGAGTCCAAGATCTCGCGGCCGTTCGCCAAGCGTCACCGCATGATCCCGCTGTCGATGGCCAACGGAAAGCTCAAGGTGGCGTGCGCCAATCCGTTCGACATCGAAGGCATCGACGCTTTCCGCCGCATCGCCGGCCGCGACCTGCAGCTCGTCGTCGCCTCGGAGCCCGACATCCTGCGGGCGATCACCGAATTCTACGGCCTGCGCCACTCGGTGAAGCGCGCCGAGCGCGACCTCTCGGCGGGCATCGACCTCGGCAACCTCGAACAGCTCGTCCGGATGAAGAACGAGGCCGAGATCGAGTCGAGCGATCAGCACATCGTCAACGCGGTCGAGTTCATGCTGCAGCACGCCTTCGACACCCGCGCCTCGGACATTCATGTCGAGCCCAAGCGCGAGTATTCGCTGATTCGCTTCCGCATCGACGGCGTGCTGCACGACATCCAGTCGATTCCGAAGATCGTTCACGCGGCGATCCTGTCGCGCCTGAAGACCCTCTCGCGCCTCGACATCGCCGAGAAGCGCCGGCCGCAGGACGGGCGCATCAAGACGACGCGCGCCGGCAAGGAGATCGAGCTCCGCGTCTCGACCCTGCCGGTCGCCTTCGGCGAGAAGATCGTGATGCGCATCTTCGACCCTGACGTCTTGATGCAGGACCTCTCGGGCCTCGGCTTCTATCCCGAGGAGACGGTCGTCTTCAACGAGTTCATCACTCGTCCGCACGGCATCATCCTGGTCACCGGCCCGACCGGCAGCGGCAAGACGACCACGCTTTATTCGGCCCTCAAGTCGATCGCCACCCGCGAGCTCAACATCACGACGATCGAGGATCCGATCGAGATGGTGCTCGAGGAGTTCAACCAGACCGCCGTCCAGGCGAAGGTCGGCATCGACTTCGCGGGCGCGCTGCGCCACATCCTGCGTCAGGATCCGGACGTCATCATGGTGGGCGAAATCCGCGACGGTGAGACGGCGCAGTACGCCATCCAGGCGGCGCTCACCGGCCACCTCGTCTTCTCGACGCTCCACACCAACGACGCTTCGACGTCGATCTCGCGCCTCATCGACCTCGGCGTCGAGCGTTTCCTGATCAGCTCGACGCTGATCGGAGCGATGGCGCAGCGCCTGGTGCGCAAGGTGTGCACCAAGTGCATCACCGAACGGACGCTGTCGGTGGAAGAGGCGGCGTCGCTTCGACTCGCGGTGCCGGAAGGGCGGCGGATCAAGGTCAAGGAGGGCCAGGGCTGCCACGAGTGCCGGGGCACCGGCTACCTCGGGCGCTGTGGGATCTTCGAGATCCTGCCGATCGACGAGTCGATCAAGCATCTGATCGTCGAGGGCCGCGACGCCCCGGAGATCAAGCGCGAAGCGGTCAAGAACGGCATGCGCACCCTGCGCCAGTCGGCCCTGCGCAAGCTCGCCGAGGGGATCACGACTTTCGAGGAAGTCGTCCGCGTCACCGGGCTGTAGCGTCGGCGGTTGTCGCCGGGCGCCGGCGACCTTCGAAGAAAGACCTCGGAGCTGAGCAGGCTGTCGCCCGCAGACGCTCCGAGGTCTTTCTTCGAACGCCGCCGTCGCCCTTGAAGCGTATCTTCGCTCTCTGAGGATCGCTTCACAGACCTCCGCGGGCAAACTCGCCAAGATTGCCGGGAATGCGATCCCTTTCCTGGAATCTCTTCGCGCTTGGAATCATGGCCGCGCCGGGCCTGGTCCGCGGCGATGTCGTCAACCCGCTGCCTTACCCGATCGTCTACGTCCGCGCCGCCTACAACGGGCCGAGCAGCAACACGACCTGGCCAGACACGGTGCGACCGCTCATCCCCGACGCTGGCGCGCAGCTGGTGCTGCTCCGATCTGACGGCGCGCGCGAGGTGCTCTTTCCGCTCGAGCAGCACCGCCCCTTGCTCGACACCCCAGCCGGGAGTCCGCTCGCGGTCGGCGGTGTCTCCGACCCGAACGTCTCTTTCGACGGCCACTGGGTCCTCTTCACCTGGTACCACGACCTGACGAGCCAGAATCCGCAGCGCGACCATCTGTCCTACCGCGGATCCGATCTCTACAAGCTCAATGTCGACACTCGCCAGGTGGTCCGTCTGACGCATCAGGAGTTCACGCCGAACCGCGGCAACGGCGCCAACTTCGATCCGGCGAATCCGAACAGCAACTACCCGCGCATCGGCGTCTTCAACACCGGCGGGACGTTCGCCCCCGGCGGCAGCATTCTCTTCACCTCTTCGCGCAACAACCTGATGCCGCCGAAGGCGTTCAACTGGGTACAGCGCGTCCTGCAGCTCCACCGCATGCGCGACGACGGCGCGAACGTCGAGCTGGTCGGGCATCTCAACCTCGGCATGGCGCTGCATCCGCAGATCCTGCGCGACGGCCGCATCGCCTTCTCGAGCTGGGAGATGCACGGGATCCGGGATTCGCGCGATTTCCCGCTCTGGGCCGTCGGCCCCGACGGACGCAACTGGACCAGCCTGTCGGGCTTCTCCGAGTTCGCCCTCACCCACCACTTCATGACCCAGATGCCGGACGGCGACCTCGTCGTCTGCCGCTACTACAACCTGAACAACAACGGCTTCGGCGACCTGGTGCGCTACCCGGTCGATCCGCCCGGCGTCGACTTCGGCACCCCTGACCCGGTACCGGGCAGCGGCACGCTGCCGTTCGAGCGCGTCGGACAGGTCCGCCTCACCCCGTTCACCACCCCGGACGACTATCCGGCCCCCTGCCCGGGCTGGGAGGACAACCCGTACGGCTCGGCGGGGCCCGGCCACTGCGCCGGCGCCGACCGGCGCGGCAAGTTCACCCACCCGGCGGCAACGCCCTCCGCCTTCGGCAGCAGCTCCGCGGCCGATCTGCTCGCGGTCTACGCCCCCGGTCCGGCGAACCACAACGGCGTCTGGGAGAGCAACGGAACGACCCACCCTTACTACCACGGTGAAATCGTCCTGCTGCCCGACGGCGCGCCGATCCCGGTTCCGGCGGCAGGGCTTCCCGGTCGCCCGGCAGAGCTCGTCACCGTGCTCGCCGAGAGCGGCTTCAACCTGCAGTGGCCGCGCCCCCTGGTCTCCTATCAGCGTCTGCACGGCATCGCCGAACCGGCCGCCTGGCCGGAGCTCTCCGACGCCGCGGCGAGCGGCGAAGGGCTCGTGCCCGGCGAGCCGTTCGGGCTGGTGGGCAGCTCGTCGCTGCTCTGGCGCGACACCGAGCCGGCGCAGAACCTCCCCTGGCAGCCCGACCGCGATCCGTGGAACGAGAGTCGCGAAGCCCAGTACGGCTGGATCCACCAGGGGGCCGACGCCGGCATCTACGGTGACGACGACGTCTACGCGGTCCGCATCCTGATGCAGCAGGCGCAGAGCGACCGAACCTATCCCAACAACGGCGCACGTTTCGACGTCGTCGGCGGCGAGCGGATGCGGGTCCTGGGAGAGGTTCCGGTGCGCGGACCGCTCTCCGGCAAGGCCCCCGGGGCGACCGTCACCCACCCGGACGGCCAGACCGCCGCGGACACCTCTTTCCTGGTCAAGATCCCGGCGGACACCTCGTTCACCTTCCAGGCGCTCGACCGGCGGGGCATGGTGCTGAACATGGCGCAGACCTGGCACATGGTCCGGCCGGGCGAGGCGCGCTACGACTGCGGCGGCTGCCATGCCCACAGCAAGACGCCGCTCGAATTCGCCACGACGGCCGCCGCGCTGCCGGGCTATCCGGTGCGCGATCTCGCCCGCACCACGCCACTCCTCGACCTCGATGGTGCCGGCAACCCGACGCTCACGACGATCGCCGCCCACCGCGTCGCCGTCGAATACTTCGAGGACGTGGCGCCGATCTTCAACACGCACTGCGCCTCGTGCCACACCGGTGCGACGCCCGCGGGCGGCCTCGACCTCTCCGGCTCGGCACCGCCGGTGAGCGGCTATCCCGGTCCTTACTACCGTCTCGTTCGCGACCGCCAGGGCTACCTCGAGCCGCAGCTCACGCGCTACCTGCGAGCCTTTCAGTCGCGTCAGAGCCTGCTGCTCTGGGCGGTGTGGAACGAACGGCTCGACGGCCGACTCGATGCGACACGCGGCGACGACCTCGACTTCACAGCGGTGTTCGGCGCCAACGGGCACCCGCTCCTGCCCGCGCTCACCGCTACCGAGCGCATCCGTCTCGCCCGCTGGGTCGATCTCGGCGCACCGATTCACCTGGGTTCTCCCTGGGGCTATCTCGAAGACGATCTGCGTCCGACCCTCGTCGTCCGGCCCTCGGAAGAGACGGCCCGCACCCTGTCCTTCGTCGACAGCCTGGAGATCGCCGCCTTCGACGTCGAGAGCGGCGTCGTGCCCGAGAGTCTCGAGGTCGTCAGTGACCGCGCGATCGGCGCCTTCCCGCCAGGCAGCAATCTCGCCTCTGGAGCGACGCTCGATCCCGAAGGCTCGCGGCTTCTGCTGGCCCTGCCCGCAGCCGTCGCGACGAGCTCGCAGCCCCAGTTCACCGTGCGCGTCCGCGATCAGGCCGGGCAGCGCACCGAGGTGGTACGCCGTTACGGCCTGCCGGCGGGCCCCGCCGGCCTTTTCCTCGACGGCTTCGAGAGCGGCACGGCCGGTTCCTGGTCGCCCTGAGCGGCCCGGCCCCAGCGCCGGCGCGGGCGGCCGGCGACCCCGACCGCCGAGTCACGGCCTGTTCGAGAACGTATAGTTCGCTCCTTGAGCGTGCCGCCCCGACTCCGCATCGCCGCCGGGATCGCCCTGGCGATCGCCGCCGCCGGCATCGGACTCCGGGAAGGGGGGAGCCGTGCCGTCGAGCCGGCCGCCGCCACCTCATCTGGGGCGGACCATGCCGAAGGCGCCGAGGCAGGCTTCGTCGTCTGGGAGTCGAATCGCAGCGGCACGTTCCGGATCTGGCGCCAGGATCTGGCGGGCGGTGAGGCGCACCCGATCTCCCCGGCAGAGCCCGGACGCGATCACTGCTGCGCCAAGCTCTCTCCCAACGGCAGCCGGCTGGTCTACCTGAGCCTCCCCGGAGGCGCCCGGCGTTACGGGCCGCAGGCCGGGGCGCTCCATCTCGTCGACGCCGACGGCGAGCGTAATCGCGTCCTGGTCGGGTCGGCGCGGCACTACGGCGAACATCGGGCCGCGGTCTGGTGGGGAGAAGACGAGCTGGTCTACCTCGACGGCCGCAACGCGACCGTCCGTCGCAAGCTCTCGACCGGCGAAGAGGCCGAGCTGGTGCCGCCGGCGGCCGGCGACGAAGGTTGGCTGGTCGCGCCGGGCGGCCGGATCGCCACCGGCAACACGCCGACCTTCGCCGACCTCGTGCCCGGCGATGGGGTGCGGCCGCGCCCCTCGCTCGGCGGCTGTCAGCCGGCCTTCTCCGGCGATGGGCGGTTGGCGGTCTGGTCGGCGGGCGCCGGTGGCCCGATCGATGCGCTCGACCTCGCGACCCGGCGCAGCTGGACGATCCTCGAGAAGGGCGATACGCACCTGCCGGCCGGGCGCGGCTACCTCTACTTTCCAATGCTGTCGCAAGATCGCTCGCTGCTCGCCGTCGGCGCCTCGCCGGGAGAACACGATCACTTCCGCGCCGACTACGACATCTTCGTGCTCGAGCTCGATCCCGCGACGCTGCTGCCGGCGGCAGCGGCACAAGCCGTCGCACCCGACCCGGCGGTCGACCGCTTCCCCGACCTCTACCGCTCGCCGCGCGCCGGCGCTCCCGCCGCCGCGACCGTGCCGCCCTCGACTCCGGCGGTGCCCGCGTCGAGCGACGCCGCCTCCTCCCGGGGGCTCGCCTTCCTCTGGCGGAGTGCCGACGCCGACAACCGTTTCGCCACCGGCGGCGCGAGCGAGATCCTGCAACCTGCGGGGGCCGCCTGGATCGACCGGTTCGGCGCGCTGGCGCTCGGCGGCGGATCGTTTGCCGCCACCGCAGCCACCGGCGAGCGCCTCGCTGCGACGCTTCAGGCCAAGCACCAGCTGACGCTGGCGCTGCTGCTGACGCCGGCCTCGCTCGACCAGCAGGGAGCCCTGGTCGCCTTCTCCGACGGACCGCGCGGGCGCAACTTCGTCGTCCGGCAGGAGGGCGAGCGGCTCCGCCTCGACCTGCGGACTTCGGACAGCTCGAAAGAGGGGATGTCCGTCGTCCTCGCTCGCCTCACCTCGACCGCGCCGACACAGCTGCTGTTGACCTTCTCTCCAGGCCGGCTCGATGCCTTCGTCGATGGCGAGCGCTCGGGCGAGGCCCGCGAGACCCTCGCCTTGCCGGGAGATCTCTTCCCCTGGCGACCGCGCGCCCTCACCTTCGGCGCCGAGCCGGGAAGCGCCGGCAGCTGGCGCGGCACGCTGTCCAACATCGCGATCTGGAACCGCCCGCTCGCCGGGGCCGAAATCGCCGCCGAAGCCGCGCGCCTCCGGCAACTCCTCGCGCAGCGCGGCGAGTCCCGCCGGATCACCGTCGAGATGCTCCTCCGCGCCTCGTCGCCCGTGCCGTCGCTCGACGAGATCTCTCCCTACCGCGAAGCACTGGTGGTCGACGAGTTCGAAGTCGTGCGGCCACTCGCCAGCCCGCCCACGGCCACGCCGGCCTCCGGCACGCCCGCAGCGGGCGAACGGATCCGCGTCGTGCGCTGGGCGATCCTCGACGGTCAGACGCTCGCCGCGCCGACCCTCGGTGCGACCGTCCGCCGGGTGCTCGAGCCGTTCGCCGCCCAGCCGCAGCTCGAGTCGTACTTCCTCGCCGACCGCCTGCCGCCACAGACCGGCGGGGCGCTCTACTTCGATCTCGGCGCGACCGCGGCCCCCTGAGCGATGGTCTTCAGCTCTCAGCTCTTCCTCTTCTGGTTCCTGCCGGCGGCGTTGACCGCCTACTACGTCACTCCGCTCCGCGGCAGGCACCTGGTCCTCACGCTCTTTTCGTACGTCTTCTACGGCTGGGTGAATCCGGCGTTCTCCCTGCTGCTGCTGCTTTCGACCGCCATCGACTGGCTCGCCGGCCTGGTGATGTCCGGCACGACGCCGTGGAGCCGGGCGCCGATCGAGCTCCTGCCGCGCGACCGGCCGCGCAACCGCCGGGAGCGCCTGGCGCTGCTGCTTTCGGTCTCCTCGAACCTGTCGCTGCTCGGCTT
This sequence comes from Acidobacteriota bacterium, assembly GCA_052035735.1. Classification (GTDB taxonomy): domain Bacteria; phylum Acidobacteriota; class Thermoanaerobaculia; order Multivoradales; family JAGPDF01; genus JAGPDF01. The sequence goes on from JBPOHI010000101.1 coordinate 29,718, forward strand.
CTTCAAGTACTTCAACTTCGCGGTCGACAGCTGGAACGGCTTGGCCGCAGCCCTGGGCGTCGATGCCGCGACGCTCGACACCGCCCTGCGCGTGACGCTGCCGCTGGGCATCAGCTTCTACACCTTCCAGTCGATGAGCTACGCTATCGACGTCTACCGCGGCGAGGCGCGGGCCCTGCGGAACTTCGTCGACTTCGCCTGTTTCGTGTCGATGTTCCCGCAGCTCGTCGCCGGACCGATCATCCGCTTCGCGGAGATCGCTGACCAGCTCGCCCATCGCACCCACACGCTGGCGAAGTTCGCCCGCGGCGTCGCCTTCTTCTCCGTCGGCCTGGCGAAGAAGGTCCTGCTGGCGAATCCGTGCGGCCAGATCGCCGACACGGTCTTCGACGCCGGCGCGCCGACCCTGCTCCAGGCCTGGCACGGCGTCATCGGCTACGCCTTTCAGATCTACTTCGACTTCTCCGGCTACTCCGACATGGCGATCGGGCTCGGCCTGATGTTCGGCTTCGTCTTCGCCAAGAACTTCGACTCGCCGTACCACGCGCAATCGATTACCGAATTCTGGCGCCGCTGGCACATCTCGCTCTCGACCTGGCTGCGCGACTATCTCTACGTCCCGCTGGGCGGCAACCGCAAGGGCGTGCGCCGCACCTACATCAATCTCGGGCTCACCATGCTGCTCGGCGGCCTTTGGCACGGGGCGTCGTGGAACTTCGTCCTCTGGGGCGCCTTTCACGGCTCGCTCCTCGCCCTCGAGCGCGCGGTGGGAGTCGACCGCCTCTACGGCTTCCTGCCGCGTCCGCTGCGCGTCGCCTGTACCTTCGGGCTGGTGCTGGTGAGCTGGGTCTTCTTCCGTGCCGCCGACCTCGCGTCCGCCCTGGCCTACCTGGGCAGCATGTTCGGCGTCGGCGCCGTCGCTTCGGCAGCGCCCCTGCTCTCCGGCCTACTGCTCAGCCCGTATCTCCTGCTCTGCTTCGCGGTCGCTGCGCTGGTGGTCTGGGGGGCGCCGCAAAGCTGGACCTGGACGCGCGTGCTCACGCCGACGAAGATCGCGGTCGTCCTCGGCCTGCTCGTCGTGGCCATCGCCGCGCTCTCGACGCAGGACTACAATCCGTTCATCTACTACATCTTCTGATGAGCTCACGCCACGCTTTGCTGTCGCGCGAAGAGGAGGCCATCGCCGAAGTCCGCGCCACCGTGGTGTCGCGCGCCGGCAGCGTGGTCCTCGTTGTCGCGCTGCTCGCTGTGCTCGCGGTCGGCGCGGCGCGCGAGGCGGCGCGCCTGCAGCGCGGCGAGACGACGGCCTTCAGCGGTCCGGATCCGATTCCGGCGCCCGCCGCGTTCCTCGCCACCTGGCGGAACGACGGACCGCGCGCGGCGAACCGCGCCCTGCGCGCCGGCCTCGCCGGGCTCGAGGATCGCCTGGGCCGCGACTCCGCGGTCTCCGCCGACCTGCGCCCGGCGGCGCAGAGCCTGCTCACCCGCCACTTCGCCTACGGCAACTCCCAGGTCATCGTCGGCAAGAAGGGCTGGCTCTACTTCCGCACCGAGTTCGACTACCTCACCGGCAAGCCCTTTCTGTCGCCGCGCGAGCTCGCCCGGCGGCGCCAGCTCGGCGCGCGCTACGCAGCCGAACAGGGCGACCCCGTCCCGGGCCTCGTGCAACTGCGCGACGAGCTCGCGGCCCGTGGCATCGAGCTGGTTTTCTTTCCGGTGCCGGTCAAGGCGCAAGTGCATCCAGAGCCGCTCGTCCGGATGGGATCGATCGGCGAGGACTCCGCCATCCACAACGCCTCGTTCCCCGAGCTCGTCGCTCGCCTCGAGACGGCAGGGGTGGCGGTCTACGACGCCCTCCCCGCCCTGCGCGCGGCGGCCCGCGCCGGCGACGAGCTCTACCTGCCCACGGACACACACTGGAATGCCCGTGGCATGCGCCTCGCCGCCGCCGGCCTGGCGGAGTACCTGGCCGGGCGCACGGCACTCCCTGAACGCCCGCCGGCGGGCCTCCGCCGGCGCACGATTCGGCACGAGCTCGAAGGCGATCAGACCCGCCTCCTGGGCACCGGCTTCGATGGCCCGATCCTGCCCGGCGAGGAGGTCGCGCTCGACGAGATTGTCGGTCTCGGCGAACGTCCGTACAGCGTCAGCGCTCCTGGCGAGAGCGACCTGCTGCTCCTCGGCGACAGCTACTCGCTGATCTTCTCGGCGCTCCCCGGTGGCCCGAGCGCGAGCTTCGCCGAGCAGCTCGCCTTTGCCCTCGATCGTCCGGTGCGGCGCAGCGCCAAGGTCGCGGCCAACAACCTCGCCGATCGGGTGCATTGGCTGCGTCACGATCCCAGCCTGCTCGCCGGCGTCCGCGTCGTCGTCTACGAAGTCACGGCTCGGGCCTTCGCCGCCGCCGACTGGTCGGCCGCAAGTCTCGAATCATCGAACCCATAAGGGAGAACGTCATGACCGAGATCCAGCAGATGCGCTACCCGATCGGCCGCTTTGCCCCTCCCCCCGCTTTCACCCCCGCGTCCCGACGGCAGTTTCTGGGCGAGCTCGCCGCGTGCCCCGGCGAGGTGCGGCGGGCGACGACCGGCCTTTCCGCCGCCCAGCTCGACACCCCCTACCGCGAGCACGGCTGGACGGTGCGGCAGGTGGTGCACCATCTCCCCGACAGTCACCTGAACGCCTACTTGCGCCACAAGCTCGCCGCCACCGAGGAGCAGCCTGCGATCAAGCTCTACAAGGAGGCGCTCTGGGCCGAGCTCCCCGAGGCGAAGAGCGGCGACATCGAGCTCTCGCTGGCGCTCCTCGCCGCCCTGCACGCGCGCTGGGTCGCCTTTCTCGAGGCCCTGCCCGAGGAGAGCTTCGGGCGCACGTTCGTCCACCCCGATCTCGGCCCGGTCGAGCTCGACAAGAGCGTCGCCATGTACGCCTGGCACGGCCGCCACCACGTCGCCCAGATCGACGCCCTGCGCCGCCGTAGCGGCTGGTAAGCGAACTCCGCCGGGAGAGGGCGCACCAGGTAGGGCCTATCGGCCTTACAATCGTTGCACTGTGTTTCCAGATCGCGAGGCCTTGAGAGCAGTCGCTGCGCAGACGACGGTGCGCTTTTCCGAGACGCCGTTTCCGCTGCAGTTGATCGCGCATCAGGCAGCCGCCTCGAACGGGCTGCTGATCGCCCGCCGCGGCCCGATCGAGAAGCGCGTCGTGCTCGACGGCGGCGTGCCGGTCGAGTGCCGCTCGAACCTCGCGCACGAGACGTTCTCGCGCTTCCTCGCCGCGGCCGGCCGGCTCACCGACGAGCAGGCGAACGCCACCCTTTCGCGCTCGGTGGCGCGCGGCGTCCTGCTGGGCGAGATCCTCCTCGAAGAGGGGCGGATGGATGCGGCGGAGCTCCAACGCCTGCTCCAGCAGAGTCTGGCGCGGAAGCTCTTCGACCTCTTCACCTGGCGCGACGGCGAGGCGAGCTACGAGAGCGGCGCCTTCGCCACTCCGGCGGCGCTCAAGGTCAAGGTCGCCCGCCTCGTCCTCACCGGCATCGAGCGCTTCGTCCCGCAGGAGACGATCGATGCCGCCGTCGCGCCGCAGGCGGGAGCCCTGCTCGTGCGCCATCCGGATGCCGCGCGCCTCGCCGAAGAGCTGCGTCCGACGCCGCGCGAGCGCGCTCTGCTCGCGGCGCTCGACTCGCCGCGCCGTCTCGAAGAGCTCCTGCCGATCGCGGAGCTGCCGCTCGACGAGCTCTCGCGGCAGATCTGGGGCCTCGCCCTGCTCGGCTTGGTGCACCCGGCCGACCGCCTGACGGGCTCGCGCAGCGCGACGGCCGCCGGGGACCCGCTGCCCCAGGCGGACATTGCACCGCCCGCTCCGGCACCCGCCGCGCCCGACGCTGCCGCCCGACCTTCACCCGCGGCGCCGAAGGCTGCCGACGCCGGCCAGGCCGCGCGACTGCGCGAGGAGGTCGCCGTGGCCTTCGCGCGTTTGCGCGAGCAGGACCCGTTCGAGCTGCTGCAGGCGACCGACGCCACGACCGTCGACGAGATCCGCACGCGCTACTTCGCCTTCGCCCGCCGCTTCGCGCCCTGGCAGTTCGACACCCCTGAGCTCGCCAGCGCTGCGGCAGCGGCCGAGGAGCTCTTCGCCGCCGGCGCCCTCGCCTTCGCCCGCCTGAGCGATGCGCGCGAGCGCGAGTCCCTGCGCGCCCGCCGCGCGGCGCCGGCTCCGGCGCCGAGGCCGGCCGCGACAGCGCCGCCGCCGCTCTCCGGCGCCGGGGCGACCCACCGCACGGCCGGACCGGTCCCGGCTTCGTTCCGTATCGAGACCGACCTGCTCGATCCCGAGCTGCAGTACAAGAAGGGACGCGCCTTCAAGGAGGCGCAGCGCTGGTCGCAGGCGGTGCAGCAGTTCGACTTCGCGGCCGACTGCGATCCGCAGAACGGCGCCTACCGCGCCGAGGCGGCTCACTGCCGGTTTCTGCTGGCTCCGGGAACTTTCGGCGCGCGCGCCCTCGACGAGCTCAAGCAGGCGCAGCGCATCGACCCGGAAGCGATTACGCCGTACCTCTATGCCGGCGAAATCGCCGCCCAGCTCGGGCGCTTCGACGAGGCGGAGGGCTACCTGCGCGCCGCGGCGAAGCGCCTCGGTCCGAGCGACCGGCGCGCCCTCGACGCGCTGCGCGAGCTCGCCAGGAAGCGCAAGAAGTAGCGCCCGGCTACTTCGCGGCGGAGGCCTCCGCCGCCGGCGTGAGGTAGCGGTCCCACCAGGCGAGATAGCGCTCGAGCCGGTCGCGCTGATAGGACGGCACGGTCAGCACGTGGTACTGCCCGGGATAGAACACCAGCCCGGTGTCGAGGCGGAGGCTGCGCAACGCCTGGTACATCTGCTCGACGCCCACCAGCGGCACGTTGAAGTCCGCCACACCGCACAGGAACAGCGTCGGCGTGCGGATCTTGTCGGCACGAAAGAACGGATAGGAGACCCGCGTCCACAGGTCCTTCTTCTTCCACGGCAGGCCGAGCTCCTGCTCCCACTGCACGATGTACTGGTCGACGCCGTAGAGCGACATCTGGAGCGAGCTCGAGGCCCCCGAGACCGCCGCCTTGAAGCGCGTGTCGGTGGCGATGGTGTAGTTGGTGAGAATGCCGCCGTAGCTCCAGCCGCCGAGGCCCAGACGCTCGGGATCGGCGACGCCACTGCGCACCGCTTCGTCCACCGCGCCGAGCAGATCCTGCACCTCCTTGTTGCCCCAGTCGGCGAAGATCGCCTTCTGGAAAGCCGCACCGCGCCCGGCGCTGCCGCGATAGTTGATCTCCAGCACCGCGTAGCCGTGCGCCGCGAAGAGCTCACGATCGAAGTTGAACGAATAGTCGTCCTGGCCGTTCGGTCCGCCGTGAATGTAGAGCAGGGTCGGCAGCTTCGCGCCCTGCGCTGCTCCGGCCGGGCGGGTCAGCAGGCCGTGCACGACGGTGCCGTCCTTGCTCTTCGACGTGAAGTCGGCGACCGTCGCGAGCACGAGCTCGTCGCGCAGCCGGTCGTTCTGATGGCTCAGCGTACGCAGCACGCCGCCCTCCAGGGCATGCACCTCGGCCGGCTCGCCGGGCGTGCTCGCGAGCACCGCAATGCCGCCGTCGGCGCCGCCCGGGCTCGGGTCGCTCACCACTCGCCGCCCGGACGTCAGCGCCTCGACCGTCCCGCCCGCGGCGCTCACCCGGCCGATCCAGCGCGCGCGGTCGTCCTCGACCGAGAAGACCAGCGCCTGGCCGTCGGCGGTCCACGAGGGCGTCGCGACCGCGCGATCGAGCGCCGGGGTGAGCAGCACCGGCGCGCCGCCCGCAGCCGGCACGAGGGCGAGCTTGGCGAGATCGTAGGCGTAGAACTTGTCTTCGTCGTCGACCAGCACGGCGATGCGGCTGCCGTCGGGGCTCCAGGCCGGCCGGCCCACCTCTCCCTCGCGGGTCCGGGTGAGCTGCACCGGCGCAGCGCTACCCAGCGCCTCGATCGAGAACAGGTCCTCGTTCTCGGTGCGGTCGGGCTCGGCGTGGCCGCGCTTGCTGAGGAAGGCGATCGTCCTGCTGTCCGGCGACCAGGCCGGATCGCTGTCATCGACCGCTCCCGAGGTGAGCGCGGTCAGGCTCTTCGAGGCGAGGTCGAAGACCGCGAGGTGCGAATAGAGTCCCTTGAGGTAACCCTGGCGGTCGGCCTTGAAGCGATAGCGATCGAGGACGATCGGCGGCTCGGTCTTGCGCTTCCAGCCTGCCATCTTCTCGGGCTCGTCGGCGGGGTCGTAGTCGCCCACGACGAGCGCGAGCCGCGCGCTGTCCGGCGACCAGACGAGATCTTCGACCCCGCCCTGGACGTCGGTGAGACGGACGGCTTCGCCGCCGGCGCGATCGAGCAGCCAGACCTGGTCCCCCTTCTTCTTCGTCTCCTCATCGCCACGCGCGGCGAGGAAGGCCAGGTACTTGCCGTCCGGGCTCCAGCGCGGCGTGGTCTCGTCGTCGGTCGAGGTGGTGACGCGGACCTCGGCGCTGCCGTCCCAACGCGCCATCCAGATGTCGCTGTCGCGCGTGTCCTTCTCGGCGTCGATCGAGCGCACCGTGTAGGCCACCCAGGCGCCGTCCGGCGAACGCTGCGGATCCGACACCTCACGCAACCGCGCGAGATCGTCCAGCGTAATCGGCCGCTTCGCCGCCGCGGCGGGCAGGGCAGCGAGCAGTCCGGTGACGACGACCGACAGAGCGAGGGCAGGGGTTCGACGCATGGAAAGCCTCCACCGCCGATCATACGACCGGAGTCCCGGACCGACCATCAGCTCGAAGCGGAAAGGCCTCCGAGCCCCGGACACCACCCGCCACGAAGCCAGGTCACAGATACCCGAGCGAGCGGAGT
>JBPOHI010000196.1:0-23257 GCA_052035735.1 Acidobacteriota bacterium
GGAAGCGGCGCACGATCTTGCCCGAGCGGGTCTTCGGGAGGACGGTGCGGATCTCGATATCGGACGGCTGCGCAATCGGGCCGAGGTCCTGGCGCACGTGGTCCTTCAGACTGCCGATGAGGCCCGGCCCGGGAGCCTCTCCGGGCTTGAGCACGACGAACGCTTTGATGCGCTCGCCCTTGACGTCGTCCGGCCCAGACGGTGCGCAGCATGTAGGGCAAAGGCTCACGCAGGACGAGCAGCCCGCCCTGGCGTCGAACCGGGCGAACGCGAGATCGCGATCGCTGGCGGCGTACTGCGCATCGCCCTCGGCGAGGATGCCGCCGCCGGGAAGCGCGAGGAGAGTCGAGAGGTAATCGTCGCCGTCCACGATGAGGTCGAACTGCACGAACGCGGTGCCGCTTGTCGAGGCGTTGCCCCAGGTCGGGTCGACGAGGCCGTCGGTGTCGAGCCGCGCGAGCACGAAGTCCTCGTTCAAGACGTTGACCCCGCCGCGCAGGCCAGCACCGCCGACGACGAGACCACCGGCCGCGTCGCGCACGATGGCGGTGGTCCGAACCTCGAAGTAAGAGGCGTCGAAGCCGGCGCAGTTGACGCCGCCGCCCACGTGACGTTCGAGCCTCTGCGTTTGCGCAGCGCCATCGGCCGTCCCGGTCAGACTCGAGACCGTGCCGGGGAAGTCGGCTTGAACCCCACCGGAGAGCGGCGACCCGGTGCTTCACGAGTCAGCGCGCTCAGGCCTCCACTCCGCTAGACTGCGAGGAATCTCTCGCGGAGGTTGCCCATGCTTCGATCCGTCGCTCTCGGGAACCGGCGGCGTGCGCGCGTCGCTTTCGCGGCCGGCCTGCTGGTGGTCGCCGGTTCCACCGCGCTGCACGCCGCCGCCACCTGCCGCAGCCGGCCGGGCGAGTGCGCCATCGTCTCGACCCGGTCCGGCCCGGCCTGGGAGGAGATCGTCGCTCAGGTTAGCGACGCGGCGCGCGGCTTCACGCTCGACCTCACCCGCGACGGGCGCACCCTCACGCTCGTCTGGAAGGCGCCCGCCGACGGCAGGCTTCGCCCCTGCACGGCGCCCGCGAGCTGCGCCGCGGCCGGTTCACCGGTCTGCGATGAGGCCGTCCTCTGCGGCATGTTGCACGCAACCTCGTACTGCGGCAGCTTCCTCTCGTCGGACACGATCGAGCTCCGCTTCCGCTGGTGCCGGGCGGAGGACGACCCCTGGCCGCCCTCGGGGGCGCCGCTGCCGATCCAGAACCCTCCTCCACCGCCACCGCCGAAGAAACCGAAACCGCCGGAGGACGACCGCCGCGACCCGCCCGGGCCGCCCAAGGCGCCCGAGGAGACGCAGTGGTTCGTCGAGCGCATTCAGCAAGCGAACGCGATCGACCGACCCTGGCAGGCGGAAGGGAACCTCACGACCCGGAAGGGTCTGCCGAGCGCAGTCGCCGCGCGCCACGTGCCGGGGGTGAGCTGGATGTCGGCGGGCATCGCGGGCGAGGCGCCGACCGAGGCGTTCGTCACCACGAAGGGCCGCATGGTCGCCCGGCGCGGCGCGGCAGGCGTCTACCTCGAGATCCGCCCAGAGCCTGGAGCGGAGTCCCCTTCGGGAGGTTTCGTGCCGACGCCGAATCCCGCGCCCGCGGTCTCGCCGCTCCTCCAGCGCCCCGGGGCGACGCCGAAAAGGAAGAAGAGCGGCTCTTTCGCCGATTTCGGCCCCGGCTCGCTCACCGCCGCGCTCGACGCAAACGCGGTCGACTACTACGGTCTCGAGACCTGCGGCGGCGCGCCGTTCGCCGGCGTTCTCTGCCATCGCCTCGACTTCCGCGACGACGGCGTGCCAAACAACGCCTACTTCGAGGAGGAGTCGCTTCGCCTCGAGTCGATCGTCGGCGCCGATCGCAACGGACCGCGAAAGCTCGTCTGGCGCTACGACAGCGCGATCGCCGTCGTCTTTCCGCACGACAGCGAGGTGCGCAAGCTCACCGGTGACGCGCAAAAGGACATGGCGGCGATGATGGCGATCTTCGGGCCGCCCTGAACCCGGCGCGGCCGGGCTGCGAGGCGGAATCAGTCTCTCGACTCCAGGTCGATCTGGCGGTCGGTATCGGCGCCGGCGGCGATCGCCACCGTGAGGCTGCGCTTCGCACCGCGGATCTCGTTCACCTCGATCGTGTACTCGCCGGGCTGCAGCGTGAAGCGCACCGGATTCGACGTCGCGGCGAGGTAGGTTCGCCCCTGGTCGACCGTCTTGCCGGCGGTGCGCACGGCGACGACCGCGTCGACCAGCGTCTCGCCCCGAACCACCCGGACAGCGAGGCCTCCCGACGAGAAATCGTGCGCCACGGCAACTTCGCTCGCGGGCGCAACGACGATGGGCGGGAGGTCGGCGTGCGGTCTGCCGCCAATCTCGATCGCCGTGAGGACCACCTCGTACTTCCCCGCGGGAATCGTGGCCCGGGCCGGATTCGAGCTCGCCGTGCGATAGGTCCGCCCGGTGGCGACGGCACGCTTCCGGTCCCCAGCGGCGAAGATCTGGTAGGTGACGTCGGAGAGCGCGCCATTGCGCGTCGCGCCGATCGCGACCTGACCGGTCGAGTAGTCGAAAACGCGCTCCACCCTCCCGCCGTCGACGATCTCGATCTTCTCCTCCCGATCGGCCGCGCCCTCGATGCCGACCGGCCGCACGCGCAGGCGATAGCGACCGTCGGCGAGAGGGATGGCGCGCGGGTTCGTTTCGGCCCGGGAGTAGGTCCGTGCCGTGAGGTCGGGACCGCCGCCCTCCGGAGTCACCAGGATCGCGACGTCCTGGAGGGCACCATTGCGCGTCGCGCGGACGACCAGAGTGCCGGCGGGTGTCGCTGCGGGACGCGCGACCGCCGCGTCGAGCGCGTGCGCCAGCTCGCCGGCGTCGGCCGCCGCCAGGTAGAGTCCGCCCCCGGCCTGCGCCGCGCACTCGAGCGAGGAGACGTCTTCCTTCGCGCCAGCGAGGCGGGCGGCGGGAACGGGCTCGGCGCTCTCGGCATCGAGGCCGAGAGCGCGAGAGGGCTTCGTCGAGAGGCTCGGGACCCTTCCGAGTTTCATCCCCTGCAGGCCTGGTCAGGGCACGCTCGCACTCCACGAACCCGTGTCCGCGCTCTCGTAGCCGTCGCGGAAGATCACGTTGCAGCTCGGAAACCGGAAGCTCACGATGCGCGTCTGCCAGCACCGGAAGTTGCTGACCGTGCAGGTGGGGGGCGCATTGGTGTAGTACTGCTGCGTGTACCAGAAGGTGCACTCGTCGACCGGGTCCGTCGACATGCTGCTGTAGTCGCCCCAGCGGTAGGCGGAGGTGGTCTGCGAGTTCGAGCCCGCGATCGCCACGGCCTCGCCCTGGGCGAGGCCCGATCCGGGCGGGTCGCTGACCAGCCGCCCGGCATAGTAGATCGACGGGAACACGGTCGTCGCATTCGAGGCGCTGTAGCCGACGGCGACGTTGCCGACGGCGTCGATGGCGGCGCTGCCCATCCAGCGATGCGTCGCGTCAGGGGCCTGGGTCCCCTGGTCGTAGAGGGCGAAGGGCCCCGGCGTGGGCGAGAGCGGGCGCCGGAGCTCGTACCAGCGGACCGCGGCGTGGTCGCCGCCGGCATCGACCGTGTGCGCGACGACCATCGAAGCGTGGCCGCCGAGGTTTCGGTAGGCGAGCCGATGCATCAGGCGATCGGAGATGGCATCGACCGGGTTCATGGTGCCCGTGGCCGGCGGCACGGCCGGCGGCTGCGGGATGCAGTTCCGGGCGTAGCCGCACATGTCGGGGTCCCACGCCGCGACCGGCACATCCCCTTGAAGGGCGAAGGTCGAGCTCGCCGGAGTCACCCAATTGGGTTGGAATTCGTAGATGCGCACGCCGTCCATGGCGTCACCCCACACGGTCGAGAGCGGGTAGGCGAAATAGCCAGGGGTACCCGCGGGGGGCGCCGGTCCGTCGAGGTCCGCGGGAAGCAGACCGCCGATCGCCGGATTGAGCGTGTTCAGGTCGAAGTAGATGTAGCTCGCGAGCGGATTTCCGATCAGCATCTGAGCGCGGTCGAAGGCGAAAGCTCCGCTTCCGCCCCAGCTGCCTGCCGGCATCCCGAACTGGTGGTCCATCATGAAGTAGGCGGTTGGCCACACGCCGAAATGGGGATAGTCGTTCAGGATATCGGTCCCGGGCATGGTGAATTGGTAGAGCCAGTAAGCACCCGTGGCGTCCCCCGTCTGCGAGATGGCGATGCACTGGTAGAAAGGGCCGCTCGGGTAGTTGGGAAGCGCGAACTGCGAAAGCAGCCAGCGGTTGGCCAGGTGGTCATAGAGGGCGATGGGATCGCCGTCGTCGCTCGTCGAGCAGGTGCCCGACGACCAGAGCGAGGACATGGGGATCGGCCCTGCCAGGGAAGTGCCGTTCTTGTCCCAGATCTGGAGCAGCGAGTTGACCGTCTGGACGTACTGGGTGCGGCCGACGTCACCGTTGGTGTCGGGAGGCACGATGGCGCCGAAGATGGCCTGGTCGTCGGCGGCAGCGACCCCTTCGAAGGAGGCCAGGATCGCCGGCATGGCATTGGGCGTCCGGTCGACGGCCTGGACGAGCGGATCCGCGAAACCCGCGGGGCGCGGCACCAGCAGGGGGCGAACCGGCGGATTGCGACGCTTGCCCGGGGGATCCGGATCACGCCCCTCGAGCGCGACGGCCGTCACGGCCGGCAGCCTGCGCAACTCGGGCGATACGGAGAAGTGGCTCGCCCGCACGACGGCGGGCTGAATAGTGCCGCCCGTCGACGCCGCTGCGACCGCCTCCTCCTGAGCTCCGGGAAGCGGGAGACTGCACGCGACCACCACTGCGCTGGCGAAAAGGACTGAACGTCGACTCACTTTCGATCCCCTTGTCATTCCGGCTCCCTTCGAAGCCACGGCATGCAGCGGTTTTCGCTCGCAGTCGAGCCACACCGGGTGGCCCGTCGGGCCAGGCGACTTCCGCGCTCGATCGAAGGACGGATCACGGCACGGTGCTCGACCAGAATGCGGTGCTGCCGATCTCGAAGCCGTCGCGGAAGATCACGAGGATCACCTCGACGGCACCGATCTCGAGCACGGGCGTGCCGTCGCCGTCACTGTCGAACGGCCGCAGCGCCTGGCTCCATTGATCCGCCGCGGCGCAGACGAACGGGTGGCCAGCCTCGAGCGCCGCGGAATAGCTGTTCGGCAGACGCGCGGGGAACTTCTCCGGCGGCGCCCACAGGGGGTAGAGACTCCAGTCGCCGTCGACGTCGTTGACGCCGACGCAGGCGGTGCCATCGAAGAAGACGTTCATCCCGTTGCTCGAGTAGGTGACGTTCCCCCCGGTCAACGTGCAGTAGCCGACGACGGAACAGCCGAGCGACAGGCTCGCTCCCGGGGGCGCGGAACCGTCGACCGTCATGCGGCCGATCGTCGAGGAGACGATGGTCAGATCGCTGTTCGTCCCGTTGATCGAGGTCGTGGGTGCGCCGTCATCGACGACCGACGAGCTTTCGATCGAGAGCTCGCTGCTCCAGACGTCGATGCCGCCCGCCGATCCGGAGTCGGAATACTGGTTGTCGTGCACGCTCGAGCGTCGCACGGTGACGGTCGCCTGCTCGTCGCCGGCGATGGCCGGACCACGGGCGAACCAGGTCGGTGGGTTCGCGAACGCATAGTCGTGCGCGAGCTCGGCGCCCTCGACCGTCACGCTGCCACCGAGCGTTCCGATGGCTCCCCCGTGGTGCGCGGCGCACCCTTGGATGCGCGAGCGGCGAATCGCCAAGCCTCCACCGGTGCGAACGTAGACCCCACCGCCGACGCCCGCGACGAACCCGCCGGAAAGTGTCACGTCGCCGAGCTCCAGGCTCGAGAAGCCCTGAATGTCGAAAATGCGGTCGCCAAACGCCTGCATTTCGATCGACGTGACGGCCCAGCCGGCTCCGAGCAGCGTGATCGCGCTGGCGATGTCGAGATCGCCGCTCGCCGCGAGATCCTCGCCGGCGCCGGCGAGGGAGAGCAGGTAGGTTCCCGGAGGGAGGTAGATGCCGTCGGCCCCGAAGAGCGCATTGGCCTCCTGCACCGCGGCCCGCAGCGAGCATCCGCCGCCATTCAGGGCGACGCACTGCCCGTCACCGGGCGCGCTGTCCAGTTGGTCGTCCGTCCGTGTGACGGTGAAGGTGGCGGCGGCGGCACCGTCGGGTTCGAGACCCGCCAGGGCGACGAGCATCCCCGCCGCAATCGCCAGCACGGATCGAGCGGCGACCGTCGTGACGGCCAAGCGCTGGAGTTCGCTCATCGACTCTCCCTTGCAGGCAAGGGCCTATCCGCATCGGGTCTGAGGAATAGGTCTCGCGGCCCAGGAGCAGCCCAGTGGCATCCAAGTGTTCCGCCACGTCTATCAGACCGGGATGACTGCCGATATGACCGCCGTCATACGCCGAGGGCGTCCGCCCTCGGCAGCAGAGCCACCACCTCCATACAGGAACCGCCGGTCGGGTCGACCGCTGCAAGTACCGCGCGGCCGCGCCACTCGGTCAAGCGACCGTCCTCGCGTCTCAGGAATCGGCCTAGCGCGCAGTGCCCGCGACCGCGGTTCGCCGCGCCGCCGGCAGGGCGACGCCGCGGTTCCGGGCCCAGGCGGCACCCATCTCTTCGAGGAGGTCGGCGGCGAGAAGTTGCTCGGCCATCGGGAAGAGGACGACCTCCTCCTTGTGGAAGTGGCTGCGCGCTTCGGCGATGGCGCCCTCGAGGTGCATGCGGGCTTCGCCGGCGTCGCGGCTGGTGGCGACCCGCGCCAGCTCGCCTTCGATCTCCTCGTGCTCGGCGCGCATCGCGGTCACCGGACCGCCGCCCGGCATCACGCGGTCGAGAGCGGCGAAGAACGGGTCGTTCTCGAAGTGGGCGTGGGCGAGGATCGCCGCTTCGAAGAGCGCGGCAGAGGTCTGGAGCTCGGCAAGCTCCGCTCCGGCGAGGCGGCTCTCGATGGCGTTCATCATCATGTACAGCGAGCCGTGTTCCCCGTAAAGCGCGTCAATGATTCGCATGGTCGGTCTCCTGCCGCGGCGGTCAGTGCGATGGCGGCGAGCGAACCGTAGCGCCAAGGGCCAGACGGCGGGGATGACGCCGGTCATAAGGCCGGCGCGCGGGCGCCGCCATGCTACGTTCCGGTGATGCCGCCCCTCGCCGATTCTCCATGGAGCGCCCCGTCGGTCGTCGCCGGCTTTGCCAGGTCCGCGCCGAATCCGGTTCTCATGCGCTTCGCGGCGGACGAGCTGGCCCGCCGTTCCGTCGCTCGCTCAGAGCCCCTCCGGGCGCTCGACCTCGGCTGCGGCGCCGGACGCAACGCGGTGCCGCTGGCGAATCTCGGCTTCGAGGTCGTCGGCCTCGACAACTCGCTGCCGATGCTGCGCGGCGCGCAGGGGCGAGCCGGCGAGCTTGCTGCCGGTGCCAGGCTCCAACTGTCAGCGGCCGGCATGGACGGCATTCCTTTCGCCGACGCGAGTTGTGACCTCGTGATCGCCCACGGCATCTGGAACCTGGCGCGAGGGGCGCCGGAGTTCCGCCGCGCGGTGGCCGAGGCGGCGCGCATCGCCGCCCCCGGCGCCGCGCTCTTCGTCTTCACCTTTTCGCGCCACACCCTTCCCGACGACACCGAGCCGGTCGCCGGCGAGCCTTTCGTCTTCACCGAGTTCTCCGGCGCGCGGCAGTGCTTCCTGACCGCCGAGCAGCTGTTCTCCGAACTCGGCGCGGCGGGCTTCGTGCCCGACCCGACGGTGCCTCTCACCGAGTACAACCGCCCTGCACCCGGTACTCGCCCGGTCCCAGGCAGTAAAGGGCCGCCAGCTATCTACGAGGGCGCCTTCCGCCGGACTTGCTGAGCGCTTCCCGCGGAGCCTCACCTTTGCCTTTTTCGATGGCGTCCAACATCCAGCTCCAGCAGGCGACGGCCGCGGGTAGCCCGATCGTCGAGGCCGCGAGCGCGACGATCTGCTCTAGCTGCTCGCGGGGAATCCCCCTCGCGACCGCCCTGCGTGCGCCCGAGCGGACGGCGCCCTCGCGCATCGCCCCCATCGCTACGGCCAGCTTCAAGAGGCGCTGTGTGTCGGCGTCGAGAGGGCCGCTCTCTCCCGCCAGGTGCAACGCTTCCCACGCGGACGCCAGTTCGGGAAATCGCGCGATGAAGTCACGGTAGCGATGGGGAGGCTTCGGAAACGAGATCTCGAGGGGGGCGGGAGGGCTCTTCTTGACCATGAGGAAACTCCGTCGACTGTGCCGTAGAGCCGAGTGTCGCCTCGATTGCCTTCCCGAAACATGATCGTCGTCATATGTACCCGCCTCGCGAGCGCAGATGATTCGACTCATGCCTCCGCAGGCTGCCCCACCGCGACCCATGGTCGACCCAGGCGACTTCGCGCTCCGTTGGAAGCGCGCGCGGCTCTCGGCACTCGGAGGAGGAGAGTCCGAGGCCGAACTACTCCTGTCGCTGCCCGCGGAGGCGAGTAGCGACTGCCAGAAGGCCGCGGGCTGGAACAGCTGGCGGCTCGGCCGCAGCGCCGCCGCGCAGGCCAGTCCGGTCGATGATCCGGGCCAACTCGCGCTCATACTCAATACATCGGGCATCCCCTGCGTGGAGAGTACGCCAGAAGCCTCCGGGTCGGAGTGCCGCTTCCGACGAACTCAGTGCCAGGCGTTCGCCGACTGCGGCTCTCTGGCCTGCGACTTCTATCGTGAGGCACTCGACGGCGCGGTCTGCGGCCTGTCGGACGCTCTTCGATACTCCCGTGTCGCGAGCTGCGGCGCGGGCGGTACCAGCTGCGAGGATCGAATCTACCCGGCGGGTCACGGAGAGCTGCGGTTCGCCCCGGTGCCAGAGCCCGTACTCGCGCATCTCGCAGGACCGCTCGCGAGGCTCGCCGCCCGTGGTTTCGCCATCGAGTTGCACGGCCTCGAAGAGAACCGTCTGGTGGTGAGCGTCGCGAGCGGCCGAACGACCGCGTGCGGCCCGGACCGGCTTCACTTCGACCTCCTTCAGTCCCATCTCGTCGAGCGCTTTCCCGATCTTCGACTCGTCGACTCCACGCCGCGAGCGGTGATGGCGTGACCCAACCCCCCGGAGACTGCTCATGAACCCAGCCGGACCGAAAGACCCCACAAGGCGCCACTTCCTGCGACAGGCAGCCGTCGCCGCCACGGTCGCGGGCACATCCGGTGCCTGGGCGGACACGCTGCGCTTCCTCGCGCCGATGCGCATCGACAACCCGCTCGCGGCCTACCCGAATCGCGACTGGGAAGAGGCCTACCGCAACATCTTCAAGTCCGACTCGACGTTCACCTTCCTCTGCGCGCCGAACGACACGCACAACTGCCTGCTCAAGGCCTACGTGAAGAACGGCGTCGTGACGCGCATCGGGCCGACCTACGGCTACGGTAAGGCGGAGGATCTCGAAGGGCACCGAGCCTCCCACCGATGGGACCCCCGGATCTGCCAGAAGGGGCTGGCCCTGGTCCGCCGCTTCTATGGCGATCGCCGCGTCAAGGCGCCGATGATCCGTCGTGGATTCCGCGACTGGGTCGAGTCAGGTTTCCCGCGTGATCCCAAGACGGGAGCGCCGGACGCCAAGTACTTCGAGCGCGGCAAGGACCGCTGGCAGCGCATCTCCTGGGCCGAGGCGTACCAGATCGCGGCGCGCGCCTTCGAGAACATCGCGTCCACCTACTCGGGCGAGGCCGGTGCCCGGCGACTGCGGGCCCAGAACTACGACCCGGCGATGATCGAGACGATCGAAGGAGCCGGCGTCGAGACGATCAAGGTCCGCGGCGGGATGGCATTCCTCGGTGCGACCCGGGTCTATGGGCTCTACCGCTTCGCCAACATGCTGGCGCTGCTCGACGCCAAGGTGCGCGACGTCGGGCCCGAGGAGGCGAAAGGTGCGCGCGGCTGGGACAGCTACAGCTGGCACACCGATCTGCCACCCGGCCATCCCATGGTCACGGGGGCGCAGACCAACGACTTCGATCTCTTCGCGGCCGAACGCGCGAACCTCCTCCTCGCCTGGGGGATGAACTGGATCACCACCAAGATGCCCGACTCGCACTGGATGACCGAGGCGCGGCTCAAAGGCACCAAGACGGTAGCGATCACGGTCGAGTACAGCGCGACCGCCTCCAAGTGTGACGACGTGGTGGTGATTCGCCCCGGGTCCGACCCGGCCTTCGCGCTCGGGCTGGCCCAGGTCATCGTCTCGAAGCGGCTGCACGATGCCGACTGGGTGGCCCACAACACCGACTTGCCGTTCCTAGTTCGCATGGACACGCTCGAACCACTCCGGCCGTCCGACATCGGCCTCGCCGAACCCGAGAGCGTGGGCGGAGCCGTGACGCTCGCGAAAGGCGAGAAGGCTCCGCCGGTGGCGATGCAGAAGGATCAGCTCATTCCCGGAGCGCTGGCGGCCGACTTCGCCGCCGGGGTGATCTGGGACCGGCGGGCGAACCGCCCAATGGCGGTCGGACGCGAGGCCTTCGGTTGGACGGCGGAGCGCGCCGGGCTCGCACCCGAGCTTCGGGCGCGACGGACTGTGACCCTAACCGATGGCCGGAGCGTCGAGGTACGCAGCGGCTTCTCCCTGACCGAGCAGTACCTCAACGAGAACTTCACGCCCGCGCAGACCGCCGCCATTACCGGCGCACCGGCTCCGATGATCGTCAAACTCGCCACGGAGATCGCCGCGAATCGCGAGAAGACCCTGTTCGCGACCGGCATGGGACCGAACCAGTTCTACAACTCCGACCTCAAGGACCGCGCCATCTTTCTGGTCGCGGCGCTGACGAGAAACGTCGGCTTCCCGGGCGGCAACGTCGGCTCCTACGCCGGCAACTACCGCATCGCTCTCTTCGCCGGCATTCCGGCCTTCGGACTCGAGGATCCCTTCCAGCCTCAGACGGACGCCGCCGGCAAAGTGACGCTCCGTAAGCACCTGCACTACGAGTCGTTGCACTACTACAACTACGGCGATCGCCCGCTGCGGGTGGGTGGGCACCTCTTCACCGGCGAGGGGCATATGCCGGCGCCGACGAAGGCGATGTGGCTCAACAACTCGAATTCGGTCATCGGCAACGTCAAGTGGCACTTCGACGTGGTCAACAACACCTTGCCCAGAATCGAGTTCATCGCCTACTCCGACTGGTGGTGGACCGGATCCTGCGAGTACTCGGACCTGGTCTTCGGCGTCGACAGCTGGGCCGAGTTCAAGCACCCGGACATGACGGGCTCGTGCACCAATCCCTTTCTCCAGCTCTTCCCGGTGACGCCGATCCAGCGCGTCTACGACACCCGCTCCGACATCGAGGTCCTCGCGGGCGTCGCAGGGGCTCTGGGGCAGCTGATCGACGAACCGAGGATGCTCGATCACTGGAAGTTCGTTCACGAAGATCGCGTCGACGTCTACCTGCAGCGCATCCTGGATGCTTCGCCAGCGACCAAGGGTTACCGCTTCGCCGATCTGCACGCGAAGGCCCAGGCCGGAATCCCCGCGTTGATGAACAACCGCACGTATCCCCGCATTTCGTCCTACGAGCAGGCGCGAGGCGAGCAGCCCTGGCACACCAAGAGCGGCCGACTGGAGTTCTATCGCTTCGAGCCGGAGTTCATCGAGAACGGCGAGAACCTCGTCGTCTATCGCGAACCGATCGACTCGACGCACCACGAGCCGAACGTGATCGTCGCGAGACCGCATCCTGCGATACGGCCCAAGGTCCCAGCCGACTACGGACTCGACGCCGACGACCTGTCTTGCGAAGCCCGACAGGTGCGCCACGTACAGAGAACCGGCGAGGAGTTGCTCGCCTCGAAGCACCCTCTCAAGGCGCGGAACTTCACCCACGTGTACCACACGCCCAAGTATCGCCACGGCGCGCACACGACTCCGGTCGACACTGACTACACCGCAGTCTGGTTCGGTCCCTTCGGCGACGTCTACCGGCACGACCGCAGGATGCCCTCCGACGTCGAAGGGTACGTCGATCTCAACCCTCTTGACGCCCGCGAGCTCGAGGTCGAAGACGGTGACTATGTCTGGATCGATGCCGACCCGGAAGACCGGCCCTTCCGCGGCCATCGCGAAGGAACCGAGGAGAGCAAGGTCGCCCGGCTCCTGCTGCGTTGCCGCTACTACCCCGGCACTCCCCGAGGCGTGGCGCGAACCTGGCACAACATGTACGGCGCGACGTTCGGCAGCGTCAAGGGCTCGGAGGAGCGCGAGGACGGCCTGGCGCGCAACCCGGAGACCAACTATCAGGCCATGTATCGCCGCGGGTCGCATCAGTCCGCGACGCGAGCCTGGCTGAAACCGACACTCATGACGGAGACGCTCGTGCACAAGGACGCCTTCGGGAACCAGATGGCGAAGGGCTTCGCGCCCGACATCCACTGCCCGGTGGGCGCGCCGCGCGAAGCGTTCGTCAAGATCACCCGGGCCGAGCCCGGCGGCATCGGCGGACAGGGGCTCTGGCGCCCCGCGCAGCTCGGTTTCCGTCCGACCTACGAAAGTGACGCGATGCTGACCTACCTGCGCGGCGGCTACGTCGCGAAGAAGAGCTGAGGACAGAGATGCCGCGAGTCAAGAACTGGCAGATCGGCCGTGAGATGGAGTACGAGTACGATGAGCACCGCCCGAAGAAGCAGTGGGCGATCGTCTTCGACCTGAACAAGTGCATCGCCTGCCAGACCTGTACGCTCGCTTGCAAGACGACCTGGACGAGCGGCAAGGGCCAGGAGTACATGTTCTGGAACAACGTCGAGACCAAGCCCTGGGGCAGCTACCCCCTGGCTTGGGACGTCCGGGTTCTCGAGAAGCTGGGGCGCCAGAGCTGGAAAGACTCCAAGGAGTACCAGGGCAAGACGATTTTCGAGTCCGCTCCGGCCGAGGAGCGGGTCCTCCACTGGGCACCCGGTGACGAGGACTGGATGTATCCGAACGCCGGCGAGGACGACTGCACCGGAAACCAGGCCGGGACCGGGTCCCTGGAGCTCCCCCACGACAAGTGGTTCTTCTATCTCCCTCGCACCTGCGCGCACTGTACCTATCCGGCGTGCCTCGCCGCATGCCCACGCAAGGCGATCTACAAGCGCGAGGAGGACGGCATCGTCCTCATCGATCAATCGCGGTGCAAGGGATACGGCGAGTGCGTTCGAGCCTGCCCCTACAAGAAGTCGATGTACAACCCCTACACGCGCGTCTCCGAGAAGTGCGTGGGCTGCTACCCCGCGGTCGAGGAGGGCTACCAGCCGATGTGCGTGCAGAACTGCATCGGCAAGATCCGCATCATGGGCTTCATCGAGCCGCCCTGGTCGGCGCGCGCCGACAACCCGGTGTCCTACCTGGTTCACAAGAAGGGGCTCGCGCTTCCCTACTACCCGCAGCTCGGCCTCGAGCCGAACATCTACTACATTCCGCCGGTCCACGCCGACAAGACGTACCTGCGACAGATGTTCGGGCCGCGGGTCGACGAAGCGATCGCCAACTACCACCGTGTGCAGGAGGACCCCGTCGCTCGCGGACTCCTCGTGCTGATGGGCTCGACCGACCGCATCTTGCACTCGTTCAAGGTGGAAGGCGAGCACGCGATCGGCCTCGACGCCGCGGGCGCCGAGATCGTCCGCGTACCCGTCACCGAGCCGCTCTACGAACGCGCCGCCTGGAACCAGGAGCTGCAGGCGATCCGCACTAACACGCCGTGACTCGGGAGATCCGCCAATGAAACTCCGAACGATCCGCGCGACTGCCCTCTGCGCCGTGCTCGGCACCGCCGCTGTCGCCGCGCAGGACGAACCCTACGTCGTCGAGCAGGTCGCCGCCGACCTTTCCCAGGCGGAGCCCGGCGCCTCCTATTGGGCCTCAGCTCCGGTTTCGCACGCCTCGCTCATGGCCCAGCCGATGATTCGGCCGCGGCCCAGCGTGCCGACCACCTCCGACCTCGAAGTGCAGGCGCTCCACGATGGGAAATGGCTCGCCTTTCGACTTCGCTGGAGGGACGAGGATCGCAGCGAAGCCGGTCGACTGGGCGAGTACTCCGACGGCGCGGCGATCGAGTTTCCGCTCCGGCCGGCGGAGGATCCTCCGCCGATCTTCATGGGCAGCAGCGCGTCTCCGGTCCATATTTTCCACTGGCGCGCGCAGTATCAGCGCGACCATGAAGTCGGCAAGCCGACGATGAAGGACCTCTACCCGAATCTCTCGATCGACATGTACCCCATGGAGTATCGCGATCCAGGAACCGCCAACCCCTCGGCAGAGTCCCGGGAGCAGTACTCGCCCGGGCGCGCTGTAGGCAACCCTCAGTCGTTTCCGAAGTCGGGAGTCGACGAGATCTACGCCGAAGGTTTCTCGACGAGCTCGGTCCAGGAGAGCGGCGCCAATGGCCATGCCGATTGGCAGGACGGCTACTGGACGCTGGTGATCTCCCGGCCGCTCTCCCGGGAAGGGGGCTCGAGTCTCTCTCCTGGCGACCGCACGTTCGCAGCCTTCGCCGTCTGGCAGGGGGGCGAAGGTGAGGTTGGCGCTCGCAAGTGCCTGACCATGTCCTGGACGCCGCTCGTCATCGGACTCGCGGGGAACGAATCGAACCCGCCCTCCGTCGAGGGTTCGAATTGAGTGCGCGCGACTTTCTGATCGCCTCCGCGGCGGCGGGCTATCCCGACTCGTCGGCGCGCGCGCGCCTCGGAGAGGCGCATCGCGAGGGGGCCCTACCCGCGCCGGTCGCGGCCCTCTTCGCGATCGCCCCCGAAGATGCGGAGAGCGACTACCTGCGGCTCTTCGACTTCGGCGTCGCCGAGAACCCGCTGCACGAGACCGGGTACGGGCGCGACCGCTCGCTCGCGGTAGGCGAACGGTTGGCCGACGTCGCCGCCTTTTATCGTGCTTTCGGTATCGACGGCAGCGCGAGCGAACGGCTCGACCACCTCGCGGTCGAGCTCGAGTTCTACGCCTGGCTGTTGCGCAAGGAGGCGCACCTCGCGATGAACTCGGACGATGACGGCGTGGCGATCGTGTCCGACGCGAGGCGCAAGTTCCTGGCGGAGCACCTGGGGCCCCTGGCGCTCGCCGTCGGTCTCCGCCCGCTGATCCAGGAGAACACGCTGTTCGGACCCATCTTCGGCTGGATTCGAGACCGCGTGCGGAGCGAGGCCGCGACACTCGACCTCGTCGTCGCGCCCTTGGGGCTCCCGACCCGAGAGGCCGAACCCGACGAGCTTCAATGCGCAGTCCCCGCCCACCCGCCGGGAGGCGGACGACTCCCGGTCGTCGCCGACTGAACCTCGCCTGACTCCGTTCCGCCGCGCGAAGCCGCGGTGACGCGGGTGCCTCGCCAGATCGGCGCACGGCGGTCTCATCTCGGCGCACTCCGGGCCACCGCGTCAACGAGTCGACGGAGCAATTCCGATCGAATTCGCTGGCGCCGGAGGCGAGGACCGCTGGGCCGTCGGGCAGGACGCGGCGACTTTCTCCGCCTCTTCCGCGCTCCCCGAGCGCTCCAGCAGCGCCGCGAGGTTGAAGCAGGGAAGGGGCCAACCGGGCGAATGCAGGCGTGCCTGCTCGAGCAACGCCCGTCCTTCGGCGTACGCACCGATCTCCCGAGGAAATAGCCCAGATTGTTGAGAATTTCCGGGTCTTCGGGATCGATCTCACGCGCCCGCCGGAGCTCCTCGATGGCCTCCGCGATCCGTCCCGTCGCGGCGAGGACGATCCCGAGGCCGTAGTAGGCCGCCGCGTTTCGCGGCTCCACCGCTAGCGCCGCCCGCAGCTCCTCCTCCGCCTCGCGGTAGCGCCCCTGCGAAGCCAGAAACTCCGCGAGGTCGAGCCGGGCTCCGACACTCTCCGCCCTCAGGGCGCGAAGCGACGTCTCGAGCAGCGCACCGCGCCCGAGCGCGGCGGCGAGAGTCGCCTTGCGCACGGCGAGATCCGGCGGCCGCAGCCACCCCCAGCGCTCGCGTGCCAGGAGGTAGTCCAGCGCGATCGCAGCCCGACGCTCCGCCCCCTCGCCCCCGGGCGGAGCTCCTTGCCAGTCGCCCCAAGCACGATCGCCCCGCCACTCGTGCCAACGCACTACTCCCGCCTCCGCCGTGGCGCCCAGGCACAGCAGAGTCGCCAGCGCGAACGCCCATCCCCGCGGTGTCAGCCCTGCGCTGCCGCGAAGGCGCCAACGCTGAAAACTCACCTCTCGCCGCCAGAAGAGCCTCGCGGTCAGGACCACGGCGAAAGCGAGGCAGGTGGCGAGAGTTAGCGCGAGAAGAAACGGGACCAGGCGGTAGACGCCTCGGAGAGCGGCCAGGGCGGCGAGGAAGATCGACGCGAAAGCCACTTCCTCGGCGGTACCGAGATGCCAGGGCCGGGCGACGCTACGCCGACCGAATCCAGGACGAGGAAACTCCGCGACCGCGAGGCCCGCGGTCGGGCAGACCGCGACGCAATCCAGGTCCTTGAGGCAACGGCCACTGGTTACCGCGCCATCGGCGCTGATCTCTTCGTAGACCGAAATACCCGAGTCGCAGACCGACGTGCACTTGCCGCAAGCGATGCAGTCACCCGTCAGGACGATGCGCCTGCGGGAAAACCGATCGGCGAACGAGAACACCGCCCCGTACGGGCAGACGTTCCGGCAAAAGGCTCGCGTACCGAGCAGCCAGACGCACACCACGGAGCACACCACGAATGTCGAGATGGCCACACCTGGTCCCGGAAAGTTGCGCGCGAAGTCGCTGGTCAGGAAGGAGGCCCAGCCCTCGCCGTCCGAGAGCAGGCGCAAGCGAAACTCCGGACGGGGACCGACGAACGCCTCGGTCGGCGGCCAGATGCGGACGCACAGACGCGCGAGTGAGGGCCAGAGGAACATGTAGATCGCCGCGCCCGCCGGGATGAGAGCGAGCGTTCGCGAGCGGAACGGCGCCGGGCGAATCCCGAGTCTCCCCAGCAGCCAGGCGGCGCCATCCTGAAGGGCCAGGAGATGGCATCCCCAGGAACAGAAAAAGCGCCCGAAGATCAGGACCGATCCGACCGCGGTCGCCATGAGCAGAAAGCCGGCCGTCACCACGCCGAGCTCGAGCGTTTGCATGACCTCGTTGAGCTCGAGGGGCGCGAGGGTTCGCCCGTGCAGCTTCCAGTGCGCGATGTGCACGCCGATCGCCAGGTGAACCAGGATCAGAACGATCGCGCGGCGAAGCGCGAACCGGCTCGGGTCCGCCGCGCCGACGGGACCTCGGGCGGACCTCGGCGCCGGCGCGTACCGTTCGCTGGTCTGGGGGATGGAGCGTCGGTTTCGTCGCATGGGGATGGGACCGAGCCCGGTCGATCTGCCCGACCTAGTGGGGTAAGCGCAGCCCGCCGGACCCGAGCTGTGCAGTTACGATCGCCGCGCCGAAGAGGGCGACGGCGATCGTCTGGTGTCCGGCCGCTGGCAGCAACGCCACTCCGCTCGCGACCGTGACCACTCCGAGACCAGCTGTCGTGGCCGCCAGCAAGGCGACCGCCGCGCTCCAGCATCGCGCTGGCCGGTCCGCCGGCCGCGCGCGGTTCGCCAGCAGGGCGGCGACCGTGCAGGCTGCGATCGCCATTCCCAGCCACCGGTGCACGAAGTGGATCGTTACGAGATCATCGACGAGACTCCGTGGCCACGGCCGGAGAGCGAAGAGTCGCGCTGGGACGAGCTCGCCCGCCATGAGCGGGAAGGTCGGGAACAGAAGACCCGCGCGAGACCCGGCCATGAGAGCTCCGGCGATCGCCTGCAGGAAAACCGCGCCCGCGATCGCCCAGGCGAACCAGAGGGCGGGAGCGCGAGCCGGCCTCGGCCGCGCCGGGACGATCAGCCTGACCCCCGTGCGGAGCATCGCGCCGAGCAGAAGCAGCGCCAGCCCGAGATGAATAGCGAGGCGGTGGTGACTCACCCGAGGTTCAGCGACTAGACCGCTCGCGACCATCCACCACCCGACCCCGCCCTGCAGCAGTCCCAGCACGAGAATGCTCGCCAGCGAGCGGCCCTCCCCGTGCGGAATCCAGCCGCGCCACGCGAAATACCCGAGCGGCACCACGAATGCGAGCCCGAGCAGCCGCGCCACCAGGCGATGCACGTACTCCCAAAGGTAGATCTCGCGAAACTCAGAGGGGGACATGCCGCGGCGCACGATTCGATACTCGGGGGTCTCCCGGTACTCGGCAAACGCACGCTCCCACGCATCCGCACCGATGCGCGGCAGGGCTCCCGTCAGCGGTCGCCATGAAGGAATAGAGAGGCCTGAGTGAGTCAGGCGCGTAGCTCCGCCGATCGCGATCAACAGGACGAGGAGACCGCAGCAGAGGAAGAGCCAGCGGGCGAGCAGACACCGCCTGTCCGGCGAAGAGAAGAGACCTCGAATCACCATGGTCCGCCCGCGCCGAGCCGCCCCCGAGGCGCTCTCCGTCTCAGCTGAAACGCTCCCAGAGTCCGCCTTCCCCGGAGTCGAGCCACGCCGTCACCCCACGCCGCCGTCGCACAGACGCATAACCGTAGCGCAGGAGCTTGGCGCCGGACATGACGCTCGTCATAGGCGAGGCCGCTAGGCTCCGCGATGCTCTCGTCGCGGCAATCGCCCTCGAGCGCCTCGCTCCGAAGCGGCCCTTCGCGTCTCGGAGCTGTGGATCTTGCATGAAGTCCATCCGAACCGGGCCAGCCTTGCCGCCAGCCGAGGCGCCGCGGGCGTCTCGGCGCGGAAGTGCGTGTACCCCACGACTGCTCACTGACTGGAGGAACACCTTGTCCGAGGTCCACCATCCGAGGGTGATTCAAGGCGGCATGGGGGTCGGCGTCTCCGGCTGGCGCCTCGCGCGCGCGGTTTCTGCCGCCGGCGGCCTCGGCGTCGTCTCGGGCACGGCACTCGACGTCCAACTCGCTCGGCGGTTGCAGCTGGGCGATCTCACCGGCGACCTGCGGCGGTCGCTGGCGCGCTTTCCCTACCGTGAGGTAGTCGACCGGGTGATGAAGCGCTACTTCGTGCCCGGCGGCATCGCCCCTGGCGCGCGCTTCGCCGAGGTCGCCCGTCCCACCTTGAAGCCAACGCGCGACCTCCTCGGCCTCAATGTGCTGGCGGCCTTCGTCGAGGTGGACCTGGCGCGCGAGGGGCACGACGGCCCGGTCGGCATCAACCTGCTGCAAAAGATCGTCCTGCCGACCCTGCCCACGCTCTATGGCGCGATGCTCGCCGGCGTCGGCTACGTCCTCATGGGGGCTGGCATTCCGCTCGAGATTCCCGCCGCCCTCGCGGCGCTAGCCGGGCACCGGCCGGCATCGCTCGCCGTCCCGGTGAGTGGCGACGAGGCCGAAGGCGTGCGCATCGGCTTCGACCCGGCGGAGATCGGCGCGCGCCCCCTGGCCCATCCGCTTGACCGGCCCTGCTTTCTCCCCATCGTCTCCTCGGTGTCGCTGGCGCAGATCCTGCTCAAGCGCGCCTCCGGCCCAGTGGACGGATTCGTCGTCGAGGCGCCGGCGGCCGGCGGTCACAACGCGCCACCGCGCGGCGCGGCGCGCTTCGACGACAGCGGCCAGCCTATCTACGGTCCGCGCGACGAAGTCGATCTCGTCCAGCTCGCCGAGCTCGGCAGGCCCTTCTGGCTCGCCGGCAATCGCGGGCGGCCCGGCGCGCTCGCCGCGGCCAGGCGCCTCGGCGCGCACGGCATCCAGGTCGGCACGGGGTTCGCCTTCAGCCGCGAGTCGGGCCTCGCTCCGGAGCTGCGCCGCGCCGTCATCGCGCAGGTCCAAGCCGGCGACTCCGGCGTACGCACCGATCCGCGCGCCTCTCCTACCGGATTTCCCTTCAAGGTCGTCGATCTACCGGGAAGCCTCTCCGACGATGCTGTCTACGCCGCCCGCGAGCGGGTCTGCAACCTGGGCTTCCTGAGGAGCGCCTATCGCCGCGACGACGGCCAGATCGGCTATCGCTGTGCCGCCGAGCCGGTCGAAGCGTTCGTCGCCAAGGGCGGTGAGGAGAATCAGACGGTCGGTCGCAAGTGTCTCTGCAACAGCCTTCTCGCGAATGTCGGTCTGGCCGAGCCGCAGGTGGACGGAGGCGCCGAGCCGCCGCTCCTGACCGCCGGCGACGACCTCGACGCCTTGCGCAGCTACCTCCCCTCCCCCGCGATCGCAGGCGACGGCGACTACGCTGCCGCGGAGGTCCTGCGCGGCCTGTCGCGACGCGCCTGAACGAGCCGGTCGAGCTCTACGGCGAGGAGGCGGACCAGGCGATCGTGTAGCCGGACTCGAAGCTGTCCGCGAAGACGCCCTCGACTCCGAGTGGAATCTCACGCCGGGCGATTTCGAGGGGCTCGCCACGGCCGGTGGCCGCCCAGAGCTCATGGAGCGTCTGGCCCCAGTCGTCGGTGACATTGCCGTCGCGCAGCGCCTCGATGTAATGCCGGGGCGTGTTCTGGTAGTAGATCTCGGCCGCCGCCCGCGCCGCGCCGGCCGGCACCGGGAACCGGCTGTCGCTCCAGTACTGGCCATCGGCGTAAACTGCTCCGACCGCGGGCGCACCGCCGCTCTCGAAGGCGGCGTTGGTGAAGCCGCGGGGTGGAATTCGGTTGTCCTTGACGATGGTGTCGGCGAGCGCCATGTGCGTGGTGATGCCTGGCGGGAATCCGGTGGCTGCGGCAGCATCGGCGCTTAGTCCGACGTGCATCTCGAAGACGGTCGTCGACGCCTCGTCGAGATGCGCTTCCTCCATGTCGTAGTGCCCGTGCTCGCCGACCAGCGCGCCCGCTGCGTCGAAGAAGCGCAGGTGGATCCAGACTCGACGGCCCTCGATATGACCCGTCGGCAGCTTGTGGCCCGACTGGTTGGTCACCCGTACGACGAGTTCGGCGTCATCCTGCGCCAGATCGAGCGTCGCCGAGCGCCGCAGCATCGACACCGACCGCGCGCGTGCCGCCTGGATGAGCGTCGGATCGACGATCGGATTTTCCGCCTGGTGCTCGAGGATGAGGTCGAGCACCGGTGCCGCGGCACCTGCGAACTCGTGCCGGGCGAGGTCGGTGCGCTCGCGACCGAAAAAGCAACCCCTCGCCGTCGTCTTCGGCATATGGCAGTCCTGGCAGGATTCGACCACCGGCCCGCCGCTGCCGCCGAAGCGCCCGCCCAGGTCGACGCCGGTCGATGCGAACTCCGAAAGCTTCCACTCGGTGTACGTACGCTCGAGCGGGAACTGCATCCACGGATTCTCGTCAGGCGTCGGCTGGTCGAAAAGGTTGTAGCGGTAGGTTCCGTTCGGGAGCTTGGAGACCGCGACGTTGCCGACGTCGTGGCAAGTACCGCACATGTCGCCCGACTTGTGGAAGGGCGAGTAGATCGTCTCGTGGATGGCGTCGGTCTCGGAGTAGGGGCCACGCCGCACTCCTTGCGGATCGAGCACGAACATCGCGTTACCGTAGCTCGTCGGCACCTCGGCGAGAGCATCGAGCACGGCGATGTCCGCAAGCGGGCTCTGGCCCGCCACATAGACCGGATCGACCTGACTGTGACAGAAGTGGCAGGTGACGCCGTCGCGGTCGACCTCGTCGAGGCTCGCGCCGGTTGGATCGCTTGCATGTCCGGTGACGTAAGACATCGGGACGTGGCAGCGCAGGCAGAAGGTGCCGACGTTGGCGACATCCTGGTTGGCGGTCGTCATCTGCGCGAAGAAGAGCGGGTCCCGCCCGGCGAGACCCATCAGACTTCCCGCCCAGGTCGCCCACGGTTCATCTTCGACATCGAAATCCCCGTGGCAAGTCCGGCACTCGCCCGAGGCGCCGAGGACCCCCTCCGGCACGTCGCCGATCTGGGTGCCCGAGAGATGAAAGTCGGCCTGGGTCATCGGGATGAGCGCCAGGATCGCGGCGACTGCCGCAATCGCGGCGGCGGCCCCGCCAGAAACAGTCAGAATGGCGACCAGCCCACGACGGACGCGGCGCGAACCTCGAGTCATAGCGGGCACTCCTCCAAGGAATGCCGCCAACCTACCAGCGCCCTTCCGGCTACGGCATGACCGCGGTCATACGGCGGGCATCGGAGGGGAACCGGAGAGGCAGGGCGGGCGACCCCGCTAGTCGGCGAGCGTCGAGAGGTCGCCGGGGTCTTCGCCGAGCTCCTGCGCCTTGAGGAAGCGGCGCACGATCTTGCCCGAGCGGGTCTTGGGAAGCGCGGTCCGGATCTCGATGTCGGAGGGCTGGGCGATGGGTCCCAGGTCGTGGCGGACGTGGTCCTTGAGACTCCCGATGAGACCGGGGCCGGAGACTTCGCCGGGTTTGAGCACGACGAAGGCCTTGATGCGCTCCCCCTTGACGTCGTCCGGCAGGCCGACGACGGCGCTCTCGGCGACCGACGGATGGCGCAGCAGCGAGCTCTCGACCTCGGCGGTGCCGATGCGATGGCCGGCGACGTTCATCACGTCGTCGGCACGCCCGAGCACCGCGAAGTAGCCGTCGCGGTCGCGCACCGCGATGTCGCCCGCCGCGTAGCAGCCCGGCACCTGCCGCCAGTACTGCTGATAGCGATCGTCGTCCCCCCAGACGGTACGCAGCATGTAGGGCAGCGGCTCGCGCAGCACGAGCAGACCCCCCTGGCCGTCCGGCAGCGACTTGCCGTCGCGATCGACGACGTCGACGACGGCGCCGGGCATGGGCTTGCCGACTTTGCTCGGCCGCGCTTCGAAGGTCGGCAGCGTTCCCAGCACCGGCCCGGCGATTTCGGTCTGCCACCAGTTGTCGACCACCATGCCGCCGCCCTGGCCGACGAGGTGGGTCTGTGCCCACAGATGCGCCTCCGGGTTGAGCGGCTCTCCCGCGCAGGCGAGGAGCCGCAGGCGCGAGAGGTCGTACTTCTTCGGCGCCGCTTCGCCGTGGCTCATCCACATGCGGAGCGCCGTCGGTGCGGTGAACATCAGGTTGACGCCGAAACGCTCGACCAACTCCCAGGTGACCTCGGGGGTCGGATAGTCGGGCACGCCTTCACGGCAGAAGACCGTTGCGCCGACCGAGAGCGGTCCGTAGACGATGAACGAATGGCCGACGATCCAGCCGATGTCCGAAGTGCTCCAGTAGATGTCGCGCTCGCCGATCTGGTAGAAGGCGCGCGACAGATAGGTCACGCCGACCATGTAGCCGCCGGTCGTATGCACGACACCCTTCGGCTGGCCGGTCGTTCCGGAGGTGTAGAGGATGAAGAGGGGATCCTCCGCGTCCATCGGCTCGGC
>JBPOHI010000051.1:0-2541 GCA_052035735.1 Acidobacteriota bacterium
CCGCGCGGCGCGTACTTCGCCGCCAGCCGCGCGATCGCCGGCGCCTGCGCCTTGCAGTCGCCGCACCAGTGCGCCCAGAAGAAGAGCAGCACCGGGCGGCCGCGGAGGTCGGCGAGCGCCGGCGGACGCGGTCCGAGATGGGACTCGGGCACGATCTCCGGCGCCGGGCTCCCTTCGAGCGCGATGAGATCGATGTTCTTCGAGATCCGCGACCGCAGTGCCGTGTCGTGGGCAAGCGCGAGCTGGCGCTCGAAATAGGCGAGCGCTGCGCCGCGCCCTTCGCGCGCCAGCCGGACGCGGCCTTCGACCTCGATGGCAGCGCCCAACGCGTTGGCGTTGCCGGGGGTCTCCGCCGGAATCCGCCGCCGCACCTCGTCGACCCAGACGAGCGCCCGGGCGTCGTCGCCCAGCAATTGCGCCCCGCGGGCGAGCCAGGCGAGGCCATCGAGATACTCGCTGTCCTCACCGTGTACCTGCTTCCAGTTCTCGAGCGCCGCTTCGCCGCTCGCGAGGTCGCCGGCGGAGAGCTTCAGGCGGATCGTGCGGGTGAGCTCGCCGGCGGAGAGAGCGCTGCCAGCGAGCACGACGCCGACAAGCGCGAGGATCAGGAGGGAGGGAATCTGGCAGAGCAGGCAACGGCGCGAATCCGGGTCAGCTTGGCGCATCCCGGGCGGGGCTGCACAGCGCGTGCCGCGCTGCGTCTCTGCTCTTCCCGCCTCGCCGGGTGGTGCCGGTCCGCGCCGCCGGCAGTACCTTGAGAGCATGAGCCCGCGAAGATCCGCGGCCGAATGGCGCCGGTTCTACGAGCATCCTGCGGTCCACCAGCGGCACCTAGCGTACCTGGGGGGGCGGCACCTCGCCGACTCTCCGACCGTCTTCCTTACCCAGCCCTCGCCCCAGCCGGAGCGGAGCGATCGCTTCCGGCCGGTGACTGAGCTCGCGGCGATGCTTCACAGCGATTTCGAGGCCGCCCGGTCGCTCTGGGATCGCGAGTTCCTGCTCGTGCACCTCGACATCGAGCACGTCCACTTCGACGCCCCCTGGGAGCCGCTGCTCTACCCCAAGCGGAGCCGCTTCGTGCAGCGGGATGTCGTCACCGCGATCCGGGCCCTGCTCGGCGAGTTCGACATCGACGCCCTGCATCTGCTCACCGGCCGCGGTCACCACTTCGTGTGGAAGATCGGGAGGCAGTCGGCGGCATTCCGGAGGCTCGCCGGACTCGCGAACCTCGGATGCGGCCTGGAGAACGCCTACACCGCGCCGCAACCGCCGCACGGCGAGAGGGTCGGTGACGCCGGGGCGGCCTGGGACGGACTCGGCAAGGTCATGGAGTTCGCCGGGCACCGGATTCTGGAAGCCAGCGAGCACTCGCCGGTGCCGGTCGAGCTCACCGCGGTGGTCGTCGGGCCGGGAGCGCACGGTCGCGAGATCGTCGCCATCGATCTCTCCGAGTACGCCGATCCGTTGCACAAGCGGGCGATCCGCCTGCCGTTCACCGCCTACCTCAAGGCCGAGCATCACGGCTGGGCGCCACCGCTGCCGGCGGCGCTGCCGCGCCTGGTGGTCATTCCGGATCCGGGCGACGAAGAGGAGGGGACCCGCCTGATGCGCGACCTCGATCTCGCCGCCGCTTTCGCCGAGCGCGCAGAGACGGCGATCCCGGACGCCTCGCTGGCCATGGAGCGCCTCGTCGCGGCCTACGAGGCGAGCGAGTTGGCGCAGTTTCATCGCCGCTTCGAGGCGGAGGAGCCCGATCCGCCGGAACTCTGGCCTTCGGGCTACGACCGCATCGACCTCGGGGCGCTGCCGGCCTGCGCCGCCCGCGTCCTCGAGCATCCCAACGACCTGCTGCTGCAGCCCGGGGCGCTGCAGCTCCTCGTCCGCGTGCTCCTCGCCCAGGGCTGGCACGCGCGCCATATCGCCGGGCTCATCCGGTCGCGCTACGAGCGACCCTACGGCTGGCTGAAGGACGATCACTTTCACGACCCGACCTTGCGGGCCGAGGTCTACACCCGGATCTTCGCCGGCCTGATCGCACTCGGGCACGATTCATGGGTCGACTTCAGCTGCACCTCGACGGAGGAGAAGCGCCTCTGTCCGGGGACCGGCTGTCCGTGGAGCCTCGAGGCGCTGCGCTCAGCGGCGCAGGGAGGCGGCGGGCACGGCTGAGGCGTCCGGGTCAGACCGCTGTCGCAGGATCGGCCCGGTCAGGGCGTTTCATAGGAGCCCCACTTCGGGTCCACCTGGTCGAGGAGGCGCTGCGCCACGGGCTGGGGCACCTGCTGCTCGCAGACGCCGCGCAGGCCGAGCCAGCCATCGCTGCACTCGAGCACTGTCCAGACGCCTTCGACCTTGCGCAGCACGGCTTGGCCGGCCTTCTTCTCGTGCGCCCAGGTGACCAGCGCGTAGCCTGAATCGACACCGACCTGGGCGACCTCGAGATCGACCTCGCGGCCAGCGGCATCGCGGTCGAGATAGGCGTGGAGCGCCTGGCGAATCGCCGGCGCCTCCGCCTGGAGGTTCATCGGCGAAGCGTCGAGC
>JBPOHI010000207.1:0-30565 GCA_052035735.1 Acidobacteriota bacterium
GACTTCAACAACCTGCTCGGCATCATCCTCGGCTGCACGGACATGCTCACGGCGGGCATGGGTGAGGGCAGCGCCGGACGCGGCGAGATCGCGGAGATTCGCAAGGCGGTTCTGCGCGCCTCGGACCTGACCCGCCAGATGCTGGCGTTCAGTCGCCGCCAGGTGCTCGAGGTTCGGGTCGTCGATCTGGCAGGCCTCCTCGAGGATTCGCGCCGCATGCTGTCGCGGCTCCTGCCCGAGAGCATCGATCTCGGCCTCGTCGTCGCGCCGGGCTTGTGGTCGGTACGCGCCGACTCGACGCAGCTGGTGCAGGTGTTGATCAACCTGGCGGTGAATGCGCGCGACGCCATGCCGATGGGCGGCGAGCTCCGGATTTCCGCCGAGAACGCCTCCCTGGACGAGGCGGCGGCGGAGGCCTGCGGGTTGACGCCGGCGGACTACGTCCGGCTCAGCGTCCGCGACAGTGGAGAAGGGATGACGCCGGACGTCGTCGAGCATGTGTTCGAGCCGTTCTTCACCACGCGTGCGGCCGTCGGCGGCACCGGCCTCGGACTCGCCACGGTCTACGGCATCGTGCAGCAGCTCGGTGGGGCGATCGAGGTCGACTCGTCGCCGACGACCGGCACGGCGATGGTGCTCTATCTTCCGAGGGTCGCGCGCGCCGACAGTGGTGAGCGCGCGCTTCCCGCGGGCGCCGCCCCCCCGGTCGTCCTGGCGAAGATTCTCGTGGTCGAAGACCTCGCGCCCCTGCGTCTGCTGGTGGAGCGGATGTTGACCCAGATCGGCTACGCGGTTCATTCCGCGGCCTCGGCCCAGGAGGCCCTGGCTCTCACCGGTGAGGGGGGCCTCGAGTTCGACCTGCTGCTCTCCGACATCGTCATGCCGGGGATGGACGGGCGCGACCTCGCGCGGCTCATGAAAGCCGCCCGCCCGGGCATCCGGATCGTACTCATGACCGGTTACTCCGACCTCTTCGCAGAGACCTCCAGCCCCCAGGACCTCGGTGTCGAGGCCATCGTTCAGAAGCCGTTCTCCCGCGACCAGATCTCGCAGGTGTTGGCCCGCGTGCTCTCGGGTTCGGAAGATGCGCGGGACGTGAGCTAAGCTTGCCTCGCGCATGAACAAGTCCAAGCTCTACGTCCAGCTGTCGCGACCGTTCACTCTCCTGCCGCCACTCCTGGGCATCATCTCCGGGTCGATCTGTGCCTGGGGATCGGTGCACAATCCCGATCCAGCGCGGCAGCTCTCACTCTCCGTGATCCTCACTGTCGCGCTCGGTTCGCTCTGCGCGAGCTTCATGAATGCGGCTTCGAACGCCATCAACCAGATCACCGACCTCGAGATCGACCGCGTCAACAAGCCCGGTCGGCCGTTGGTCACCGGCGCCCTCACCTTGCGTGAGGGGTGGATCTTTACCTGGGTCTTCTACGCCCTGGCGCTGATCCCGACCTGGGCGGTCGTGGTGTTTCCGCACACCACGCTGGCAGCGAAGATCGGCGCACCGCTGCCCTGGCACGAGACGTTCTACATCTACTTCGCCGGCATGATCTTCACGCTGATTTACTCCGTGCCGTCCTGGGGGCGGACGAAGGCGCTCGGCATGTGGGCCAATTGGACGATCGCCATTCCGCGCGGCTGCCTGCTCAAGGTCGCCGGTTGGGCGATGGTGGCGCGCATCGGGCACTGGGA
Source organism: Acidobacteriota bacterium (assembly GCA_052035735.1). GTDB lineage: Bacteria > Acidobacteriota > Thermoanaerobaculia > Multivoradales > JAGPDF01 > JAGPDF01. The sequence goes on from JBPOHI010000207.1 coordinate 1,690, forward strand.
ACCGTGGGCGCTGGGCTCGATCTTCATGCTCTTCCTGGTCGGCGCCGCCTCCACCAAGGACTTCGCCGACATCAAGGGCGACGAGGCCGGCGGCTGCAAGACGCTGCCGATTCTGCATGGACCCAAGAAGGCGGCGTGGATCATCGCGCCGTTTTTCGTCGTGCCCTGGATGCTGGTGCCGCTCTTCGCGCACATGCGGGACCCGCAGAATCCGGCGCACGCCATCCTCACCGGCAACCAGACGGCGCTCACCGCTCTCGGGGTGCTGTTGACGCTCTGGGGCTGCTACACGGTCTACCTGATCCTGCGCGATCCCGATGACCTCACGCGCACCGAGAACCACCCGAGCTGGAAGCAGATGTACCTCATGATGATGGCCGCCCAGGTCGGCTTCGCCGTCGCCTATCTGCTGCCGCACTGAGGCGTGGGCGGAAGGCCTCCGGCCGGCGCCGAGGGGTTGTGCTACTTTGTGCTTCATGGGTGCAACGACCAAGTCCTCGTCGCCGCAGGTCGGCGTCCGCGAGCTGCGACAGAACCTCTCCGTCTACCTCGAGCGAGTCAAGGAAGGGGAGCGCCTGGAGGTCACCGAACACGGCCGTCCGGTGGCCCTGCTGGTGCCGCTTCCCGATGACGACGACCAGCTCGAGCGGATGATCGCCGAGGGCCGGGCGCTTCCCGCGACGCGCGACCTCGCCGAAGTCCTGCGAACCCACCCTCCCTTGCCCGCAATCCCGGGTTCCAAGCCGCTGAGCCAGATCCTGCAGGAGATGCGCGACGAGGAGACCTTCTGAAGGCTCTGCCGCTCTACTGCGACGCTTCCGCCCTGGTGAAGCTCTTTTCGCCGGAGCCCGAGACTCGGGCTCTTCGCGCCTACCTGGCTGGACCCTCGCGACTGGTTTCGTCCGAGGTCGTGCGGGTGGAGCTTCTGCGCGCTCTGCGCCGGGCCCGGGTGCGTGAGGAGGTGACTACCGAGGCGAAGGTCTATCTCGAGACCCTCCGGCTGCTCCGCCTGGAGGCGGAAGTTCTGGAGCGGGCTGCCAGGATCGGTCCTGCCGATCTGCGGACGCTCGACGCCATCCATCTCGCGACGGCCCTCGAGTTCTCGCGCTTACCGGTCGCTTTCCTCTGCTACGACACCCGCCTGGCGGCTGCCGCGCGCGAACACGGGCTCCAGGTCGTCGCGCCCGGCTTCGACGAAATGCACGAGCCGTGACCTCGGTCCTCGATCTCTCCCGAGAACTCGGTCACGAGCGTGTGGTCCTCGTCCAGGAGCCTGCCGTGGGCCTGCGCGCGATCGTTGCCATTCACGACACGACGCTGGGGCGGGCCATCGGTGGCACGCGGATGCGCAGCTACCCCACCTTCGAGGACGCTGTCGAGGACGCCCTGCGCCTCTCCTCCGCCATGACCGCCAAGGCGACGTTCGCCGGCATGCCCTGCGGCGGAGGCAAGGCGGTCATTTGCGGCGATCCGCTGCGCGACAAGACGCCAGAGCTCCTGCTCGCCTTCGGCCGTGCTGTCGAAGATCTCGGCGGGCGCTTCTTCACCGGCGGCGACATGGGCATCGATGCGGGCGACCTCGCGGTGATGGGGCGAGCCACCCGTCACGTCGGTCACACGCCGGCGACGGCCGGAGTCGATGCCTCGGATCTCACCGCCATCGGTGTGGCTGCGGCGATGGAGGTCGTGGCTGAGCGACTCGGCAAGCCGCTGCGCTCCTGCACCGTGGCCATTCAGGGATTGGGGGAGGTGGGTGCCCGACTGGCGAAGAAGCTCGCCGTCAAGGGGGTCAGGTTGCTCGTGACTGATACCGTGCGTGGCCGTCTAGAGGCCGTCGTGCGGGCGACTGGAGCCCTGGCCGTGGAGCCGGACGAGATCCACTCCGTCGCCTGCGACGTCCTTTCGCCCAACGCCGCGGGTGGAGTTCTCGTGCCGACTTCGGTGGCTGACCTGCGTTGCGCGGCGATCGTCGGCGCCGCGAACAACCCGCTGGCTTCGGCGGAGGTGGGCCTCGAGCTTCATCGTCGGGGCGTGCTCTACGCGCCCGATTTCGTAGTCAACGCCGGAGGGCTCCTGTCGGTGCTGTTCGAGACCGGTCTCCTCGACGAGGCGGGCATTCTGGCCAGGGTGCAGCGGATCGGCGCCGACCTCGCGGCGCTTCTCGAACGGGCTGAGCGCGAGGGTGCGGCGCCCTTTCGCGTCGCCGAGCAGGTCGTCGCCGAGCGGTTGGCGGCGGCGCGCGCAGCGCGACAGGCGACGGATCGCAGTTGAACGGAGCCCCCGAGAGCGCCATCCTGCGCGCCCCCGGCGACGGCCGGCAGGCGGGTTGGTGGCGCTTCCGATCGCCTCTGGAACGTCTCGGTGCCGCCAGTCTGGAGGAGGTTCCCGCGCTGCTCGAGCGTGTCGAGCAGGCCACCGAGGAGGGTCTCTGGGCCGTGGGCTTCGTGACCTACGAGGCTGCCCCTGCTTTCGACCCGTCTCTGGTCGTGCGCGCTCCCGGAGCCGGCGCGCTGGCTGCCTTCAGTCTCTTCGACCCACCCGAATCGCTCTCCACGCCCGCTGTCGCGAGTCCGGCAGGTGCCGTCGAGCCCGCGCCGCTGCTCCCTCGCGAACTGCACGCAGCGGCGCTGGCGACGATCCGCGAGGCCATCGCCGCCGGGGAAACGTACCAGGTCAACTTCACCTTCCCGATGCGCGCGCGGTTCGCCGGCGAGCCCGAGCAGCTCTTCTGGAGTCTCGCCCCTGCGAGCCGCGCGCCGCACGCCGCCCTCGTCGATTGCGGCGAAACCGCCCTCGTTTCGCTTTCGCCGGAGCTCTTCTTCCGCCGCGAGGGCGACCGACTGGAGATGCGCCCGATGAAAGGGACCCGGTCGCGCGGCCGGTTTCCCGAAGAGGATCTGCGCCAGGCGGCCGAGCTCGCCGGCTCGGCCAAGGAGCGCGCCGAGAACCTGATGATCGTCGACATGGTGCGCAACGATCTCGGGAGAATTGCCGAAGCCGGCAGTGTCGCCGTGACCGGCCTGTTCGATCTCGAGCGCTATCCGACCGTCTGGCAGATGACCTCGACGGTGACCGCCTCCAGCCGCGCGCGGCTGCGAGAGATCGTCGCCGCGCTCTTTCCCTGCGCTTCCGTCACTGGCGCGCCGAAGGCGCGGACCATGGACTGGATCCGCCGCCTGGAGCGATCTCCCAGGGGGGCCTACTGCGGCGCCATCGGTTGGGCGGCACCGGAACGGCGCACGACCTTCTCGGTGGCGATCCGCACCGCAGTCATCGACCGATGCGGCGAAACGCTGGACTACGGCGTCGGTAGCGGCGTCGTCTGGGATTCGCGGCCGGGAGCGGAGTACGAGGAGTGCCTCGCCAAGGCGCGGGCGCTCGCCGATCCCCCGCCACCGTTCTCGCTCTTCGAAACCATGCTCTGGCGTCCGCGCTGCGGCGTCGCGTTCCTAGAGAAGCACCTTGCCCGCCTCGCGGCGTCGTCTGCATACTTCGGGTTCGACACCGACGAGAAGGCCTGGCGCGCCGTCGTCGAACGCGGAATCGCCGTCCTCGCCGGTCGAGAGAGGGAACGCCAGCGCATCCGCCTCGAGCTCGCCCCGGATGGGGTTCTTTCCTTCGCCAGCGAGCCTTTTCGTTCCGGGCGCCGGGTATGGAGCGTGACTCTCGCCGCTCTCGCGGTCAACTCCCGCGAGGTCGCCCTCTTCCACAAGACGACGAACCGCACGCTCTATGACGCCGCGCTCGCCGCCGCCCACGCGGCGGGGGCCGACGAAGCGATCCTGTGGAATGAACGCGGAGAACTCACTGAGGGGACGCGGACGAATCTGGTGGTGGAGATCGGCAGCGAGCGCCTGACGCCGGCGAGGGAGTGCGGTCTGCTGGCCGGTGTCTTCCGGCAGAGCCTGCTCGAACGCGGCCGACTGAAAGAGGCGGTGTTGACACGGGACGATCTCGCCCGCGCAAGCCGTGTGCTGCTGGTCAACGCGCTGCGCGGCTGGATTCCGGCAAGGCTCGCCTAGCCGGCAGGCGTCGCCGTGGGACGGGCGGTGGCGCGCTCCTGCAGACTCCGGAACAGCCGTTCGATCGAGGCGAACTCGGACTTCGGGAAGTTCATCGGGTTGCCCCAGAACTCTGCCAAGCCGCGGTGCCCCCAACTCTCATAGACCGTCACCTTGATCATCAGCTGTAGCTTGTCGCAGGCGCGAACGAACAAGGCCTCGATCGACGCCCCCTCTTCATACTCCTCATAGAGCGCTGTGGCCCTTGGATCAGCGGGGGCGAGGATGTCGGCCGCCGCGCGGCGTTCCGCTGCGTGCTTCACCTCGGCCGGGAGGTAGGTGGTCGCGGTACGTGGCAGATCGCCGATGCGCAGCTCGGCGAGATCGTGCATGAGGGCGAGCTCGACGGCGTGTCCGCGATCGAGGCCCGGCTCCTGTCCAGCGAGGAGCCATACCAGCATGGCGAGGTGGAAGGTGTGTTCGGAGACCGACTCGCAGTCGGAGATGCCGCGCAGGAAGTAGCCGCTGCGCGGCACGCGGTCGAGCGTCTGGAGCTCGAGCAGCAGATCGAGCAGGCTCGCGTTGGCGTGCCGCAAGGGCGGATGCGTCAGGAGGCCGGACGCCAGGGCAGGCCGGCGCCAAGCCAGCCGCGCGACATGTAGTCCGACATCGTGATGATGAACATCAGGAGAACGAAGAAGAAGCCGCTGGCCGCGACCAGCGGGATCAGCCGCGTGCCGTACCTGGCGTGCATGAAGAACATCACCACCAGCGTCGCCTTGAGCACGGCGATCGACAGCATGACGACGTTGTTCGCCGGCCCGAGGTCGACGAAGGCCACCGCGACGGTGATCGCCGTGAAGAACATCAGGGTGGCGAAGACCGAGAAGTACGTCTTGAGCGGGACGATGTGATGCTGGGACATGGCTCAGGCGCCTCCGTGGTAGTGCCGGCCGATGAGATAGAGGAGCGGGAAGAGGAAGATCCAGACGATATCGACGAAGTGCCAGTAGAGGCCAAAGTTCTCCACCGGGTTGTAGTACTCGGCGGTGAAATGTCCCTTCATCGCCTTGCGCACCAGCCAGACGAGGAGGCCCAGCCCGACGATCATGTGCAGGGCGTGCATGCCGGTCATGGCGAAGTAGAGCGAGAAGAAGAGCTCGGCGCGGTTGCCGACCTCGCCGGCGAAGTGAAAATTCGGCCCGGGGATCAGGTGATGCTCCCACTTTGCCGAGTACTCGAAGTACTTGACCACCAGGAAGACGAGTCCCAGCACGCCGGTGGCATAGAGCCAGTTGATCAGCGTCTTGATCTTGCCCTGCTGCGCCGCCCGGACACCCAGCGCCATGGTGAGGGACGAGCCAATGAGAACGATGGTGTTGAAACCGCCCAAACCGATCGACAGCTCGTGGCTGCCAGCGGCGAAGGCGTTCGGGTCCTTCCAGCGGTAGAGCAGATAGCACATGAAGAGGCCGCCGAAGAACATGATCTCCTGCACCAGGAAGAGCCACATTCCCAGCGTAGAGGCCTCTTTCTGCTGCTCGAGATCGTCGAAATGGTGCGCCAGAAACGGAGAATGTGCGTGGGACACGACGGCGGCTCCTTGTTCGTCGCTCACAGTCAATGCGGCCGCGGGGCAGGAACTGCGCGGCCAGCGGCCTCTTCAGCCGCTTCGAAGTAGTCGTAGGGCTCACGCGAAACGCTCGGCGCGAAGGTGAAGTTCTCGGTCGGCGGCGGGGAGGTCGTCTCCCACTCGAGGCCGCGCGCCTGCCACGGGTTGTTGCCCGCCAGCTTGCCACTCTTCAGCGACCAGAGGAAGTAGATCGTCGGCAGGACGAAGCCCAGCGCCAGCACCGAGGCGCCGGCCGTGGACAGGATGTTCAGCACCTGGAACTCCGGCGGATAGGCGTGGTAGCGGCGCGGCATGCCCATGTAGCCGAGGAGGAACTGCGGGAAGAAGGTGAGATTGAAGCCGACGAACACCAGCAGGGCGGAGATCTTGGCCCAGAACTCCGGGTAGAGCCGGCCGGTGATCTTCGGCCACCAGAAGTGCAGGCCGCCCAGGTAGCCCATGATCGTGCCGCCGACCATGACGTAGTGGAAGTGCGCCACCACGAAGTAGGTGTCGTGCACGTGCACGTCGAAGCCGAGGGTGCCGAGGAAGACGCCGGTGAGGCCGCCGACCGTGAACAGGCCGATGAAGCCCAATGCGTAGAGCATCGGCGTTTCGAGCGAGACCGAGCCCTGGTAGAGCGTCATCGACCAGTTGAACACCTTTACCGCCGAGGGGATCGCCACCAGCATGGTGAGCAGCGAGAAGACCGCACCGGCATAGACCGACTGGCCCGAGACATAGAGGTGATGTCCCCAGACGACGAAACCCAGGACCGCGATGCCGATCGAGGCGAAAGCGACGAAGTGGTAGCCGAAGATCCGCTTGCGCGCGAAGCAGGCGATGAGCTCGGAGATCACCGCCATCGAGGGCAGGATCATGATGTACACCGCCGGGTGCGAGTAGAACCAGAACAGGTGCTGGAAGAGGATCGGATCGCCGCCCTTGCCGGGGTCGAAGATGCCGAGGTGGAAGAGGCGCTCGAACACCAGCAGGAGCAGCGTGATCGCGACGACCGGCGTGCCCAGCACCATGATCAGGCTGGTGGCGTACTGCCCCCAGATGAACAGCGGCAGCCGGAACCAGGTCATCCCCGGGCAGCGCATCCGGTGCACGGTGACCATGAAGTTGAGGCCGGTGAGAATCGACGAGAAGCCGTTGATGAACACCCCGATGCCGACGATGAGCACATTGGTCGTGGTGTACGAGGTGCTGTAGGGCGGGTAGAACGTCCAGCCGGTATCGACGCCGCCGTTGAGCGTGCCGGCGAGCATGAGAATGCCGCCGGTCATGTAGAGGTACCAGCTCGCCAGGTTCAGCCGCGGAAAAGCGACGTCCTTGGCGCCGATCATCAGCGGGATGAGGAAGTTGCCGAGGATGCCGGGAATCGCCGGGATGAGGAAGAAGAAGACCATCGTGACGCCGTGGCCGGTAAAGACACGGTTGTAGGTGTCGGGCACCATCAGGTCGCCCGCCGGCGTCATCAGCTCGAGCCTCACCAGCATGGCGAAGATCCCGCCGAGCAGGAAATAGCAGCTCACGGAGATGAGATAGAGGATCGCGACCCGCTTGTGGTCGAGCGTCAGCAGCCAGGACTTCAGCCCATGCTCGGCGGTGAGGAAGTTCGGCCGCCCGGCCTGATCGGAGAGGGCGGGGGCGGTGGCAGTTGCGTTCATCGGGTCATCCCCTGGGACTCCGGAGTCGTTCCCGTCGCCGCGGCGTCCGTGGCGGACAGGTTCTTGATGTAGCTGATCAGCTGCTGCAGCGCCTCTTCACTCATCTGGCCCTGGAAGGAGGGCATGATCGCCTCGTAGCCCTGGACCATCTTCGCGGAAGGCATGAGGATCGATTCGCGGAGGTAGGCGTCATCGACACGCGCTTTGCCGCCATCTGCGAGCGCGACCTCCGTGCCGTAGATGCCAGTGAGCACTGGGCCGCGTCCGCCCGCCTTCGGCTTGTGGCAGGTGTTGCAGGCGTACTGGGCGAACAGGCGGCCTCCGTCGGCCGACGAGGCCTTCGGCGCGGGCGCTGCGGCGAGCCAGGCCTGGTACTCCTCCTCGGTCTGCACGGTAATCGAACCGACCATCCCCGAGTGTTCGGTGCCGCAGAACTCGGCGCAGAAGAGGTGGTACCTGCCGACCTTGGTCGGAGTGAACCAGATCGAGGACTGGCGACCGGGAAGGACGTCCGCCTTGGCGCGGAATGCGGGCACGAAGAAGCTGTGGATGACGTCTTCGGACGTCATCACCAGGCGCGTCGGCTGTCCCACAGGGACGTGCAGCTCGTTGATCTCGCGCTGGCCGGTCGGATGCTGGATCTTCCACATCCACTGCTTGCCGGTGACCTGGTATTCGATGGCGTTGACTGGCGGGCGATACAGGCGAAAGAACACCTTGACGCCCCAGCCGAAGGAGAAGAGGGCGATCAGCAGCGGAATGACGGTCCAGGTGATTTCGAGAAAGGCCGAGTTCTCGAAGTTGCTGCCCACCTGATTGTCCGCCCTGCGCCGGTACCGGATCGCGAAGACGATGACCATCAGGGCGATGAGCACGGTGAAGAAGGTGCCCATTCCGACCAGGAACAGAGTCAGGTTGTCGACATCGCTGGCGCCGGCCGAGGCCTGCTCCGGCATGAAGGGAAGCTGGAGATTCATGACCGTGCGACTCCTCCGGCCGCGACGCGTCCCAGACGACGCTCGCTGCGCAACATCCAGACCATCGAGAAGATAAGTGCCGCGAGAGTCACCGCCCCCGCCACCTTGACCGAAAACAGGGTGGCGACGGTGTATTTCCCGAGCGCGGCGTCGTAGTTGAAACAGAGCAGCATGAGCCTTTCCGAGAGTCCGCCGATCTTGCCTTCGGCAGCCTCGAAGAGCGCGAGCTTCAGGTCCTTCGGCGCGTACTCGACGCCGAAGAGGTAGCGTGCGAGCTGGCCCTGCGGCGTCGCGACGATCAGGCCACTCGCGTGCGCGAACTGCCGGATCGTCGGATCGTAGGCATAGCGGAAGCCCGCCGCCTCGGTGAGGCGAGCGATCGCGTCGGCGTCGCCGGTAAGGAAGTGCCAGCCAGGCGCCGTAGAGGTCTTGCCGTAGCGCTCCACCGCCGCGCTCTTCTTCTCGGCGGCCTGGGCCGGGGTGTCTTCAGGGTCGAAGCTCACGAAGACGACCTCGAACTCGCGGCCGGGCTCGTAGGGAACCCCCTTGAGAGCCGCCGACGTGCCGATGGTGATCTGGGGACAGAGCACCGGGCAGCGGAAGTAGACGAAGGAGAGCAGCACCGGCCGCTTGCCGAAGTAGTCGCCCAGGCGCACTGCCTTCCCGGTCTCGTCGCGGAACGGCAGGTCGAGCGGGAGACTCTCGCCAAGGTGCTGTTCGAACCCGACCTGCTCGGAGATCCTCTGGGCGTTGAGCGCTCCGGGCTGCGGCGTGCGCTCAGCGAGCCCGGGGCCGGTGAAGACGCGAGTCTCGGCCCGGGCCGCGGGCTCGAGCCCGCTGGCCGCAGCAAGACCGAGCAACGCGGCGAGCGTCGCGATCGGACGGGTGGAGAGGTTCCGGATCGGCATTGCGGGCTTCAGTGCGTCCCTTCGTGCGTCGACGCCGGAGCGGCCGCCGCGGCGTGGGCCTCGGCAGCGACCGGCTCGGCAGGAGCGACTTCGGCGGCTGGCGGCGCCGGCGGCTCGGGGACGGCGAGGCGTGCGATGGCCTCGTCGATCGGCATGTGCGCCAGGCCGAGCGACTGGTCGGTCCAGCCCCAGGTCGTCAGGCGCTCGTGCTCGGCGGCGCGCATGGCTGCGAGCTCTTTCTCGGGCTGCGTCTGCAGGTTGGGCGCCGGCGGCAGGACGTGACGTCCGGATTCGGAGAGGGCGGACGGTGCCGGATCATCGCCAGCCGTCCACTTCGAGAGGCCGAGGTAGAGAAAGTAGCCGATGACCAGAGCACCGACGGTCGTGCCGCCCAGCCAGAGGCCGACTTCGACCGCCCGGCGGACGTCGATCTCCGAATCGATCGGGGCTCTTTCGGGCGCGTGATGCTCACCGTGCTTGGAGTCAGTCATGACCGAGCACTTCCTTCCACTGCGGATCGTTCACCGCGACGAGCGAGCGCTTGCCGAGCTCGCGCGCGAACAGGTAGAACCAGAGACCGCCGATACCCACCGGGATGGCGACGTAGAGCCAGTGAATGGAGAAGCCGCCTTCGCGCAGGGTCGGACGGGTCAGCCAGACGAGGTCGGCCCAGCGCATCACGAGTACGAAGGCCGCGACCGCCGAGAGCGTCTTGCCCTTCTCCTTGACGCTGCGCGAAAGCAGGATCAGGAACGGGAAGAAGAAGTGGAAGATCAGGATGCCGGCGGCGACGTAGCCCCAACCGCCGTGGAAGCGGACCTGGAACCAGACAGCCTCCTCCGGGAGGTTCCCCTGCCACATGATGATGAACTGGGAGATGGTGAGGTAGGTCCAGAACATCACGTAGGCGAAGAGGAGCTTGCCGTAGTCGTGGAAGAGCTTGCGGCTGAAGATCGCGTCCATCGGCTCGCGCTGCCGCAGCCAGTTGGCGATGAGGATGATGAAGGTCATCCCGGCGAGCGCCTCGCCAGCGACGAAGATGGCACCGTAAAGGCTCGAGAACCAGTGCGGGTCGAGAGACATCAGCCAATCGAAGCCGAGGAACGTGTTCACCATCAGATAAAGCAGCAGGCCGACGGCGGAAACGTCGTGCATCCTGGTCTTCAGCGCTGGGTCGCCGGTCTCGTCCTGGCGGCTCGACTTGGCGGTCAGGTAGTAGGCGAAGAAGGAAAAGAGCGCGATCGCAAAGACCGTGCGGGCGATGAAGAACGGCACGTTGAGGTAGGGGGCCTTGTGCTGCAGCGCCTCGTCGAGGGCGACTTTGGCCGGATCCGCCCAGATGAAGATCTCCTGCAGCCCCAGGAAGAGCGGAATCGCTGCGATTCCGACGAAGGGAATCGTGCGCGAAGCGGCTTCGAGGATGCGTCGCGCCGCGAGCCCCCAACCGCCGCCCGACAGGTGCTGGAGCATCAGAAAGCCTAGCGAGCCGACCGCGACGGTGTACCAGAGCAGCCAACCGACGAGGTAGGCGACGAAGAACTCCTGGCGGGCCAGGAAGAAGCCGGCGATCGAGGCGGCGGCGCCTGCAGCGCCGATCACGAGCCCTCGTCCGGCGAGCCCGGAGAGTGCCGCCGGCGCCTCGAAGTCAGCGGTGCGGAGCGGAAAATGGAGCGTCCTCATGGCGCGATCGCGGTTCCTCTCGTCGGTCGGAAGGGGCGGATGGAGCGGGTGCGGCGGGTCGATTTCGACGGGGCAGGCAGACAGCGGGTCCCGCCGATCATGGATGGGCGCTCCCTGCGGTATGCCCTGCGGCCGCAGGCGGTGCGTCGAGAGCGGCACGCTGCTCGGCCGTCAGGCTGGCGGCGTCGACGTGCTGTGAAAGCTGCAGGGCGCGGATATAGGCCGCGATTGCCCAGCGGTCGGCCGGTGCCACCTGCGCCGCATAGCTGGGCATGACCGCGAAGCCGTTGGTCATCACATCGAAGAAGTATCCGATCGGCACCTGGCGAAGGCGTTCGTCGTGGTAGGAGGTGGGCTGCTTGTAGCCCCGCCGCACCACCATGCCCCGGCCGTCTCCCAGCTGTCCATGGCAGGGCGTACAGTAGATCTTGAAGCGATCCTGGCCGCGCTCGAGCAGCGCCTTGGTCATCGGCATCGGCAGCTCGGTGGCCATGCTGCCGTCGGCCATGCGGCCGGTGAAGAAGTGGGTGTCCTCGCGCAGCGAACCCTGAGCCACGGTGTGGGCGGGCAGCGCGCGCATGCCGCTGCCGTCGGCGAAGAAATCGCTCGAGCGGTAGGGCTTGAGCTTCGGCTGGTCGTGCATGTCCTGCCTGCAGCCCATGGCGCCGATACTGCCGAGTGCCAAGAGCGCGACCACGCCGGCGCGCAGGGCACCGGCCGGGGCGGAGGTGCAGCTGCGGTCAGAGTTCGACATCGTTGACCTCCATCGCGCCGGTCGAGAGCAGGAACTCGCGCGTCCCGGAACGGTCGAACTTGCCGTCCTGCGCCTCGATGCAGAGGAAATAGCCGTCGCGCGAGGCCTTCTCGCGGAAGCGGGAGACGTTGAAGACCGGGTGATAGGGCTGCGGCAGTCCATTGAGGACGAACATGCCGATCGCTGCGGAGAACGCGGCGAACAGCACCGTGCATTCGAAGATCACCGGGATGAACGCCGGCCAGCTGTTGTAGGGCTTGCCGCCGATGTTCATCGGATAGTCGATGGTCGACGTCCAGAACTCGAGGCCCCAGCCGGCAAGGGCGCCGACGATGCCGCCGGTGAGGCAGATGAGCGGCACCTTCGACTTGTGGTGATCGCAGATTACTTCAGAGATCGCCTCCACCGGAAAGGGGGTGTAGGCGTCCATGGCGCGGAAACCGGCATGCCGGGCCTTCTCGGCCGCGTTCAGCAGCTCCTGCGCGGTCGGGTATTCGGCCATCAGGCCGTGGAGGCCGGGGCTGGTCGTTGAGGTCGCGGTAGTCATCCGTGCGCGGGCTCCTTGACTTTGGCGTCGGGGGTGAGCCCCTTCATTTCGAACATGGCGATGGCCGGGAAGACGCGCACGAAGAGGAACATGAGCGCCATGAACAGGCCGATCGAGCCGAAGAAGGTCGCGAAGTCCCAGCGGGTCGGGTAGTACATGCCCCAGGAGCCCGGCAGGAAGTCGCGGTGGAGCGAAGTCGGAATGATGACGAAACGCTCGAACCACATTCCGAAGTTGACGAACATCGAAATAATCCACAGCGCGGCGATCGACTTTCTGGTCTTGCGGAACCAGAGCGGCTGAATCGCCAGCACGTTGCAGAGGATCAGGCTCATCCAGATGAGCTTGTAGGGGCCGAAGATCCGGTTGCGGATCATGTACCACTCGTAGATGTTGCCGCTGTACCAGGCGGTGAAGATCTCCACCAGATAGCCGTAGCCGACGATGAGGCCGGTCACCAGCATCACCTTGCCCATGTTGTCCATGTGCTTCATGGTGATGAAGTCCTCGAGGCCGAACAGCTTGCGCAGCGGGATCATCAGCGTGAGCACCATGGCGAAGCCTGCGAAGACCGCGCCGGCGACGAAGTAGGGCGGGAAGATCGTGGCGTGCCAGCCGGGCACCTGACCCGAGGCGAAGTCGAAGGAAACCACCGAGTGAACCGACAGCACCAGCGGCGTCGACAGGCCGGCGAGCAGCAAGTAGGCCGATTCGTAGTTGTGCCAGTGGCGGGCGGAACCGCGCCAGCCCATCGCGAGCGCGCCGTAGATCTTCTTCTGCCAGAGCGTCTTGGTGCGGTCCCGGAAGCTCGCGAGGTCGGGGACCAGGCCGATGAACCAGAACACCAGGGAGACCGAGCCGTAGGTCGAAACCGCGAAGACGTCCCAGATCAGCGGCGACCGGAAGTTGGGCCAGATCGCCATGGTGTTGGGGTAAGGCAGGAGCCAGTAGACCGCGAGCCAGGGACGGCCGGTGTGGAAGAGCGGATAGAGCAGCGCGCAGGCGACGGCGAAGAGCGTCATCGCTTCGGCGAAGCGGTTGATCGAGGTGCGCCACTCCTGCCGCAGGAGGAGCAGGATCGCCGAGATCAGCGTTCCGGCGTGGCCGATACCGATCCACCAGACGAAGTTGATGATGTCGAATCCCCAGCCGACGGGGTTGTTGTTGCCCCAGATGCCGATGCCGGTGAAGACCAGCTTGGTGAGCGCGGTGAGCAGCATCATGGCGCCGCCGAAGGCGATCGCCATGGCGACGTAGAACCACAGCGGCATCTTGCCGAAGACGACCGAGCTGATCTTGTCGGTGACCGAGGCCGGCGAGTGGCCGGGAGCGATGACCGGTGGGTCGATCAGCGGCGCGCGCAAGCGGGGGGAATCGGCGACACTCATGCGGAAAGCTCCGGATTGGGGTTCTTGACCATCGCGAGGTAGGTGGTCCGCGGCCGGGTGCCCAGCTCCTCGAGCAAAGCGTAGTTGCGCGGGTTCTTCTTGTCGGCGACGACCCTGGCGGCCGGGTCGTTCAGGTTGCCGAACGAGATCGCCTGCGGCGGACAGGCCTGCTGACAGGCGGTCAGAATCTCGCCGTCGGCGACCTGCCGGAGATCGCGATCGGCCGGGATGCGGGCGCGATTGATGCGCTGCACGCAGTAGGTGCACTTCTCCATCACGCCGCGGCTGCGCACGGTCACGTCAGGGTTGCGCTGCAGCTTGAACTGCTCGGTTTCCCAGTCCTGGTAGAGCAGGAAGTTGAAACGGCGCACCTTGTACGGGCAGTTGTTCGAGCAGTACCGCGTCCCGACGCAACGGTTGTAGACCATGTCGTTCAGGCCGTCGGTCGAGTGCGTCGTCGCGGCGACCGGGCAGACGACCTCGCAAGGGGCCTGTTCGCACTGCATGCAGACAATCGGCTGGCTGACGATCGCCGACGGATCGTCGATGTCGCCCTGGAAGTAGCGATCGACGCGGATCCAGTGCATCTCGCGGCCGCGTGCCACCTGCTCCTTGCCGACCACCGGGATGTTGTTCTCCGACTGGCAGGCCACGACGCAGGCGTTGCAGCCGTTGCAGGCGTTGAGGTCGATCACCATGCCCCAGGCGTAACCCTTGTACTCGAAGCCGGGGTTGAACGAAGTATTGAGGTCGAGCTCGCCGTGGGCGCCCTCGTGCACGAAATGCGGGTTCTTCTCGAACTCCGCGAGCGTCGCCTGGCGGACAACCGAGCGAGCCGTGGCCTCCTCGCCTTCTTCGCGCATCCAATCGATCGACTGATGTCCCTGGGTCGTGGCGAGCGCGGTGCGATCCCCGGTGGCCGCCAGGGTCACCGACGGCCTGCCGTAGCGGCTGGAGGCGGTCTGCAGCGCGTAGGCGCTGAAGCCCATGCCGTTCGCCACCCGCCCGGCGCGGGTGCGCCCGTAGCCCAGATGGACGGTGGCGACGCCCTCGGTCTGGCCCGGCAGCAGCCAGACCGGTCCGGTCACCTTGCGTCCGTCGGGCGCGGTGATCTCGGCGATGTCGTTGCCCTTGACGCCGAGCTTCTCGGCAGTCGCCGGGGCGAGCAGGATGGCGTTCTCCCAGGTCAGCTTGGTGATCGGCTTCGGCAGCTCCTGCAGCCAACCGTTGTTGGCGAAGCGCCCGTCGAGAACGGACGTATCCGGGCGCAGCGCGAGCTCGAGCTCGCCGCCGGCCGGAGCGGCTGCCAGCGCCGCCACGGCATCGCCGACGCTCGTCGCGACCAGCGCCGGCTGGGTCGGCGGCAGCGCACTGCCGGGCACCATGCCGTCGTGGAGCAGACGATTGAAGGTCGCTTCGAAGGTCTCGCCACCCATCTGCCCTTCCCACGTTTCGCGCAACAGGGTGTAGGCGTCGTCGGAGGGGCGGCCGAGGAGCGCGCCGACCATCTCGGAGAGCGTCTTGCCGCGGTAGAGCGGCTCGATCAGCGGCTGCACGAGCGTAACCGTGCCGTCATAGGCGCGCCCATCGCCCCAGGACTCGAGGTAGTGCGCCGCCGGGATGTGCCACTGGCAGTAGGCCGCCGTCTCGTCGTCGTAGAGCCCGTGGTGGATGCGCAGCGCCGGGCTCGCCTTGAACACCGCGGCGACGTCGAGATCGGCCGGAGCGTCGTAGACCGGGTTCACGCCGGAGACCAGGAGGAGGTCGACTTTTCCGGCCTTCATGTCGTCCAGCAGGGTGGCGAGCGATGCCAGGGGGGCGACCGGATCGGCTTCAACCGGCGAGCTGTACAGCACGGTGGCTCCGCTCGCTCCCAGAGCGTCGTTGATCGCGGCGACCAGGACGTGCGCCGCGGCCGGGAGCGATTCTCCGGCGATGACCAGGGCCGCGCCGCGATGCGCGGCGAGATCGCGCGCTGCAGCGCCGACCCACTTGGCGGTCTCGGCGTCGAGCGTCGGGGCGGCAACTCCGGCGACGCCGACGGCGGCCGCGAGCGCTTGAGCGACGAGGCCGGTCTGCGACGGCCGAAGCCGGAAACGGTGGTCGGCGACCGTGCCGGTCGAGGTCGGACTCGATTCGGCGACATAGAGGCGGTTCATCGCCTCATGACCGGCCTCGGCGTGGCCCAGCTTGCGACGCTGGGCGAAGTCGCGCGCGTAGCGCACGGAGCCGGGGCCGGCGGTCAGGAAGTCCGACTCGATGGCCAGCACGACGTCGGCCTTGGCAAGGTCGAAGCGCATCCCGACCGGCGATCCGAAGGCCGTCGCAAGCCCGGTCGCGGCGCCGTCGCTGACCAGCGGGTCCCAACGGTGCCAGCGCGCCTCCGGGTAGTACTCGAGCAGCGTGGTGATCAGCCGAGCCTCGGTGGGCGAGGTCACCGGGCCGGTGAGCACGCGGAGGCCGGCGCCGGACAATGCCGACTGCGCGTTCAGGGCCGCGGTCAGCTGCTGGTTGAGCTCCACCCAGGTCGAAGTGTCGCCGAGCTGGACGATCGCCTGCGAGCGGTCGGGATCGTAAAGGCCCAGGACGGAAGCCTGGGTGACAGCGTCGGTGGCGCCGAGGCTGGCGGGGTGCTCCGGATTGCCCTCGACCTTCGTCGGCCGGCCGTTGTGACTCTCGATCAGCAGGCCGGTGGCGACTCCGGAGAGCGCCATCGAAGTAGCGAACAGGACAGGCTTGCCGGGGAGAAACTCCTCCGCCTGGCGGACGTACGGCACGATTTTCTCGACCGGCTGGCGGGTGCAGGCTGTCAGGCCGGCGAGTCCCAGCGAGGCAGCGGCAAGCTGCAGGAAGTTGCGGCGCGAGACGCCGTCCGGCCATTCCGAGGCGAAGCGCGGGAATTCTCGATCGAGCAGCTCTCCGAACTCGGGGGTCTCCGCGAGCTCCTCGAGGCTGCGCCAATAGGCCGCGCCACCCCGGTTCTTGAGGCGCTCGCGCGCCGCTGCGAGATCGAGTCCGGCCGAGGCCGCTGCGGGCTTCTTCCACTCGACGTGGCAGTCACCGGAGAGGTTCGGGCCGGAGACCGGCGAGGGAGTCGGATTCATCAGATCGGTCATGAGGGGTCTCTAGCGATGACAGTTCGAGCAGCTGACCTTGCTCTGGACATGGTTGGCGAGCGCCCACTCCTTCTGCTTGGCGGCGAGGTCGGCTGGCGGCTGCCAGAGGACGTTGGTGACTTCCTCGCGCGGCCGAAGGTTCGGAACCGGGTCGCGGTGGCAGTCGAGGCACCACTTCATGGTGAGCGGCATCCCCTGGTACATGAGCGGCATCTTGTCGATCGGCCCGTGGCAGGTCGTGCAGGCGACCCCTTTGCCGACGTGGATGCTGTGGTTGAAATAGACGAAATCCGGCAGGTCGTTCACCCGGTTCCAAGTCAGCGGCTTGCCGTCGCGCCAGCTGGCGCGGACCGGCTCGAGCACGGCGGCGTTGGTCCAGATCTGGTTATGGCAGTTCATGCAGGTCTGGGTGGGCGGAATTCCGGCGGAAGCGGAGCGCTCGACGCTGGTGTGGCAGTAGCGGCAATCGATACCGATCTGCGCCACATGGTGGTCATGGCTGAACGGCACCGGCTGGGGAAGAACAATTCCCTGCCGGGTGACGTATCCGGAGTTGGCCAGCGTCCACAGGGCGTAACCGCCCGCCGCGGCCAGAAAAAGGGCCACGAAGACGGATGCCCGAGCCAAGGCGTTCGCGCTGCGAGGGAAGATCTGCGACATAAGTTGTTAGCTCTTTCCGTTGTCGCGCACGTATCCAGGGCGCGCCGAGGGCGTGCGAATCGTCCGCGAAAAATTTCACATCGGTCCGCGCCTTGTCAAACTCCGCCTGCGTGCGGCGGCCTCAGGCGAGTGGCGATCGGGATCCGGTACGCGCCCGGTACCGACGTTGGATGTCGCGGCCGCCCTTCGGGAACCTCTCGGGCATCGTCCGGACGGCTGCAGGGTGCCTGCGATAGGCTCCGCGGCGCTGTCTTCCGGGAGGCTGGGGATGAAAAAGAGGCTCGAGCGAGTGCAGAGCCCGCAGTTGGGTCGGGCGATCAGTCTGTGGAGCTACGGCCACTGGGGTCCCGCGATGGTCGTCTTCCCGACCGCCGCCGGCTTCGCCCACGAGTGGGAGGCGCAGGGGATGGTCGAGGCGCTCTCCCCCTGGCTCGAGGCCGGCAAGCTCAAGCTCTACTGCCCGGAATCGAATGTCGCCGAGGCGTGGACCAAGAAAGAGAACGACGCCGCTGCGCGGATCCAGCGCCACGTGCTGTACGAGAAGTGGATCGTCGAGACCCTGGTGCCGCACGTTCGCCAGGACTGCAACAGTCCGGCAGCACCTTTGATGACCGCAGGCGCCAGCCTCGGCGCCTTCTACTCGGCCAACATTGCCCTCAAGTACCCGGAGATCTTCCGTTGGGCGCTCTGCATGAGTGGGCGCTACCTGATGACCCACTTCACCGACGGCTTTTCCAATCTCGATGTCTACCTCAACAACCCGCTCGCCTACGTGCAAGGGCTCGCCGGCGAGCCGCTGGACCGCGTGCGGCGCAACACCCATCTCACTCTGGTCTGTGGCCAGGGCGCCTTCGAAGAGGGTTGTATCGAAGAGACCCAGGCGTTGGGCGACCTTTTCGAAGCGAAGGGGATCCCGCACGATCGCGACATCTGGGGCTACGACGTCGCGCACAACTGGGCCTGGTGGAAGCGCCAGGCCCAGTACCACCTCTCCCGCCGCCTCGGCGCTCCGCGCTGAGCGCCTGGCGCCTTCAACCTGACGTCGGAAGAGGCTAGCTCGAAAAGCGCGAGCGGTCGAGGCGCGGGATGACGCGCAGGGCGTTCGCGTAGTAGAGCTTCTGGAGGACTGCATCGGGCAGGCCGAGGCCGTAGAGCTTCCAGAAGGCGTGGCGGCGGCGGTAGTAGGGGAAATAGTCGTCCTCCGTTTCGAGGACGCGGAAGTAGGGCGGATACTCGGACGGCTCCCAGGAGTCCTTGCCGAACATGACGCGGTCCTGGTATTTCACCAGCCAGTCGTGGGCGAAGCGCGGTTGGCGCCCGAGCTCGGCGAGCACCGCGCCGATCTCGGTCATCACGTTAGGAGCTTCGTCGAGAAGGGCCCCGAGGCGCGCGAGATCGTTGCCGAGCCATCCGAGATGCGCGTTGATGAAGGTCGTTTTCGGGTTGGCGCGGAAGAGATCGTGCTGCTCTGCGAGGAGCTGCTCCCACGGAGTGTTCTCCGCCGGATCGCGCCAGCGGCCGGGCACTTCGATCATCTCGTAGAGGCGCTCGTTGTCCTTGGTCAAGGGCTGCCAGAACGGCGCCGGATCGGCGGTGTGGATCAGCACCGGGACTCCCAGCCGCGCGCAGGCCGCCCAGATCGGACGCAGGCGGGCGTCGTTCACCGCGATCCGATGTCCGGCGACGTCCTCGGTGTCCATCCCCAAACTCTTGTAGATCTTGAGCCCGCGCGCCCCCGCGGCGACGTCGGCCTCGAGCTCGGCGAGCGCTGCCGCCGGCCAGTCGGGGGCGCCGGTCCGCGAGAAATCGACATTGGTGAAGTGCACGATCCGGCCGGGCGCGACCCGCTCGGTGAGCGCGATCGCGTCAAGCAGGTACCGGCGATCCTTGAGTCCGTAGCGTTGTTGGCCGTCCGGTCCGGTGGTCCGTTGGAAGCCGCGCCCCGAGAGATTGACCATGACGCCCATGTTCAGCTTGTCCATCTCGACGACGAGCGCGCGCACCTGCGCCTCGTCGAGATCGAACTGGTGCGAATGCACGTCGACGAACGGGAACCTCGACCGCGGCACGGGATGCTCGGAGACCTTGAGCGTCGACGGCGGGTCGTACTGCATGAATGACAGCTTCGAAGGATCGTCGGCGGACGCTGCGGGAGCGGGTTTGCTCTCCTGCGTTTCGGCCGCGAAGAGCGTGGCGGAGACAAGGAACGCAACGGGGACGGTCGATCGGCGCATGCGGAGATCCTAACCGCAGGCGCAGACTCTTCGCGGCTTCAGGGATCCTGCGGCATCGACATCCAACTCTGTCCCGGAGGCTCGAGGGTCAGTGTGCACTCGCCGTCCTGTCCGCAGTAGGCGAGAGCCTTGATCGGCAGGGAAGCGCGATTCGCAGGGGGCAGCGGCAGCCGAAACGGCGCGCGTTCCAGCTCTGCCGCCAGGGTCCGGGTCTTCGATCCGCTGCACGGCACCGCGCGGCGCAGACCGCCGTCGGCATCGAAGAGTAGCCAGATCTCGCCCTGATCGCCAGCAGCACGAGTCGCCTTCCGCGCGATGCTCCGGAACCTCCACGACTCCTCCTGCGCCCGGCGAGCGAGGACCTCTCGCGCGCCGGCGTCCGGTACTCGCTGCGCGAGCCGGACCTCGAACTCCTCGCCGTAGGGACGGGCCAGTTCTGCTGCGATCGCCAGATCGAGATTCGCAGCCGCCGTCTTGCCGAGGACTCTCTGCACAGCCGATCGTTCCGCAATGGCGCTCGGGTTGTGGCCGACCTCGATCGCCGCGCTCGCGAGCGCGAGGGCTTCCTCGGGCCGCCCCTCTTCCCGCGCCGCGCCGGCGAGGCCTTGCCAGGCCGCTGCGAGCCTCGCCACGGCGCCGACCTGCTCGCGTGAAGGCGGCAGAGTCTTCAAGCCCGCCAGCAGGTTCTCGGCCTCGGTGACGACGCCCTGCAGCCACCCCCGGAGCGATCGCCAGATCGCTGACTCCTGGGCCGCGAGAGAAGTGAAGATTCGGGCCATTCGGTCGACCTGTCGTCCCAGCGTCGGCCGCTCGGCCAACATCGCAGCGACCGCATCGAAGCGCCCGCGTTGCGCCTGCAGGGCCAGCAGGTCTTCGAAGACCTCGACTTCCTCCGGGTCGAGCTTCGCCGCGCGACGGAGCAGACTCTCGGCCTCGTCGAGGCGCTCACCTCCCGCGAGGAGCCGTCCGAGCTTGCCGTACCCGAAGGCGACGAGAGGCGCGATCTCGATCTGCTGCCGAAGGAGTTTCTCGGCCTTATTCGTGTCACCGGCGTTCCAGGCGAGCAGGCCGAGGTTTGCGTAGGCGTAGCCGTGGCGAGGGTCGACCTCGATCTGCTTTTCGTAGGCCGCCTTCGCCTCGTCGATCCGGCTCTGGCGCTCGAGTGCCAGTCCGAGGCCGTTCCAGACGTCCTCGAGCTTCGGGTCGAGCGCGATGGCCTCACGACAGAGTCGCTCGGCGTCGGCATTGCGGACTTGGTCGAGCGCTTCCCAGCATTCCGCGCCGAGCTCGGTCGCGGAGTGCTCGACGGGCGCGAGCGCCGGGGCAGCGGCGATCCCGAACTCTTGAGCGTAGTCGCTGACGATGAGCTTGGTGAGCTCGCGCAGGTCGGGAAAGGCGGCTGGAGCGATCGAATCGCTCAGGATCCTGAGCTCGCGTTCGAGGATCAGGCTGTCGCCGTCGAGACGATAGTTGGAGCGGAACTCGGCGAAGTCGCGCCTGCTCGAAATCGGCACCGGAGGCGACACCTGCACGCCGGGGGGGAGCTCGATGCGGGCGAAGATCCGTTGCCGCGCGGTGCTCTTCAGCTCGAGCGGTTGAGGCGGGACGGTCTTGTCGTCCTTGCCGGGCTCTGGCGGTGCTGGAAGCGCCAGGAGCGGCGTGGGCACCCACAGCTCCCAGGCCTTTCTCCACGCCGCCTCCGGAAGCGAGCGCTCGACGTCGTACTCGACCCAGAGGGGTCGGTCGAACTCGTTGGGGTCGCTGTTGGAGAAGTTCTCGACCTTCGCGCCGGCTCTCCATTCCCGATGCATCGACTCGAGCACAGCGCGGCGCGTCTTCTCGTCGCCGTACTTGAAGAGCGCGCGCAGGATCTCGTCGTCCCCCGAGAAGGTCCAGCGGACTTTGGCGCGCAGCAGACCAGAGGCGGCGAGGGCGCCGGTGATCTCGATATCCATCGTTGCGGGCTGGGGAAGCTCGGCGGGGGTTGTCACCAGCGCAGAGGAGATCTCCGCAGCGGTGCGCGACCGCCCCTCTTTGCCGGATGCGAGGAGCGCGACGCCGGGCCGCCCGCGCGAGCTTCGCGGCAGGCTGCCCATCGGAACGAGCTCGGCAGTCGGGTCCATCCAGATCTCCGCGGAGCCGATCCGCGCGCGGGCGACCACATGATCGAACTGCAGCGGGCTCGGAGCGTCGGCAGCGAAGGCGCGCTCGGCGCCGGCGAAGATGAGGACCGGATCGACGGTTATGCCGACGCTCTCCGCCATGCTGGCGAGCAGGCGAAACTTGTCCTTGCAGTCGCCGAGGCCGGTGGTCAGGATCTCGTCGGGCTCGCGGGCGCGATAGCGGCCAATGCCGAGGGGCAGGGCGAGGTAACGGATCTCCTGCGCGATGTAGCGATGCAGTGCACGCAGTCGCGCCTCAGGCTCGGCGATGCCCCGGGTCAACTCCAGCGCTTTGGCGCGGATCTTTGCGTCGCTGTGCGGTGGGGCGAGCGACGCCCACCAGCGCCCGAACTCGTCCCAGCTCCGGAACGTGGTGATCTGGATGTCGGGTGTCGCCGACGCGGACGCCGGAACCGGGTGGGGGGCGACCCCGGGCACGGCGTCGACTCGCCAATGCCGGATCCAGCGCCCGTCGGCGTGCTCTTCTTCGAACCGCGCCGCCAGGCCCTCGCGCACGCTCACGGTCAAGCGGGCATCGGCAGGCGTGTCGAGGACGTAGGTCTGAAGCTCGACCTTCTCCGCCTCCGCGAACGCGGTCTCGATCCAGACCTGGCCCGGCGCGATCGGCCGGGAGAGCACGATACTCTCGAACTCGAGCTCGTCGCCGATCGCGAGCGCCGGCACGGCGGCGCGCAGCATGCGCAGATCGGAGTAGATCGGCAGGTCGCTCGGGAGGACTGGAGCGACGTCGGTCGGAGCGCTCGCCAGGAGGTCGAGCTGGCCGCCTGCGGGCTTGGTCACTCGCAGGACGGAGATCTTTGCCTCTTGGCTGGCTTCGAGGAAGGCAACCCCGACCTGGGAGTACTGCGCGAGTCCTCCCGCGGTGAGAATCCGGACGCGGAAACGCTCGCGCCGCGACGCCGAGCCATCGGACTCGACACGGTCGAACACCGAACGCTCGAGGGCGCGAACCGCAGGCGAGCTCTCCGATGTCGCAGAGGCCTCTTGCGCCGGCGCGGTGGTGGAACCGCAGAGCGCAGCCACCAGGATGGCAACGGCGCACGTCCTGCTCACGATCGGCATCGAGCCACTCTACGACGGCCTGCGGTGTAGCGCGCCGCCGGGATCACCGCCGATCAGCAGGAATTCCCGCCCGAGCGCGAGATAGGGGTAGAGGTCGCCGAGGGAGCCGAAGGTACGGAGGAGTATCCCGGCGATGGATGGCCTCAGTTCCGGTGGTTCATGTCCGGCATCATCATGCCGGGGGGAAGGAGCTCGGTCTCGGTGTAGCCGGGCGGAACGGCGAAGACCGAAGCCGGGACATTCTGCTCGGAGAGCTCGGTGACTTCGAAGGTCGTCGTCTGCGGACCTTCGGCCTCCTGCTTCGCCGCCGACTTGGCCATCATCCTCGCCATCATGCCGGTGCCGGTACTGGTGCTCTTGGTCTTCGAGACCAGAATCCGCTTCAGCGGGAAACCGGTCTGCGTCTTCTTCGCCGCATCGACGATCTTCTGGAAGTTCTCGGGCAACGAGGCGCCAGTGCCCATCTTCTCGAACGAGCGCAGGATCTTGGGGTCGATCGCGATATCGGCAACCCAGACATCCTCCGTCTGGTCGGTGGCGACCTCCATGCTCATGCCCATCGGCAGGCTCATCCCCATGGTGTACTGGGTTCGCCAGCGGAAATGCCGCGTCGGGCGGCCGAGGACCAGGCCGCCGTCCTCTTCGAGGAGCTTCTCGACCACCGGATCGGGGTACTTCTTGGGCGGCGCCTGGGACTCCTGGCCACCCAGCATCTGTCCCACCGAGCCGAGCAGCTGGCCGATGTCCAGCGTGGTGTAGGTCTTCTCCTCGGGGTTCACCAGCAACATCGTGTCGGCGTCCGGCTGCACGAGGATGTAGTTGCCCTTCTCCATCATCGGGTTGCCCGACGACAGAATCTCCATCTTCGCCCCGCCGGTGTCGATCGACGTGCGCATCGTCATGCTCTGGTACTTCGCGGCATCGCCGTCGCCGCGGACTTGCTGGGTGAACACCAGCCCGGCGTGGGCCGGGCTCGAGAGGGCGGCGACGAGGGCGAAGCCCCCCAAGGGAGCCAACCAGCGGCGGTTCTGCGATCGATCGAACATGGCGAAAGGAGTCTCCTGGAGTAGGGATAGCCGTACCTGCCGATTCTACGCGCACTGCGAAAGCGGTTTCTGAACGCCGGGCAGCGGGGTCTAAGATGTTCGATATGCGCTCCCCGATCGCCTCGACCCTCGTCCTTGCAGGTGCGCTCGCACTCGCCGTCCCCGCTTGCCAGCAGCTCGCCGCCGACGCACACCCGGGCGAAAGCGACTCTCCGACACCCGCCGACGGCGGGAGACCCAAGGTAGTTGCGAAGATGAATCCGACCGCCGCCTGGAAGGAGATCGATCGACTCCTCGACGAACAGAAACTGCAACAGGCCGCCGACCGGCTCGGCCTGCTGGTGGCAAGTGCCCGCGAAGCGGGCGACGAGGCGAACTGGGCCAAAGCCCTCGTGCGGCAGTCGCAGGTCGCGACCGGACTCGGGGGGCTCGAGACTGCGGTCGAGCAGATGAAGGCCCAGCCCTGGCCGGCGAGTGGAGCCGCCCGCGCTGCGGTCGAGCTCTACTACGCGCACGCCCTGCTCGAGTACCTCTCCGGCTACGACTGGGAGATCCGCCAGCGCGAGCGCGTGGTGTCTCTCGCGCCGCATAGCGGGCCCGATCTCAAGGTCTGGACCGCCGAGCAGATCTCCGGCGAAGCCGAGAGCAGCTTCCGAGCCGTCTGGGAGCGTCGCGAGAGCCTCGCGGCCATTCCGGTCTCGGACTTCCCCTATCTCCGGAGCAACGACTACCCGAAGGGGGTCCGCGGCACGCTGCGCGACGCCGTGAGCTATCTCTTCGTCGACCGACTGCTCGCCGACTCGTCTTTCTGGTCGGCCTCCGAGAGCAACGACGTCTGGCAACTCGATCTCGGGAATCTGCTCGCCGACGCGCCGCAGCTGGCCGCGGCAGCGACCGCGGCGGAGGGCGGTGGGCAGCATCCGCTGCTCCGCGGCGCCTATGTGTTGGCTGATCTCGAACGGTGGCATCGCGGCCGCGGCGAGCTTGCCGCGGAACTCGAAGCTCGCCTCGCGCGACAGCGACTGCTGACCGCCCATCGCGAATCGTCCGTCGACCGGACCCGGCTGCGCTCCGACCTGGCGGAGCGCCTGCCGCGCTTCCGCGGGGACGCCTGGTGGGCGGTCGGCATGGCCGAGCTCGCCGGAGAGGTGGACCTCGATGCCAGCGACCCCGAACACCGCATCCGGGCGCGTGAGCTGGCGATGGCCGCGGAGAAGGCCTACCCGGGCAGCCATGGCGCCGAGCTCTGCCGCGAGCTGCGCACGCGGATCGAAGCCCCGGACTTCGCACTGCAGATCATGGCCGTCGATGGCGCCGGACGGCGCTCGATCGAGATCACCCACCGCAACCTGCAGCAACTCTTCCTGCGCGCCTACGCCGTCGACCTCGAGGAGCAGCTCGCGCGCAAGGAGTTCCGCGGACTCTTCCCGAGCGACGACCGCGAGGTCGAGAGGCTGATTGCCAGCTCCGAGCCGGCGGCCTCGTGGAGTGTGACCTTGCCGCCGACCGCCGATTTTGAGTCCCATCGCACGTTCGCCACCCCGCCGCTCACACGGCCGGGGCTCTATCTCGTCGTCGCCTCCGCCGAGCGCTCGTTCGCCCGGGGAAGCAACCGCCGCGTCGCGATGCCGTTCACGCTGGCGAATCTGGTTCTCGTGCAGGAGAGTCAGACCTTTCCCTGGGAGGTGCGGTTGGTCGAGGGTGCCGACGGACACGCCGTCGCCGGCGTCGAGGTCACCCTCTATCGCAACACGTGGCGCGAGGCGCCGGCGGCGATCGCCGCCCTGCGAACGGACGCGACCGGGCGCGCGACCTTCGCCGCCCCCGACAGGAGCGGCTACGCCAACTACCTGCTGGTGGCCCGCCGCGATGGCGATGTCGCCGCTGCTCAGCGCTACGGCGGCGAGTTTCAGCCCGCCCAGGCCAGCCGCTCCGGTGCGCTGCTGTTTACCGACCGGGCGGTCTACCGGCCGCAGCAGAAACTCCTGTGGAAGGTGCTGGGTTACGCGAGTGGCCCCGCGCGCGGAGCGCTCGAACCGTCGCCGGAAACCGCGATCGCGGTTTGGCTCACCGACCCGAACGGCGAGAAGGTGGCCGAGGTCAACGTTCAGACCAACCGCTTCGGCACCGCAGCCGGCGAGTTTCCGATCCCCGCCGGCCGACTCCTCGGGAGGTGGGCGCTGCACAGCTCGCTCGGTGGAACCGCCGCGGTGCAGGTCGAGGAGTACAAGCGGCCGACATTCGAGGTCGAAGTGGCCGCCCCGGAGGCCGAGCTCAGGCTCAACCGCCCGGCCGAGGTCGCCGGCGAGGCGCGCTACTACTTCGGACTGCCGGTCGCCTCTGGGCGCGTCGCCTGGCGGGTCACGCGCCAGCCGGAGCTCCCCTGGTGGTGGCGCTGGTGGGGCTTCGCCGGCGGCTCGACCGAAGCGCAGCCGATCGCGAGCGGCACGACGACGCTCGCCGCCGACGGCAAGTTCCGCGTCGCGTTCACGCCGCTCGCCGACGAGAGCGAGAAGGCGAAAGGCCTCACCTATCTCTATCGTCTCGAAGCCGACGTTACCGACGACGGCGGCGAGACCCGCAGCGGGGAGCGCACCTTGCGTCTCGGCTGGGCGGCGGTCGAGGCGCTGGTCGAAAGGCCGGCGGATCTGGTCGTCGCCGGCAAGGCCTTCGCGCTCGCCGTCCGCCGGCAGGATCTCGGCGGCGAGGCGCGTCCGGGTGAAGGTCGCTGGCGCCTGCTGCGTCTCGAGCAGCCCGGCACCGCACCGCTGCCCGCCGACCTTCCGCTCACCCCAGCCGATGCGCCGGCGGACCCGGCCGACCGCTTCGCGACACCGGGCGACCGCCTGCGCCCGCGCTGGACCGGCGCCGCACCGGCCGAACAGGCGCTCGCCTTCTTCGCCGACGGCGCCGAGGTGGCGAAGGGCGTCCTGCAGAGCCCGGCCTCGGGCAGCGGCCGGATCGAGCTTGCCGGCCTGGAGGGCGGCGCCTATCGGCTGCGCTACGAGACGCGCGACAGCTTCGGCCAGACCGCGCGCACCCAGCTCGACTTCGTCGTCGCCGGCGCCGAAACGACGCTCGCGCTGGCGGCCGACCTCGCCTTCGATCGCGCGCGTGCCGAGCCCGGTTCGCCGGTACGGCTGTGGGTTCATTCCGGCCTGAAGAACGCCCCCGTCGAGCTCGAGTTGCTGCGCGGCGCCGAGCGCGTCTGGCGCCGCACGCTGCCCCTCTCGGGCTCGCAGTGGATCGAGATTCCGGTTGGCGAGAAGGACCGCGGCGGGCTCGCGGCGCGCCTGACGCTCGTCGCCGATCACCAGTTGGTCACCCAGGGGGCGACGCTCGACGTGCCCTGGAGCAACAAGGAGCTCCAGGTCGAGTTCGCGACCTTCCGCGATCGCCTCGTTCCGGGCTCGAGAGAGACTTTCCGCGTCACGGTCAAGGATGCCAAGGGCCGCCCGGTCGAGGCCGGCGCAGCGGAGCTCCTCGCGTCGATGCACGATCGCAGCCTCGACCTGTTCGCGCCGTTCTCGGCGCCTCGACCGCTCGGTCTCTTTCCGGCGGGCGCCTGGTTCCCGCCGCTGGCGACGAATCTCGGCAGTTCGGGGCCGCTCTGGTATCGAGATGAGGGCTGGATTCGACCGGTTTCGGTCGAGGCTCTGACCGGCGACGCCTTCGTCGAGATCTCGCCTTGGGGAATCGGCGGCCCCGGCTTCGGTTTCGGCGGCCCGATGCGCCGCATGCAGAAGGGTGGCGTCGCCACCATGGCGATGATGGCCGACGGCGCGATTCCGGCCGCGCCTGCGGCGGCACCGGCTCCGCAGGCGAAAGAGGCGGAGGGTCAGCAGGAGGCGCTCGCCGAGACGATCTCGGTCGAGGGTTTTGCGGGTGGAGCTGCTGGAGCTGTTGCCTCGCCGCCGCCCGTCGCGCTGCGCTCGAACTTCGCCGAGACTGCGTTCTGGAAGCCGCAGCTCCTCACCGGCCCCGATGGCTCGGCGGCGATCGAGTTTTCCGTTCCCGACTCGGTCACCTCGTGGCGGGTCTGGGTGGCTGCGCTCTCGCAGACGCTGGCTTCGGGCTACGTCGAGAAGAACGCCGAGTCGGTCAAGGAGCTCATGGTCCGCCCCTATCTGCCGCGCTTCCTGCGCGAGGGGGACGTCGCCCGGCTCAAGGTGGTGGTCAACGACGCCGGCGAGACGCCGCTCGCGGGCGAGGCCGCGCTCGAGATTTTCGATCCCGAGACGAACGCGTCGCTGCTCGCCGAGTTCGGACTCACCGCAGAGTCCGCGAAGCAGCCGTTCCGCGTCGAGCCGGGCAGGGGCGTCGATCTCACCTTCGCGCTCACCGCGCCGCGCCGGGTCGGGCCGACCGCTTTCAAGGTCGTCGCGCGGGCCGGGAATCTCTCCGACGGCGAGCTGCGCCCGCTGCCGCTCCTGCCGTCGCGCATCCATCTCGCGCAGTCGCGTTTCGTCACGCTCAAGGGGGCCGAGCGGCGCGAGATGACCTTCGAAGACATGAAGGCGAACGATCCGACTCGGATCGACGAACAGGTGGTCGTCACCGTCGACGGCCAGCTCTTCTACTCGATGCTCGACGCCCTTCCCTATCTCATCGAATACCCCTACGAGTGCACCGAGCAGACGCTCAACCGCTTCGTCTCGAGCGGCATGCTGTCGAGCCTCTTCGTGCAGTACCCGGCGGTGGCGCGGGCGGCAGAGGAGATGGCCGGGCGCGCGACGCCGCTCGAGCGCTTCGATGCGGCGGATCCGAACCGGAAGATGGCGCTCGAAGAGACTCCCTGGCTGCGCGAGTCGCGAGGCGGGGACGAGGCGGGCCGCGCCTTGCTGCAGGTGCTCGCCCCCGCGGTCGCTGTCGCGCAGCGCGAAGATGCCCTGGCGAAGCTCGCGAAGGCGCAACTCCCCAACGGCGGCGTCCCCTGGTTCGCAGGCGGGCCCGCCTCGCCCTATATGACGCTGTATCTGATGGGGGGCCTCGCGCGCGCCGCGGAGTTCGAGGTTCCCGTGCCGCGCGAGAT
>JBPOHI010000156.1:0-2789 GCA_052035735.1 Acidobacteriota bacterium
GCAAGTACCGCAAGAACCACATTCCGCATACGAGCGGGTTCTGGGAGAAGTACTTTTTCAAGCCCGGCAACCTCGGCTACCCGGTCTTCGAAACGCGCTATGCCAAGGTCGGCGTCTACATCTGCTACGACCGCCACTTCCCGGAGGGGGCGCGGGCCCTGGGCCTGAACGGTGCCGAGATCGTCTTCAACCCGAGCGCCACGGTCGCTGGGCTCTCGCAGTACCTGTGGAAGCTCGAGCAGCCGGCGCACGCGGTCGCCAACGGCTACTTCGTCGGCGCGATCAACCGCGTCGGCACGGAGGCCCCCTGGAACATCGGCAAGTTCTACGGCTCGTCGTACTTCGTCGACCCGCGCGGCTCCTTCCTCGCCCAGGCCGGCGAGGACGACGACGCTCTGGTCGTCGCGGAGATGGACCTCGAGCAGATCGACGAGGTCCGCAAGACCTGGCAGTTCTTCCGCGATCGCCGGCCCGAAACCTACGGCGACCTCACCAAGCTGTGACGTACGACACTCCGGCGCGACCGGCGCCGGAGTGCTGCACCCGCAGGAGATGGACGCGCGCCGACGCTCGAGAGCGCAGACGGGAGGCAACATGAGCATCCTCATTCGCAACGGCGAGATCGTCACCGCTTCCGGCCGTTTCGCCGCCGACCTGCGCATCCAGGGCGGAACGATCACGGAGATGGGCACGCGGCTCGAGCCGGCGAGCGGCGACGAGACGATCGACGCCGCGGGTCTCTACATCCTGCCGGGCTTCATCGACCCGCACGTGCACATGGAGCTGGGCTTCATGGGCACGGTCAGCGCCGACGACTTCGAGGCCGGAACGGCTTCAGGAGCAGCGGGCGGAACGACGTCCATCATCGATTTCTGCATTCCGGCTCCGGGCGAGTCGATGCTGGCGGCGCTCGCGTCCTGGCGCGCCAAAGCGGCGAAGGCGGTTTGCGACTATTCGTTCCATATGGCGATCACGTCGTGGAGCGACAACAGCGCCGAGGAGATGCGCCAGGTCGTACAGGAGCATGGGATCACCAGCTTCAAGGTCTTCATGGCGTACAAGGGCGCCATCATGGTCGACGACGCTGCGCTCTACTCCGTCATGCGTGAAGCGGCGAAGCTGGGGGCAGTCGTCACGGTCCACGCCGAGAACGGCGACGCGGTCTGGCACCTCCAGCGCGAGCTGGTGGCGAGAGGCTGCCTGGGTCCGCAGTTCCATCCGGTCTCCCGCCCCAGCGCGGTCGAAGGCGAAGCGACCGAACGCGCGCTCATGATGGCCGACCTCCACGGTGCCACCGCCTACATCGTGCACATGACCTGCAAGGAGGCTGTGCACGCGCTCGAGCGCGCCAAGCTCGCCGGCCAACGCTGCTACGGCGAGACTTGCCCGCAGTACCTGCTGCTCGACGACAGCGTCTTCGACAAGCCCGACTTCGGCGGCTCGGCCTACGTCATGAGCCCGCCGATCCGGCCTGCCGGTGCCGGCCACCACGACTCCTTGTGGCACGGCCTCGCGAATCGCATGCTGGATTCCGTCGGTACCGATCATTGCCCATTCACCCACGAACAGAAGCTCGCGGGCAAGGACGACTTCACCCGCATCCCGAACGGCGCCGCCGGCATCGAGGACCGCCTCCTGCTGCTCTACACCCACGGCGTGCTCGGCGGCCGCTTCGACCTGTCGCGCATGGTCGAGCTCGGCAGCACTGCGCCGGCCCGCATCTTCGGCCTGGCGAAGAAGGGTTCGATTGCCGTCGGCATGGATGCGGACCTCGTCCTGCTCGACCCGGCGGGGAGCCGCACCCTCACCGCTCGCACGCACCATTCGCGGGCGGACCGCAGCATCTACGAAGGCTTCGAGGTGCGCGGCCGCATCGCGCGCACGATCGCCTCCGGTCGTACGGTCTGGGATGGCGAAAAGCTCACGACGACGCGCGGCGCCGGGCGCTTCATCGCCCGCCAGGCCGCGCATTTTTCGCCGCGCTCGGGCGTTCGTCCGTGAGCCTTCCACCGGACCGGCTCGAGACCCGGCTGCCCGACGCCAAGCCGCTTTACTCGGACTCGCAGGCGGCCGTCGAAGCGAGCCGGTGCCTCTACTGCGAAGACGCGCCGTGCATCGCCGCCTGCCCCACCGGCATCGACGTACCCACTTTCATCCGCAAGATCGGCACCGGCAACATCCGCGGGGCCGCCCGGACGATCCTCTCCGCCAACGTCCTCGGTTACTCCTGCGCGCGCGTCTGCCCGGTCGAAGTCCTGTGCGCGGGAGCCTGTGTCTACAACGCCTGGGACCGCGACCCTCCGATCGCCATCGGCCGCTTGCAACGCTATGCGACCGAGACGATGCTCGGCGCCGGGGTAGCCGTAGAGCTGCTCTCCCGGGCGCCGGCCAACGGCAAGCGGGTGGCATGCGTCGGCGCCGGACCGGCCTCTCTCGCCTGCGCGTCCTATCTCGCTCTCGAGGGATTCGCGGTCACGGTCCACGAGCAGCGCGCCCTCGCCGGCGGCCTCAACACTTCGGGCGTCGCGCCCTACAAGATGCCCGCCGACGACGCCCTCGACGAGGTGGAGTTCGTGCGCGCGCTCGGCGTCGACATTCGCACCGGAGTCGAGGTCGCCCCGGGCCCCACGGCCGAGGCGCTGCTGCGCGATTTCGACGCCGTGTTCCTCGGCGCCGGACTCGGCGCCGCCGCCCGCCTGGGGATCCCCGGGGAGGGCGGCGCCGGGGTCGGGGGCGGCGGGGGGGGGGTGGTACGGGTGGAGCGCGGCCCCGCGGGTCTCCGCGCGGGG
>JBPOHI010000218.1:0-2556 GCA_052035735.1 Acidobacteriota bacterium
CCTGGGTTCAGGAACACAAGACGGAATTGTGCCGGACTATCTGGCACTCGGCAGAGGAAGCGATGCCCATGAAGACCGGCTGAAACCTCTCCAGCCCCTGCGTTGGGTTTCCGACCCCGCGGGCGTAGGCTCCCGCGCATGAGGCGCAAGATTTGGGCCCTTCTGGGTTGGGGCGTCTTGGCGGCGGCGGGCCTGCTTTATTTGCGGGCGCTGCGTTCGCTTGGGGATCCAGGCGACGTCCGCGTCTATCAGCGGATCGCCGCAGATGCTCGTCTCGAAGTGAAGGAGCGCGGCGAGGCCTGGATGAAGATCGTCGCCATCGGCGGCGAGGAGGCCGTCCGGGTGCTCGCAGAGCTCGAGGCGGAGCCTCTGCCCACACGCAGCGTGCTCATGATCCCCTCGCCGATTCCGCTGCTCCCATGGATCGCGAAGCAGGGAGAAGAGGAGCCGATTCCGGATGACGCGGGGGCCATGGAAGGGTACTTCCACCGATCGGAGCTTCGCCGGAACGCGCGCGGATCTGCGTCCCTTCGACTGCCCGACCTCAGCCAACTCGTGCTCTACCGCGGGACGGCGATCGGCGGCGAAGACGATCTCTGGCTCGCGCGCCTGACGGGCGACGGAGAGATCGCCGCAGGTCCATGGTTCACGGGTCAGAGCCTCATGATGGCGAAGCGGCGGGAGACGACGGACCTCTCACTGAACGATGAAATGCTAACGGTCGCCTCGAGTGGCGGCTCGGTGAAGTTCTCGATCGATCTCCGCGACATCCCAACGGATCTTGACCACGATGGCCTGACGGATCTGGTCGAAGCTCGCCTGCGTCTCGATCCGCAGAACCCGGATAGCGATGGCGATGGGCTGACGGACGACGTCGATCCCGCCCCCAACGCCCGGATCCCGAGGCCAACGACCGACGAAGAGGCTCGCAGGCTGGCGCTTGTCGAGCAGTTCCTCCGTCTAACCCCGTACAGCGAGCCGCGCAGCGATCACTCGGCGATGATCGTCTGGAACGAGTCGGCGCTCGAGTGGCGCGGCCGTGGCGGGCCGACGATTACCCTCCCGCCGGGGCAATTCGGCGAGTTTCTCGACTCCGCAGGGGAAGACGGGATAGGACACCTGACGATTCGGCCATGGGAGACCTCCAGATGGCGGTCCGCGGAGTATGGCCGCGACCCGTGCCGCCGGTTGAAGATCGGCGAGACGGCGTACGAAGTCGAGATGTACTTCGGCGGCTTGTCTGCGGCTGGCTACTGCGCCATCGTGCGTCCGCTCGCAGGGCGGTGGTACATCCGCCACCTGCGGGGGGTGTGGATCTCATGAGGTCCGGAGGCTGCACACCGCCTTGCCCTTAGGCCAGCCTGGTCTCACGAGCGTACGAATGGCGGCTGCCTCGCCGCCGCGCGATAGAGGGGAGGGGCACGTTGCCTGAATTCCGCTGTGGGGTGCACGCGGACCGTCTGGCGGTCTTTCGGTGCGAGGGCTGCAACCGTCTGTTGTGCGACGAGTGCGTGCGCGAAGGGCATCGCCTGATCTTCTGCGAGCACTGTGGCGAGCGGGCGTTGGCGCTCGCTGCCGGGGGCTCTTCGAACGTTCAGGAGCGGCAACGCGAAGCCAAGCGCGAGCGGCCCTATTCGTTCCGCGAAGCGCTGGCCTATTCGTTCCGCGGCAGCGGCCGGCTGATGATCCCGGCTTTCGTACTCTTGATGACCCTGGCGGCGGTCGTGCCGATGCTCGGCCCGGCGGCGGCCTTCTTCGCACGGATACTCCTGCCCGGCCTGCTCTTCGAGATTGTCCGCACGACCGCCGAGGGCGGGATCGAGCTCCCGGAGTGGCCGGACTACTCCGAGCCGGTCGAGCGCTTCCGCGAGGTGATCTGGCTCCTGCTGGTCGGTGTCACGGCGCTCCTGCCGACGATCGTCCTCTTTCTGCTCGCGGGCTGCGATCTGAAGTCCCTCTTCCTCGCTGGTGCGGCCGAAAGCGCCCCGCCTTGCTGGGGCCCACGCATCGCCGGCCTCGTGCTGGGGGCGATCCTGGGCGTCCTCGCTCTGGGTGCCACCGGCACACATTCGAGCGGCTGGCTGGCGTTGCGCCTCGACCTCCATCTGCGCGCGCTCTTCACTTCGGCGGTGCGCGACGCGGTGCTGGTCGCCGGCCTCGTCGCTGCGATCCTCCTCGCCAGCACGGTCGTCGAGCGGATCTTCGCGCCAGTGCCGATGCTCGGCACCGCCGTAGCGGCGGCGCTCTCCGGCTATTCGCTCTTCGCAGGCGCTCACCTCGCCGGCCTCGTCTTCCGCCGCCACGCGAAGGTGCTCGACCCGATCTATCGCGACTGAAATGGGGCGTAGGCTCCCGGCCATGAAGCGCAGGGTGCGAGCGATCCCCGGTGACGGCGCGCCGGCGGCAGGCAGACTCTTCGACCTCCGCTCACTCCGCTCGCTCGGGTATCTGTGACCTGGCTTCGTGGCGGGTGGTGTCCGGGGCTCGGAGGCCTTTCCGCTTCGAGCTGATGGTCGGTCCGGGACTCCGGTCGTATGATCGGCGGTGGAGGCTTTC
>JBPOHI010000303.1:0-4518 GCA_052035735.1 Acidobacteriota bacterium
GTCGTTCGCCACTCACTACGGCACACTTGTTCACGACTGCAAGAGCGATCACGAAGGGGTCCGAGCCGGAACGATTGCGGCGCGTATCAATCAGACGCTCATAGTCGGCGAGGATGCTCAAGACTTCGACCTGGATATCCTCATCGATCGGAACAACAAAACCCTTTCGTGCCTTCGCCCACTTGTGGATTCCGTCGTCCTTCTTTCCTAGCTCGGCAAATGCTTCCTCGCAGATTCGAAAGTGCCCGTCCTCGATCAGCTTCTCGAGTCGTGTCCAAAGGTCCGGGAAGACGTCCTTGGGGTAGTAGCGTGTCCATCCGTCCAGTAAGGCACTCGTATCGACGCTGTACTTCATACGGTGGAGTACTCCGCCTCGGTACTCTTCACCAATGCTAATTCGATCTTCGGAATGTGCTTCAGCTTCACTCCTAAGTATTCCGAGACGTCGCTCGATGTAATCGACTCTCGGCTGTAGCCCTCAAGTACGAGCCTCGCAAACATCGGCCCAACCACAGCAAGGGCAATCACCGACTGCGGGATTGGAGAGCTTTTCGGCCTGGAAGCTGGTCGTTCCTTCTCGTACTCAAGCCGCTTCCTCCGATAGAACGCTGGGGACGTTCTGCCTAGAGTAGCCATGCGTCTCACTGCGGCCTCTCTGCTTACCCAGAAAGTACGCGTCAAGGTGCGGATTTCGCTGTCGGTCCAGTCCTCTCTCATGGCGGTCGAACCCGCGAAGATGCTGGTTCGCAGGAACTCGTCCTTTGGCATCAGAGCCGCAGCTGCTACTGCGTTGCAGAAGACCTCGATCCTCTCATCTGGCGACGTCGGCTTGGGCGGCTCGCGAAGGTTGCAAACCCCACCCCTTCGCAATGCTAGATGCGCGGCCTCGTGCAGAAGCGAGAAGGTGCGCCCCGCGGGCGAGTCCTTAATGTTCAACAGGACGACTGGGAGAGGAGACGAGGCAATCGATAGCGCACGGAACTCCTTCGACTCGACATTGCGAGCCTGGAATACCAAGACACCTCGAGATTCAAGTGCCTCTCGCCACGTTCGAAGAGCCCTGCCCTGGTCGCTCCAAGACTTCGCTTCGCCAACTCCGATTCCTAGCGCCTTGCGAAGGGCGGCGCCGGTTGCTTCTGGGTCGTCGCCTAGCTCTGCGCGAAGTGGAAAGGCGGCGGGTTTCTCGCCTATCGTGGCAAGGAGTTCGAGGGCCGCGTCGCGCCGAAACTCCGCACGGCGAATCTCGAATCGAAATTGCGACGAGTCGCCTTCCTGCTCACCCTCCGGGGTTCTTCGGAAGTCATGGAGTGCTTGGAATTTCTTCGGGGGTTTCGAGAGGTAGAAGACGGCGATGGGTCGCTTATAGAGTCCCGCAAGTTTGCGCAACTGCGCCATGGTGGGAAAGGCAGACCCGTCCTCCCACTGCGCTAGCTGCTCGGAAGTGTACTTAAGCCGCTTCGTTACCTCATCGACAGAGACTCCCGCACTCTCTCGCGCCCATCGGAGAACGTCGCAGTTTACGAGTGCAGGAACGGACTTTGCCATTTTCTTGGCGAGCATAGGGCATGTCTCGAATCAGTCCAAGTTCAGGGTTCGCACCGTCCCGAGAAGGTGCCAGCCGAATTGCAGCTGCCGCCGATCGACTGCTTCGCGCAGTTGTCAGTCGACAGATTCGCGGCCACTTGGGTTAAGGAGCGGAAGACGGAATTGTGCCGGACTATCTGGCACTCGGCTCCAGAAACGATGTCCTTGAAATTCTCGAAATTCGGCTGGCACTTCTCCGGCCTGCGCTCACCTCGCCGGCCTCGTCTTCCGCCGCCACGCGAAGGTGCTCGACCCGATCCATCGCGACTGAATTGGGCAGGCGGGGCGGTTCCTGCTCTCCACCCTGCCGTCGGTCAGTTCGGCAGCTCTTGGTCTTGGGGCGGGGCGCGCGGAGAAGCGGGCCGGCTCCCAGTCGGCGCCTTGGGCGCCGGGAGGCGCCGAGGCGTAGACTGCATAGGCGAGGTGCTCCAGGAGAATGCTCGTGCCAGTTCTGCTGCTGCTTGTTTCGGCGCCGCTGCCGGCGCAAGAGTCGGAATCCACGGAAGTCGGCGAGGTTCTCGGTCACACGTATGCCGCCGTCGAGGCGGATCTCACGGTTCGCTTCGAGAGGGTGCCGACGCCCGGGTTCGGTAGCGCGATAGCTGAGGTCACCTTTGCGGACGGTTCTTGGACGGTCTTCGCCGGGCCGATCGGGCGAGGTGGATTAAACATCTTCTTCGTCATGCTGTACCCCGCCCTCGAGCCCTTCGCGATGCTGCGCAATCCGTTGAAGCTCATGGCGAATGGCCTCCATTGGCAGCACGTGGATCGTTCGCTGCAGTGTCAGGTGATCCTGTGGGAAATCCCAGCTGGCGAAGTCACCTTCGATTGCGTCGGCGGTCCCGGTTTCGGGAGGCTCGTACGCCTCCGTTGAAGCGCTTGCTGGCGGTCGCGAGTTTGGGCTCCGCCGTCGGAGTCGGCGTTCTCGGAGTGGACCTTGGCTTGCTGCGCTTAACGCTAGGCTACCTGGGCGACTTCGATGTCAGCGTGGTCGTGGCCTATGCCGGCGCTGGCGCTCTGCTCGCCGCTGCCGCACAGGTCGCGCTGGAGTGGCGCGGTGCTCCAGCCACGACCGGTTCGGCGCTATGCCTGACCTCTGCGCTGTTGTATCTGCCGTCGATGGTCGAGCGCATCGAGCATCTGCTGTCGGCTTCGCAGCTTCCGGGCCGCTTCGTCGTGGCAATCATCGCGGGGGCTGGCGTCTACCTCGGGTGGTTTGGTCTGCTGCTAAGGACCGGCAGAGATTTACGGTCGGCGGCGACGCTGACAGCTCTGTCGGCGGCCCTCGCTCTGGCTGCCAACCGCAATCTGGCGCCAGGGGCTTTCTCGACGCAGGCGCTCAGGCTCGACGCCGCGATCGCCGGCTCGACGCTGGCCCTCGCTTGGGCAGTCCGGCTGCGCGGCGGCGCTCGCGCCGCAGCAGGCGCAATCGCTGCCGCCGGGTTCACGCTGTTCGTCGGATTCGTTCCGCGCGAGGGGAGAGCCGAGCTCCCTTCGACCGGCGGGAGGAACCTGTTCCTGGTTGTCATCGACACCTTGCGGCTGGACGTCTTCGCCGACGTGGTGGCGTCAACGCCCGAGGGCGAGCGGTTTTCTCGTGCGCTTTCCGGAGCTACCTGGTTCGATCATGCGACCGCTATCGCCCCATGGACGGCACCGTCGATGGCGTCGATCCTCACAGGCCTCTATCCCGCCGAGCACGGCTTCGATTCACCCGGGTCCGCGGGGGAGGCGATCCCGCCCCTGGCGCCGCACATCGAAACCCTAGCCCAGCGCCTCGAACGAGAGGGCTATCACTGCGAGGGCTTGGTCACACAGCCTTACATTCGCCCGGGCACCGGCATGGAGCGCGGCTTCGCCCACTATGAGCTGATCGAGGGAGCGGCCGAGAGGCTGCCCTTTCTTGTCGCCCTGACCCGCGTTGGCCTCGTCGATCCGCCCGCCTACCAGCCTGCGGCGAGCGTGCGACGGCGTTTCGTCCAGCGCCTCGATCAACTCGGCGGTCGCCGGTCCTCGCTCTTTTTCTTTGTTCACCTCTTGGATCCGCACGTTCCGCTGCATTCGCACCCGGAGCTGCCCTTCGAGGACTCGAACCTGGAGCTGGCGGCCGAGGAGAGTCTCTATCGCCAGGAGGTGCGCTACGCGCTCAGAGAGGTCGCCGCGATGATCGAGTTACTGGCGGAGGAGGGGGTGCTCAGCCAATCCGTCCTCGCGGTGACGGCCGATCACGGCGAGCTGTTTCCGAGCGACCGGCGATACGGCCGGCCAAGAGGAGACGGCACGAAACAGCTTCTCCAGGGGCACGGTGGTGCTCTCTACGACGAGCTCCTGCGAGTTCCCCTCGTCGTGCTGCCGGCAGGGGCCCGCGTCCCTGGTTCCGAGCGCCATACCGACGCCCTGGCGAGCCACGTTGATCTCGTGCCCACTTTCCTGGAGCTTCTCGGGCTCCCAATGCCTCTGGCTGCGGATCGGTTCAGCCTGGCGAGCGACATCGCCGGTCGGCCCGGGAGCTCGACGTTTCGCGCGACTGCGCCTTCGGGCGTCAACGTGGCTGGGCTCAATCCGGCGCTGCCAGCCCAGGTCGCGCTCCGCAGCCGCCGCTACTGGCTCATCGACTATCTCGATACCGAGCTGCCCGACGAGCTCTACGATCTGAAGCAGGATCCCGGCGAGCGAACCAACCTTGCTGTCGTGCAGCCGGAGCTGCTGGAGCTATTCCGCGCAGAACTCAAGCTGGCCCGACCCTGGCTGACCCCGCCGCTGGTCGCGACGGCGCCGAGGGAGCTCGACGACTCGACTCGCCGGCGACTCCGCTCGCTCGGGTATCTGTGACCTGGCTTCGTGGCGGGTGGTGTCCGGGGCTCGGAGGCCTTTCCGCTTCGAGCTGATGGTCGGTCCGGGACTCCGGTCGTATGATCGGCGGTGGAGGCTTTC
>JBPOHI010000233.1:0-11146 GCA_052035735.1 Acidobacteriota bacterium
TTCTGGCTTTCTCGCTCGCCGCCGCGACATTCTTCCTGCCCCCCGCGCTTGCGCCGGCGGCCGCTGCCGAAGGAGATCTCGATGTGGGCTTTGCCGGCGATGGCTCCACCTACTGGGAGATCCTCAACGGCTTCTTCGTGTCGGACGTCGCGACGACGGCCGTCGTGCCGGGCGACCAGGAGCTCTTCCTCGTCGCGACGCGAACCTCCACCGAAGACCACCTTGCCTTTCGGGCCTACGGAAGCGATGGCGAGACGATCGACGAACTGTCCTGCCAGGAGACGACCGGGCAAGTCTTTCCGTTCGGCGTCTCCTCCCGTGGGCTCGCGGCCGGCCTTTCGGACTCAGGGCAACTTCTCGTTGCCGGCGCCATCGCTTTCCAGGGCTCCGCAGCAACCGAACGGCCCTTCATTGCACGCTTCGATCGCGCCGCCGGAGGTTGCGCTCTGGATACGGACTTCTCCTCGAGTGGCTACGCCTTCTTCGACGACTTCTCGTTCTGCGACACCGAGTCCTGCTCGGTTCTCGGACTGGCGCAGATCCGCCGGCCGACGCTCGCCGTGACCGCCACGCGGATCATTCTGCTCGTGCGCTCGGAAGTGAGCGGGCCGAAAGGCCGCCTCTTTCTCGTCGGCCTCACGGCGGATGGCGCGGTGGACAACGACTTCGACGGCAACGGCGTACTCGAGATCCTCGCCGCCGGTACCGACGGGTTCTTCGGTGAAGCGCACCTTGCGCTCGACGCGCGCGGCCGGATCTACGTCCTGGCGACGCCCTTCAAGGAGGGCGGCGTCACCGACACCGACCTTTTCCTGTTCCGTTACCTGCCGGCGGGAGGGCTCGACAACGGCTTTTCGGGCGACGGTGTGCTGCCGCTGGTCGAGGCGAACTCGACCGATTCGACGGCCGACGACTTGACGCTCGCGAGCGATGGCACGGTCTTGGTCTCGGGCGGAACGATCGGCGGCTCGATCTCCTTCGTACGTGCCGTCTCGGCGAACGGTGTGGCCGGGGCGACGCTCGTGGAATCGCTCCTGCCGGCGCAGGTCGCGACGCAGGGGAATGGCCTGATGGTGACGAATGCGGAGTTTCTTCCCGAGGGGGGAGACGGCATGCGTTCGCGCCGCCGGCAGTTCGCGACGACGGGCAGTTTTCCACTCGATCCGTCCTGGGGGACGGCCGGCACCGCCGACCACGACTTCGATTACGACCCGGGGTCGATCGAGGGCGACCAGCCGCAGCATCTCGAGCTCTGGGGCGGCCGCCCGGTGGTCGTCGGCCGCGCGACCAATGCGACCCGCGACATCTCTTTCGCAGTGCGCCTCGAGTCGGGCTACCTCTTCGTCGATGGCTTCGAACAGGGCCGCGCCACCCTATGGTCGGCGGTCGCGACGCCATAGGGGAAGGACTCGGACGGGCCAGACTTCCGGGTTGCGGCCTTCGTGCGAGGATTCACCGAAAGGAGTGAGACCGTGATGACAAGGGCGAGGATCGCTGTTGCCGTGGCGCTGCTCGTAGTGGCGCCGGTGGGGGCCGCGCAGACGGTAGCGCCGGCGCCGGAAGATGTCGCCCGGGAGATGTTGGCCCTTACGCGGGCAGGCGACTGGCCGGCCTATGCGAAGCTGCTGCATCCGGAGGCGCTGGTGGCGCTGCAGCGGATGTTCCACGACGTCGTTGCCGGCGATACTTCGCACGAGGCGGGCAAGCAGCTCTTCGCCGTCGCGGATGTCGCCGCGTTCGACGCCCTGCCGCCGAGCGCGGTATTCGAGCGCCTGATGGCGACGTTGACCAGGATTCCGCAGTTCGCCGCCGCGCTCGCCAGCGCCGAAGGCGTGGTCGTGGGGAGCGTCGCCGAGGGCGCCGACCTCGTGCACGTGGTGTTCCGGGTGTCGGCGTCCGCCGACAGTCTGACCTTCTCCCGCGTCAGCGCGATGACGCTGCGCAAGTTCGAAGGCCAGTGGCGGGCGCTGCTCTCCGGCAATATCGAAGGGATCGCCGCGGCCCTCGCGAGCCGATCGACGCCGCCATGACCCCTCTGCAGGCAGCACCTCTGCGGGCAGTTCCGCTGGCGTCCAGCTTGGCCTAGCACCGCCGCCAGCGGATACCTGGAGCCTGGTCGAGCGCGTAGTGAAACTCGATCCTCTCGCCGCCGCGTGCCGGGGACAATGGCCAGAGGATCTCGGGGACCGTCAGCCCCGACTCATGCTCGCGCAGCTGAAGGTCGCCGAACACGTCGATGCGCGTGGTCAGAGCCACCCAGCATTCGCGTTCCGGCGGCTGCTCGGGGAGGGTCACCGCAACGGGTTCGGATCGACCGTGAGGGTCGAGGGGCGGAAGCTCGCCTTGCGCGGTGACCTCGAACAACTCCCTCAAGCTCTGGTGCGCTGCGGGCGGCGCCAGATGACTCCAGCGTGCCTGCTCAGCAACCGCGTCGATCATCGCGACCTGCACCGCGACGCGTTCGGGAACCATGAGTCCACCCGGCGCCAGCTGGGGTCGCAGGTTCCTGACGATCCCGACGAACGGCTCGACTGCGAGGGCGCGCTGCAGGGTCTCCGTCACCAGCAGGTGAATCGGCGCCGGGTGGCGATAGCTGGCGGCGTCGCCGCATGCGATCAGTCTGGTTCGCTGACCGAGACCGAGGCGTTCCGTAAGCAGCTGAACAGAGTCCACCGAGCGCTGATGCGCGTCGAGAAAGGTGACGAGAACGTCGCGAGTCGGCCGCGTCGCCATGAGCGGCAGGAGGAGAGGAGCGAACGGTCCCGTGCCGGCGTACAGGACCTCGAGCACGCCGTGGGGGAAGCGTCGCCTGGCTTCCTCCAGCGCCAGCG
Organism: Acidobacteriota bacterium; assembly: GCA_052035735.1. Taxonomy (GTDB): domain Bacteria; phylum Acidobacteriota; class Thermoanaerobaculia; order Multivoradales; family JAGPDF01; genus JAGPDF01. The sequence goes on from JBPOHI010000233.1 coordinate 2,832, forward strand.
ACACGCCGCGGACGAACGCAACCGTGCGATTCGTGTCGAGAATGCACTGGGCAGCAGCTTCAGGCGGAAGCGCGAGGCCGGTCGGTAGTCGCATGGCTTCGCCCGGAGTCGCATCCAGTTGCGCCGCGTCCGCGAACCACTGATAGAGCTCAGCGCAGGCCTGTGCGAGATCCCCCGGCGGGGTCGCCCGGTCGAGAAGGCTGAGCGTCAGCTTCCGCAGTCTTTGCACGCGAAGAGGGCAGCGTAGCATTCGTTCGGAACGCCGAAGGGTCTGCGTCCGCCAACGGCCCTATCGCCTAGCTGAGACTGCCGGGCTGGAGCGTGGGTCAGCCAGGTAACGGCCTCCCCGGCATCGAGCCGCAATGCGACGCGGGTGCCGAGTTCGCCGCGGTCGGCGTGCACAATCTCGAGCTCGAATTCGGAGTTGTGGACGCACCGGGGTCCCCGGGCTCGCGTGTCGTAGTCGGGCCCGGACCAAAGACCGTACTCTGTTCCTTCGCGCGGCTCTCCGGTGCAGCGCCGGGTAAGCCAAGTGTCCAACGTGCCCAGCGTGCTCACCGCGAGAAACAGGCCCCGTTATCACAGATTTCTGAAAACCGACTTGAATGCCGGACCCGCAGCTGGAGCACTCGAGGTCTGCTATAGGGTGCCCGGAAATTCGAGTGCGGTTGGATCGAAGGACTAGGTCCGCTTCTTCTTGCTTCCTCGAGGACTCTGTGCAGGTGGAGGGGTCGAGAAGGAAACGCAGTCAAACAATGGAGGTTCGATGTCTTATCGGAGCTTGCTCAGGTTGGTGATCGTAGCTGTCGGGATTGCATCGGAAGGTCAAGCACAGGAAGCTCATAGCCTTGCAACAGCCGCGACGGGCCGCCCTGCGATAGCTGTCGGGGAAGGCACGATTACGATCTCTGGCGCTCCTCTCGGTGCCACCTACTACCTAGTCGGCCTCGGGAGGAGAACCGAGGGCCCCGAGGTGACCCGAAGGTACTTCCGGTTAGAAGGCTCGACTGATTCCGATGGCGACGGCATTTTGACCCTGGAGATCGAGGAGGGAGTCCCCGAAGACTCGCTCTGGGCGGCGATCAATCGGTCCGGTGGACCGATCCTCTACTCTGTGCCGCGAAAATTTCCACGCGCGCTTCCGCGCCTTCTGGAGGACGAATATCTCACTCAGAGCCCTTCGGGTCCGCTTCTTCTCTCGGGCGAACAGCTGGTCGTTCTATTTCGCCGGGAGGTCGGCGCCTGGGTCTGGAGGGGGCGAGCCGATGTCGTGCCTTCTGGCGACCCTCAGCTCCCTGATCGACTGTTGCTCCCGCCCACGACCTTCGAATCGCTCGGAGTCGAAGACCCTCCCCTCGATGAGTTCCTGCCGGGCGACGCGCTCTTCGCCCTCGACCAGCGCACTTTCGACTTGCGCCGCCTGGTGTTCGAAGCAGAGGAGGTCGCGCGATGAAGATCCCTGCCCCGGCAGTTCGGGCTATCGCTCTAGCCCTCACTTTCGCGTTCGCGCCGGCATTCGTCGAGGCTCAAGATCCGACCAATCTCCGCCGCGGCCGCGGTGCACCCACCGCTTACGCTTCCGATCAACATGACGCTGTGAACTTGTTCAACGGCAACTACTCCTTCGTCATTCCGATCGGCGACGCCTATCCTGTATCGGAAGCGCTCTCGTATGCGCTTACCGTCCAATACAACTCCAACGTCTGGGACTTTGACTGGGGGCCTGAGGACTCGGTCAACGCGCTCCCGGAGCTCTACGGCAACGCGGGCCTTGGCTGGAATCTTGGCCTGGCCCGGATGAAACAGGTTGGGACCTCTGCCTCGAACTGCACGAACTGGGTCCTCATCGAAGCAGACGGGTCGCGGCGACAGATTTTCGACAGATTACACGCTGGCGACACGGTCACCACCGCATGCTATACGCGCGACTCGAGCTATCTGAGGATCAAGAAGGTCGGCTCGACTTGGGAGGTCGAATCGCCCAGCGGCCTCGTTCGTGTCTTTGACGCGTCCGGTGAGCCGAAGGCCATTCGCGACCGATTTTCGAACACCGTTTCGGTGGACACACACCCTGGAGAGACCCCCACTCACTGGGACTTGACCGATTCGAGCAGTCCGAGCCGAGTGATCTCAGTCCAATTCGAAACCGTTCAGGGACTTCCCGAAAGAGTGAAGTATGTGGATCTACCCAAGTTCGGGGGTGGGACGCGGGCGAGATGGAACTTCACCTACGCGCCGACAACCATCTCCCGCCACTGGAAGCACTCCTCAGACGACGTCAAGGGTGGGCTCCCCATCGACGTTCAGGTGCAGTTGTTGACTTCCGTTGCGCCGCCCGCCGGCGGCTCCTATGACATGACCTACTACCAGACAAACGAGAGCGCACCGCCCTACATGAGTCCTTCGGGAGCCCTGAAGTCACTCAAGCTACCGACCAAGGGAAAATACGAGTACAAGTACAGAACCTTCTCCTTCGGAACTCCCCCCAGCAGTGCACCTTGGACCGCTCAGGCCGATGCGCTCGGTTTGAAGAGCGTGATAGGCGCCAACGGAACTCCACTTGGCGACTGGGCATACTGGCAAGGCCCGCGCCCTGACGGGACAGTCCCGGCGAACCCGGCCCGTGAACGCCGCACGTGGGTCAAGACTCCGGAACATGGCGACGTGTCGGTCAGCTATTTCACAACCGAAGACGGATCCTGGAAGAATGGCCTTCCATTCACTGACCAAGTCGCAGGAGGTGGAGGGAGGTATCTCTCGAGACGGATGTACGAAGGCGATCCTTCCGGCGCGGGTGCCGCATTGGTTCGTACGGAGTGGGTGCGGTACAACGCCGACTATCATGCCGGCTATGCCACGGGTCGCGAGAATCAGCGCTTCGAGAGTTCCCGCCTTGTGTACAACGACGATCCCGGTTTCTACGCGGACACGACGCTTTCAGGGTTCGATGGCTTGGGCCACTACCGCACCACCGCTACGGGTGGGAACTTCGACAGTGGCAACGCCACCACGACCAATGTGAATTTCAACGCCACCAACCAGACCTATTCGTGGGACGCGAACGTAGGCGGCTCGCCGCCATCCTACGCAAAGTTTCCGATAGGAGACGCCTGGGTCCTGGATCGCTTCGACTTCCAGCAGGTGAGCGATTCGACGGGTGCTTTCCGAACTGACTATTCCTTCAACGCCACGACAGGATTTCTCAACTCGATTCGCCGGCGAAAGGTGGCAGCGAGTCCTGGGAACGCTGACACCCTGGCGTTCTTCTGCCTCGACTCGGCGTCAAGGTTCGTCGACCGTGAGACGTACTATGGTGGTGACAATCAGTCGCTCTCCGGGGTGGCCCCAGACTGCGGAGAAGTCGGACCGAACGGAGCGACTGGTCCGAGTGGTTGGGCCTACCGAATTGACCATGGCTACTCGTTCGGGCAGCGCGCCTGGAGCCAGCACCGGGAGACCAATGGGACTTTCGCCCCGCACCGCGACTACCATGTCGACATCGACTCATCGACCGGAATGGTCAAGTCCAACTACGACGTCTCCGGCTACAAGACGAACTACGAGTTCGATGCCATCGGACGACTCCTGAAAGTGGAGCCGATGGGGAATGGAAGCTCCGAGAAGGGCGCCGTAACAAGCTATTCCTGGGCTACGGGAGGGGGTGTTGTCGGTCTCGAAGCGACGATTTCCACGGCATGCCCTTCCGGTGTCAGCGACTGCGTAGCGGGGGGCAGTTTCGGACAGACAGTGCTTTCCTGGGACGGCTTTGGGAGGCTGACCCGGGAGAAGTTCCAGCAGCCCGATGGCACCAGTGCCCGGCGGGACACCTTCTGGAATGCCCTTGGATGGATGACTCAGACGAGTGTTTTGGGAGCCAACTCCGGAAGCAATCGCAACTGGGTGTTCTACGACTTCGATGCCTTCGGCAGGCCACGCAAGATCGACCTCCCCGACAAAGCCGACTACTTGGGTGGCAGCCATATCGTCACGCTGGGCTATACGGGAGATCGCGAAGCGACTCGGGCGATGTCGATCGCGATCGACGTCAATGGAACAGAGGCCTCATTCACGACGACACAGACCTTCGACCGGCGGGGTCGCTTGATCAAAGTCGTGCAGCCCCTGAGCTCGGGAAACCTAAAGACGTCCTACGGCTATGACGCTATCGGGAACCTCGTCTCGGTGGAACAAGGGCCACAGAGTGGCGCGCCGATTCAGACTCGTACCAGGACGATCGACGGGAGAGGCTTCCTGACCCAGGAGACTCATCCAGAGAAGGGCGGTGCAGTTGTCGCTTCCTCCATCGATGCCCGGGGGCACGCACTGATCCTCAGCGACTCGGGTTCGACCGGGCGCCTCTCCTACGTCTACGACAAGTCCGAGCGCATCAAGGAAGTCTGGGAGGGGTCCGCACCCAGTCGCGTTCTCAAGGAATGGACTTATGGGACCAGCGGGGCCGGCCTCGGAAAGATGAGTACAGCGAAGCGGTACAACTACTTCCCGGCGATCAACAACACAGCCATCGTCACCGAGACCTATACCTACGGCGGGGTCTATCGACTCCCTACCGCGCGCTCGACCCAGCTCTATGTTTCGAACGCGAATCAGGAACGATATGACCAGACTTTCAGCTGGAATCGGGACGGAACCCTTGACCGGCAGACCTATCCGGGCTGCTTCCAGGGCGGATGCGGCGCCGGTGGCGTCGCGGGTCGTTTGGTCGATTACAACTACAAGGAAGGATTTCTCGTCGAGATTCCATCGTTCACGACCGCGCTGGCCGCGGGTCCGCCGGATCCGATCGAGTATCACAAGAACGGGATGATGACGACGTTGCGGCACGCGAATTCGGTGACCGAAACGATTGCTGTCGATCCGAGCGGCTTGCCGCGCAGGACGAACCTGACTCTGACGAGCCCGGTCCTGAACGCTTCGATTGGCACATACGCCTACGACGGCGAAGGGAATCTGAAGACTCAAGGGTTGAACGACTTTGCCTACGACGGAGGTTCCAGGCTCGTCAAGGCATTCATGGGAATTGGGGCGCACAACAAGACTCAGGACTTCACTATGGACTTGGTGGGGAACGTCACCCAGATCAAGACCAACGGTTCCGGGCCTGCGATCCCCACGGATTCAGCCTCGAACCGCCTGAACGGGGGTGGTGTCTTCTACGATTTACGAGGAAATCTCGTCGACTGGAACGGGCAGCACTACGAATATGATCGTCTCAACAAGATGACCCGTAGCTGCGCCACTTGGAATTCGATCGCCGCTTCTTGCTCGTCACAGGACTGGCTCCATGTCTACACCGCAGACGACGAGCGAATGTGGCAGTACCGGATGGATGCCGCGGGGTCACTGTTCACTTTGCGGGGGCTCGATCGCAAGGTCCTTCGCACGTACGATTCGAGCCAGGGCGCCAATGCTTTTACCGACTCTATTTGGGCGAATGGAAGACTCTTCGCGACGATCACGAGTGGGGGCATGGTGGCACATTGGCACACCGATGAGCTCGGAACGCCGATCGCTCAGACGAACTCCTCGCAAGGTATACAGACGACCTACGCCTATTTCCCCTACGGCGAAGAGATCAATCAATCCCTCGTGGATCCTGCCCGGTTCCGCTTCACCGGCCACGAGCGCGATCTCGGCACCCAGCCCGGTACCGCCGATGATCGCGACTACATGCATCAGCGAGCAACTCTCCCGCAGCTTGGTCGGTTCCTTTCCGTCGACCCCATTGGCGGCAACCCGTTCAATCCGCAGAGCTGGAATCGGTTCACCTATGCACTCAACAACCCGATGAAGTACATCGACCCTTTGGGGTTGCTGGCAGACGTCATCACGGTCACCGGAACACTACCGCCCGAGGTGGGGCCGACGAACGGCGAGAATGAGCACAACCCTCCGACGACTGCCGATGGCGATGGCAGCGGTGGGGATGCTGATGGAACTGCAGACACCAAGGATGAGTCCGATTCGCCCTGCGCAGTCCCTCCAGGAGTCAGTGCCGACGACAATGCGAGGGCTGTTCGTGCCGCACTGGCCGCGTCAGTACTCCTCGCAGGCCCTGTCACAGGGCCGATTGGGGTGTGGGGAACTTTGACGGCGATGGTCGCTCCGACCAGCGTCTGGGACTTCAAGTACCAATATGGGAATGTGGAGTATCAGAACTTCGGCAACCATCACTTCGGAAGGGTGTTTGATGCGGCGTTTGTTCCCGAAGCAATTGCGCTTCGCGGTGCCGGCCTGGCTCAATACATCTCGGACAGTTTCTCACCTGTTCGCCACGGCCAAGGCGTGCCTTGGGGCGCCAGTCCACACGGAGATGACGCGAGGGATCAAGTGAGGATCAAACAGGCATACGCAGGCGAACCATGTCATTGACGCGAAGCAAGGGTCTCCTGTCCGTGATTGCGATTCTCCTCGTTCTCTCATGCAACCGCGGGACGACGCGAGCCGTGTGGCTTTATTCGCCGAATGGGAACCTCCAGGCGAACACCGTCGAAGTACCCGGTTGGGGCGCCACAAATGGCCCTGGGTACCTCGTAGTGTTGAATCCGCGCTCGCGCCCATTCAACTCAAGGAGGTTGGGCCCGCCGGTTTGGAGTTCTTACCAGGTCCCGGTCAAGTATCTGTTCTGGCGCGACAACATGACGCTCGAGGTCGTGGTCTCCCCGGAGAACCGCGACTACTTCGACACCATCAGGGTCGCGACCATCGAAGGCGTCACGGTCGTGACAACTGTGCTCGACGGTACCTCGAAGCGCGAGGTTTTCGAGGCTGTCCCGATCGAGGTTCAGAGCGAGAGCGCGAGTCCGGGCTCGTAATCTAGTGGGTCGGCGCGTGAGAGACGATTCGCACTCAACAACCCGATGAAGTACATCGACCCCTTGGGGCTGCTGGCAGACGTCATCACGGTCACCGGACCGCTACCGCCCGAGGTGGGGCCGACGAACGGCGAGAATGAGCACAACCCTCCGACGACCGCCGAAGGCGATGGGAGCGGGGATTCGAGTGGATCCACAGGCGAGACAGAGACGGAGAAGCCCGATTCGCTGCCCTGCGACGCAGTTGAAGCCTTCTTCGCCGATGCTGGGAAAAGGTGCCACCCGATTTCCGAGGAAGACACTCAGAACATCCAGCACAGCTGTCGCCAGATCGCCGGCCTCGCTTTCGTCTTATCTGTCGATGGCTAGAAGACTACGGTACACACCGCCCGGAGGAGCCCTGGTGGAGATCACCTGCCGGACGATCCAGGGCCGCCTGCTCCTGCGCCCTTCGGCGGGCCTGAACGACGTCATCCGGGGTGTTCTGGCCCGCGCCGCGCGCCTGGCAGGCCTTGCGGTGCACGCGCCGGTGTTTCTGTCCAATCACTACCACCTTCTCGTCTCCGTCACCGATGCCCAACAGCTCGCCAAGTTCATGAACTACCTCAACTCGAATCTCGCCCGGGAAGCCGGGCGCCTCGTCCGGTGGCGCGAGAAGTTCTGGGGCAGGCGCTTCGAGGCGGTCATCGTCTCCGACGAGGAAGAGGCCCAGGTGGGCCGGCTTTCCTACATCCTGGCGCAGGGCGTCAAAGAAGGGCTCGTCGCCTCACCCTTCGACTGGCCCGGGGTCCATTGCGCTCAAGCCCTGACCGAAGGGACCGCCATCTCTGGCCGCTGGCACGACCGGACCCCTGAATTCAGGGCCCGGCGCAAGGGGATTGCGTTCGATCCTTCGGCCTTCATCGAGCAGGAAGTGCTCGAGCTCACGCCCCTCCCTTGTTGGAAATCGCTCTCGCCGGAGGAGTATCGAGCCCGCGTTCTGCAACTGATCGAAGCCATCGAGGCGGACGCCCGCCTGCAGCAGGAGGAGACCGGGAAGGCTCCGCTCGGAGCCGACGCCGTCTGTCGACAGAATCCTCACCACGCGCCGAACCGGATGAAGAAGGGCCCGGCCCCGCTGGTGCATGCCGTGGCCCCAGCGGTGCGTCGCAGCCTCCGCAACGCCTACTTCGCCTTTCGCGAGGCCTATCGCTACGCTGCGAACCGGCTTCGGGCGGGCGCGACGGATTTCGAGTTCCCGGTCGGTGCCTTTCCCCCGCGGCTCCCGATTCGACTGGCCGCCCGAACGGGTTAGCGGCTTCGAGAGCTCGCGCACAGACAGAGGATTTTTCAAAGTCGACGCGGTCGCTGCCGCTCGAAGTTCGCGCACCGATGGCGACGCTGCGCCCGCATGGAGAGTTCAAGCAGCACCAAAGTGCTGAGGTGCGTCTCCAGCGGACGCTGCGAACGACTTGACTGCAGCCGAGTCAGAAAGAACGCCGA
>JBPOHI010000282.1:0-1737 GCA_052035735.1 Acidobacteriota bacterium
GTCGCTTTGGCCTACGGCGGTTTCACCTACACCCGCACCACGCACGACGCCAAGATTGGGCCGCTCGAGTTCTCGGTCAAGGACAAGGAACGGGTCAACGTTCCGGTCTGGGCCGGAGTGGCCGCGATCGTCGCCGGTGGCGCGCTCCTCTTCACGCGACGAAACGGCTGACGTGACGCCGGCGCAGAGGGAGCGCTTCCGGCAGGCTTCGCCGGCGCCTCTCGCCGGCTGGCCGGTTCGGCTGCGCCTGGACTCCGGCCGATGACGTTCGCCGTGAATCGCCAGATCCTGCTCGCCGCCCGGCCGCGCGGGCTGCCGCGGATCTCGGACTTCCAGCTCGCCTACGCCGTCCTGCCCGTGCCTGCAGCCGGCGAGGTGCTGGTGCAGGCGCACTACCTCTCTCTCGACCCCTTCATGCGCGAACGGATGAACGCACCGGGCCTGGATGCCGAACCGGTGGCGATCGGCGCCGTGATGGTCGGCGACGTCGTCGGCTTCGTCCGGGCCTCCGCCGACGCGGCCTTCGCGGTCGGGGACGCCGTCGAGGGCATGCTGGGATGGCAGGAGTACGCGGTCGCCCGCGGCGCCGACCTGCGCCACATCGACCTCGCCGTCGCCCCCATTTCGGCGGCCCTCGGCATCCTCGGCCTGCCGGGCCTGGCCGCCTACTTCGGGCTGCTCGACATCTGCGATCCGCAGGCCGGCGAGACCGTCGTCGTCTCGGGCGCCGCGGGGGCCGTCGGCATGGTCGCCGGCCAGATCGCCAAAATCAGGGGCTGTCGCGTCGTGGGGGTCGCGGGCTCGGGCGCCAAGGCCGCCTGGTTGCTCGACGAGCTCGGTTTCGATGCGGCCTGGAACTACAAGATCGGCAACGACTACGACGGCAAGCTGAAGGCGCTCTGCCCGGAGGGCGTCGACGTCTACTTCGACAACGTCGGCGGTGCCCTGAGCGACGCCGTCATGCTGAACATCAACCCGCGCGCGCGCATCAGCGTCTGTGGACAGCTCTCGCAGATCAACCTCGAGAGCCCCGAGAGCGGCCCGCGCTGGCTGGGCCGGCTGGTCGCCAAACAGGCGAAGATGCAGGGCTTCCTGGTGTCCGGCTACGCCGATCGGTTCGTCGAAGGCTGCGCTCAGTTGAACGAGTGGTTTGCCTCTGGTGCGCTCAAGTATCGGGAAGACGTCGCCCACGGCATCGAGGCGGCGCCGCAGGCCTTCATAGGCATGCTGCAGGGGCGCAACGAAGGGAAACAACTCGTGCAGCTGTCCGAGCGCTGAATCCGCTCGAACCTGCCGAGCCCGGCGTCGCGCTGCGCGCCGCCGGCTGCCTCCAACCGGAAAGGACGGTACGACGTGCTCAAGACCATCGAAAGAACGCAGGGCGAAGTGGACTCGCTGATCGAACGGACGCGCGAAGCTGTGACTGCGGCTTCCGATCGCGCCGAGCAGGGCGTCGAGACGGTCGCCGACCAGGTCGTCGAGAAGGCACACGACGCCGGAGCCAGCCTGCGCTCGACGGTCGATTCCGCCTCGGCAGGCGCCCACCGGCGCGTGGCCGGCGCTGCACAGTCGATCGATCGCGGCTACTCCCGCGTCCAGAGCGATCTCGCCCACGCCGCCACGGCCGCGACCGACTACGTCACCGCTCATCCGGGGAAGTCCTTGCTGCTGGCGGCCGCGGCCGGCTTCGTCCTCGGGCTGCTGGTGCGCGGACGAAGCCGGTCGGCCTAGCCTTTC
>JBPOHI010000039.1:0-2244 GCA_052035735.1 Acidobacteriota bacterium
GGGCGCGGCGTCAGCGAGACGCGGATGGTGTCGCCGATGCCCTCTTCGAGCAGCACGCCGATCGCGGTCGCCGACCAGACCAGGCCCTTGATCCCCATGCCCGCTTCGGTCAGCCCGAGATGGAGCGGCTGTCGCGTGCGACGCGCGAGCTCGCGATAGACCGCGATGAGATCGGAGGGTCGCGAGACCTTGCACGAGATGATGATCTGGTTCTCGGTGAGCCCGCTTTCGAGGGCGAGCTCGGTCGACTGCAGCGCCGAGAGCACCATGCATTCGTTGAGGATCTCCTCGGAAGTCAGGCCGAGGTCGCGGTCGGTGTTCTCCTGCATGCGCGCCATCACCAGCTCCTGGTTGAGCGAACCGCCGTTGACGCCGATGCGCACGGGCTTGCCGCGCTCGGCAGCGATCCGCACGATGGTGGTGAACTGTTCGTCGCGTTTCCTGCCGTAGCCGACGTTGCCGGGATTGATGCGGTACTTGTCGAGCGCCGCGGCGCACTCCGGGAACTGGGTGAGCAGAAGGTGCCCGTTGTAGTGGAAGTCGCCGATCAGCGGCACGCAGCAGCCGGCATCGAGCAGGCGACGCTTGATCTCGGGCACGGCGGCGGCGGCCTCGGCGAGATTCACCGTAATGCGCACCATCTCGGAACCCGCCTCGGCGAGTGCCAGACACTGCTCGAACGTTCCGCGCGCATCCGCGGTATCGGTGTTGGCCATCGACTGCACGACGATCGGGGCGCCGCCGCCGACGGTCACGCCGGCAACCGGCACGGGCAGCGTGGAGCTTCTGCGGGAAAGCGACATGGAGGTACCTCCGGCTGACTCTGGCACGCTACGCCCCGCGGATCCGGGCACGGAGATCGCCCGCTCTCGGCTCCACACCCGCGGCGGCGAGGAGCGGAAGGTACTGTTCCTCCTCCTGCGCGAAGTGCAGGCGGAGCACGGCGTGCGAGCCGTAGAGCAGCCGGCGCAGGTCCGTTTTGTCCTCGGGCGAGAGTGGCCCGGCGGGGAGTTCGTCCACGAGCCGGCCGAACAGACGCACCTGGTGCGCGATCTCGAGATGGGCGCGACTCATGGTGCCGGTCGGATCGTCGCCGCCGAGCACTTTCGCGACCAGGGGATAGACCGTGGCGTCTTCCTGGCGCTCGTGCGGAATCAGGTCATGGTCGAGAAAGGTGCGCAGCCCGTCGAGCGCGGCGCGAAGATCGGCCGGCGAGAGCGCGTCGAGCTGGTCGGCTACGGTGCGCAGACTCTCGACCTGCGGCAGGAGGGCGGCGTGTTCCTCGCGGAAGCGCTCGCCGACGTCGCTGCTGCCGTCGGGAACGGTCCGCGGCCGGCGCCCGCCGGAGAGGGCCCGAAGCGCGTTGAGGATCACGGCGACGTCGATCGCCTCCTGCAACAGGGCGCCGGCGACCGGAGTCAGCCTGCCGGCGGCGGCGAAGATCATCGCCGCGAGCGACAGACCCATGCCGACGACGACGCTCTGCAGGGCGATCGAGCGCGCGCGGCGGGCGATCGCCATCGCTTCGGCGAGGCGGCCCAGATGATCGACGGTCAGCACGACATCGGCGGCCTGCGCCGAGGCCGTCGCGCCGCGCGCCCCCATGGCCACCCCGACGTCGGCGGCGGCGAGGGCCGGCGCGTCGTTGAGGCCGTCGCCGACCATGACGGAGATGCCGCGCTGCGACTCGGTGCGAACCGCCTCGACCTTCTCCGCCGGCGAGCGCTCGGCGAGGACGAGATCGGCGCCGATGCCGAAGCCGACCGTTTCCGCCACTTCCGGGTGATCGCCGGTGATCATCACGACCCGCTTCATGCCGGAGCGGCGCAGCGCACGGATCGTGCTCCGCGCGTCGCTGCGGATCGGATCGTGCAGCACGATGGTCGCCGCGGTTGCGCCGCCGATCGCCACCCAGACGCTCGAGGTCCCCTCGAGCGCGGTGCTGCGCCGCACCTGCCGCATCGCCGCCGAGAGCGGCTGGTCCTTGTTGACCCAGGCGAGCTTGCCGAGCGCGACCTGCAGGCCGTCCACCTGGCCTTCGATCCCCTCGCCGTGATGCTCGAGGACGGCGGTGGGGAAGGACAGTTGCAGGCCTTTCTGGCGCGCCGCGCCGACCAATGGCGCGGCGAAGACGTGTGGCGAAACCTGGTCGAGCGAAGCGGCGAGGCTCAAGACTTCGTCGGCCGAGATGGAGCCGAAGACGTGCACCTCGCGCAGCGCCGGCCGACCGGTGGTGAGCGTGCC
>JBPOHI010000307.1:0-6229 GCA_052035735.1 Acidobacteriota bacterium
AAGGCGTGGACCTCGAGCTCGACCCCGCCTCGATGGTCTATCCGCAGCCCGAAGTCACCGGCGAGCCCGGGTCACCCCTTTACCAGCAAGCTTTTCGCGGCAAGGTCATCATCGCCGGTCGCGCGCGTAGCGCGCAGGGCTCCGTTGGCGAGCCGCGGCTGAAGTTGAGATATCAGGCTTGCGACGACCGGCGCTGCCTGCCGCCAGTCGAGAAGACCGTCTCCTTCCCGATCGCGGAAACCTGAGCCGGGCGCCGCGCATCCAACCGGGCAAGAGGAGAGCCGCCTGCAGATGACCTGGATCGAGATCGCCCCCTGGCTGGTGCGAGCGCTCGGCGCCTACGCCGCGTTCGGCGCTCTATTCGCGATCGCCTTTCTCGCTCGCGGCATCGAGCGCCTCGATCCCGGAGCGCACGGGTCGAGCTGGGGCTTTCGCCTGATGGTGTTTCCTGGCGTCGTGGCCTGCTGGCCGTTGCTGCTGCGACGTTGGCTCGCGGGAGCCGGGTTGCCGGTCGAATCCAACGCCCACCGCCGTGCGGCGCGAGCCGGCGCGGAGTCGGGTCGGTGATCGCCAGGTTTCGCTCGACCCATCGCTGGATCTGGCTGGCGCTCGCGATCCTCCTGCCGACGCTTCTGTTTTTCGCCGTGCGGGCGCGGAGGGCGCTGCCGCTCGAAGAGCTGCCGCCGGCTTTGGCGCCTGCGGCACAACCGTCGGACGATGCGCGATGAGCGCTGGCTACGTCGCGGTCGGCTGGTCGCCGGGGAAGAAGCGCTACGACGGCGTGCTCTGGGTGGGAGCGGCGCTCTACCTCGCGGTTTTCGTCGGCTTCGGCCTCTGGCGGCGGCCCGAGATCACCGCCGAGACGCTGCTCATCCGCGCCTTCGGTACCCTTGCCTTCACCCTGCTGCACCTCGTGCTGGCGATCGGTCCGCTCGCCCGCCTCGACCGGCGCGTCCTGCCGCTGCTGTGGAACCGGCGCCATCTGGGCGTCACGATGTTCCTCTTCGCCCTGTTGCACGGCGGCTTCGCGCTTTTCCAGTTCCACGCCTTGGGCGATCGCAATCCGCTGGTGAGCCTGTTGACCAGCAACACGCGCTGGGGGAGCCTGGCGCAGTTTCCTTTTCAGCAGCTGGGCGCTGCGGCGCTCGTCATTCTCTTCCTGATGGCGGCGACCAGCCATGATTTCTGGCTGACGAATCTCACCGCGCCGGTCTGGAAGGCGCTGCACATGGCGGTCTACCTCGCCTACGCGCTGCTCGTCGCGCACGTCGCGCTCGGCGTGCTGCAGGACGCGACGAGCCCGTTGCCGGCGCTTCTTCTCGGCTTGGGTCTCGTCACCCTCGTCGCCCTGCACCTCGCCGCGGCGTGGAAGGGGAGGGCGCTCGACCGGGAGATCGCCGGCGCAAGTGACGACGGTTTCGTCGAGGCCTGTCGCGTCGGCGAGATCCGCGACGGCCGGGCGCGCATCGTCACCGCCTCCGGCGAGCGGGTAGCGATCTTCCGCTACGACGGCAAGCTCTCCGCGGTCTCGAACGTCTGCCAGCACCAGAACGGGCCGCTGGGGGAGGGGCGCATCCTCGACGGCTGCATCACCTGCCCCTGGCACGGCTTCCAATACCGCCCCGCCGACGGCGCCTCGCCGGCGCCGTTCACCGAGCGCGTGCCGACCTTCCGGTTGCGGCTGGTGGACGGGGATCGGGTCTTTGTCGATCCGCGCCCCCTGCCGCCAGGCACCTTCGTCGAGCCGCTCGCCTTCGATGATTCGATTCTGGAAGCAAGCAAAGGCTCGGTAAAGGAAAGTCCTGACGAGTTCTTCGTCGGTTACTTGCCCGTGCCGGTTGGGCTTGCGCGCTTCGCGCGCGGGGTCGCGGGCGTCGCGCTGGTGGGTCTCGCGGCCGTCGCCGGTGCGCTCGCCAGCGTCCAGCGTCCGCTCGGGCAGGGGCAGTTCGCCTGGGACAGCGAGGAGGAGTTCTGCGGTCGCCTGCAGACGTCGCCGATACCGGGACTGTGGACCGTAGCCGGCGCCGCTCCAGCTGGCACCCCCTTTACTGGAGCTTTTCTGCCTCTCGTAGGGGAGGGCAAGCGCGGTCCGGACGCCCAGTTGCTCGCTGGGGGAGACCGCGGCCTCGCGCTTCGGGGTCATCGCATCGAACGCTACGGCAAGCAGTTGATCGAGGTCACCGGCGCGAGTTCCTCCGCTGGGAAGCTCTTGCAGGTCCCGGGCATGGCGCCTCCGGCGCAGGTCTCGCTCGGTCGCCAGCGGCTGCAAGGCGAGATCGTCGACTCGAAGTGCTGGTTCGGCGTCATGAAGCCGGCGCAGGGCAAGGCGCACAAGGACTGCGCCATCCGCTGCATCTCCGGCGGCGCGCCGCCGGCGTTCGTCGTACGGTCGGCCGGCGCCGAAGGTCGCGAACGGACGCTGGTCCTGCTCCTCGCCGCGACCGACAGCGCGCCGCTCGGCCCGCGCATCCTGGATCTGGTGGCGGAGCCGGTGGAGATCGAGGGCGAGGTCTCGCGCCTCGGCGATCAGTGGGTCCTTTCTGCGGATCCACGAACGATCCGCCGACTGGGCTACTGAACAGTTGGCTCCGGCAAGGCGGGCGGGCGTGCGATGGTTGTACTTCGTCCGGCTAAGAGTCGGACTTCAAGGAAACGTTGCGCTCCAGGCCGTGGTACCGCCCGATTCGAAGCCGTCAGCGAAGAGTGCGAGCAAGGGCCCTTCGAAGGCGAAAATGCCGGTTCGCGTCTGGATCAACAGATCCGGCACGGTATCCCCGTCGAAATCTCCAGCCAACATCTTGTCCGCCCGAACGAAGCCCAGATAGCCGAGGTAGGGACTCTCCCAAGTGACAATCTGTAGAGCTCCATCGAAGAGGTAGAGGTGGCCGTCCTCGACCGCGGCCACGACATCTTCAACTCCGTCTCGCGTCAGGTCGACCAACTCGATCGCCTGCACTCCACCGGGAAAGGTCGCGATCGGGGCCCCCACGTCGCCATTCTCCAGGTCGATCTCGGCGACATCGCCGTTCGAGAGTCCCAAGAAGAGATGCTCCGCAGGATCCGGCGGCCTTGTCGCCATTCCGAAGAAGTCGAGCTCCATTGGTGGACCGATGGGTACACCGATTCCAGCATCGATCCTCGCCAGCGAAGAGCACGCGCCCCCGGACGGCGACAATGCAGCCACGATCTCGAAGTTGCCGTTGGAATAGAGATCCACCGCTGCGACCGAAACGATGGAATCGAGAGCGATAGGAGGCGATTGCCATTTCAGCACTCCGCTCTCGCCTTCTTGAACCGTGATCCGAGCTCCACCTGCTGAGTGTGAGGTTGTGACCAGCTCCGGATAGAGCGTGCCATCGAGCTCGGCGGCCGACATCGTCCCGATTCCAGCGAGGATGTCCGTTGACCACTGTACTTCGAAGTCTGCACCATCGAAGCAGGCGATTCCAGGTTGGTAGTAGGACCAGCCGCAAATCTCCAGCTGGGCGTCTTCGTCGAGTTGGGCTGCTCTGATCCCTTGTAGCTCGCTCAGTACTTCTGTCTGCTCGGGAGAAGACCGTCGCAGCTGACGACCTTGCGAGAACGAGAGCGCGACAAGAACGCCTGACAAATTGACGCCGCCTCTCGAAATCGCCGTCATTACTTCGACATCGGCGGCGTTCGCGGCGCCGCCGACTCCCAAACCGACAGGTCCGCCGGCGAACGGGTCGGTCTCGAAGATCTCCGCTGGGGCGCTCCCTGGAGACACGAAAATTGCACCTTGATGCACGCCACGCACGTACAGGCTCCAAGCGATGTCCGCGACGCTGTCGCCATCGACATCTCCGGCGCCTATCGCACTGACGGTGCCTTGGAAAGGAAGGGTCCAGAGCGGTAGCCCGCTGTCGCCCGCAAGAATCCTGATGTTGAAGCCGTCAGCGAGAAGAACTTCGACTCCAGGAGACGGATTCACTTCTGCGAGCGAAAAGGTGCAGCCGAAGAACGATGAAGGAATAGTCCGCTGCCACAACAGGGAGCCTGTAGTGGGATCTAGCGCACGAAGGGTAGAGCAGTTTGAGACCACCAATTCGTCGCGGCTATCGCCCACCAGATCGCCCAGTGCGATACGGCTGTCAAGGCCGGAGATGTCTCCGCCATTCGCCTCCAGCGTAAGGCCATCGAGGATGTAGCTCGCAAAGGGACTCCTTGCGAGGGCGATTTCAAGTTGTGGATCGGAATCGACCTGTCCGATAGCGACATCGGAACAACCGAAGCCCTCCTTGATGGAATTTGCTGTGCCGGTTGCGAGGTCGTAGACCGTGAGGTCTTGGGAGTCACAGACGATCGCTTCCAGCGAGCCGTCGCCGGTCAGGTCGGCAACGGCAATAGCACGATTGTCGGTCGAGAGGGTTTGGAAGTCATGGAGATGACGCTTGGAGAGCGCGTCGAAGACCTCGATTGCGTTCTCCGTCATGACGACCGCAAGAGGAGCTCCCGGTGTCTGCGCCAGCTCGATGCCGCGCAGTTCCATTTCCTCGCCTTCAACAGGAAAGGAACTCCAGGTCTGTAGCAAACGATCGGTGAGGTTCACTTGATACCACCAGTCAAGGCCGGAAAGGGATGTCGAAGCGAGAATCTCGGAACGGCCGTCCCCATCCAGATCTTCAACGACGAATCCGTTCGCTCCGACCTCCTCGCCGTAGGTGGACCAAGCCCACTTCGAGTGAACTTGGGTGAGATTGCTGGCCGCAAGACTCGCCCGTCCCACTAGGACGAACAGGAGCACCAGGCAGAAGACCGCTGCAAGTCTCGCAACTGAAGGCAGCTTGGCTCCAACTCGAGTTGGAGCCGTCGGATCGTTGAAAGTCAGAGTCATGGGCATCTCCAGTCGGATCGTGCTGCCGCCCGCTCTGAGTGTACCGCTTCGGCTCCCCACGCCAGCCGCGAGGCCAGAGTGATCGGAGGTCTCGATTCGGCGAGCGTAGGAGAAGCCATAGAATCGACGGGTGATGCAGATCTTTCGAGCCCTCCGCGCCGGCATTCGGCTCGTTGCGGTCGCCGTCGTCACCCTGTTTGCTTACTCCGCGGCGCTGGCGGCTCGCGCCTGCGGGATCTTCTCGCGCCGCTTCGCGGTGCGGGGGCAGGGTTGGGCGTACCAGGTCTGGTCGAAGGCGCTCTGCCGCATCTTCGGCGTGCGTGTGTCGGTGCGCGGGCCGGCGCCGAAGCCGCCGTTTTTTCTGGTCTCGAATCACCTGAGCTATATCGACATCTTCGTCCTCGGTACGCAGCTTCCCTGCGTCTTCGTCGCCAAGGCGGAGATCGACGGCTGGCCGATCTTCGGCGCCATCTGCCGCTCGGTGAACACCATCTTCATCGACCGCAAGTCGAAGCGGAAGCTGCCGCAGATCCTCGCCCGCATCGAAGAGGCCCTCGGCGCCGGCCAGGGGGTGGTGATCTTTCCCGAAGGAACGTCGGGGGCGGGTGACTGCGTCATGCCCTTCCGCTCGCCGCTGCTCGAGTTCGCCATGAGCTCGGCGGAGGGCGTGCACCATGCGACGATCAACTACCGCGCCCCCGCGGGTGAAACGCCGACCCACCTCGCCGTTTCGTGGTGGGGAGACATGCCGCTGGGCGCACACCTGCGGGAGTTCCTCTGGCTGCCGCACGTCGAGGCGTCGATTCACTTCGGCGATGAACCCGTGCGCGGCGACGACCGCAAGGCGCTCACCGCCGAGCTCCACCGCGAGGTGGTGGCGCGCTTCGAGCCGTTCGTCGAAACCGTCGAGGTCGAGCGGCTCAAGAGGCTCAAAGCGGAGGACCCGCAGCAACTGCCACGGGTCCTTCGGTCGCCGCTCGATCGCTTCAAGTAGCCGCTCGCCGGATCAGTCCTCGTCCAGCCGCGGGTTGCGCGGCCGCTCGTCGTCGTCGCGCCGCCGGCGATCGTCACGATCCTCGCGATCGTCCCCCCGCACGCCGGCGATCTCCGCCGCCCGCCGGACCGCCGCGCCGAGATCCTCGGCAGAGCGGTTCCGGCGCCATTCGCCATCGAGCCGCGCCGCCTCGCGCCGGAGCGACCGCCAGCCGAAGTCGTCCGCTGCCGCGGTCTCCTTCAACTTCTCGGCGAAGGCCCCGGCGAGGGCTGCCTGATGGAAGTTCGACGAGGCGTCCTGCCAGTCGCGCTCGAGGTCGCGGGCGCGCAGGTCGAGGGAGACCTCTTCGACCGCCTTCGTCGCAACGCTCTTCCAGCGCA
>JBPOHI010000061.1:0-3852 GCA_052035735.1 Acidobacteriota bacterium
CGGGCCGCCATCTCGCGGACGAGCCGGTCGAGCGCCAGCGCGACTTCGACGCCGGCGGCGCCGCCGCCGACGACCGTGAGAGCGACCGCGCCGCCGGCAGCGCGGGCCGCGAGCTCCGTTGCGCGCCGCCGCAGCTCGACCGCCTGCCCGATCGGCCGCACGGTGAGGGCGTGCGTGCTCGCGCCGGGAGTCGCGAGGCCCGCAGCCTGCGAGCCGATGTCGAGTGAGAGGAGGTCCCAGGAGATGGTCTCGCCGCCGGCCTCGACCGTGCGCGCTGCGGCGTCGATGCTCTCGGCCGCCGCCTCGACGAAGCGGGCTCCCGCCGCTGCCGAGAGCCGGCGCAGGTCGAAGGCGAGCGCGTCCTCGGCCTGGCGCCCGGCGAGATAGCCCGGCACCATGCCGGAGTAGTGGTGGAACGCGGCGGGCGAGACCAGCACGAGCTCCACTCCGCCGGGCACGGCGAGCGGCGCCTCTGCCGCCCGCTTCAGGAGATGGATGTGCGCGTGCCCGCCGCCGACGAGGAGGAGCTTCACGACTGCGGCTCAGTTCGCTGCATGGCAACATCGTATGCCGTGCCGCGCTCGCGCGCCGGCGCCTGGGAGAGCGGCACGGAGACCAGGTAGTTTCTACTCACAGAGACAGATCGTGCGCGGGTAGAAAGTGCGCTTCCCGGTGTCACGGGAGGGCACTAGATTCGCGTCGGCGCCGCCTTGCGCTGTCGACCTCGAGGCGGAGGCCGGGTTCGGTCCGGTGCGGGCCTGGGGCCGCGCGGCCCCCCGCCGTTGGTCCCGCGCAGAGTGAAGCGGGAGCGAAGGAGACAATGCCCAAGGTGCTGATTCATCGGAAGGCACGCTACGCCCTCGCCGGAGCCGTCGTCGCCCTCCTCGCGGTAGGGGTCTTCTCGTATCGTGCCCTCACCACAGGGGCCGCGGCGATCGCGGCGGCCGGAGAGCAGCGCGTCGCGATCGGGCTCGGCGAGGGCAACGCGGAGGCGGTGCGGCATCTGAGTCAGGCGAAGACGGTTCTCGTCGCAGGCGGCCTCCTCGGGCTCGTCGTCGCCGTCGGCGCCTTCGTCGGCCTCCAGCGCGACAGCGAGAGGCGCCTGGCTGTCGAGCAGGAGGTCCGCGAAGCCGAAGAGCGCTACCGCGGGCTGCTCGAGGCGGCACCGGATGCCATGGTGGTCGTCGACACGGGCGGCGGCATCGTGCTGCTCAACGTCCAGGCGGAGAAGCAGTTCGGGTACTCGCGCAACGAGCTCGTCGGCCGGCAGGTCGGGAGCATCATTCCGGAGGGCTTCGCGGAGCGCCTGGTGGCGGATGCGCTGCGCCCGGTGGAGGTGGCACTTGCGCAGCAGATCGGCACCGGCATCGAGCTCTCGGGCCGGCGCAAGGACGGCTCGGAGTTCCCGATCGAGATCATGCTGTCGCCGCTCGCCGGCGCCCACGGCACGCTGGTGACGGCAGCCATCCGCGACATCAGCCGGCGCAAGGCTGCTGAAGCGCAGCTGCTGCAGAAGATGGAGGAGCTCCGGCGCTCGA
The DNA here is from genome assembly GCA_052035735.1 of Acidobacteriota bacterium. Lineage (GTDB taxonomy): Bacteria > Acidobacteriota > Thermoanaerobaculia > Multivoradales > JAGPDF01 > JAGPDF01. The sequence goes on from JBPOHI010000061.1 coordinate 1,539, forward strand.
ATGACGAGCTCGGAGAGTTCGCCTACATCGCTTCGCACGATCTCCAGGAGCCGCTGCGGATGGTGGCGAGCTACACCCAACTGCTGTCGCGGCGCTACAAGGGGCGGCTCGACTCCGACGCCGACGACTTCATCGCCTTCGCCGTCGACGGGGCCGGGCGCATGCAGCGCCTGATCCAGGACCTGCTGACCTACTCGCGGGTGGGGACCAAGGGCAACGAGCTCAGGGAGACCTCGAGCGAGCGGGCGCTCGAACAGGCGCTGGTGAACCTGCGCGGCGCCATCGAAGCGGGCGGCGCGATCGTGACGCACGATCCGCTCCCGTTCGTCCTCGCGGACGAGGCGCAGCTCGTGCAGCTCTTCCAGAACCTGGTGGGCAATGCGATCAAGTACCAGCGTCCGGGCGTGCCGCAGGTGCACGTCTCGGCCGCCGATGGCGGCGGCCGCAGCTGGCACTTCGAGGTGCGCGACAACGGCCTGGGCATCGAGCCGCAGTACTTCGAGCGCATCTTCGGCATGTTCCAGCGTCTCCACGGTCGGGAGGAGTTCGCCGGCACCGGCATCGGACTGGCGATCTGCCGGAAGATCGCCGAGCGCCACGGCAGTGCCATCTCCGTCGAGTCGGAGCCGGGCAAGGGCTCGACTTTCCGCTTCCGGCTCGGTGGCGTTGCGGGGGAGCTTTGAACGAACCTCGAGGAGATGCGATGCGTCTAGACGTGTTGCTGGTCGAAGACAGCCCGGGAGACGTGCGGCTGACCCAGGAGGCCTTCCGCGACGCCAACATGGCCGCCCACCTGCCCAACCTGGCCGTTCACCTGCACGTGGCGCGCGACGGCGTCGAAGCGATGGCGTTCCTCTGCCGCGAGGGGGAAAGCGCGGCGGCGCCGCGACCCGACCTGATCCTTCTTGATCTCAACCTGCCGCGCATGGACGGTCGTGAGGTCCTGGCGCAGATCAAGGGGAGTCCGCAGCTGCGCACGATTCCGACCGTCATTCTGACGACCTCCGTCTCGGCGGCGGACGTCGCCGAGAGCTACCGGCTGCAGGCCAACTGCTATCTCAGCAAGCCGCAGCAGCTCGATGCTTTCGAGGGCCTCGTGCGCAGCATCAACGAGTTCTGGCTGACCCGGGCAGAGCTGCCGCCGCGGCAGAATCTTCCATGACCGGCGCGATCGTGCGCCGCCCCGGGAGCGCTTCGACGAAGCCGCTATCATGGTGAGCGTGACCCCGCCAGGGCGCCCTGCCCCGAAGGCTCCGAAGCAGGGTGGCGCCCTCCCGCCGCTGCGCATCCTGCTCGTCGAGGACAGCGCCGGTGACGCCCGCCTGCTGCGCGAGATGCTGGCGGATTCGGAGCTATCGGGCATGGAGGTCGCGCACGTCGTCACGATGGAGGCGGCCGAGCAGGCGCTGTCGCGGAGCGCCTTCGACCTCGTCGTGGTGGACCTCGGACTTCCGGATTCCCAGGGCCTCGAAGCGGTGCAGCGGACACAGCGCGCCGCGCCCCACATGCCGCTCGTCGTGCTCACCGGCGTCGACGACCAGAAGCTCGCCAGCGCCGCGATTCACGCCGGCGCCGAGGACTACCTGGTCAAGGGTCAGATCGAGCACCGGGCGCTGCAGCGGGCGCTGCGAAACGCCGTCGAGCGGCGCGCGCTCCGCGAGGCGCTGCTCGCCGAGGAGGCCGAAGTGAAGGTCGGCGCGCGGCTCTTCCGCGCGCTGGTCGAGAACCTGCCCGACGTCATCGCCCGCTTCGACCGCGAGCTCCGGCATCTGTACGTCAGCCCGTCGGTCGAGGCGCTCACCGGCCGGTCGCCGGCGGAGTTCCTCGGCCGGACCAACCGGGAGCTCGGCATGCCGCCGGACCTTGCCGGGGAGTGGGATGCCGCCCTGCGGCGGACCTTCGCGAGCGGCCGGCCTGAGCGCGTCGAATTCGCCTTCTCTGGCCCGCAAGGGCAGCGCCAGTTCGAGTGCCGGCTGGTGCCGGAGCTCGGGGACGACGTCGTCGCACAGTCGGTTCTGACCGTCGCCCGCGACGTGACCGAACGCCAGAACGCGCTCGCGGCCGAGCGGCGGGCGCGTGAGGTGGCGGAAGAACTTCGCCGGGCGACTATCGAGCTCACTCGCAGTCTCGACCGCGAAGTGGTGCTGGTCACCCTGCTCGACCGCCTGCGGCAGCTGGTGCCGTTCGATCATGCCAGCGTCATGCTGATCGAGGAGTCCTCCCGGCTCGCCGTGCGAGCGATCTTCGACGGCGGCCGCGTCGTGCCCGTGGCGGCGGGGGAGAGCGCCAGGTTCGACGCCGCCGATCACCCGGT
>JBPOHI010000263.1:0-18345 GCA_052035735.1 Acidobacteriota bacterium
CGAAGCAGACTTGCGTCACTCGTTCGCCTTCCCGCAGGCGCCGCGCGGCCTCGCTCAGGCGAGTGCCGACCAGGAAGCGGTGCGGCGGTTCGCCTTCGAGCTCACTGAAGACTCGCGCGAACGGATAAAGGCTCATGCCGACCTCGCGCGCCAGCCGCGAGAGCGACAGAGGCTCGGCGAAGTCGGCCCGCATCAGCTCCTTGGCGCGGTCCACCCGCGCGGCGTACCAGGAGAGCTGCGTCGCGCGGTAGAGGGGTCGGCGCTTCGATTCCGCGCCGAGCGTCCAGTAGAGGGCGCCGGCGGCCACCTCGAGTCGCGCGGCATCGCTGTTCGGAGCCGCCTCGAGGCTGGCTCGCAAGTAGGCTTGGCGATTCGTCAGCTCAAGCACCGGGGCCTCTCCCGGCAACGACGACGACCGGGGCAGGGCGCCCGCCGAGTGCAGGCTCTCGATCGCGTCCTCGGAGTAGAGAACCGACAGGCACTCGTCGTCCGGATACTCGTCGTCGTGGGCACAGGAGAACTCGAGTCCCGGACTCGTCACGAACAGGCAGTCGGGAGCGACCGGGCGCCAGGCCTCGCTCGTTCGAACGCGAAACGTTCCCTTGCGTACGAAGTTGATCGCATGGCCGCCCGCCCGTTCGCGCTCCGGATCACGATGGGGGGTGGCCGGATCGTGCCCGAACCGTTCGAGCGCGATCGCCGGCGTGCGGTGGAGGCACTGGACGACATTCATCTTTCGAGAGCCCCCTGGTTCGTCCTGCACTCGCGGCGACTGCACTTGCCGCCAATGTAGCAAGAAACCGCAAGCGGCGCCGGGTGCTCGTCCGCTAGATTTCGCACCTCGACTCCTCGAAAGGAGCACTGCAATGCGATCCGCTGCAAGATCCGCCCTGGTCGCCGCCGCGCTCGCTGTCGCCTCGGCGGTGATCTACGCGAGAACACCCGAGACCCCGCCCAGCAAACTGCCGGAGTCCGGCGCCGTGTCCGGCGCCGCCGCCATCGATCCGGAGATCCTGCGCCTGCGCGAAGCGGCCTGGCGCGCCTGGTTCGCCGGCGACGAGGCGACCCTGCGCGAAATCCTGCCGCCGGAGTTCATCGGCATCGACATGGGCGATGGTCCGTTCAGCGATCTCGCCACCACACTCGCCGAAGCGCGGGCCTTCCACACCGGGGGCGGGCGCCTGGCGAGCCTCGAGTTTCCCGAGACACGCGCCCAGCGATTTGGTGACGTGGTCGTGCTGTACGGTCGATTCTCCGTGGTCCTCGATGCACGAGGACAAACCAGCACTCTGGCTGGACGTCTGACCGAGATCTTCGTCCGGCGAGGCGATCGCTGGTGGCATCCGGGCTGGCACCTGGACCTCAACGCAGGTGGTTGAGCCGGAGCCACCGATCGACTGCGACCTCAGGCCGGCTCGACCGGATACTCCCTCGGCTCGCGATGGCCGCGCAGCCAGCGAAGCAAGAGCGGACCGAGCATCAGCAGCACGGCCAGCGCGGCAAGCGGCGCAAGCGTGCGCCAGGAAATCGCCTCCGTCAGCGTGGCGACGTCGGCCGCCCGGTGAATCGCGGTGACGTAGATCGTCCCCTTGATCGTCAAACCGAGGGCCGTCGTGAGGAGGAAACGCGCGCGCGGAACCGCCAGGATTCCGGCGGCCAGATTGATCGCCGAGTGCGGCAGGCTCGGTGCGACCCGTACCGCGAGGAGCGTAGCGAAGTCGCTCCGCTGGGCGAGCATTCGCAGCGCCCGGCTGTCGGTCGCGGCGCCGCCATCCCGGTTCCCGGCGGCCCTCGCCACACTGTAGGCAGCGAAGGCCCCTGCGACGCCTCCGGCGACGAAGACGGGGGCGGCGATCTGCGGCGGAAAGAGGGCGCCGACGACCCAGACCATCAGCGAGCCGGGCAGGCTGGCCGCGAAGAGCGCCGCCGTCACCAGCGAAAGCGCTGGCGCGAGCCACCAGCGCCCGGCGTACTCCTGCGCCAGCGCGACGCCGGCGCGGCCATCGAGGATCCCGGCGCGCTCGAGACCGAGCCCGCCGGCCATGAGCACCAGGACGAGGGCGAGCGCCCAGGGGAACTGGCGGCGGGGCGAGGTCGGAGACACGGGCGGAAAGGTACCAAGAGGGAGGGGCGCTGACCAGCCCGCCCGAATGGGCGTTGCGAGCGCTGCCGCGAGACGCGCACGCTGAGCTGCCCCGGTTCACAGCCGAAGCGCCACGAAACCGCGCACCGGGGGCCGGAGGCCCGCCATGCCGGATCCCCAGCTGCGCAACCACCCTTCATCGCACACAGCCTCCCCCGAGGCCGGACGCTGGCGACGGACGTGCCTCCGCTGGCTGTTCGCCAACTCGATGCTCATGGGCCTCTTCGCTCTGCTCTGGTTGCTGCTGCGCAGCGGCGGAAGGCCGAGCCGGCTCGCCTATCCCTGTCAACGGGCAGCCCTGGCGACGGCGACGGCCGCTCTATGCGCGCCGGCGGTCGCTGCCCTGGTCCACTTCCGCCATCGGCTGGTGCGGGCCAGCCGGTCGCCCGTCGCCCTGGCCAGCGCCGGCGTCGCACTGTTTGCCCTCCTTCTCGCGTGGAACCTGCGCGCGCGCGCCGAGGCCACCGCTCCGGCGCCCGTCTTCGCCGCCCCGGATTCCTACCGGGCGGCGGTCTTTCACGCAGCGAGCTGCGCCGAATCACCGGTGGGCGATCGCTTCCCCTGCCTGGAAGCTCTTCTCGCCCTGATGGGCCGAAACGGCGTCAAGCTCTTCCGCTCCGCCCATGAGTCGCCGCTCGCCGGCCCGGCAGGCATCGTCGGCGCGAACGACGTCGTCGTGCTCAAGCTCAACTATCAATGGTCCGATCGCGGCGGCACCAACACCGACCTCCTGCGCGGACTGATCCGGGTGCTCCTCGAGCATCCGGACGGCTTCAGCGGCGAGATCGTCGTCGCCGAGAACGCGCAGTTCGCATCGACCTCGAACTTCGACCGCGCCGCCAACAACGCCCAGGTTCCCACCCAGTCGCCGCGCGACGTCGTCGCCGGCTTCGCCGCACAGGGCCATGCAGTCTCGCAGTTCGACTGGACGACGATTCGCGCCGTCGAGGTCGCCGAGTACTCGACCGGGGACCTCGCCGACGGCTACGTTCTCTATCCCTATGACGCCGCTCTGCACGGCCGGATCTCGTACCCGAAGTTCCGCACCGACGCCGGCACTTACGTCAGCTTGCGCGACGGAATCTGGGACGACGGCGCGGCGACCTACGAGCGCGAGCGGCTCAAGCTCATCAACCTGCCGGTGCTCAAGTCGCATCATGCGGTCTACGGCGCGACCGCCTGCGTGAAGAACTTCATGGGGCTGGTGACCGACAGCCTCGGCACCGGTTCCCACGGCGCGATCCGCTACGGCCTCCTCGGGGCGCTGCTCGCTGAGATCCGGCCGCCGGATCTGAATCTACTCGACGCCATCTGGGTCAACGGCAATCCGTACACCGGGCCATCGACCCCCTATGCCGGCGCGACGCGACGCAACGAGCTCGTCGCGAGCCTCGACCCGGTGGCGGCCGACATCTGGGCGGTCGAGAACATTCTCGTCCCCACCTTCGTCGCCAACGGCTACAGCCCACCCTGGCCGACTCCCTCGGCCGACCCGAACGACCCGGCCGGCGCCTTTCGCGTCTACCTCGACCAGTCGATGAGTCAGCTGCTCGCCGCCGGCTACCCGGTCACCAACGACCCGGCCCAGATCGACCTGCACGACATCGTCACTCTCTTCGCCGACGGCTTCGACTCCGGCGACGCCTCCGGCTGGTCGCTCTCGACACCCTGAGTTGCAGCGCCTCGACGGCGCTCACGGCTGGGTCGCGCTCCAGCCCGACGTATTGCCGGTCTCGAAGCCGTTCGCGAACAGGGGCGTCGGCGGGACGCCGACGAAGAACGAGGCGCTGGCGCGCGGTCCGCTGTTGTAGGCGCTATCGACCGCCTCGAGCGTCCAGGAGTAGGCACCGTCGGCCAGACCCGAGAGCGCCCACTCCCCAACGGCGCCCAGCCGGCCGGGTTCGGGTGTCCGCTGCGCCGAGGAGACCGGGACGCCTCCGCGGTAGAGGCGTAGCTCGTAGGTCAGCGCCTGTGCCGGCGTCAGATCGTCTTCGGCCGGCTGCCACCAGAGTGCCACCGCGCCGTCGAGCCCCACCTGGGAATCGAGCTGCGCCGGCGCCCCCGGCGCGAGGTTCTGCGCCTGGGCGTCGTTGACGTAGAGGTGCATCTGGGTCTCGACCAGGCCGTTGCCTCCGGGGACGAAGTACGACCCGGCGATGAAGTAGTCGAGGTCGCCCTCGCCGTCGATGTCCAGCCAGCTGAACGAGCCGCCGCTGAAACCCATCGCGCGCGGCGCCGGCAACTGGTTTCCCGAATCGACGAAAGCGCCACCGACGTTGTCGTACACCTTGGCCCGTCCTTCGATCTGCGAGCCCGAGTTGTAGGTGCCGGCGAGCAGGATGTCGATGTCGCCGTCCGAGTCGTAGTCGGCCCAGGTCGCCGCGGAGAGATCGAACCAACCTTCGCAGAAGACGCAGTCGATGAGCTCGACAGGAACAAAGGTCTCGGCATCGTTGCGATAGAGGCGCAGGACGGTCGCGTAGGTGTCGTCGATCTCCTGGACGTTGCCCGCCACGAGGATGTCGAGATCGCCGTCCTCGTCGTAGTCGCCCCACTGCGCCTCGCCGTGCTCGACCGACAGGGTGCCGAGAATCTCCTCGCCGAAGAAGACGCCCCCACCGTCGTTACGGAAGCGGCGGATGAAGCCCGCGCCGGTGTTCGGAGCGAGGTGGACGAGCAACAGGTCCAGATCCTGGTCGCCGTCGAAGTCGGCCCAGCTCGACTGGGCGTGATCGGAGCGTCCGAGGCCGGCGTCGACCTCGGTGAACAGCCAGCCACCGGTGCCGTTGGAGCCGTCGTTGCGCATCAGGGCGGTGCGGGAGGTGAAGGTCTCCTCATTCCAGATCGACGGCAGCAGCAGGTCGAGGTCGCCGTCGTTGTCGTAGTCCGCCCAGCTGATCGAGCGCAGGTCGAAGTCGGCCTGGCCGTTGTCCTCCCAGTAGCCCGGCAGCACCGTATCGGTGATCACCAGCGTCCCGGCCTGGTTGCGGTAGAGGACGGTCTGGCCGTCGCTTCCGACCACGAGGTCCTGGTCGCCGTCGCCGTCTGCGTCGCCCCATGCGAGGTCGGAAGCCCCGGGAGTCAGCGAACCGAGCGGCACCTCGATGTAGGCGAAGTTCCACTGCGTGGCGGAGCCCGCGCCGTCGTTGCGCAGCAGCACGAGGTGATCGACCACGCTGACGTTGTAGACCACGTAGTAGCCGAGCACCGCGATGTCGATGTCGCCGTCGCCATCGTAGTCGGCCGGCGCCGCGCTGCTCACCCAGAAGTCTTCGTCCTGCGGCGTCACGAACAGCGGATCGAGCGGCGTGACCTCGGTGAACTCGCCAAACGTGCCGCCCGGTCCGGGTTGGACGACGACGGCGTGAAACGCCGTGTCGGTGCCGCCGTCGTCGTCAGTCACCGTCAGGCTCACGCCGTAGGTGCCTGCCGTGGCGAACAGATGCGTCGGATGCCGGTCGTTCGAGGTGCTGCCGTCGCCGAAGTCCCACTGCCAGCTGGCGAGCGCGCCATCGGGGTCCGTGCTGGTGTCGGTCAGGCTCACCGAGAGACCGGTGGTGAGAAAGGAGAAGCTCGCCGCCGGCGGCTGATTCACCGGCGGCGGGGGCGGCCCAGCGAAGCGGCGGAGGATCCCCTGCCAACCGGCGATCCAGGCGTCTCCCTGTGGTGACGCAGCGAGAGCGCCATAGGCGCCGAAGCCAGCGGGACCGGCGTTCATCACCGACCAGTCCTGTCCGCCGGTCGCCGAGTACATCGCCACGCCAGCAGCTGTCGACAGCCAGAGCTCGTCCGGTCCGAGGAGCTCGATGTCGGTGATCTGGTCGGCGGCGGAAGGCGTCGGCAGGATCTGCCAGCTCTGCCCGCCGTCCCCGGTACGCGCCGCGTAGCCCGAGCCGCCGACCGCGTAGCCGACGCTCGCGCTCCACAGGTCCATATCGAGGATGCTGGCCGGCGCGCCGGGCAGGAGCTGCTCGTTCCAGGTGCTGCCGCCGTCTGTGGTGCGGTAGAAGGAACCGTCGAAGGCGGCGGCCCAGCCGCTCGCGCCGGCGAAGTCCACCGCCACGTAGGTGCCCTGGAAGTCGGGAACCGGCGTCCACGAGGCGCCGCCGTCGGTGGTGCGAAAGAGCGCCGCCCCGTTGAATCCCTGACCGACGACCCAGCCCGAGAGTGGCGAGTCGAACGAGAGGTCGGCAGCGACGAGCTCCGGCGGGGTCGCGGCCGCTACGGTCCACGTCGCTCCGGCGTCGGCGCTGCGGTAGACCCGGCCCGTGCCGTCGACGGCCACCACGGCCTGCGGCCCGACGACCTGCACCGCTTCGAGGCTGGCCACCGTCAGCGCGGGGCGGATCCGCCAGGTCGTCTCGCTGGCCGCCCGGGTGAGCACCAGCCCGGCCTCGCCCACCGCGATCAGGTCGCCGCTCGTGAAGCGGTCCATCGCCAGAATCGCCGTCCCTGAGCCGCTCGAGATCTGCTGCCAGGTCGCGCCGCCGTCAGTGGTCCGCACGATGTAACCGGGACCCAAGCCGAAGTACCCGGTCAGCGCATCGCTGAACGCCGGCGCAGTCTCGACCAGAAACGACGGCACCGGACCGGGCGTCGCGAAGGTCATCCCCCAGGTCTCGCCGGCGTCGATCGATCGATAGAGATTGCCCGAACCATCGGACGCCACTACCACCCCGGCGGACGGAACCGTGAAGCCGAAGGGAGAGGCGAACGGCGCGGCGGCGATGGCTTCGCCGAGATCCGTCCAGGTCGCGCCGGCGTCGGCAGAGCGCAAGATGCGGTCGTCGTAGTCCGGGAATTCGCCGCTACGACCCCAGGCCAGAACCGCCTGGGACGAAACCACGAAGAGCCGGTTGCGCCCTGCCGCGGAGGTGCTTCCCGACCAGGTCAGACCGCCGTCGGTCGAACGCACCAGCACGCCATCGACGATCGCCACCGCCGTCGTGGGCGAGACGAAGGCGACCGCGTCGGCAGCTCCGGCGCGCACCGCGGAGAACGTCGCGCCGCTGTCGGTCGTCCGGAAGAGCCCGGTCGCCCCCGCGCCCAGCCCGGTCGTGCCGCTGGCGAAGGAGAAGGTGGCCATCTCCTCCGGCGAGGGCTCCCAGGTCAGGCCGCCGTCGCGGCTGACCATGGTGCCGAAGTTCCCGGTGGTGACGCCGAAGGCCGCAGAGTAGAACTGCATGAAGTAGGCGGAACCCAGCGCCGGCAGCTCTTCCCAGGTGGTGCCGCCGTCGACGGTGCGGTAGTTGACGTTCCCCCACACCCAACCGTGCTGGCTGTCGAGAAAGTCGACGCCGTAGAGGCCGCTCGAGAGGTCGGCCGGCACCGCGCGCTGGATCCACGTCGCTCCGCCATCGTTCGACTCGAAGAGCGCGCCGCCGTCGTCGAACGAGTCGTCGTCGGTGGCGAGAAAGACCCTCCCCGCTGCCGGCGCCGCAGCGCCGCGAATTTCGAGGTGCGTCGGGATCGGGCTCTCTGTGCTCCACTGCGCCGCAACCGGCATCGCCGAAGACGCCGCCAGAAGAGTCGCGACAACGAGCGTCTGCCGGAGGCGCTGCGCAATCTGGTGCCACAAGGGTGCGACGGGCATCTCGGAGTGGTGATCGGTCATGGTCGGATCTCCTGCCTCTCTGCGTTCGCTTCCGGGAAGTCTGGTTCCGCGGCAGCGGCCGTCCCGGGAGGAACGACACCCTGCCTACCGTCTGAGACATGCGTGGAGGGGGCTCGGAACACAAGGACCTTCCCTGCGCACGCTTTGTACCGCGAATCGCTCCGCATGGCCCCACCCCGGCGCAGGGCAGAAGCCCGGCGATGGCGCTCCTGCCGCCGGGGCGGCACGAAGGAGGTCCCTGTCCCCCCGGAGGTCCGATTGGCGGAAGACAGGGGTGACGCCCTGGAGACACCCATGCTTCGACGCTTCTGCCACTTCGCCGCTCTCGTCATCCTCCTGCCGCTCCGCGCCGCCTTGGCGGCGGACGGCGATCTCGACACCTCGTTCTGGAGCGACGGCAAAGTCCTCCTCTCCACCACGGACAGCTTCACCGTCGAGAAGGTCCTCGCCGCCCCCGACGGCCGTCTGGTCGTCGTCGGGACCCATACCGCAACGGGCGGCGACGAGTGGTACTGGCGGGCAGTGGCTGCGACGACGGCCGCGAGCACCTGCAGCTTCTTTCCGCTCGGCGGCGCTTCCCGCGGGCGGGCGCTCGCCGCGCGCTTCGACGGTGCCGGGCGCCTGGTTGTCGCCGGTTCCGCACGCTACGGGAGCGACCGCCTCGCCGTGGCGCGGTTCAACTACCCCGCTTGTACCCTCGACACCACCTTCGACGGCGACGGCTACTACACCCTCGATCTGCCGGGAGGCAGCGAAGAGCTCGTCGCCCTGCACGTCTCTGCGAGCGGCGTCCTGACTTTCGGCGGCTATCTCCACGGCGCCACCCACAACGACATGGTGCTGCTGCAGCTCGCCGACAACGGCGCGCCGATCGGCAGCTTCTCGAACAACGGCTGGCTCACCCTCGACGTCTCGGGTGCGGAGCTCGACGACGGCGTTGTCGCGGTCGCGGTCGACGCGCAGAACCGCGTCGTCGCCGGCGGCTCCACGCACTACGGCACGAACGGCGACAACACCGACTTCATCGTCGCGCGCTTCACCGCCGCTGGCCTGCTCGACACGAGCTTCGACAGTGACGGCATCGCCCGCGTCGCTTTCGATCTCGGCGGCGGCGCGCTGGTCTACGACGAGGCTTACGACATGGCGGTCGATCCGGCGAGCGGCGCCATCGTCCTCGCTGGCCTCGCCCGCACCCTCTCCACCTACGACCTCGCGATCGCCCGGCTCACGCCGCAAGGACTGCCGGACACCAGCTTCTCGGTCGACGGCAAGGTCAACAACAACTTCGGCTTCGGTTATGTGCGGGCGAACGCGGTCCTCGTCGACGGTCTCGGCCGGATCACCGTCGCCGGCGTCGCCGAGCCGCCCAGCGGTTCCGGCAACGCGGACTTCTTCGCCGCACGCTATCTGCCCTCCGGGACGCTCGACAGCTCGTTCTCGGGCAATGGTTGGACGTCGGTGCCTTTCGACGTCGGGCCGATCAGCTGGGAGGACGACACGGCGCGCGCCGCGACCTTCCAGTCCGGGCGGCTCGCGCTGGCGGGAGAGGTCACCCGCGACGCCTCGGGCAACACCGCCTACGCCCTCGTCCGCATCGACATCGCGCTGATCTTCGCCGACGGCTTCGCGAGCGCCAATACCCGGCAGTGGTCGAGCACCACCGGCGGCGGGCCCTAGCCGGCAGCTCCTCTCTGCGCCGCAGGACTCAGGCTCGCCGCGCCACCTTCGCCTCGGCGAGAATCTCGTCGAGGCAGCCGTTCGCATCCGCCAAGGTGACGATTCCCGCCGGCAGGTAGGCCACCAGCCAACCGGCGGCCGTCTCGGGCAGCACCTTGACGCGATGGGAGTCGGTGATCGGCGTGCCGAAAGGCCCCTGAGCGTCGGCAAGGAGCGGCTTGCCGGCGAGGTCGAGCGCTCCGCGCATCGAATCGAGCACCTCGCCGGGAGCTCCCGCGCGCAGGGTCACGGGAAAGCCGAACGACCCGTCGCGCATCACACACGACGGCACTCTGAGCTCGATCGAGAGCTGGTTGTTGAGATCGACCAGGGGATGAATGGCGGGCAGCTCTTCGCCCTTCAACAGCCGGCGCAGCAGGGCTTCCGAAGACGGCCGGTAGCGTGACGGGTCGGTGCCGGCGGCCTTGAACAGCCGGCGAAGCGCTCCGACGGCGGGATCCTCCCCGAGGTCGGCGGGAGTCCAGTGAGCGCGCAGCCGTCCGGCGACCTCGCCGCGCCGCGCCGCCAACGCCTCTCCACCGACCCCGGTGACTTCGAGGAACTGCCACCAGAGCTCCCACCCGGGAAGCTCGAGCGTGTTCGCAGGCGAGCTCATGCGGTTCCGCTTCGCATCCACCCGATCGTATCCGACCGACCGGATTCGCTGGGTTAGAATCGCTGCGGGGGGACGATCTTGAAGGGTCCGCTCGGTCTCCAGTTTCTTCGCGAGTGTCCGTCGGCGCTCCGCACCCTCGGCTTCGCTGCCTTGGTCGTCTGCGCGTTTCCAGGCGAAGTTCGCGCCCAGCTCTCCCACTCGGCGTTGCGCTTCTACGGCACCGGCGTCGCTCCTCCGGGGCAGCAGGATCGCATCCTCCTGCCGATCGACGACAACGCGCCGGGGGCCGGCGGCTCGACTTCGATGGACCTGGGGACGGCGGACTTCACCCTCGAGGTCTGGCTGCGCGGCCGCCTCGCCGACAACCCGACCGCGAACGCCGGCGGCGACGTCGAGCTCAGCGATTTCTCCTGGATCGACGGCAACATCGTGCTCGACCGCGACATCTGGTGCGGCAGCGACCGCAAGTTCGGCGTCTCCGTCGCCGGCGGCCTGGTGCGCTTCGGCACCGCGCCCGGCGACGGCGGCGGACCGGACGGCTGGAACACCCTCGAGGGCAGCACGCCGGTCCTCGACGACACCTGGCATCACGTCGCCGTCGTCCGTCAGGCCGCCACCGGGCGAAAACGGATCTTCGTCGACGGGGTGCTCGACTTCGAGAGCTCCGCCGGCGCTTCCACGGCGAATCTCTCCTATCCCGACGCCGGCATCGCCGTGACCCCCGGACAGTGCAATCCGGGCCAACTCACCCCCTACGGCTGGTACCTCGTCGTGGCCGCCGAGAAACACGACGCCGGCGCCGCCTACCCTTCGTTCAACGGCTTCGTCGACGAGCTCAGGGCCTGGTCGACGGCGCGCACCGCTACCCAGCTCGCAGCCACTTACCGGCGCGCGCTGAATGCGGCATCGCCCGGGCTCGCCGGGGCATACCGCTTTGAGGAGGGCTCGGGGACCTCGGTCGCGAGCACGAGCCTTGCCGCAGCGCCGGTCGGGAACCTCGTCGCCGGCACCGCGGGCAATGGCGAATGGGTCGCGCGTTCCGCCAGCCCTGAAAACACCGCCCCTCTGCTCGACCTGCCGTTCGCCGACGGCTTCGAGCTCGGCGATCTCGAGCTCTGGTCGGTCGCGACGAGCGCGCCTTGACGGCAGCTCCGCCCGGTTCGGGCAGGAGCGACCGGCTCGATGCGGCGCTCTGGCTGGTTCTCTGCCTCGCCGTCCTGTGGGCGGTGCCGGTCGGCTTTGTGTCGAACGACGGCCTCTGGCACAGCCGCAAGTTCGCTGACGGCACCTGGTCGCTCAATCCCAACCACCTCCTTCTCGAACCGCTGGGCGCCCTCTGGCAGGGGCTCTGGGCGCGCCTCGACCCGGCGCGAGCGGGCTTCGATGCGCTGAAGCTCCTCTCCGCAGGTGCCGGCGCTCTGGCTGTGGCGCTGCTTCGTTTGCGGGTCGTCGCGCTCGTCGCCAGCCGACGCTGGGTGGCGAACTACGGCACCGCCGGGGTCGCACTCTCTTCCGTCTTCCTGCGGCTCTGGGTGTCGGACGAGATCCACATGATCCAGATGCCGTTCGTCGTCGCTTTCATCGCCGAGGCCCTCCGGCTCATCGTTCGCCCGAGCCTGCGCGTCGGCGCCCGGGCCGGGGTGGCGCTGGCGTTCGCGACCCTCTGCTTCGTCTCGAACGTCCTCCTCGGTGTGAGCCTCGGCGTTTTCCTTCTGTTCCGGAGGCGCAACACACCGGAGCCGACGGCGAGGCGCAACGCGCTCCTCGGGCTCGCCCTGTCGGCCTTTTTCGTCCTGGCACCGGCGTATACCCTGGCCACCCTGCATGCCCGCGGCGCCGCCCGCACGGGCGGTGCGATCTCCTGGCTGAGCCACGGGCGCTTCGGGGCAGCGTCGCCGCTGGCCCGCGGTGAATCCGGATACGGCCTCGAGATCGCTCCGCGCGGGCTCGCCTTGGGCGGGCTGCGAGCGCTTTATGGCGCGGGGAGCGCCCTAGTCGATCTGTCGCCGCTCGCAGCCGCGGTGCGCGACCGGTCGACGCCGTCGCCTTCGGCCGTCTGCGGCGCCATCGCCTTTCTCGCCGCTGCCTCCGGCGCTCTCTTCGCGCTCCGACTCTGCCTGCGCGCGTCGCCCGCGAGCTCGCTCCGCATCGTCGGCGGCACGGTGCTCGCCGTGACCGTACCGCTCCTCGCCTTCGGCTTCCTGTGGAGCAACTCCGACGACCAGTTCTATCTTGCGCTGGCGCCGGTTTTCGGCCTGCTCGCGGCGGTCGCCGCGACCGAGCTTCCGCGGCCCGGTCTGTGGCTGGCGCTCGCTCTCGCCGCGCTGACGTGGAACCTCGCGGACGTCACGCGCGGGCGCATTCTCTATCCGCGCGCCGAACGCATTGCCGACTTCGAAGCGGCCACCGCGGGAGCCTGCCTCGTCGTCTTCCCGGGCTTCGACGAGGCGGAGCTGGCCTTCGAGCTCTCCGCTTCGTCGTCAACGCTCGATCGCCTGTCGATCGCTGCGCTCGCCACGAGGCTGCCACCCGGAGAAGGTCTGCGGGAGCTCGACCGGAGAATCGGGGAGTGCACGCAGCGAGGCGCACCGGTGGCGCTCGTCGACCTCTTCGACGTTCCTCCCGAGCGCAATCCCTGGCGATATCTCGCGCGCCTGGGCTACTCCCACGCCGAAGTACTGCGCTCCTTGCAAGGGCGCGCGACCGCCGCTGCGACGACCCGCCACGGGTCGTTCTTCGTGCGCACGCTGGACGGATCGACGCGCCGGCAGCAAGGTCGAACGGAACGGTAAAATCCACGGCCAGCATGCGCCAACGAAAATGGCTCCTCGGCAGTTGCGCCCTACTCTTCTTTGCAAGCTCCGCTTTCGCCGCCACCGAACCCGTCGTCGCGGATCCGGGCCGGCCGAAGATCGGGCTCGTGCTCTCCGGCGGAGGTGCCTTGGGGCTCGCGCACATCGGGGTCCTGCGCGCGCTCGAGGAGATGCAGATTCCGGTCGACTGCGTCGCCGGGACGAGCATGGGGGCCATCCTCGGCGGTCTCTATGCCGCCGGCTATTCGCCGGCAGAGCTCGAGATGCTCGCCGCGACGCTCGACTGGAACGGCTTCGTGCGCGACACCCCGGATCGGAGACACCTGCCCTATCGTCGGAAGGTCGACGATCTCGTCTACCTGACGCGCTGGGAGCTCGGACTCTCGAAGCGCGGCATCGTCCTGCCCCGGGCGGTCGTCGGTGGACATCGCCTCGGCGCCGAGCTTCGTCTGCTCGCTCTGCGCGCCGCAGGAGTCGACGACTTCGATCGCCTTCCGCTGCCGTTCCGCGCGGTCGCCGCCGACGCCGCCAACGGCGAGACGGTCGTCCTCTCCGGCGGTGACCTCGCGACCGCGCTGCGCGCCAGCATGGCCGTCCCCGGCCTCTTCGCCCCCGTCGAGCGTGAGGGAAGGCTGCTCGTCGACGGCGGCGTAGTCGCGAACCTCCCGGTCGAAGCCGCGCGCGCGATGGGCGCCGAGATCGTCATCGCGGTGGACCTCCGCGAACCGCTGGCGAATCGCCGACGCCCGGAGTCGGTGGCCGGCGTCCTTTCGCAGAGTCTCGACGCTCTGGCGCAGCGCGAGGTCGAGCGCGCCCTGGCCGACGCCGACATCGTCATCCGCCCGCAGGTCGACGAATGGGGCCTGCTCGACTTTCAGGCGGCGCCGGCGCTGATGGCGCGCGGTTTGGCCGCGGCGCGCGACCAGGCGGAAGCGCTCCGTCCGCTCGCAGTCGGCGCTCCCGAATGGACGGGCCAGCTCGTCCGCCAGCGGCGTGCGACGCCCGAGATCTTGGTGCGCGGCCTCCGCGTCGAGCCGGGCCCCGGCCTCCCCGCCGCGGCGGTACGCCGTGCCGTGCAGACCGAGGCCGGCAGCTTGCTCCGGCCGGAAGTCCTGGTCGGCGATCTCGAACGGCTGTGGGAGCTCGGAGTCTTCGAAACCGTCGACTTCGCGCTGCGGGCGGGGCCTGACGGGGGCTGGGATCTCGAGATCTTCGGCCATCCGAAGCCCTGGGGGCCCAACTTCCTGCGCACCGGTGTGGCGCTCGCCTCCGATCTCGAAGGAACGAGCAGCTTCAACCTGCTGGGCGCCCTGACCCTGACCGGTCTCGATCGTGTCGGGCGCGAGCTGAAGCTCCAGGCGCAGCTGGGAGACCTGCCGATCCTCACCGCCGAGCTTTACCAGCCGCTCTCCGACGCGCAAGTGCCGTTCGTCGCTCTCGCCTTCCAGGCCGGTGAGCGCAAGCAGCGGATCCCGGTCGGCGAGGTGCCGGTGCAGTACCGTTTCCTCGCCCTGCACGGCTCCGCCGACTTCGGTCTGGCACTCGGTCGGTGGGGCGAAGCGCGGATCGGCTATCACTACTACTCGACGCAGAGCTGGGCCTTCGGCGATCGCCCTCGCGAGCTGCCCGAGCTCGACCGCAACGACAGCGGCCTCGGGGCGAGCCTGGTCTTCGACCAGCTCGACCGGGTGAACTTCCCGCGCCGTGGAGCGCTCCTCGCCTCGTCGTATCACGAGGCTCGCACGGCGCTCGGCGCCGACGAGGACTACCGGAAGCTCACCTTTCAGACCGTCCTCGCGACGTCGCACGGCCGCCACAGCCTGGTCGCGCTGGCCCACGGGCAGACGGCGTTGGGCGACCTCCTGCCGGTATCGGAGTGGACCGGAGTCGGCGGCCTGTTCAATCTCTCAGGGCTCCCGCCGGGCGAGGTCGTCGGCAGCTATGGTGGCAGCGCGGCGCTGCTCTATCTCTTCCGGCTCGGCCGCCTGCCGAAGTGGGGCGACGGCCTCTATGCCGGGGTCTCGCTCGAGGCGGGAAACGCCTGGCGCACCGCCTCTGATGTCACCGCGAACGACCTTCGCCAAGCCTGGGCCGTCGTCTTCGGCGCCGACACTCTCCTCGGTCCGGTCTACGTCGGCCATGGCCACAGCGACGACGGCAGCGACTCGTTCTATCTCTACCTCGGCCGGACGTTCTGAGCTTCGCTGGTACCAGGATGCGGTTCAGGGCCAGTTCGTAGCGTCGCCGTTCTCGAAGTCGTCGCACAGCAGGGCGGAGGGCGTGACACTCCAGAGCTCCTCGCCGTGCGCGGCGTCGATGGCGCTGACCACGAGCTGACCTGCGAAGGGCACGACCCTCTCACTGCGGACCACCGCGCCGCTCGCGACGAAGGCGTCCGTCGGCGCCAGCGCGCCCTTGCCGCAGAAGCGCAGGAGGTGCAGCTCGCCGCTCCCGGGCACGATCTCGCTGATCAGGGCGATCGCCCCCGAAGCGTCGACGGCGCTCTCCTGGCGACCGACCAGTACGCCCGGAGCGACCCGCTGCAGGCTGCCGGCGAAGAGACGCCAGAGCTCCGGGTCGTCGACGCCGGCGTCGGGGTCCTCGCCGTTGACCATGAGCAGACCGCGCGGCGTCCCTGGCGTTCCCCAGGGCCGGAAGGTCGTCGACAGCCGGGTTGGCGGTTGGAGGCCGTCGTAGCGCCAGATGCGGTCGACGAAGTCGATGTCGCCGGCGCTGAAGTAGAGATCCTCCGCCGACGGCGTGAGGTCATAAGGAGTATTGAACCACTCACTGGCTGCGGACTCGACTTGGGCGGGAGGATTCGTTCCATCATAGATCCAGAGCCCGGTCTCGCCGTTGATCAGCGCCGTGAAGGCGAGTCTCGTCCCCCATGCCGTCAGCAGATTGGGAAAGGAGCTCTCCTCCCCGGGAGCGAGGTCGAAAAGTTGCGCCGGGCCCGCGCCGTCCCAGCAGAAGAGCTCGAAGCCGCTCGCCGTGCTGTTGGCAGCGAAGCAGAGTTGGGCGCCGACGACCGCGAAGCGCTGCGGGTTGCCGTGCCCCCCAGGGCGCACGTCGACCGCCAGGCCGACGGTGGGGCCAGCCGGATCGTAGAACCAGACCTCGCGGTTGTCGACCGGGCCGCCCGAAAAGTAGAGCTTGTCGTTCCAGGCCACCACCTCGATCGGCTTCGGGGCGACGCTGTCCGGCACCTGCGTGGGCGGATTCACGCCATCGTACCGGTACAAGGCCCGCGTTCCGGCGACGGGGCGGCCGACGAAGTAGAGCGCATCGCCCAGCACCGCCGCGTCGAGCCCGTTGAGCCCGTCGAGCGAGCCGGGGGCCACGTCGGTGAGACGGAGGCTCGTATCGGCGGCGAGAGGCGACGCGCAGAAGAGGCAGAGGAACAGAGACGGCGTGCAGCGGTAACGGCGTGGCATGAGCTCCCCTCGTTATCGGCCAAGGTGCTTCGATGGACAGTCCGACAACGGGTGAAGAATGGGGACAGGAGGCCCGACCGGGAACCTCTTACGGCTCCCCGGTGCGGGCAGGCCGTGGTCGATTCCAGGCCCTAGCCGACCGGGTGGGCGCCGGCCGAGCCGCAGCCTGCTACAGTCAGCGCGGTAGAGCGGCTCGGGCCCGCGTCCCGCGCCGCGGAGTTTCACGACCCGAAAACTGCAGCCCCAGGGAGGCCAGAGAGATGCGTAAGTACCTGCCGTTCGCCCTCGCCGTGCTCGTCATTCTTGCCGGATCGACTTTCATCGCCGGCGCCGCGACGCCGCCGGACAAGACGACCATCGACGACTGCGTCGCCAAGAAGGCGGCGGTCGAGTTCCCGCACGGCGCACACGTGAAGGCGGTCGCCGAATGCAAGACCTGCCATCACACGCAGCCGGCTTTGACCGCCGAGAGCGGCGAGAAGGTCGAGACCTGCGCCAGCTGCCACGTGACGCCCGAGAAGGCCGAGACGCCGAAGTGCAGCGAGATGTCGGCGACCAAGAACCCCTTCCACATGTCCTGCGTCAAGTGCCACAAGGAAGAGCTCGCCAAGAAGCCCGACTCCAAGGTGCCGACCAAGTGCGACCAGTGTCATCCGAAGGCCTGATCTAGCAGGGCGCCTCAACCTCGGCGACGCCGGCACCGCACCGCGGTGCCGCGCGCCCCCAGGGGGGAGGGCGCAGGAAGCACCCCCTCCGGGGGTTCCATGAAGCGGAACGGGCCTCGGCGACCGAGGCCCGGATGCACAAGGAGATTCCGCTCATGATGCCCCGAACCTCACGCCTGCTCGCTTCGTTCCTCCTCGCCACCCTGGCGGTCGCTCCGCTCTTCGCCGAGCGCGGCCCGCATCGTCGCCCGTTCGCCGGTGGCGGCCCCCCCATGGACGGCGACCGCATGGATCGCCTCGCCGAGCATCAGACCGAGCGCCTGACCCGCATTCTCGACCTCACGCCGGCGCAGCAGGTGAGCCTCGGCCGTCTGCAGCAGCAACTCGAGGCCACCATCCAGCCGCTCGCTGACGGGATGCGCACGGCTCACGAGCAACTGCGTGCGCTGCTCGCCGTAACCGCCCCCGATCCGGCCGCCGTCGGCACGCAGGCGATCGCGGTCGATCGCGCGCGCGACGGCATGCGCGCCGCGTGGGAGCGTTTCGAGAGCGACTTCGCCGCCACCCTCACCGAGACGCAGCGGGCGGCGTATCGGGTGCTGCAGGAGTCCCGCCCTGGTCCGCGCTTCGGCGGACACCACGGTCGCGGTCCGGGTGGACCCGGCGGGCCGCCCGACGACGGGCCCGAGGACTGAGCCTCAGGCGTAGCGGATCCAGCGCCAGAGCTCCTGGAAGGTCGGCTTCTTGCCGTACATCAGGATGCCGATGCGGTAGATCCGGGCGCACACCCACACCAGGAAGACGACGAACGACGCGGTCAACGCATACGCGGTCAGGATCTGCCACAGCGGCGGCATCTTGACCGCGATGCGCAGCATCATCAGCATCGGGGTGAGCGGCGGAATCATCGACAGCACGATCGCCAACGTCGAGTCGGGGTCGTTGATGATCGGGATGAGGAAGAACATCGGCGCGACGAGGAAGATC
The DNA here is from genome assembly GCA_052035735.1 of Acidobacteriota bacterium. GTDB lineage: Bacteria > Acidobacteriota > Thermoanaerobaculia > Multivoradales > JAGPDF01 > JAGPDF01. Next base: position 17,992 of record JBPOHI010000263.1, read on the forward strand.
ACCAGGAAACCGGCGAACTGCTGCGCCTCCTGGACGTTGTTGGTGGCGGCGCCGATCGCGGCATAGAGCGTCGCGAAGAGCGAGAAGCCGAGCAGGAACAGGATCAGGAAGTGCGCGATGAGCGCGAAGCCCACCTGCGGCATCTGGACGTCTTCCGGCAGCAGCGCGAGCGCCGTGAGGACCGCCGGAGCCGAGAGCGCCGCCATCGTCGTCAACCAGACGACGAGCTGGGTGAGACCGGCGAGCCCGATCCCCACGAGCTTTCCGAGCAGGAGCTCGATCGGCCTCACCGTGGCGAGAATCACTTCGACGATACGCGAGCTCTTCTCTTCGAGGACACCGTTCATCACCTGC
>JBPOHI010000226.1:0-42138 GCA_052035735.1 Acidobacteriota bacterium
GTCGGCACGAAGAGAAACGCCCCCCAGAAGGTGCCGTCGGTCGCCTGGCCGAAGGCGTTCGGCAGCACGAAGCGCAGCCAGAGGCCGAAAATCGTCGCCAGCGAAGTTCCGCCACCACCGCCTGCCTCGTGCCAGCGGTCGGTCTGGACGATGGTGAAGGCGAGCGGCACCAGCGCGACGCCGGAGAGCAGGAGACCGACGAGCCAGGCGGAGACGACCTTCGCCCAGACGGCGAAGCGGGGCCCCGCGCTCCCCCGAACCAGAAGGTAGATGCCGCAGGCGAGCGCGGTGAAGAAAGCGGTCTCCGGGTGCCCGGCCAGAAGCTGCAGGCCGGCGAGCGCCGCGAGCAGCACCCAGGTGGCGCGGCTGCGGCTGCGGCCCGCCGCCAACCGCTCGACCGCGAGGAAGATCCACGGCACGAGACAGAGGGCGTTCGCCATCGGAAAAAGCACGAAGCTCACCAGGCGGCCGGAGAGCGGATAGACGACCGCCGCGAGACGCGCACCGTCGCGGCCGATGCCGATCTCGCGCGCCAGGAAGTAGGCCCCCAACGCCCCCACCGCGATGCGAAGCCATGGAAGCAGAAAGAGCCCGAGCTCGACCGGCAGCAGCGCGAAGAGCAGGTGGAGCGGAAAGAGCGGCGCGCTCGACCCGTTGCTCCAGTAAGGCGCGCCCGAGGACTGATGGGGATTCCACAGCGGCAGCCGGCCGGAGCGCAGCTCGTGGCGGAGGAAGAGCAGCCAGGGCTCGACCTGGAAGGTGATGTCGCCCAGCTCGGGGTTGCCTAAGACCGCTGTCGCCGCGGCGGGCAGGCCGGCGCTCCACGGCGCGTTCGCCCGCAGCATCGCCGACGGGCTGGGCACACCGTGCGGCAGGAGGAGCGCCGGCAGGAGGATCGCAGTCGCGGCCGCCGCAGCGAGCAGCCAGGCCACTCCGGCCTCGCGCCGGCGACCGCCGAGCAGCCCAAGCGCGGGGGCGGCGACAGCGAGCAGAAGGAGCGGTCGCAGCTCGGCGGTCACCGCTTCAACTATACTTCCGCGCGCACGCGGCGCCTCGCCGCTCCGTGACGAGCCGCCCGCGCATGCTCTCCGCAATCCAACTCCAGCCCTCCGCCGGGACCTCCGCTGCCTTCCGCTGACGCCCTCGAAGCGGCCGCCTGCCTGCTCTGTGGCACGCCGCCGCCCGCTCCGGCCTACCGCTTTCCGCCTTACGCCGCGGTGCGCTGTCCCAGCTGCGGCCTCTGGTACTTGTCGCCTCGCCTCAACGAGCCGGCGATGGTCGCCGCTTATCGCGACGCGGCGTACTTCGAAGGCGGCGACGGGCCTGGCTATACGAACTACCTCGCGCAGGAGCCGACCCTGCGGCGGACCTTCCGCCGGCTGCTCAGCTCGATGCAGCGCCTGGGCATGACCGGACCTGCGAGCGCCGACGGCCCGGCCGGGCGCCTGCTCGAGATCGGCTCGGCCTACGGCTTCTTCCTCGACGAAGCGAAGCCGTTCTTCGCCTATCGCGCCGGCACCGAGTTCAGCGAAGCCGGCGCCGCCGCCGCCGCGCGCTGCGCCGACCGGATCTACGTCGGCGGCCTCGAGGCCCTGCCCGACCGTGCGCACGGCGGCCAGTTCGACACCATCGTCTTGATCCACACGATCGAGCACGTCTACGACCCGGTCGGCCTCTTGCGCGGACTGATGCAGCATCTTTCGCCGGGAGGTTGGATCGTCCTCGCAACCCCCGAGATGGGGGGGTTCTGGCGGCCGCTCCTCGGCCGGCACTGGCCGTTCTGGAAGCCGCCCGAGCACGTCGCCTACTACACGGCCGCGAGCCTCCGCGATCTGCTGCAACGCGCCGGCTGCGCCGAGGTCCGGCGCATGCCCTACGTTTCGTACTTCCCGCTCTCCCTGGTGCGCGAGAAGCTGACGCCCTGGCGCAAGGCAGTCGACCCGACGAACGGAGGCGGCAGCGGCGATGCCGGCGTGGCGATCTGGATGCCGGCGACGACCGTCGCCGCCGCCGGGCGCCGGCCGCTCGACTGAAGCGGGCCTCGGGGGTCGCGCCGTTGGGCGATAGAGTTCCCGTCGTGGACGACGAACGCGAGCACCTTCAGTTCCTGTCGATGTTCTTCTACGCCGTCGGCGCCCTGGCGGCGATGCTGACCCTGATCCCGGCGCTGGCGCTCTTCCTCGCCGCCGAGATGCGGCAGCCCGGCGACCCACTCCCCTTCCCGGTCGCCGAGTGGCTGGGGCTGCCCACCGCCGCGGGGCTCACCGGGCTGCTGCTCGCGGCGGGCATCTTCCTCTTCGCGCTGATGACCCGCGCCGGCATGCTTCTCCGCCGCTGCGAGAACTACCGCTTCTGCCTGGCGGTCGCCTGGGCAGCCTGCCTCTTCGTGCCGATCGGCACGCTCCTGGGCGGCGTCACCCTGTCGATCCTCAAGCGCCCGGCGGCGCGCGCCCTGTTCGCAGACGCCAGAAGCTGACCGGCGCGCCAGCGCCGGACTATCGCTGCGGAGCGATCTGCGCGGCCGCGGGACGCAACGACGCTTCGAGCTCCGCGAGCGCCCGGCGATTCGCCGCGTCGTCGGGGCTCTCCCGAGCCAGTTGACGGCGGACTGCGAGCGCCTCGCCCAGCGCATTCTTCGACGAAGAGAGGCGACCACGCGCCCTCTCGACCTTGGCGAGATCCGCCAGGCCAGCGGCCAGCGATTCCTGCCACCGCGCGTTGCTCGAATCGAGCGCGAAGAGCCTTCGACGCCGCACCAGGCCGAGCTCGATTTCGTCGGCGCCCTCCTTCGCTCGTCCGAGCGCCAGCAGCGCCCTTCCGGCTTCGAATCGGGATTCGGCGGCGTCGTCGAGCGCGCGAGCATCCTCCGGCTCTTCCTCGAGCAGCTCTTCGCGCAGGGCGGTGGCCGCACGATGGCGAGCCAGCGCCTCGTCGAACCGCCCCAGCGCGGCCGAGGCGACGCCGAGGCGCGAGAGGTCCGTCCCGAGGTCGCGGCGGACCTCAGCGTCGGCGGGTACGCGCTCCGCGAGCTCGCGGTCGATCGCCAACGACGCTTCATGATGCCGGAGAGCCAGCACCCAGTCCGCGCGTTCCGCCGCGGCGTCGCCCAGGCGCTGCTCGACCACGCCGACCTGGCGGATCGCGAGCACCGACTGCGGATCGGCCGCGCGTGCCGCCGACGCCTGGTCGAGCGCCAGGCGGTATTCCGCTTCGGCCGCGAGGAGCTCGCCCAGTTGCCAGAGGTCGTCGCCGATCGCGATCCGCGCCTGGATCCGCTCGAGACGATCGCGCGTCTCGTTCGAGGTAGACGCTTCATAGAAGCGGAGCGCCTCACGATGCCGGCCGAGCGCTTCGGCATTCGAGCCGCGGGCAGCGAGCACCGTCCCGATACGCACGAGCAGGCGCGCCTCTTCCAGGTCCGCGCCGTTCGCCGCGGGCTTGGCTAGCCGCGCCAGGCGGCGCAGCTCGAGGGCCCGCTCGAGACTCGCCAGCGCGTCGCCCGTCCGGCCCTCGCTCGGCCAGGAGGGCATTCCCTGAATCTCCGCCGTGCGCTCGTACGCGGCGGCAAGCTCAGCGAGCAACTCCGGATCGTCCCCCGCCTCGCGCGCCAGATCGTCGAGATAGTCGAGCGCCGTCGCGACCAGCAGGCGGCGCGCGGCCATGGCCCCGGCGACGTTGTCGAGCGCCGCATGGACGTCGAACAGCGCCACGTTGGCGAGCCGCCGCACGTCGGCAAAGCGCCGCTCGGCGAGAGCTCGCGCGTGCTCGGCGATGCGCGCCTGACGAAGCGTGGCGAAGACTCCGGCGGCGAGGGAGATGGCGACCAGCGCGGCGGCAGTCATCGCTGCGCGATGCCTCAGGGCGAACTTCGCGGCACGATAGGAAAGCGCGCCTTCGCGCGCCAGGACCGGGCGATTCTCGAGAAAGCGCACCAGGTCTTCGCCGAAGGCCGCGGCGCTGGCATAGCGGCGTTCCGGTTCGCGTCGGAGCGCCTTGAGCACCACCTTGTCGAGATCGCCGGCCACGCGGCGGGCCACGCGGCGGCGAGCGCGAGGCGAAGCGCCCTCGAGCGGCGCGCGTCCGGAGACGGTCGATGCCAGCAGGCGCAGACTGGGTGGCGTCCGGAGCTCTCGTTCGAGCTCGGCGGCCGACCACCGGGCGCCGGCGGAAGAGGGTCGGCGCGCCGGCTCTCCGGCCAGCAGCTCCCAGAGCAGCAGGCCCAGCGCGTGCACGTCGGTCGCGGTCGTCACCGGCTCGCCGAGCAACTGCTCCGGCGCCGCGTAACGCGGCGTGAGCAGCTGAGCGCCCGTGCGGGTCGCGTCCGTCTCGTCGGCGCCGAGGAGCTTCGCGATCCCGAAGTCGAGCAGCTTCACCTTGCCCGAGGCGGTCACCAGGACGTTCGAGGGTTTCAGGTCTCGATGCACCACGAGATTGCGATGCGCGAAATCGACCGCGGCCACCACTTCGAGCACCAGGCGCAGGCGGGCCTCGAGCGGCAGCCGGCGCTCGGCGCACCAATCGGTAAGGGCGCGCCCCTCGACCAGCTCGAGCGCGCAGTAGGGACGGCCGTCCGGCGCGAGGCCGCCGTCGACGAGTTGCGCGATGCCGGGATGATCGAGCCGGGCGAGGATGCGTCGCTCGGCCAGGAAGCGCGAAACGATCTCCTCGCTGTCGAGGCCGCGCTTCAAGAGTTTGAGCGCGACGCGGCGTTCGAACGCGCCGTCGGCACGTTCGGCGAGGTAGACCTCGCCCATTCCGCCCCTTCCGAGGAGTCGCAGGATCCTCCACGCGCCGAGCCGCTCGCCGGTCCGCTGCGAAGACGCGTCCGCGAGCTCTTCCGCGGCGAGCCAGCTCGCTGCGCGCGAAAGCGGCCTTGCCAGGCGCTCCTCGGAAACCTCGTCGGCAGCGAGCAGGCGGCGCACGCGGTCCGCCAGCCGGGGATCGCCGAGCGCGGCGAGCGACTCTTCACGCTCCGCCTCGGAAAGGTCGACGAGCTCCTCGAAGATCCGGCTCGCCGCGCGCAGGCGGTCGAGTTCCTCGCCAGGCTCGGGGACTCGCGGCCCCAGGTCGGTCATGGCTCCGCAGCGGAGCTCGATCCGGCCTCCGGTGCAAGCCCCAGCGCTTCGATGAGCAAGGCGCGCGCGGCACGGAAGCGACGCTTCTGGGTGCGCTCGGGCGTGCCCGTCAGATCGCGGATCTCTTCGAGCGAGAGGCCTGCGAAATACCGCAGGTCGATGAGTCGGGCGAGGTCGGGATCGACCTGGGTGAGCCGGGCAAGCGCACGGTCGAGCGCGAGAATCTCTTCCGGCCCGGCGTCGCGTTCCGCCTCGAACCCGGTGAGCGACAACACGCGCACCCCTGCACCGCGCTTGTCGGCGGAACGGGCGCGCGCTGCGTCGACGACGATCTGGCGCATGGCGCGTGCCGAGATCGACAGGAAGTGCTCTCGGTCGCGCTCCGTCCAGCCGTGATCGCGCGACAATTTGAGGTAGGCCTCGTGCACGAGCGCCGTCGTCGACAGCGTCTGGTTGGGCAGGTGCGCGGAGAGGAAGCGGTGCGACATCCCCCGCAACCTGTCGTAGAGGAGGGCGAACAGCTCATCGAGCGCCGCCTTGCTGCCGCTCTCGACGTCGCGCAACAGACGCGTAACCTCGCCGGGCTCCCGCTCCCCCTCCCCGTCCATGATCGGCCGCCATCCTACGCTCGTTTCTCCGGGCTCACTGCGCCCTGCTCCGCCCTGGCCCCGACGGTGCGAGGCCGGTCAGCTAGCAAGAGGGAGATCGCTCGGACCCTCACTGAGGACACTCCGGATTCGCCGGGCAGACCGCCGGCAGTGTCGGCTTCGGCAGGACCTGGTTGCAGAACGCGATGTCGGCGAACGAGTTGCCCGTCATGAAGTCGACCGGAGCGCCCGTCCAGGCGCGGAAGATGCCGTGCGTGGACGAGCGCGAGATCGTCGAGTGGGTGAGGAACGAGCCTCCCGGCTGGCTGAAGATCTTGAGCGCCGCCGAAGTCTCGGCGAACTCTGGCGGCGGACAGCCGAAGCCGGCATCCCCGCCGTTGTCGCCTGCGGCGTCGATCTGCACGTGATCGAGGACGTTGCCCGGCGCGAGCGCGCCGAAGAACGTGATGCCCTCCCAGCTCCCGGCTACCGGCGCATCGCCCGCGCCGGTGAACAGGATCGGCGCCGCCGCGGTGCCGGTCGCGACGATCCGGCCCGTGGGGACGGCACTGCCGCTCGTGCCGACGAAGAGACCGCCGTTGTTGGAGCCGATCGAATAGAAGCCGATCTCGACGCCCGCATCGATGGTGAGCGTGGCGAGCGCCGGGTCGCCGTCGATGACCATCACGCCGAAGGCGCCCACCGGACCGCCGATCTGGTACGGAACTCCGCGGTCGTGAAAGGCGTCGTCCACTTCGACCAGCGAGCCGTTCTCGCCGATGACCTGGATCCGGTCGCTCGCGTTGCCGGAGTAGCTCCCGGTCGGCAGCGAACCGACGGTGTTGAACGCCATGCGCACCGGAAACGGTGCGGTCGGGTCGGTCGCTCCCGCGCCCGAGACCACCAGGTCGCGCGACCCGTCGGCGAAAGCGGCGCGGCGGAAGAGCCGGATTCCGAGGCTCGTCGAACCGGTGACCTTGACGTGATCGACGCGAAGAGGCTTCGCGGCGGGGAGCGTGTCGATCCCCTCGGCGACGAGCGCGGCGCCCGCCGCCCCGCCGCCGGCGAGGTCCAGATAGGCGAGCCAGCCGAATCCGGGGCTCTTGATCCAGATCGAATCCCACGGCGTCGCGGCAACGTCGCGCTGAAACCGGATGCGCTCCAGGGGAGCCCCGACGGCGTGCAGCGTTCCCTGGACGGTGAGGTCGAATCCAGGCCGGACACGCACCTCGGCGCAGGGCTGGATGGTCAACGTGACGCCCGGAGGAACCAGCACGTTCGAGGTCAGCACATGCGGGCTGGCCGCCGCCGTCCAGGTCTCGTCCGCGAGAATCGAGCTGGCGTGAAGGGTCGGGCCGCCCACAGGCGCAGGGCAGGGGCTCGCCACGATGTCGCTCCACTCGACGAGCCCACCGGCTTCGAATCCGTTCGAAAAGACCTCCTCGAGGCCGAGAGCAGCGGCGGCGGGCGGCACCGGAACGAAGCCGCCGGGCCACGAGAGGATCAGGGAGAACCAACCGAGAGCTGTCGGAAAGTGCCGGGAGTTTTTCATCGTGCCCCCCGGTACGTATCGGCAGGCCGATCGGGGCCACGGATCCCCAATCGTCGCCGAAAGAGATTTCGCCGCGCCCCTGACTTCGCCTAGGGCGGCGGCTCGGAGGGTTTCGGCCGACGGGAGAAGACGCGCTTCAGCCAGCCCGAGACGCCGCTCGCCTTGCGTTGCTCTTCGAGCTCGCTGCGCATCTGCGGGTCGATCGGCACGCTGCGGCTGCTGCCGTGCAGGTGGCAGACGATCTGTGGAACACGCCCGGCGGGGAAAGCCTCCGACAGCACCTCGGGGCAGCGGTCGGTGGCGAGCTCGCCGCTCACCGGGTCGATCAGCACGACGCGGATGCCCTCGGGCGGCGAGAAGCGCCCATAGCCCTCGGCGGGGCGCACCGCGAGCATGAACTTCGTCCAGACCGGCAGCGCCGCCTTCGACCCCGAGAAGGGCGTCGGCGAGTCGTCGTCGTAGCCGACCCAGACTGCGGTGGCGCGCTCGGGGGTGAAGCCGACGAACCAGTTGTCGCGCCGGTTGTTCGAGGTGCCGGTCTTGCCGGCAACCGGATCGGCCAGCCCGAGCGTGCGCATCGAACGCGCGGTGCCGTAGTCGACCACGCCCTGGAGGAGGGTCGTGACGAGGAATGCGGTCTGCGGCGAGAAGACCGCCTTGCCGGCCATGCTCTCGCTGTCGCCGATCGCCGCAAGAGCCGTACCGTCGGCGCGCTGCACGCTGTCGAGCATGCGTACCGCCGGACGGACGCCGCGGTTGGCGAACGCGGAGTAGGCGACCGCGAGCTCGACGGGCGCAACCTCGAACGAGCCGATGGCGAGCGACGGCACCGCCTTGAGGTTGGCCGTCAGACCGAGCGCCTTGGCACTCGCCACGATCTTCGGCAGGCCGGTGGCGAGCGCCAGCCGGATGGTCGGCAGGTTGTAGCTCTGCTCGACGGCGGTGCGCGCCGTCACCCAACCGTGAAACTGGTCATCGTCATTCATCGGCGACCAGCTCTTGCCGCCGGCCTCGAGCGTGAGCGGAGCGTCTTCGAGCAGCGTCGCCGGCGTCGCCGTTCCCTCTTCGAAGGCGGTGGCGTAGACCAGCGGCTTGAAGGCGCTGCCGGCCTGACGTCTGGCGGTTCCGGCGCGATCGAACTGACTCTCGCGGAAGTCGCGGCCGCCGACCCAGGCGCGGACAGCTCCGGTCGCGGGCTCGAGCGAGACCAGTGCCGCCTGCAGCGGGGCATCCTTCTTGCGCACCCGCTCGCTCTTGCCGGCGAGCTCGACGAGACCCTCACGCACGGCGCGCTCGGCGCTCTCCTGTTCGGCGGCCTCGAGCGTCGACAGCAGCACGAAGCCGGCATCGGCGAGCTCGGCGACGCCGAAGCGCCGCCTGGCCTCGGCGACCACGGCTTCGGCGAAGTAGGGCGCCCGGCGGTGAGAAAGCGCCGGCACGGGTGTCGGCAGCGGCTCCCGCTTCGCCGCTTCGGCGGCGGCCCGATCGCTCCACTTGAGCGCCACCAGGCGGTCGAGAATGAAATCGCGCCGCGCCCGCGCCGCACCCGCGTCCTCCACCGGGTGGTACGCCCCGGGCGCCCGGATCATCGCCGCGAGCAGCGCGCTCTCGGCGAGGGTGAGCTCGCCGGGCTGCTTGCCGCAGTAGGCGGCCGAGGCGGCGCCGACGCCGATCAGGTTGGCCGATCCGCTGCGGCCCCAGAAGATCTGATTGAGGTAAGCCTCGAGAATCTGCTCCTTCGAGTAGCGCCACTCGAGCATCACCGCGAGCAGGGCTTCGCGGAGCTTGCGGCTCATGGTGCGTTCGGAGGTGAGGTAGATGTTCTTGACCAGCTGCTGGGTGAGCGTCGAGCCGCCCTGCATCACGCCGCTGCCGCGCAGGTTCACCCACACGGCGCGCAGGATGCCGGTAAAGGAGATTCCCGGATGCTCGAAGAACGATGCATCCTCGGCGGCGAGCACGGCGCGTACCGTCCCGGGGGAGATCTCTCCGAGCGGCACCGGCCGGCGCTCGAACAGATCCTCGCCGTAGTAAGTGGCGAGGAGCGGCGGATCGAGCCAGGCTTCGCGCACCGGACGCTCGCCCCGCGACAGCCCGATGACCCGGCCGCCGTCGAATTCGACCACCAGCAGGTCGCCGCCGTGATCGGCGCTGGCCGCGGGAAAGCGCCGGCGGAAGACCGTCAACTGCGGGCCGCTGGCGCGGAACCGCCCGGGCTCGAGCTCGCCTTCGACCGCCGGCACGTAGTGGAGCGCGAGTAGCTGGCCGGCGAGCCCTTCCGCCGTCAGACGCTCGCCGAGGAACAGGCGGAAGGGCCGCGCATAGAGTCGCGACGGCTCGACCGAAGGCAGCGTCGCGAAGTGACCGGAGAGCTGCCAGTAGGGCCAGATGTACCAGAGCGCGCTCGCCGCGAGCAGCAGGCCGGCGCCGGCGAACAGCTTGGCGAGCAGCCAGTCGCGCCGGCGCAGGACGAGCGTCAGCGTCCGGCCGAGCGAGCGTTCCGAGGCTCTCTTCGTCACCCCGGGATTGTACTCGTCGCCGGAGCCGGAGGTGCTGCCGGCCCCCGGCGCCGGGCCTGCCGGCCGCAAGGCAGCCAACGGCGGCAGAGGCGCGTACAATCGCCTGCGATGGCAGGAGACCGGCTGGACGGACTCTTCTCCAACCTCTTCCGCGATCTCGCGATCGCCTGGAGGGCGCTCTCCGCCTATCCTGCCGGGCATCCCGCGGCGGTGAACGGGCTGGCCAAGGCCTGCGCCGCGATCTCCATCGTGCTCGAGGAGACAGGTCCGCTCGAGTTGCAGGCGACGCGCGAGTCGCTGCTCTGGCAGGAGCGCCAATTCGCGGCACCGACCGCGGCGCAGCTCGCCAGACTCCTGCGGCGGCGACGCGCCGCCGGCGTCGTTCTCGAGCCGGGAGTGACGCGTGAGGAGCTCGACATCTTCCTGCGCGCGCTGGCGCTCGACGCCAAGAGCGCGCGCAACGCCGGCTCGCTGGCTGTCGAGCTCGCCAGTCAGGGTCTCGCGCACCTGCGCGTTCACGATCTCGACTTCTCGGCCGTCGGGCTGGTCGACTCCGACGACGAGCAGGCGCCGCCCGAAGCGGGCGCACTGGCGCAGCGCCTGATCCGCAAGCTGCTCGCCTCTGGCGGCTTGCCGCCGGCCGCGCTCGCCGCCTGGATCACTTCAGGCAAGAGTGCTGCCGAGCTGATGCAGCTGTTGCTCGAGAGCGCGGGTACCGATCCGGCGCTCGCCGGGTGGGGACCGGAGGCCTACGCCACTACTTTGCGGCTCGCGATCGAAGATCTCTGCGAGTCGCCCGATGCCGAACGCGCCGCCGCCATCGCCGCGCTCCACCACCGTCTGCGCCCCGCGGACCGCGAGCGCTGGATCGTCGAGATCGCGTCGGGAGTCGGCCGCCTCGCGTCGACGGCGGAGGCCGCCCAGGCCACACTCGCGGAGATCGAGGCCGCGCTGCCCGCGGAGGCTGCGGGCGAGCTGCGTCTCGCCGCGAGCCGTGCAGCCGCAGCCAGCACGGCGAGGGCCGCCGCCGAGGCGGGCGCCGGAGGGGACCTCGCTTCGACCGCGGCCAGCGCACCGCGCCTCACGGCGCAGCAGCTCGCCGCCCTGCGCCTTCTTTTCACCGCCGAGGATCTCGACGCGGCGGCCGACCGGGAACCTGCGATGAAGTCGCTCGAGGAGCTCCTGCAGCTGCCCGAGGACCGCGGCGTCGCGGAGCTCTCGCCGGCGGCAGCCGACGTCGCCCGCGAGCTCGGCGAGAGCGCGGTCGAGCGCCTGGCTGCGCCGATCCTCCTCGAGCTCGCCCTGAGCTTCGAGGTCGGAGTCGAAGAGCTGCCGGCGATCCTCGCCCGGCTCGAGACGAGCTATCGCCGCCTGCTCGCTGCCGGCCGCCTGCGCCTCGCGCTCTCGGTCGTCGATCGCGTACAGCAGAACGCCACCGGCACCGACCCGCGCGCGACCGCGTTCCGCCGGCTGGCGGAACGACTCTCCAGCCGCGAGTCGCTGCAGGCGCTCGTCGGTGCGCTGCCGGAGATGCAGGACGAGACCCTCGCCCTGCTGCCGGAGCTGCTCCATCGTCTCGGCCCGACCGCCGTGCGTCATCTGCTCGGAGTGCTGGCGGAGACCGACAACCGACGCCTGCGCCACCTCCTGCTCGATCTCCTCGCCCGGCTCGGCCCGGCGGTGGTGCGCGATGCCACCGCCCTGCTCGCCGACTCCCGCTGGTACGTCGTGCGCAACATGCTGTTGCTGCTCCGGCGCGTCGGCGACCCCGGCTCGGTGCCGGCGGTGCGCAAATGCGCCGACCATTCCGATCTGCGCGTCCGCCTGGAGGCGATCCGCAATCTCTTCGCCTTCGATCCCGGGGTGCCGCGCGAGCTCCTGCGCCGCGCGCTCACCCATCCGGATCCGCGCCAGGCGGAGGCGGCCATGGAGCTCGCCGGCGAGCACGGCATCGCCGAGGCGGTGGAACCGATCGTTGCCTATCTTCAGGCGGGCGACCTCTTCGGCCGGCGGCGGGGGGTGCGCCTCAAGGCGATCCGGGCCCTCGCAGCGATCGGCGACCCGGCAGCGCTCGCCGGGTTGAGCCGCTTCCGGGCGCGCTTTCAGCTCTTCCCCCCCGCACTCGAGGAGCGTCGCGAGCTCTATCGCACACTTGCCTCGTATCCGGCTGCCGCACGGCAGGAGTGGGTCGCCCACGGTCTGCGTTCGCGCGACGCCGAGGTCCGCCGGCTCGCTGGCGCCCTCTCCGGGCAGTCGGAGGAGAAGCCATGAACCTGCCGGCAAACCCCGGCCGCCAGGAGCTCACCGAGCGCCTGGTCGTCGACCTCGGCGCCGCTTTCCAGCAGCGCGCGGTCTACGCCGCCGGCCACCCGCAGGTGCAACGGGCGTTCGGCCGCGCGCTCGAGGCCTTCGCCGCCTGGTGCCGTCACGAAGGCACGACGGAGGTCTCCCTGCTCACGCTCGAGGGGCAACTGCTCGTCGACCGGCGCGCGATTCCCGAAGACAGCCCGTGGGCCCGCGGCATCCTGCAGACGTTCCGGCGCTACGAGATCGGCGGCCTGACGCTGCTCTCCGGGCTCGACGCCGAAGAGCTCGGCAGGTTCTTCGAGAGCTGTCAGTCGCACGAAGGGGCCGCGGCGACCCCGCATGTCCTCGTCGGACGGGCCGGCCTCACGGCCGGCGACGCGGCGGCGAAGAGTGTCGCCGTCGGCGTCGCCGGCCGTGCCGCTCCGCGCTGGCTCAGCCCCGAGCAGATGACGGAGGCGCGCGCCGAGCTCGTCGCGGCGGCGGCTGGTCGCGCTTCCCGGGTCGACCGGCTGCGCGCCCTGGTGGCGCGGCTCGCGCGCGTCGCCGAGGCTTCCCACCTCGAGCCTCTGGAGATCGCAGCCGCGGACTCCGATGACCACGCCTTCCTGCACGGCCTCGCCGTCGCGCTGGCGACGCTTCGCCTGGCCCGGGCGTTGGGTCTCTCCGGCGAGACCCTGGAGGAGCTCGCCTTCGCCGCTTTCGTGCACGACATTGGCTACCTCGAACCGGCGACGCGAAGTGAAACCCCGGCCGAGCGACGAGAGCGCCACCCCATCCGCGGCGCAACGCGTTTGGCCGCACTCGACGGGCCGTCGGACCTCGCCGTTCTGGTCGCCTACGAGCACCACCTGCGCTTCGACCGCGAGCCCGCCTATCCGCCGACCCCGGCGCCGCGGACGCCGCTCGCGGCGGCACGGATGGTCGCGGTCGCCGATACCTGGGTGACGCTGCGCAGCCGCGGCGAGCTGCCGGCGAGCGAGGCGCTCGCCCTGTTGCGCCGGCGCGCCGGGAGCTTCCTCGATCCTGCCCTGGTCGAGCTCTTCGCTTCGCTGATCGAGCCACCCTCCTCCTGAGGGCAGCACGACGCCGGCTTCAGGCGCCGAAGTCGACCGTCGCCAGGAAGCGCGGCGGCCTGCGCGAGCGGCTCGCCTGCTCGAAACCGTGGGCGAAGCGGATCAACTTCGCTTCGCTCCAGGCCGCGCCCATGAACGAGAGACCCCAGGGGAGGCCGTGCACCTGCCCGGCAGGGACGGTGATGTGCGGATAGCCGGCGACTGCGCTCGGGGAGGTACCCGAGCCGCTGAAGTGATCGCCGTTCAGCCAGTCGGTGAGGTACGCCGGGCCCATCGTCGGCGAGACCAGGGCGTCGAGCTTGTGCGTCGCGAGCGCTGCGTCGAGACCCTCGGCGCGCGACAACCGGAGGCTGGTCTCGAGCGCCTTGCGGTAGGCCTCGTCGGTGAGCGGACCCTTGGCCTCCGCCAGCTCGAGGATCTCCTGGCCGAACCAGGGCATCGATTCCGCGGCGTGCTGCCGGTTCCACTCGATGAGCTCGGCGAGCGTGCGCGGCGCGCTCGAGGCGTCGGGCAGCGCTGCGAGATAGGCGTTCAGCCCGTGCTTGAACTCGTAGAGCATGATCTCGAACTCGCTCTGGTCGTAGTCGCCCAGGTGCGGGATCTCCACCGGATCGACCAGCACCGCGCCGAGCTGGCGCAGCAGGTCGAGAACCGCCGCCATCTGGAGATCGACCTCCGGGTGCCAGCCGAAGAACTTGCGCACCACGCCGAGACGAGCGCCGGCCAGGCCGTTGGCATCGAGCGCCTTGGCGTAATCGCTGACCTTGCCGGCGGACGCCGCGGTCGCCGGATCGAGGAGGTCGGAGCCGGCGATGGCCTGAAGGAGGATGGCCGCGTCGGCGACAGTGCGGCACATCGGCCCGGCGGTGTCCTGGGTGGAGGAGATCGGGATGATGCCGCGCCGGGAGACGAGCCCCACCGTCGGCTTGAGACCGACCAGCCCGCACATCGACGACGGGCAGAGGATCGAGCCGTCGGTCTCGGTACCGATGCCGGCGGCGGCGAGGTTCGCCGAGACGCCGGAACCGGTGCCGCTCGACGATCCGCACGGATTGCGGTCGAGCGCATACGGGTTCCGCACCTGGCCGCCGCGCCCGCTCCAGCCCGAAGTCGAGCGTGTCGAGCGGAAGTTCGCCCATTCGGAGAGGTTGGTCTTGGCGAGCACAACCGCGCCCGCGGCGCGCAGCCGCTCGACGAGATAGGCGTCCTTCGCTGCCACCGACTGCGCGAGCGCGAGCGACCCGGCGCTGGTCTTCATCCGGTCGCCGGTGTCGATGTTGTCCTTGAGCACGACCGGGATGCCGTGCAGCGGTCCGCGAACCTTGCCCGCCTTGCGCTCGCGGTCGAGACCCTCGGCGATCTCGAGCGCCTGCGTATTGGTCTCGGCGATGGCGTTGGTCCCCGTGCCGCCGATGCCGACGCGGTCGACTTCGACGATGCGCGCGACGTAGAGCTCGACCAGGCGCTGCGAGCTCCAGCGCCCCTCGGCGAGGCCGGCGGCGAGATCGCGGATGGTGAGCTCTTCGAGCTCGAACGGTTTGGGCGCGGCCGGGCCCGCGGCCGGCGCGGCCGCCCCGGTCTCTCCCAGCGCCGCTCCGGCGAGCGCCCCGCCGCCGAGGAGGGCGCCGCCGACGGTGCCCAGCAGCTCGCGGCGGTTGAGGGCGTTGTCCTGCCGATCGGCGTTCTTCACCAGGGCTCTCCTTGTCCGGCGCTGCCGGCGTCGTCCTTCGAAGCGCTGCGAGACTAGACCGAAAGGGCGGCGAGTGTCGCCGTGAGGAACTTCCAGAATCGTCCGACCGAGGGAATCAGCACCCGCTCGTCGGGCGAGTGCGGGAACTCGATCTGCGGACCGAAAGAGCTCATGTCCATGCCGGGGAACTTCTCGCCGATGAGACCGCACTCGAGTCCGGCGTGGATCGCCTTGACCTCGGGCGCCTTGCCGAAGGTCGCACTGTGCACCTCGCGCAGGGTGGCGAGCAGCGCCGAGCCCATGTCCGGCTTCCAGCCCGGGTAGCCCTCGCTCTGGGTCGCCTCGCCGGAGGCGAGATCGGCGAAGGCGGCGATGCGCTGCTGCGTGGCGCGCAGCGCCGACATCACCGAGCTGCGGTTGCTCTGGTGAATGCGCAGCACGAGCCCGTCGGTGCGCACCTTGGCCAGGTTGGTGCTGGTCTCGACCAGCCCCGCAATGTCGCGACTCATCGCCAACACGCCGTGCGGCAGCGCGACGAGCAGCGCCAGCACGCGCGCCGTCGTGGCATCCGCCCAGACTTCGGCCGGCACGTCGTTCGCCGCGGCGGCCGCGACTTCGATGCGCACGCCCTCCTCGACGCCGGCGAGCTCGCCAGCGATCGTCGCGACCTGCGCCGCGAGCGCGCTCTCGAAGCGCGCCACTTCTCCGCTCGCGACGCGCACCAGCGCCGTCGCCTCGCGCGGGATGGCGTTGTGCATGTTGCCGCCTTCGAGGCGCGCGACCTCGAACTGGAACTCGCGCCAGAGGGCTTGCAGCGCCCGCGCCAGGAGCGAGATCGCGTTGCCGCGCTGGAGGTGGATATCGACCCCGGAGTGGCCGCCCTTGAAGCCGGTCAGGCGCAAGGTGAGCGGCGAGAGTCCTTCGGCGCCGAACATCGTCTCGAGCGGAATCGCGAGATCGGTCCCGGCACCGCCGGCGCAACCGACGTAGAGCGCGTACTCCTCCTCGGTGTCGAGGTTGAGCAGCCGCCGCGCGCTGAGACTCTGCGGATCGAGCTCCGCCGCGCCGGTAAGGCCGGTCTCCTCGTCGAAGGTGAACAGGAGCTCGAGCGGTCCGTGCACGACCTCCGGCGACTCGACGAGCGCCAGCATGGCCGCGACGCCGATGCCGTTGTCGGCGCCGAGCGTGGTGCCGGTGGCGTAAAGGTAGTCGCCGTCGCGCCGCGGCCGGATGGCGTCGACGGCGAAGTCGAAGGTGACGTCCGAGTTCTTCTCGCACACCATGTCGAGGTGCGACTGCAGGGCGAGCGGCGCCGCCTTCTCGCGGCCGGGGGTCGCCGGAATGCGCACGACGACGTTGCCGGCGGCATCGGTCGTGGCGGTCAGTTTGTGCGCCGCGGCAACCTGGCGCACGTACTCGCGCATCCCCTCCTCGTTCTTCGAGCCGCGGGGAATGGCGAGGATTCGGTCGAAGTGGCGCCAGAGCACCGTCGGTTCGAGCGCGCTGACGAAGGTCGCGGAGAAGTTGTCGTTGGCGGTCATGGAGACATTCTAGGACCGAAAGTCGACGTTCGGGGCGGGCGTCGCGGGCCGGGTCGCTCCGGCACTCCCGAAATTGGGGACCGAAATTGGGGACTGTCCCTATTTTTAGGGGACTGTCCCTATTTTTCCCTATTCTTCGAGGCGGGAGGGGTCGCCGTAGAGGTTGAGGCTGCCTGGGCGGACGAAGGTCGCGAGCGTCAGGCCGTAGCGCTCGGCCAGGCCAGCGGCGATCGACGAGGCGGCGCCGACGGAGGCGAGCAGCGGGATTCCGGCGACGATCGCCTTCTGGACGATCTCGAAGCCGAGCCGGCCGGAGACCACGAGCACCGCCTGCGAGAGCGGCAGCCGGCCGGCGCCGAGCGCCCAGCCGATCAACTTGTCGACCGCGTTGTGGCGGCCGATGTCCTCGCGCGCCGCGAGGAGCACCCCGCCGGCGTCGAAGAGCGCCGCCCCGTGGAGCCCCCCGGTCTCGGCAAAGATCGCCTGCTCGTCGCGCAGACGCTCCGGCAGTGCTTCGAGCACGCGGCGCTCGATGGTCAGTTGCGACGTGACCTTCGGCGCGCGGATGGCGAGGTCGGCGATCGAGCTCTTGCCGCAGACGCCGCAGCTCGCCGAGGCGTAGAAGGTGCGTTCGACCAGCTGCCCGCCGCCGGCCAGGTCGACGGCGATGACGTTCTCGCAATCGCCTTCGAGCAGCGCTTCCGGGTGGGCGAGCGCTCGGATCTCCGCCGCGCTCCGGATCAGCCCTTCGCTGAAGAGGAACCCGGCGACGAGCTCCTCGTCGTGGCCCGGAGTGCGCATGAGGACGGTGAACGGCCGCTCGCCGAAACGGATCTCGAGTGGCGCCTCGGCAGCCAGTCGATCGACCTCGGCCCGAGGCACGCCGTCCCGGAAACGCCGCACCGGCACCTCGGCCCAGCCGGCTGCCGCGGGCGGGGCGCTGCGGGAACTCCGGGGGGGCTTTGGCATCGCCGGCATGTTAGCCTTTTCCGCATGTCCAAGAACCAGCGATTGACCGTGCCCCTCGTCCGCGATCACAAGGGCGGAGCCTTCCGCCCGGCGACCTGGGACGAGGCGCTGGACCGCGCGGCCGCAGGCTTCCGGTCGGTGGTCTCCGCCCAGGGGCCCGCAGCCTTCGGCATGTTCAGCTGCTCGAAGACGACCAACGAGATGAACTTCATCGCGCAGAAGTTCACTCGCGTCGCGATCGGCACGAACAACGTCGACAGCTGCAACCGCACTTGACACGCTCCTAGCGTCGCCGGTCTGGCGACGGTGTTCGGAGCGGGGGGCGGCACGAGCTCCTATCGGGAGATCGAGGAGACGGACTGCGTCCTCCTGTGGGGTTCGAACGCCCGCGAAACACATCCGATCTTCTTCCATCACCTGTTGAAGGGCGTCCACCGCGGCGCGAAACTCATCGCCGTCGATCCGCGGCGCACGAGCTCGGCGCAGTGGGCGGACCTGTGGGTGGGGCTGGATGTCGGCACGGACATCGCGCTCGCCAACACCGTCGCGCACGAGATCCTCGCCGCCGGGCTCGAGCACAGGGAGTTCATCGAGAACGCGACGAGCGGCTTCGAGGGCTATCGGGAGCACGTCGCCGGCTGGACGCTCGCGCGTGGATCCCGGGTCACGGGTGTGCCGGAGTCGGCCATCCGCGAGATCGCGCACTCCTTCGCCCGCGCGCCGCACGCCATGATCTGCTGGACGCTGGGCATCACCGAGCACCACAACGCGGTCGACAACGTCCTCTCGCTCATCAACCTGGCGCTGCTCTGCGGGCACGTCGGCCGCTACGGCTCGGGGCTGAATCCGCTGCGCGGCCAAAACAACGTCCAGGGCGGCGGCGACATGGGCGCCATCCCCGACCGTCTCGCCGGTTTCCAGCACGTCGAGAATCAGCCTCTGCGCGCGGCCTTCGAGCGCGCCTGGGGCGTCGAGCTGCCGCCGAAAAAGGGCCTGCACCTGTCCGGCATGTTCGACGCGATGGAGCACGGCACGATGAAGGCGCTCTACGTCATCGGCGAGAACCCGATGCGCAGCGAAGCCGATCAGGTGCGCACCCGCAAGCTCCTCGAGGGGCTCGATTGCCTGGTCGTGCAGGACATTTCGCTCACCGCCACCGCCGAGGTCGCCGACGTCGTCCTGCCGGCCGCAGCCGGCTGGTGCGAGTCCGAAGGGACCGTCACCTCGAGCGAGCGCCGGGTGCAGCGGGTCCGCAGGGCGATCCCGCCCCCCGCCGGAGCGCGCGACGACCTCGACATCCTGTTCGACCTGGCGCGGCGCATGGGCCACGACTGGGGCCGGCCCGATTCCGAGACGATCTGGAACGAGGTGCGCAGCCTCTCGCCGGTGCATGCCGGGATGAGCTACGCGCGCCTCGAGCAGGAGAACGGACTGCAGTGGCCGTGCTACGACGAGAGCCATCCTGGCGAGCTCTTCCTGCATGGCCGATTGTGGGAGCGGCCGGTGGTCGGGCCGCGGGCGCCGTTCCACGTCCTGCACGACGACCCGCCGGTCGATCAGCTGGACGACGACTTCCCGTTCCGCCTGACCACCGGGCGTCGCCTCGCCGAGTACAACACCGGCGTCCAGACCGCCGGCTACGCCTCGCCGACGCGTCGCGGCGAAACCCTCGATCTTTCGCCCGAGGACGCCGCGCGCCTCGGCCTGGTCAACGGCGACCGCGTGCGGGTCGTATCGCGCCGCGGCAGCCTCGAGACACCAATCCACATCGATCCGGCGCTGCGGCCGGGTCTCACCTTCATGACCTTCCACTTCCCCGAGGAGGTCGCGACCAACCTGCTGACCATCGACGCGACCGATCCGGTGTCGGGCACCGCCGAGTTCAAGGCGGCGGCGATCCGCATCGAGCCGCTCCCGGGAAGCCGGCGAGTGCCCGCGCACGCAGGCGACGAAGCCCATGTCGCGGAGAGGGTCTAAATGGACATCCAGGTAAGCGGCGCGGGGCCGACGAGCGAAGAGCGCCAGGCGGTCGACGACCTGCTCGGAGCGGCGCCTTCGGGATGGGAGGGCGGCGCGCGCGACGTCGCCCGCGACGGCCGCGCCGGCCGCGGTGGCCGCGCGGCGCGCGACCAGCGCGAGCAACTTCTGCCGGCGCTCCACGCCGTGCAGGACCGCGTCGGTTGGGTGAGCGAGGGGGCTCTCAACTACATCTGCCAGCGGCTCACCGTTCCGCCCGCCGATGCCTGGGGAGTGGTGACCTTCTACCACCTCTTCTCCACCGCGCCCCGCCCGCAGGCGGTGGCGCATGTCTGTGACGATCTCGCCTGCCGGCTGCGCGGCGCTGAGGAGCTGTGCGCGCGCCTGACCGAGGAGCTCGGACCGGCGGGCGAATCGCCGCGCGAGGGCGCCGGCACCTGGGTGCGCAGCCCCTGCCTCGGCCTTTGCGAGCGGGCGCCGGCGGCGCTCGCGGTGCACGCGGGAGCGGTCAGGCAGACCGAGACCCTCGGCCCGGTGACCGCGGCCCGCACCATCTCGCGCGCCCTCGCCGGCGACACCACCGAGCTCGTCGTCTCGCCCGCGGCGCGCTTCGCGGCGCTGCGGCGATCGGTGCCGCAGGCCGGGAGCCCCGGACTCAAGCTGCTGTCCCGCGTCGGCGTCGGCGATCCTTGCGACCTGCCCTCCTACCGCCGGGCGGGCGGCTACCGCGCGCTCGACCGCGCGCTTGGGCTCGGACCCGCGGGGGTCGTCGCCGAGCTCGTGGCGTCGCAGCTCGTCGGCCGGGGCGGGGCCGCCTTCCCGGCCGGGCGCAAGTGGGAGGCCGTGGCGCGGGCAGCGGAGAAGACGCGCTACGTCATCTGCAATGCCGACGAGTCGGAGCCCGGCACCTTCAAGGACCGCGTGCTGCTCGAAGAGGATCCGTTCGCGATCGTCGAAGCGATGACGATCGCCGGCTTCGCCTGCGGCGCCGAGGAGGGTTTCGTCTACCTGCGCGGCGAGTATCCGCAGGCCGAGGCCCGGCTGCGCCGCGCGCTCGCCGCGGCGCGCGCCGCGGGCCTGCTCGGCGAGGACGTCGCCGGCGCCGGCTTCCGTTTCGACATCGAGATCCGCCGCGGTGCCGGGGCCTACATCTGCGGCGAGGAGACGGCGCTGTTCAATTCGATCGAGGGCAAGCGCGGCGAGCCGCGCTCGAAGCCGCCCTTCCCGGTCGAAGTCGGCGTCTTCGGCAAGCCGACGCTGGTCAACAACGTCGAGACGCTCGCCAATGTGCCGTGGATCCTGCTCGAAGGCGGCGAGAGCTTCCGCGCCACCGGCACCGACCAATCGACCGGCACGAAGCTCTTCTGCCTCTCCGGCGAGGTCGAGCGCCCGGGCCTCTACGAGGTGCCGTTCGGCACCACCCTGGGCGAGCTGCTCACGCTTGCGGGTGGCGTCTCCGGCGGTCGGGATCTCCTGGCCGTGCTGCTCGGCGGCGCCGCCGGCAGCTTCGTCGGAGCGGATCGGCTGTCGCTAGCGCTCACCTTCGAAGGCACCCGCGCGGCCGGTACGACGCTCGGCTCGGGCGTCGTGCTGGTCTACGGCGCTGGCGCCGACCTCGGCGACGCCCTGGTGCGGATCGCCGAGTTCTTCCGCCACGAGTCGTGCGGCCAGTGCGTCCCCTGCCGGGTCGGCACCGTGCGACAGCTCGAGCTCCTCGAGCGGCTGCGCCAGCGCGCGCCGCTCGGCGACCGGGCGCAGGAGATGGCACTCTTCGCCGAGCTCGCGCAGGCGATGCGCGACGCCTCGATCTGCGGCCTCGGCCAGACCGCCTCCTCCGCCGTCGCCTCGGCGCTCGCACTCTTCGATCCTTTTCCGCCCGGAAGAGCCGCGGCGCCGCCAGGAGAATCATGACTTCCGATCCGATCTGGTTCCAGCCGCCGCCGCGCTCGCCGCGCATCCCGCAGGCGCCACCTTCGCCGGAGCGCGCCGTCGTGGCGCTCGAGATCGATGGCCAGGCCGTCGAGGTCGCGGCCGGCGCGACGCTCCTCGACGCCTGCCGCGACGCCGGGATCGCCGTGCCGACGTTGTGCTTCCTCGAGACGCTAACGCCGGCGAACGCCTGCCGCCTGTGCGTCGTCGAGGTCGAAGGGGCGCGTGTTCTCGCGCCCGCCTGCTCGCGGCGCGCCGAACCGGGGATGAAGGTGCGGACCCAGTCCGAGAGAGTCCGGCTGTCGCGCCGGCTCGTCCTCGAGCTCCTCGGTTCCTCGGTCGATCTTTCGACCGCGCCCGGCCTCGCCGAGCTCATGCAGGAGTACGGCGCGCGACCCGAGCGCTTCGGCGCCGACGCGCAACGGGTCGAGTCGGGGGTGAAGATCGACAACGACCTCTACGTGCGCGACTACGGCAAGTGCGTGCTGTGTTACAAGTGCGTCGACGCCTGCGGCCACGACGCCCAGAACACCTTCGCCATCGCCGCCGCCGGGCGGAGCTTCGACGCCCACATCTCGACCGAGCGCAACGTTCCCTTGCCGACCTCGGCCTGCGTCTACTGCGGCAACTGCATCGCCGTCTGCCCGACCGGCGCGCTGATGGCGACCCACGAGTTCGACCTGCGGCAGAGCGGCAACTGGCGTCCCGAAGAACAGACGCAGACCGACACCATCTGCGGCTACTGCGGCGTCGGCTGCACGCTGACGCTGCACGTGCAGGACGAGCGCATCGTCAAAGCGACTTCACCGCTCGAGAACCCGGTCACCCACGGCAACCTGTGCGTCAAGGGCCGCTTCGGCTTCGAGTTCGTGCAGATCGGACGAGGCGGGAGCGCCGCCGCGGACTGAGCGCGCGGGAGGCGGCCGATCGGCGATAGGCTCCCCCCATGCCGCTGCCACCGCTCCGCCGGGTCGCCTCCTTCCAGGCCAACCTCGCCCACACCCTGCGCGGGGCGTTCGTCGCCGTCTACCTCTTCGGTTCGCTGCTCGCGATCAACCTGCTGCAGACCGCCAGCCTGGTGCTGCGGCCTTTCTCGCGGCGCTCGTTCCGGCGGGTGAACCGCTGGTCCGCCGATCGCTTCTGGGACTGGTGCGCGCGCACGACCCTGTCGTTGCATCGCACCAGGGTGGTGATCAGCGGCGACGAGTTGCCGCAGACGGAGAACGCGGTGGTCATCGCCAACCACCAGTCGATGACCGACGTGCAGGCACTTTTCCTGCTCGCCCGCAAGGCCGGGCGACTCGGCGATCTCAAGTGGTTCGTCAAGAACTCGCTCAAGTACGTGCCGGGCATCGGCTGGGGCATGGTCTTCCTCGACTGCCTGTTCGTGAAGCGCGACTGGACAGCCGACCGCCGGCGCATCGACCGCGTCTTCGACCGCGTGATCTCCGGTCGGGTGCCGCTCTGGTTGATCTCGTTCTCGGAGGGCACGCGTCTGACCGCCGCGAGCCTGGCGCGCGCCCGGCGCTACGCCGCCGAGCATGCGCTGACCGCGCCGCGACACGTCCTGCTGCCGCACGCCAAGGGCTTCGTCGCCTCGGTGACGGGGCTCAAGGGTCACGTCTCGGCGGTCTACGACGTCACCATCGGCTACGTCGACGGTCTGCCCTCGCTCTGGCAATGGGCCAAGGGCGAGATGCGCGAGGTTCACCTGCACGTCCGGCGCTACGCCGTCGAGGAGTTGCCCGCTGCCCCGGAAGCGCTGGCCGGCTGGCTGCGCGAGCGCTTCGAGGAGAAGGACGCGCGACTCGACCGCTTCTATGCTGCAGGCTCTCTCGCTTGATGCCCGAAGGTAGCTCGCGCCATCAAAGTGCGCGGCGGCGGCAGGCGCTGACGGGCCTCTCCCTGGCGGCACTTCTCGCCGCTTCGCTGGCGCCTTCTGCGGGTTTCGCGGCGAGCCGAACGGATCGCGTCCTGGTGCGCCTCCCTCCGGGGCGGACGCTACCGCAGGATCTCGCGCGCACGCCCGGGGCGCGACACCTGTTCGGCAACTGGTGGCGGCTCCCCCTGGCCGCGGGTGAGAGCGTCGGCGCCTTCCGTCAGCGCTTCGTCGGCGGCACGGCGATCGACCTCGTCGAGGCCGACGTCGTCCAGCGCCTCGCCTTCGGCACCGCCGGGCTCGCCACCGACAGAGCAGCGCGGCCGGCGGACTCTCCGCCGCTGGTCGCGGACGATCCTCTTTTCGCGCAACAGTGGCATCACCGGAGCGTCGGCGCCGAAGCGGCCTGGCAGCGCTCGACCGGCAGCGGTGTGGTCGTCGCGATCATCGACAGCGGGGTGAAGGTCGCCACGACGCCGGGCAGTGACGGCTTCTGCCATCCGCTCGCCGGGGAGTACGACGCGGTGCTCGACGTCGAGGGCCCGGGAACTGCCTTCGACTCGCTCGGCCACGGCACCTTCGTCGCCGGTGTCGTCGCTCAGTGCACCGGCAACGCCGTCGGCGGCGTGGGGCTCGCGCCGGACGCCACGATTCTCGCCATCCGCGCCTGCACCGACGATTCCGAGTGCGCCGCGTCCGACGTCGCGGCGGCGATCGACTGGGCGACGACGCATGGCGCCCGGGTGATCAATCTCTCGCTCGGCATGCCCTGCGGCGCCGCCGATTGGCCGGAGTGCTCGACCGCGGTCGAAAACGACGCCATCGCGCGCGCCGTCGCGGCCGGCGTGGTCGTGGTGGCCAACGCCGGCAACGGCCACCAGGACCATCTGGGCTTTCCCGCCAACCATCCAGAGGTGCTCGGCGTCGGCGGAGTCGAGGTGCAACAGCTCAAGACGACCTACTCGAACTGGGGCACGGCGCTGTCGGTGATGGCGCCGGCCGGAGAGCCCGGAGTCGACGCCGACAACGACGGCTTCGAAGACCAGATCCTGCAGGAGACGCTGCGCCGGGTCTGCCTTCCGGGCGGCGGCTCTGCCGCTGCATTCTGCCGCTGGTCGGGGACCTCGTTCGCCGCTCCGCACGTCGCCGCCACCGCGGCGCTGCTGCTCGCCGCGCACCCGCCTGCGTCACGCGACCAGTTGCGCCGGGCGATCGAAGAGTCGGCGCTCGACCGCGGCGCCTCCGGATTCGATCCGTTCTACGGCCACGGCGTCCTCCAGGCCGACGCCGCGCTCGCGCGCCTCGACGAGATTCTGATTGGCGAGGGCGAACGCTGCGCCGCGGCACCCGAGCGCTTGTGCCTACTGCAGGAGCGCTTCGGCGTCGAGGTCGCCTGGACCGACTATCACGGCCTCACCGGCGCGGGCACCAGCCACCCGCTCACCGGCGACTCCGGGCTCTTCTGGTTCTTCGCCCCGGCGAATCTCGAGCTGCTGGTCAAGATGGTCGACGGCTGCAGCTTCAACGGCCACTACTGGGTCTACGCTGCGGCCACCACCGACGTCGAGTACCACTTGCGGGTGACCGAGATCGCCACCGGCGCGACGCGCACTTTCGACAACCTCCTCGGCACGGCCTCGCCGGCCTTCACCTCGATCGACGCCTTCCCCTGCGGCGAGTGACGCTCCCCGGCGAGGCTCAGTCCCTTTCGTCGTCAGCGAGCAGACCCAAGAGGTCGGTGGTCGACAGGATGCCGACGACCTTGCGGTCGCGGGTCACCAGCAGACGGTGGATGCGAGCGTCGATCATCTTGGCGGCGACCCGGCTCACCGG
Organism: Acidobacteriota bacterium; assembly: GCA_052035735.1. Taxonomy (GTDB): domain Bacteria; phylum Acidobacteriota; class Thermoanaerobaculia; order Multivoradales; family JAGPDF01; genus JAGPDF01. The sequence continues at coordinate 24,932 of JBPOHI010000226.1, forward strand.
CATCTCCTCATCGACCGCGAGCACCGAGGGCGTCATGATCTCTCCCACCGTTTCGTCGGACTCGGCGACGCGCAGGCCGGCGAGGTCTTCGGCGTTGAAGCGCTCCTCCCAGCTCCGCAGGTAGTAGTCGGAGTCACGGTGGGTGAGCACCGCCTCGTCGCGGCCGGTGAGCGAGCGCGCCACGTCGGAGAGCGAGACGACGCCGACGAGCCGCCCCTCGGCGTCCTCGACCGGCACGCCCGAGATCTCGTTCTCGACCAGGAACTCCGCCAGCTCGGCGACCGTCATGTCGGCAGGCACGGTGATCAGATCGGTGTTCATGACGTCCTTCGCGACGAGGTCTCGCATGGAACTCTCCTTGCGGGCGGCGGAGCGATCAGGGCCGCCCGCGCCTCGAAAGTACCGCCGACGTTCCCCCCGCGCCCCGCCCGATCGGGCTGGCGCACGAGGCGCCGCCAGCTGTCGAAGCGTCCGGCTCGAGGATAGAGTCTCGTTCGATGGCCAGCCAGACGGGGACGACCCTCGTCCTCTTCGACGGCGTCTGCAACCTGTGCAACGGATCGGTGCGGTTCCTGCTGCGGCGCGATCGCAGGAGACGCTTCCGATTCGCGGCCCTGCAATCCGCCGCGGGCCAGGCGGCGCTCCGTCGCCACGCCCTCTCTTCCGCGCGGCTCGACACGATCGTGGTGATCGAGAACGGCCGCACCTGGACGAAGAGCGCCGCGGCGCTGCTGCTGGCGCGGCGCCTGCCCTGGCCTTGGCCGCTCCTCGCTGTCTTCGCCATCGTCCCACGCGCGCTCCGCGACGCGCTCTACGCCTGGGTCTCGCGCAACCGCTACCGCTGGTTCGGCCGCCGCGAAAGCTGCATGCTGCCGCGCCCGGAGGACGCCGGTCGATTCCTCGACTGAGGCAGCGCTAGGGCGCGACGCGCGGCGCGAAGATGGCGGCGAGGCCCTCGGCGTGCTCCGCGCTGCGCTCGAGGCGCGGATAGACCGCGCCGCGGGTGACCGTGGCGCGCGCGGTGAAGAGCTCGCCGGCGCGCTGGACGAGCAGCAGCAGCGGGCGGGCGTCGGCCACGGCCGCATCCATTCCGCGGCGCAGCGCCTCCGGGCTCCATGCCAGGCCGTCCACTCCGACGATCTTCCCGCCCGGCGCGAGTCCGGCGGCGAAGGCCGGCGAGTCGGTGGCGACCTCGAGCAGGTCGCCATCGGCGTTGGTCTTGATCCCGAGCCCATAGGTCCAGTCGAGAGTGTGACGCGACAACTCGCGTCCGGCGATGAACCGGTTGGGCTCCGCGCCATAGCCGAGCCGCCAGCCCGCGGCGGCGAGGCCGCCCGCCGGCGCGCGCTCGCGCACCCGCTCGACGCGTTCGGCGAAGAACTGCCGCCAGTCGTAGCCCGCAAGCTCGTCGAGCGCGGCGAGTACGTCCTCGAGCGCATAGGGCAGCATCGCCGGGGCTCCTGCGGCTACGTTCGCGGAGGCGCCGAAGAACCGCCGGCAGAAGTCGTCGAGGCTGCGCTTGCCGCCGGAGAGCTCGCGCAACTTGACATCGGCCTCGAGCCAGACGAGCGCCCCCTCTTCGTAGTAGTCGAGCGGCCGGCGCATCGCCGTGCCGGCACCGGGCGCATCGACTCCGAGCTGCACCGCAGTGGCGGTATCGGCGAGCGGTCGCCAGCGCCGCCCGGGCCGGGCGTCGTCGAGTTGGCTCAGCATCCAGGCGAGATAGTCGCGCGTCGCCTCCGGCGGGCGGATTCCGGCGCGCGTCGCGAGCACGACGTCGCCCAGATAGCGCGTGAGCCCCTCGTAGATCCACAGCAGCTCCCCGGTCATCGGCCGCTCGTAGTCGGGCGTCGCGAGCCCCTGCGGCCGGCGGAACTTGCCGTTCCACGAGTGCACGTACTCGTGCGGAAGAATGCGCAGCTCGGCAAGGCCGACGCCCTCGTCGCTGAAGGTCCGCGGAGGCAGACGGTTGTCGCTCGACTCGGGATGCTCGAGACCGTTCGGCTCCATCTCGGCGGAAAGCGCCACCAGCCAGACGTAGCGCCGGTAGTGACGCGCGCCGAAGAGCGCCTGCGCCTCGGCGACGACCCGGCGCAACTGGGCGAGGCGCGGCTCCGGAACTACGAGGTCGGCGGCGTCATCGGCGGCGAGACTGAGACGTACCGGGGCCTCGCCCTCGACGATCGGATAGGTGCGAAAGTGCTCGCCGGCGAGCAGCGGCGAGTCGACCAGCGCGGTGAGCGACAGGGCTGCGAACTCGACCGAGTCGCCGCTGCGCCGCGCGCCCTCGAGCGCCGTATCGAAGCCCCAGCCGGGTGGCAACAGGACCGACGGCCGGTAGACCAGCGCGTCGCTCGCCGCCCCTCGCGGCACCAGCACCTGCTGATTCCACAGCAGCACGAGGAGATGCGCGGTCGCGTTGGGACTCTCGCCGTAGCCGCCGCCGAACGACTCCGGAGGGGAGAGATAGTCGAAGTCCGCCTCGAGCAGGCTCGCGCCCTCGGGCACCGTGAGATGAAAGGTGAACATCTCCAGCGGATCGCGCCGCCACTCCACCATCCGGCCCGCTGCCGCGAAACGCAGCCCGACGAGCTGCTGAATCGGTCCGGTCGGCGAATGCTCGCCCGGAATCCACTTCGGGAAGGTGAGCGCGAGCTCGCCGGGCGTGACCGGCAGAACGAGATGGCTGTGAAACACCCCTTGCGGGGCGCGCCTGGCATCCACCTCGACGGCGATCGGCGCGGCGGCGCGGGGCAGCGATGTCTCCGCGGCGAAGACCGGCGACGCCGGCAGGATGGCGAACAGCAGCAACCACGACGGCCTCGCGCGCGCGCTCGGCGAGAGAATCATGAGGGCCCCCCGGAAAGCCCGGATGGTAGCACCGGCGGCGAGCCCGGGCCGCGGCCGGTCCGCCTCAGAACAGGGTATAGATGAACGGTGCCGAAGCCTGGCCGGTGGCGATGAGGAGCGCGACGAGACCGAGGACGACGAGCAGAGGCACGATCCACCAGGCCTTGTGCTCGCGGGCGAAGGCGACGAAGTCGCTGAGGAGGGTTCCGAGGTAGCCGAGTCTGCCCATGGGCGGAATCCTATCGTCTCACTTCAGTCGAGGGTGAATTCCTGTCGCCAGCTGCCGTCGTCCTCCGGCTTGGGCTGCGACTCCTTCTCGAGCAGCAGGTCGCCGAGCAAGAGGTCGTCGATCTCGGAGCGCATGAAGCAGCGGTAAGCATCCTCCGGAGTGCAGACGATCGGCTCGCCGCGCACGTTGAAGCTGGTGTTGATCAGCACCGGACAGCCGGTCAGGGCCTCGAAGGCGCTGAGCAGGGCGTGAAAGCGCGGCTGAGTCGCCCGCGAGACCGATTGCACGCGCGCCGAGAAGTCGACGTGGGTAATGGCCGGCAGATCGGAGCGCGGCCGGTTCACCCACTCGACCAGCGGCAGGTCGCGCTCGTCGCCCTGTTTCGGCAGGCAGCGCGAAGCCGCGACGGGTGCGACCAGCAGCATGTACGGCGAAGGTCGGTCGAGCTCGAAGACCTCGCCGGTGCGCTCTTCGAGCACCGCCGGCGCGAACGGCCGGAAGCTCTCGCGGTACTTGATCTTGAGATTCATCACCGACTGCATGCGCGGCGAACGCGGATCGCCGACGATCGAGCGGTTGCCGAGCGAGCGCGGTCCGAACTCCATCCGCCCCTGGACGAGCCCGACGACGCGCTCGGCGGCGATGCGTCGCGCCACCTCGGCCGCCCATTCCTCCGGTGCGAGCCGGCGAAACGGCAGTCCGCGCGCCGCGAGAAAGGCGGCGATCTCTTCGTCCGGAAACTCCGGGCCGAGGAAGCCGCCCTGCATGCCGTCACCGCCGGGCAGGGCGCGCTGCGCCGGGCGTGGCCGCGGCCCCACCGCCGCGGGGGTCCCCATGTAGTGGAAGGCGAGTGCCGCTCCGAGTGCGCCGCCGGCGTCGCCCGCCGCCGGCTGGATCCAGACGTCGTCGAAGATCCCGGCGCGCAGGAGAACGCCGTTCGCAACGCAGTTGAGCGCTACGCCGCCAGCGAGGCAGAGATTTCGCTTGCCGGTCAACTGGCGGGCGTGGCGCGCGGCCGCGAGCACGATCTCCTCGGTCACCGCCTGGATCGAACGGGCAAGGTCCATCTCGCGGCGGGTGATCGGCGCCTCCGGCCGGCGCGCCGGTCCGTCGAAGAGGGCGGCGAAACGGCGGTTGGTCATCCGCCAGCCGGCGACGTAGTCGAAGTACGAGAGGTCGAGGCGGAACGAACCGTCGGCCTTGAGGTCGACCAGGTGATCGAGGATGCGTTGGCGGTAGACCGGTTCGCCATAGGGCGCGAGCCCCATCAGCTTGTACTCGCCGGAGTTGACGCGGAAGCCGGTGAAGTAGGTGAACGCCGAATAGAGGAGGCCCAACGAGTGCGGGAAGCGCATCTCCTCGACCAGTCGCAGCCGGCCGCCTTCGCCGACACCCACGGTGGTCGTCGACCACTCGCCGACGCCGTCGAGGGTGAGAACCGCGGCCTCGTCGAACGGCGAAGGATAGTAGGCGCTCGCGGCGTGCGACTCGTGGTGCTCGGCGAAGTGGACCGGCGGCGGCTTCTCGATCCCCAACCGGCGCAGCTCGCCGTCGATCTCCGGCGCGACCCACAGACGATCCTTGAGCCAGAGCGGCACCGCCTGCAGGAACTGCGACAGACCGCGCGGCGCGACCGAGAAATAGCTCTCGAGCAGGCGATGGAACTTGAGGATCGGCTTGTCGTAGAACACCACGGCGTCGAGCGCGGCGGCTCCGCCGCCCTCGGCGAGGCAGTAGCGCGCGGCGTTCGTCGGGAAGGCGGCGTCGTGCTTCTTGCGCGTGAAGCGCTCCTCTTGCGCCGCGGCGACGACGACGCCGTCTTCGACCAGGCAGGCCGCCGAGTCGTGGTAGTAGGCCGAAAGGCCGAGGATCCGCATCCCGCGTTCGCCGGCCATGCTCAGAACGCCCGCTCGTAGGAGGACTTCGTTCGCGGCGCGTCGGGGCGGCGATGCCAGTAGGTCGGCGCCGAGCGATCGAACCAGCGCTCCAGCCGGTCGCGATGACCGCCGCGCAGGAGGCGCCCGAACGGCAGGAAGAAGAGGAAGAACAGCGGCGTCAGGAAGACGATGGCGAGAAGCCTGCCGATACCGTGGCCGAGCAGCGCCAGCCCCCGACCGATCGCCGCATAGAGGCCGTCGGGCGAGATCAGCGCCGCGACGAGGACGAACGCGGCGCCGGCCCAGGCGACGCGCGCCAGCAGCTCCGCCCCGAAGAAGTAGAGCGCTCCGCCCGCAGCGACGCCGACCACCGCCCGGATCAGCCCTTCGCGCCGCAAGGCGCCCCGCCGCGCCACCCGCAGCGTCGATGAATCCCCCGCCTCTCGCCAGCGCCAGACAGCGGCCGCGGCGCGCGGGCTTCCTCGACGGCGGGAATCGGAATCGAACGGCGGCGAGGGCATAAGCCCTCTAGGTTATCGTAGCCCTCGTCGATGAAACAGTCTCTCCCCGACCGAGCGCTCGCCGCGGCGACTCGCGGCCAAGGGCTTCGAAGGTGGGCGGTGCGCCTCACGATCCCCTCGACCACGGCGCTGCTGCTGCTCGGCGCACTCGAGCTCCTCCTTCGTTTCGATCCCCTCCTCGTCGGCGAGCGCCGGGCGAACTACATCTTCTCCACCTACGATTCGCGCCCGGGGGGGATCTACGTCCGCGAGAAGCGCTCCCGGATGCACTTCATGTGGCCGCAGTTCGCGACCGCGAACTACTGGAACGGCTACCGCTGGCAACATGCCACGGACGAGCGCGGCTTTCGCAACCCCCCAGGAACGCCCACCGAAGTGCTGCTGCTCGGCGATTCGATGATCTACGGCCACGGTGTCGAAGAGGCGGAGACGGTGACGCACTCTCTGCGCAGCGAGCACGGCGTGGGCGCCTACAACATGGGCCGTCAGGGCGCCGCGCTCTACGACGAGTATGTCCTGCTGCGGACCTTCCTCCCCGAGGTCTCGCCGAGGGCGATCGTCCTCTTCGTCTTCCTCAACGACTTCGACGATCTCGAGGTCGATCGCTCGGCCGAGGAGATCGCCGCCATTCCGGAGCTCGACCAGCTCGATGACGCCGCGCTCCGCGAGTGGATCCGGCAGCTGCCGTCGAGGCGGCCCACGGCACTTCGCTGCTGGTTCTGGCGTCGCCCGTCCTTGCGCCTGCTGCTAGCAGCGGCGAAAGAGCTACCTGGACTTTCGCTGACGACTCCCGCCTTCGCCGCCGAAGCCGCGGCCGATCCGCCCTTCCTCGCGCCGCTTCTCGACGAGAGGCGGCGCACCCGCCTGGCGAGCTACTACACTCGCATCCTCGCCGATCTCGCCAAGCGCTGCCGGGCGCGTGAAATCGCGCTGCGCGTCGTCTACCTCGGAGCGGGAGAGGATTCGCGACGGTACGCGGCGGCACAGGAAAGCGCCGTGGAACTCGTCGGTGAGGCGGCGCGGGCAAGCGATCTCCGGTTCTTCGACAGTCGCGAGATCTTCGCAGGCTGCGCCGACTGCTTCCTGCCGCGCGACGGACATTTCAGCGCGAAAGGCCACCGCCTTCTGGCACGCTTCGTCGCCGGGACCGTCTTGCCTGGAGCGACGCCCGACCCCTAGCGTCGCGCAGCCGCAGAGCGCGCGGCGCCGAGGAGGCCGCAGCGGTCGTTGAGGATCACCCGCACCGGTATCGCTTCGAGCAGCGGGCGCATGCGGCCCTTGGCGCGAAAGGGCTCGAGGAAGGTGGCGCTGGCCAGCCGGTCGAGGTGCTTCGGGGCGATGCCGCCGCCGATGTAGAGCCCGCCGGTCGCCATCGTCTTGAGCGCCAGGTTTCCGGCCTCGGCGCCGTAGCAGCCGACGAAGAGGTCGAGCGCCCGGGCACAGAGCCGGCTCGCGCCGCTCGCCGCGTACTGCGCGATCACCGCCGCCGGGTCGCCGCGCTCCAACGCCGCGGCAAGCCCGGGCGGCTCGCCGTCCGGAGGGATCTCGCCTCGCCGGCGCAGGAAGCGGTAGAGGCCGGCGAGACCCGGTCCCGAAACGACACGCTCCCAACTCACGTGTCCGTGTTCTTGCTGGAGTTCGGTGAGCAGCGCGAACTCGAGCTCATCGCGCGGCGCGAAGTCGGCGTGGCCGCCCTCGGTCGCGAACGGCCGGTAGGCGGCGCCGTCCCGGAACAGCCCGGCCTCGCCGAGGCCGGTGCCGGCGGCGATGACGGCGCGATTCCCCGCCGCTCCGGAGGCTCCGGCCTGGAGCTCGCAGAGCTCGTCGGTCGAGAGCAGGTCGATCCCGTAGCCGACGGCTTCGAGATCGTTCACCAGGGTGAGTTCGTCGAGGCCCACCGCGCGCGCGAGCCCGGCTCCGTCGATCGTCCACGGCAGGTTGGTCGCGCGGCAGCGGTTGTCGCGCACCGGGCCGGCGACGGCGATGCAGCCGGCGACGAGCGGCGGCCGGTGGCGCGCGCAGAATCCGCGGACGAGCTCGTCGAAGCTCTCGCCGGCACGGCTAGCGAAGACCTCGACCCGGATCGGCTCGTGGACGAAGCCTGGCGGCTCCGCGCGCCGCGCGAAAAGCGCCAGCGTCGTCGTCGTGCCACCGATGTCGCCAGCGAGGATCATCCTGCGGACCTTACCAAGGCCCGTCGGGCCTCGAGCTTCTCTCCGATTCCGGGCCCTGCGCCGGCGCAGGTGCGGCGGGACGGCGCCAACAAACGGCCTGCGTTCACTAACCGCCGCCGGGAAGTTCGGCTGCGGGCGGCGACGCTGGCGCGCTCCACCATCGCTCCCGCGGTACGACCTTCGGGTCCGCCGGATCGTTCCTGTATGCCGGGGTCATGACCTGAACATTGAACTCGTTGAAGACGTCCAGTACCTGGCGGTGGAGCTCCGAGTAGAGGACCGGCATCCGGGTCGGATCCTCCACATAGGTATTCAGCTCGTAGATCACCGCGAAATCGCCCAGCGACTTCTGCAACACGAAGTGCTGCCGCCCGGCCGCGAGTCCGGGTGTCCGCGCCGCGGCGAGCAGGAGCATCGCCTCGACCTGCCGCCAGGGGACCTCGTAGCCGATTCCCACCGTCGTGTGGAGAATGAGCCCGTCCGACTTCGCCAGGGAGCTGTAGTTGATGACTTCGCTGTTGAGAATCGTCGAGTTCGGAACGACCGCCTCTTCGTTCTTCGCCGTCCGCAAGTGCGTGACCTGAAGACGAATCTCGCTCACGGCTCCAACCACTTCGCCGATCTTGACCCAGTCGCCCTCCCGGAAAAGGCGGCGGTAGATCATGGAGTAGCCGGCGATGGTGTTGGAGATGGCCGACGAGGAGCCCAGCGAGAAGACGAGGCCGATCAGAATGGAGACTCCCTTGAAGGCCGCAGACTCCGATCCGGGAACGTAGGGATAGGCGATGACGACGGCGAAGACCACGATCGCGACGCGAATCAGCTTGAAAGTCGGTGCGGCCCAGTGAGGTTCGAATCCCTGCAGCGTCACCTCTCCCGAACCGACACTGTCGAAAAACAGGCGCACGAGCTGGAGAGCCCACCGGGTGAGCAGATACAGCACGGCCAGGAAGATGAGATTCGGGAGAAAGCGGACGAGCCCGGTCGCGAGGATCTGTACGGGCCTGAGCGCCCAGTCGTCGAGTTGGGCCGCCGCGCCCCTTGTCCAGGGGTACTGGCGAAGGGCGAAGTCGAGGAAGAGATAGATCAGGACGAGCTCCACGGCCGCGTGCACTCCACGAAGGGCTCCTCGCAGGTAACCCCAAAGGCGATCGGCGCGGACGAACTCGAACGATCCGATCGCGAGCGACTGCACCCGGATCCGGAACCGGCGCTCGACCGAGGCCGTGATTCGCCTCGAGAACCAGCGCACTGCCCGCAGCGCGACGACGACGAGCGCCAGCGCGACGAGCGTCAGGAGGAAGGCGCGGGAAAGCCGGTTGCGAGTGCGCGCTTCGCGGAACGCCCTCATCGACTCCTGGATGCGGATCCGGAAACGCTCGGCGAGCACTTCGGTGCTGACGCGCTCCAGCTGCGCGTCGTATTCGGTGACAGTGACGATGCGCAGACCCCCGGCCCGGATCTCGGTGCCGCCTGCAGTCGCAGCCAGCGTGAGACCCGCCTGGGACACGGCGAGATCCTCTCCCACGCGCACGATCCGCTCGCTGATGTCGCTGGCGCGCCGTAGAGCCGGGTAGCTCGCGACGCCTCGTACCGAGAACAGCTCGACGCCATCGACCACGACCGGCGCCGTCTCGATGTCGGCATCGAGCGGGGCTGCCGGCGCTCCGGGATCCTGCGCGACCGCGGCCCCCGGAACCATGGCTGCGGAGAGTACGAGTCCTGTCCACCACTGCCGACAAGTCATCCAGCACTCCTTCGGTCTGCTCACGGCCGGTGAGCTTTGGGTGCAGCCGCGAGGGGCCGCCAGTGCAGCGGTTGCGTCGCTTCTGCCTTCTCAGCCGACCCGGACGTAGCGCTGGCGGCGAGCTTCGCGATGACTTCACGCTCGACGATCGTGAGCGACAGCACGCGAAGTCCGGGCGCGAGCTCGTAGCTGCCGATCGGGATCGCGCGGCCGTCGACGAGATCGGCGGCGGCGAGGCGAAGCGAATTCGACGCTGCGACATTCGGCAGCGCGATCACCGCAGCAACCTCCGGCCCGGGATCACCGTCGAGCTCGCCGCGCACCGCGCTGCCGGGGACGACTTCGTATTGGAAACCGACTTTCGGCAGCTCGACGCGGGGGTCGTGCCCAGAGCCGACCAGCTCCGCGTGGGCGAGGGCCGCCTCCGAGATCGGCGAGTCTCCCCGCGCCGCGGAACGGGAGGACCCGAGGTCGTTTTTCGCGAACCACTCGCGCACGCCGGCGAACTTCCATTGCTTCGCGGCGTTGTCGATGCGCAGGCCGAGCGCCAGACGGTGCCACTCGACCATCAGGACCCCCTTGCGCGACCCGGTGCCAAATCGCATCCGCGCCCGGAGGGTCGCGTTGCTGATCTGCGTCGAGAGGTCGCCGAGCGCCGTCTCGGCGGGACTCCAACTCAGCCGGCCGCCCGCCCGGATATCCTCGACGGTGAGCAGACGCTCGACCCAGCGCGGCAACTCCTTGCGCGTCTCGAAAAGCCCCAGGAGCGGCACCGAATCCCGCAGGTTCACTTCGAATCGCCCGCTCGCAGCGGCCTCGGGCGGCAACTGGAGCTTCCCGTCAGCGAGCGTGAAATGGGCCCACCACCCGCCGCTGGCCGAAGCCGCGGCCGGACCCGCCGCCTCCGCCTGCGGGCTGCGAAAGTCGTGCAGTCGCAATTGCGTTCCGGTAAGGTCGAAGCTCCGGCGTGCCAGGTCGCCTTTCGGAATGTGCAGATCCACGCGAATGCCGCCGCGCAGATCGAGATCGCGGAAGCGGACCGCCGCCGAATCGATCGCGGCGACGAACTCCCCGCGCGCGTCGTTCGCCGCCAGGTCGGCGTCGAAACTGCCGATCAACGTGCCCGAGCCCCCGACGAGCGACAGCCCCGAGCTCGACGGAATCCAGGCTCCGAAGGCCGCGAGATCCGGGATCCGCGCCGTGCCCAGGTCGATCCGCACGCGGCTGCTGTCCAGCACGCGCTCGAGCTCACGCTCGCTCGTGGTCGCGACGAGCGACAAGCCGCTGCCGACGAACTGGGGGCGCCTCTCCTCGCCGGCGCGCACGGCGAAGTCATCGAAGCTCACCTCGAGAACCGCGGCGACCGCGCCAGGGGTTTCCTTGGCGCGCACCGCGAAGTGAATACGCGCGTCGCCCTCGGCGCGGAAGTCGAACGCCCGCATCTCGAGGCGGGGATGCTGGAACTCGACTCGGGTGCCTGGCCGAAGCTCGCCCCTTTCGGCTTCGAGATGGGCCTGCAGTTGCCCCATCGTCGACCCGAACGAGAGCCAGGGCGCGCGGCTCAGAAACAGACCGAGCAACGCCTGTTCGGCCAGCGCGCCCTCGACATCGGCGGAACCGGAGAGGAACCGCAGTGCCGCGAGACCGCGCTCCTCCTTGAACGGATAGCGCGCGATCCGCAGGTCGGCACCGCCGCCGAGACCGCTGCCGACTTCCGCTTCGCCGATCGAAGCGCGGACTCCGGAGTAACTCAACCGGGTCGGTCCGACCTCGAGTTCTCGGCCGGCGAACATCGAGAAACTGCCTGCGGCGCCGAACTCGCCGGCGAGACGCAGCTGACCGAGCCAGACTTCGCGGAAGCCCGTAGCCGCGACTCGTGGCAGCTCGAAGGACCATTTCGGACGGGTCGGCGCCGGCCGGGGCGTGGCGAGCGGAGCCAGTGCCGCAAGCGGCGGCATGCGGGCTTCCCGCGCTGCCGACACGGCATCGTCTCCTGGTCCGGCGGGCCCGACAGCTTCACGCCGCAGCCAGAACTCGCCACCGTGGGCCTCGATCCGAGGAAAACGGACGGTCCGCCGCAGGAGCCCCAGCGGCGAGATCCAGCCGCTGACGCGATCCGCCCGCAGGCGCCAGCGCAATTTCGGCGTCTGTCCGTGGAGCTCGAGTCCGCTCGCGCTCACCCGGAAAGGAAAGTACGAGTGCGCCGACGCGAACGCGATGGCGATCTTCTCCGGCCGGCGATCGATCCAGCGCGCGAGATTTCCGCTGCGCGCCGCCCATTCGAAGGCGAGAACGTAGAGCACCTCCAACGCCAGGAGGCCGTAGAGGCAACGGTTCAGCCAACGGCGTCTGGACAGACGGACTTGCGGGCTCGTGGTCAAGGACATGGCACCGGATCCAACACGGCGGGAGCGAGCTCTAGGCCTGCCTGGACGGCGCGACCTGCGTGGCGCCCGGCAGCGGCCAGAGCAGGGCCGAGAGCACGATCGCCGCAGCTGCCAGCCCGCTCAACGCCTGTCCCCATCCGCTGCCTACGAGGGAGTAGAAGAGCGCCGTGCTCGCGATCGGCAGGAGCCCACAAAGGACGACGACCGCGCGCGAGATCCAGCCCGGCCGCCAGCCGGCAACGGCGAGGATCACCGCCAGCAGGAACGACTGCGTCGCCGCCCCCAACCAGAGCGCCCGGAACTCCTGCTGCAGGCCGGGCTTCAGGCCGCTGTTGGCGACCGCGATCGAGACCGTCACGTAGTGGGTGACCTGAAAGAGCGCGGCAAGCACGAGGCAGCCCGCCGCGACATACAGGCACCACCGAAAAGCCGTCGTTCGCATGCCCCCTCCTCTCGCTGCATCGACGCCCGACCAGCCGCGACTCCATGGCTGAGCCTATCCCCTCTGCCCACCAGCGCTCCGCGAACGAAGCGGAATCTCCACGGCTCGACGATCCCGGGCTCCGTCGTCACTCCCGGTCCAGGCTGATGCGCACGGCCTTGACCGTGTTGCTCTCTACCTTGAGATCGAAATTGGGCGCGCCGCCCCTCTTCTTGACCAGCACATCTTCGCCATCGTCCACCTCGACGTGGAACTGCGCAGCGTCGAGCTTCTGGCGAAAGGTGTCGCGGATGAGGCGCGCGACATGGTCCTCGCTGGTGTGGTCGGGGATGGCCACGACGACGTCGAAGGCGGTGCCGCCTGCGGGGGTGAAGCGGAAGACGATCTCGCCGTTCGACTTGGCCCCCTCGCTGCACTGGATGCGCCACTTGTTGGAGGCACTGGCGAAGGCCGGCAAGGCGGCGAGCGACAGCAGGGCCAAAGTCATCGTGAGTCGCAAGAAATGCCGGGACAGTCTCATCCTCGATCTCCTGTGTTGCATCGCTTCAGTTCCTCACTTCGCCGCGGCCACGCGACGACGGCGACTTCGGATCGAAAGCGGCCAGCTAAGGATCGTCTTGTAGGTGAAATGCCGAGATGCGGATCCTCAGCCTGGCCGCCGCCCACCCCGGCCTCCGTCCGGCGGCGAAGTCGCCGGACGGGCCGGCCGTGACGCTCAGCCGGGGATCTTGATCAGGTCGACGACCTTCATCACGCCTTTGACGGCGCTCGCCGTCTCGAGCGCGATGGCCTTGCGCGCCGCATCCGGCAGCTCTCCGCGCACGCTCACTACGCCGTCGACCGCCTCGACCTCGAGCTTGGCGGCGCGCCGGCCGAGCTCGCCGTAGAGCTTGAGCTTCACCTGGGTCTCGAGCTTGGCGTCGGCCAGCTCCTGATCGGTCTTGGTGCCAGCCTTTTCGCCTGCGCCCGCACCGGGCTTCGCTTCGGACACCCGCAGCCGGTTGTCCACCTTGGCGACGCCTTCGACCGAAAGCGCGACCTCGGCCGCCAACTCCTGGGTCGTCCGGTTCGCCACCTCGCCGACCAGGATCGCCGTCGTGCGGTCCATCGTGACCTCGATCGGCAGCGCTGCGGCGCCGGCCTTCTCGAGCAGCGCCTGCACCACCGCGGCGGCGGTGACATGGGCGGTCGAGTTCTCGTTGTCTTCCGCCCGAAGCGTCGCGGAAAGGACCAGCGCCAGCGCCACACACCCACTCGTGATTCGCAGTTTCATCGTTCCTACCTCCGCTGAAATCGTATCCGTTCTGCGTCCCGGGGCCGCGCCCGGGCCGCGGAGCGCCCAGCCGAGCATCAGCAGCCCGATCGCCGCCCCCCAGCTGCCCGCGACACGCACAGCGACGGGCAGCCCGGCGCGCCGAGCAAGGCAAGGCCCGTTGGATGGAGTACGCTGGGGGAACGCCCATGAGAACTCGAAGACCCGCCCTCGCCTGCCTTCTCGCAGCCTCCCTCGTCGCCCTTCCCGGCGCAAGTCGTGCCGAGGGGAGAATCGTCCGATCTCCCGCCGCTCTGATTTTCGCCGACGGCTTCGAGAGCGGCACGATCGCGGCGTGGGAGGGCGAGGCCATCTCCGGTTCGGACACGCTGGTCACCAGCGACGCACAGAGCCACACGTACTTCTACCGTCTTCCAGGAACGCCAGCGCCGCCCGCCGGCCGTCCGGTGCTGCTCTGGCTGCACGGCGACGGCGGCAGCGGCGGCGGCAGCTTCGGCTCCGGCTTCTACCCGTACACCGACCCCGACGGAGCGATCGTCGTCACGCCCTCCGGCATCGGCCAGACCTGGACGCATGCTGCCGGCGACCTGCCGGGAATGCCGCAGGATTCGCAGTTCTTGAGTCTGCTGCTCGATCGCCTGATCGCCGACGGCGTCGCCGGTTCGGCGGTCGATCCGGCGCGGATCTACCTTGGCGGCGTCTCGCGCGGCGCCTACATGCCGTACTTCCTCCTGCAGCGACCTTCGACGAAGTTCCGGCTCGCGGCAGTCGCCGTCAACGCCGGGCTGCTCTACTGTCAGGCTGGCGATGCCGACTGCGAGGCGGACAACTCCAGCCCGACGCATCACGACGCGCCGACGCCGATCCTCCATCTTCACGGCACGAACGACGGCGCCGTGTCTCCGCCGCCGACCTCGACGTTTCACGATCCGATCGACTGGAACATCGACTGGCGCGTCTTCTGGCCGATGAAGTTCTGGGCCGGGCAGCACGGATGCTTCGGCGGCGACAACTCGACCGGCAACGACGACGGCGTCCTGCGCGAGACCTACCTCGTCGGTGGCAACACAGCCCAGGTCTACGACCTCACGGGCTGGGATGTGAGCTGCGCCCGCTACCAGTTGATTCTGGTGACCAACGGCGGCCATGTCATCCCGGGGCAGGAGAGTCGGATCTGGACCTTCCTCAAGGCTCACCTCCTCGGCGAGTAGTCGGGGAAGGCCCGTGGGGGGCACTCCGGCACTCGAGAATCCAGGGTGGGCTCCTATTTGAAGCGTGGTCGCCCACCCTGGATTCTCGAGCGCACGAGCGCCCCTGACAGGCAGCGCGGAACAAAAAAAGGGACCGGCGAGTCGCCTCGCCGGTCCCGGTATCGAAACGCCGCCGGCGCGTGAGCGCCGGTTGCGGGAGTTGCTCTTAGTACATGCCGCCCATGCCGCCACCCATGCCGCCCATGCCACCGCCGCCGCCGGGCATGCCGCCCTTGTCCTTCTCCTTGATCTCGGCCACCATCGCTTCGGTGGTGAGCATCAGGCCGGCGATCGAGGCCGCGTTGATGAGCGCCGTCTTGGTCACCTTGGCCGGGTCGATGACGCCAGCCTTGACCATGTCCTCGAACTTGCCGGTGCCGGCGTTGAAGCCCTGGTTGCCGGAGGATTCGAACAGCTGACGGACGATGACCGAACCCTCTTCGCCCGCGTTCTGGGCGATCTGGCGGGCCGGCTCCTCGAGCGCGCGACGGACGATCTTGACGCCGACCGCGACATCACCCTCGGCCTTGATCTTGTCCACCGCGGGAATGGCGCGAATGAACGCCACGCCGCCGCCGGCGACGATGCCCTCTTCGACTGCCGCCTTGGTGGCGTGCATGGCATCTTCGACGCGGGCCTTCTTCTCCTTCATCTCGGTCTCGGTGGCCGCGCCGACCTTGATGACGGCGACGCCGCCGACCAACTTCGCGAGGCGCTCCTGGAGCTTCTCGCGATCGTAGTCGGAGGTCGTCTCCTCGATCTGGGTGCGGATCTGCTTGACCCGGCCCGAGATCGATTCACGGCGCTTCTTGTCGTCGATGTCGGTGACGATCGTCGTGTTGTCCTTGTTGATCAGGACCTTCTTGGCCTCGCCGAGGTCTTCCCACTTGACGTTCTCGAGCTTGATGCCGAGATCCTCGGTGATGAGCTTGCCACCGGTGAGGATCGCGATGTCCTCGAGCATCGCCTTGCGGCGATCGCCGAAGCCCGGCGCCTTGACGGCACCGATCTGGAGCGTCCCACGCAGCTTGTTGACCACCAGCGTCGCCAACGCCTCGCCCTCGACGTCCTCGGCGATGATGAGAAGGGGCTTGCCCTGACGGGCGACCTGCTCGAGGATCGGCAGGAGATCCTTCATCGACGAGATCTTCTTCTCGTAGAGCAGAATCTTGACGTTCTCGAGGGTCGTCTCCATGCGCTCGGCATCGGTGACGAAGTAGGGCGAGAGGTAGCCGCGGTCGAACTGCATGCCCTCGACGACTTCGAGGTTGGTCTCGAGGCCCTTGGCCTCCTCGACCGTGATCACGCCGTCCTTGCCGACCTTTTCCATCGCCTCGGCGATGATCTTGCCGATCTCCTGGTCGTTGTTGGCCGAGATCGTGCCGACGTGGGCGATCTCGGTGCCCTCGACCGGCTTCGCCATCTTGTCGACCGCTTCGATCACGGCCTTGACCGCGAGGTCGATGCCGCGCTTGAGCTCCATCGGGTTGGCGCCGGCGGTGACGTTCTTGGCGCCTTCACGGTAGATCGCCTGCGCGAGGACGGTGGCGGTGGTGGTGCCGTCGCCGGCGACGTCGGAGGTCTTGGAGGCGACCTCGCGCACCATTTGCGCGCCCATGTTCTCGAGCGCATCCGGAAGCTCGATCTCCTTGGCGACGGTGACGCCGTCCTTGGTGATCGTCGGCGAACCGAACTTCTTCTCGATGACGACGTTCCTGCCCTTCGGACCGAGGGTGACCTTCACCGCATCGGCCAGCTTGTTGACACCCTTGAGGATCGCGCCGCGCGCTTCCTCAGAGTAAGTGATGTGCTTGGCTGCCATGGCTTCGGTTCTCCTTGAGGTGTGACGGTTTGCTGAGGGCTGCGAAAGCGCTTACTTCTTGGCGGCTTTGTCGGACTTCTCGATCACCGCGAGGATCTCGTCCTCGCGCAGGATGACGTACTCCTCGCTGTCGATCTTGATCTCGCTGCCGGAGTACTTGCCGATGAGAATCCGGTCGCCCTTCTTGACGTCCATCGGCGAGCGCTTGCCGTCGTCACCCACCTTGCCCGGTCCAACGGCGAAAACTTCCGCTTCCTGGGGCTTCTCCTTGGCGGTATCGGGGATGATGATGCCGCCCCGGATCTGCTCCTGGGCTTCCAGGCGCTTGACCACCACGCGGTCGTGCAGGGGTCGAATGTTCACTGCGGGTTCCTCCTTGGTCTCTGTTATGTTCGTGCGGTTCGCCGGAAAGCGCCGGTTAGCACTCATCGGCAACGACTGCTAACAAGATACGGAATCCGGCCCCGCGTGTCAAGGGTAGGAACAAATATCTCAGTGCATCCGCCTAAGATATCGCCGTGGCTGCTGGGCACGCTGGGGGTGGCGCTCCTGGTGGTCTGCTTCTTCCTGCTCTTCTTCGAGCTCGGCGACGCCCCTGTCTTCGGCGACGAGACGCTCTACATCCGGGTGGCCGG
>JBPOHI010000141.1:0-4545 GCA_052035735.1 Acidobacteriota bacterium
CGATCCAGTAGCTGGCGAACACCAGCACCGGCGCGACGAACAGGGCGATCTGGATGCTCGAGCCGATGGCGATGCCGAGCGCGAGATCCATCCGGTTCTTGCGCGCCACCAGGATGGCGGTCGAATGCTCGGCGGCGTTGCCGATGATCGCCACGACGATGACGCCGATGAAGACGCTGGTCATGCCGAAGGAATGGGCCGCTTCGCCGATCGAACCGACCAGGATCTCCGACACCCAGGCGATCAGGGCCGTCGCGACGCCGAGCACGGTCAACGCCTTGCCGAGCGACCACTTGGCGTGTCCGGCATCTTCGACCTGCGCGGCCTCGGCCGCCGTGCCGATGAACAGCTGCTTGTGGGTGTGCAGCGAGAAGAGCAGGGAGAGGGCGTAGCAGACCAGCAGGACGATGGCGATCTCGAGCGACAGGTCGCGCTCGACCTGGGCCTCCGGATGGACCAGGTAGTGGAATGCCGCCGGCATGACCAGGGCGATCGCCGCCAGGGTCAGCATCGTCGACATCATCCGCGCCCCCGCGGCGTTGAACTTGAGGTCCTTGAACTTCAGTCCGCCGGCGAGGCACGAGGCTCCGAGGACGAGCAGGATATTGCCCAGGATCGAGCCGGTGAGCGACGCCTTGACGATGCCGTAGTAGCCCTCCTTGAGCGCGACCAGGGCGATGATCAGCTCGGCGGCGTTGCCGAAGGTCGCATTCAACAGGCCGCCGACCCCTTCGCTGGTCCGCTCGGCCAGGTGTTCGGTCGCTTTGCCCAGCCAGCCGGCGAGCGGGATGATGGTCAGGCAGGAGCAGATGAAGATCGCGACGTGCGCCTGCGAGTGCGAGAACTCGAGCCCCAGCACGACGGGGAGGAAGACCAGCAGCCAGCTCAACGACGGTTTGAACGGGCTGCTCGTGGCAGCCGGCTTCGCAGCGCTCATGAAATCGCTCCAGAAAGAAGTTCGAGATAGACCTGCGGATCGACGTTCCCGCCCGAGACCACGCAGCAGACCGTCTTGTCGCGCAAATTCTGCGGGGCGGTGAGCATGGCGCCGGTCGTGAGCGCGCCGGTCGGCTCGGCCTTCACGTTGGCGAGGGCGGAGAGGAGCCGCACGCCCTCGCGAATCTCGTCCTCGCCGACCTCGACGATGCCGGCGAGTCCGTGCTGAAGGATCGCCCAGTTGTGCGTGCCGAGCGCCAGGGTGCGCGCGCCATCGGCGATCGTCGCACCTTCCCGCTCCGACTTGATGATACGGCCGGCGCGCAGCGACTGCGCTCCGTCGTTGGCGAGCAGCGGCTCCGCCCCCCAGACTTCTGCCGCGTTCCCCGCCTCGCGCAGCCCCTGGACCATCCCGGCCGTCAGGCCGCCGCCGCCCAACGGCACGACGACGGCGTCGAAGGGCCGACCGGCAGAAGCGAGCGCGGCGAGCTCTAGTCCGAGACTGGCGTTGCCGGCGATCACCAGAGGGTCGTCGAAAGCGCTTCCCAGGTAGGCGTCGGGATGCTGAGCGAAGACCTCGGCCACCTTGGATGCGCGCGTCTCCCGCTGCGTGTCGACGAAGACCACTTCGCCGCCGAAGCTGCGCACGGCGTCGACTTTGACCTGGGCGGAGGTGACCGGCATGACGATGATCGCCCGTTTGCCGGCGAGGGCGGCGGCCCGCGCCAGCGCCTGGCCGAAGTTGCCGGAAGAGGCCGTGATGAGGATCTCGTTCGGGACGTTGGCCGCGACGTTCGCCGCTGCGCGGAACTTGAAGCTGCCGGTCACCTGGAACGTCTCGACGGCGAGAAAGAGGTCGACCCCGAGCCGCGCCGCGAGGCGCGGGGCGTCGACGATGGTCGTCGGCCGGGGCGTGAGCGCCGGGTTCCGGCCGCTTGCGGCAGCAGTGTCTTGGGCCATGGGCGGGCATTCTATCGGGCCGCCCCCCCTGCGGTACGATCATGGGGTGGGCGGCACGGCTCGCCCCCTTTTCGTCCCCCTGCTTGCGACTGAGCCCGATCTGGAGACCTTCCCATGAGACCCGAACGCGTGAGACGAGCCCTATTTTCCTCTACCGGTCTTTTTGCCTTTGCTATCGCGACAGTGCTGGCATCGCCCGCCCCGGCGGCCGCCGCGGCCGGCGAGCCCCATCCGTTCACGGTGCACGACTTGCTGGCGATGCAGCGGATCTCCGATCCGCAGGTTTCGCCCGACGGCAAGCAGGTGCTCTTCACCCTGCGCACCACCGACGTCGAGGGCAACGCCGGCCGCAACGATCTCTGGTTGGTCGGGGTGGACGGCGCGGGCCTGCGCCAGATCACCACCCACAAGTCGGGCGACTTCAACGGCCGCTGGTCGGCCGACGGGCGGTCGATCTACTTTCTTTCGACACGCACCGGCTCGTCGCAGATCTTCCGGCTGGCGCTCGACGGTGGCGAGGCCGTACAGGTGACCGATCTGCCGCTCGACGTCTCGAATCTCGAGCTCTCGCCCGACGGCAAGCACCTCGCCTTCAGCCTCGAGGTCTTCCCGGCCTGCGGCGCCGATCTCGATTGCACGAAGCAGCGGCTCGACGAGAACGAGACGCGCAAGGCCTCCGGCAAGATCTACGACAACCTCTTCATCCGCCACTGGGATACCTGGCTCGACGGCCGCCGCAATCACCTGTTCGTGATGCCGGCCGCGGCCGCAGGGGTGGCAACGACGGCGGTCGACATCATGCCGGGCTTCGACGCCGACGCCCCCTCGAAGCCGTTCGGCGGAGCGGAGGAGTTCACCTTTACCCCTGACGGCAAGGGGCTGGTTTACTCGGCGCGGAACGTCGGGCGGGTGGAGGCTTGGTCGACGAACTTCGACCTCTTCTTTTCGCCGATCGACGGCTCCGCCGCGCCGCGGCAGCTCACCACCAACCCGGCCTGGGACACGCAGCCCAACTTCTCGCCGGACGGTAAACAGCTGGTCTACATGAAGATGGCCCGCCCAGGCTTCGAGGCCGACCGCTTCGTGCTGGTGGTGCGGGAGGGCATCGACGGAGTCGACCGCGTCCTGACCCAGGGCTGGGATCGCTCGCCCGAGGAGATCGTCTGGTCGGCGGACGGCAAGACGATCTACGTCGCGGCCCAGGATGTCGGCCAGAAGGCGATCTTTGCTATCGACGCCGCCACGGGGGCGCCACGGACGCTCATCGGCGCCGGCACGAACGGCTCGATCGGCCTCGCTGCCGGCGGCCGGCTGATCTACGGCAAGAACCATCTGAAGTCGCCGACCGAGCTGTGGACGGCGAAGCTCGACGGCTCGGATGAGCAGCGCATCACCCGCATCAACGACGAGCGCCTCGCGGCGGTGAAGCTCGGCGAGCCGGAGCAGATGAGCTTCCGCGGTGCCGGCGGCGACATGGTGTTCGCCTACATCATGAAGCCTGTGGATTTCGATCCGGCGAAGAAGTACCCGGTCGCCTTCCTCATCCACGGCGGCCCGCAGGGCTCCTTCGGCAACGACTTCCACTACCGCTGGAACCCGCAGACCTACGCCGGTCGCGGCTATGCGGCGGTGATGGTCGACTTCCACGGTTCGACCGGCTATGGCCAGGCGTTCACCGACGCCATCCGCGGCGACTGGGGTGGCAAGCCCCTCGAAGACCTGCAGAAGGGGCTCGACGCGGCGCTCAAGGCCTACCCATGGATGGACGGCAGCCGGGTCGGCGCCCTCGGCGCCTCCTACGGCGGCTACATGGTCAACTGGATCGCCGGCGCCTGGCCGGACCGTTTCAAGTGCCTCGTGTCGCACGACGGCAACCTCGACGAGCGCTTCGCCTATTACGCCACCGAGGAGCTCTGGTTCCCCGAGTGGGAGCACGGCGGAACGCCGTGGGAGAACCCTGCCGGCTACTCGAAGCACAACCCGGTCGATCTGGTGAAGAACTGGAAAACGCCGGTGCTGGTGGTGCACGGCGGCCTCGACTACCGCGTCGTCGACACCGGCGGCATCGCCACCTTCACCGCCGCCCAGCGCAAGGGAATTCCGTCGAAGCTCCTGTACTTCCCGGACGAGAACCACTGGGTGCTGAAGCCGCAAAACTCGATCCTCTGGCACGACACCGTGCTCGACTGGCTCGATCAGTGGGTCAAGGGGGAGAAGAAGTAGAGAAGCGATCCTGAAGCCGCCGGACGACACCGCCGGCGCAGGCAAGAAAAAGGGGACACTCACCGCCGGCGAGTGTCCCCTTTTCCTGTCCGGGCGAAGAGCCTACGGACAGGTGAAGGCGTCGATGTCCCCTTCGGTCGTCGGCAGGTGATTGAGCTCGTTGATGTAGGTGACCTGTTCGAGGGTCGACATCTTGGTGACTCGCACGACGTAGCGCTGCGACGTCAGGCCGCTGACGAAGGCCCAGTAGCGCTGGAACGGATCGACACAGGCGTCGACCATCTTCACGCCCATCTCGAAGTTGCTCGCGTTGAAGAACCAGAAGAAGGCCGACTCGTCGGACTCGGCGCGCTCGCCACCGAAGTACATGACCTTGCCGGTGCCGGTATTGGTCGCCGTCTCCCATTCGACCTCGACCTTGAACTT
>JBPOHI010000197.1:0-6305 GCA_052035735.1 Acidobacteriota bacterium
GGCGGAAAGGGCGGGGATGGAAAGACGACACCAGTTCCAACGGTCTTTCTTGCCGCGGTGAATGTGGAGACGCAGCAAGGGAATCCGCCTTCTCAGGCCAACTTGATGATCGATCTGACTGGAATCCCAGGGGGAGCAGGTGGGACCGGAGGACGAGGAGGAAATGGCGGGCACGGCCACCACGGTGATATCGGTCGGTCAGAGCTCTTGGACTGCAAGGAAGGCGCTGGCACGGGAGGTCGGGGAGGAAACCCTGGTCGCGGCGGTCAGGGTGGCCACGCCGGCACAGGTGGTGATGGCGGCACGGTCTACTTGATCGGGGACCTTACTACCTTGTCGAACATGAGCTACTTCGAGATTCGGCAGGAGCCAGGTCAACCTGGGGATCGCGGTCGGCCAGGACTGCAGGGTACTCCCGGACAAGGTGGCGATGGCGGAGAGAAGAATAAGCACTGCGTTGGCGGAAGTCGGGGCGAAGGCGGAACGGACGTTGTTGGCAACCTCGGCGTTGGAGAGGAGGCAGCTCCAGGCGTACGCGGTACAACTCACCGCGTGGTCTTTCCAGTGGCAACGTTGTTTTGATGGTCGCGCCCAAGTGGTCCTCGTGCTTTCTTGGATGAAGGCCCCGCCTCGCGTGAACGTCTGAGAGCTTGAGTTCGGTTGGAGGAAGACTGACGTCTTCGAGGGAGCTCCGCCGATCACCCTGGCGCGGTTCCTCGAGGAGAGCGGGCTCGATCTGCCGGATGTCTACAAGGCGGGCTGCTGGTCGGGGTTGAAGCGGGATGCGGGGTTACCCACCGCCCCGGCTGGGCCGGAAGAGGAGAGGCTCGGCGGCGCGTTGGAGCGGCTGCTGCACCTCGACGATCCGCTGCGGCTCGACGGGTATCGACGGTGGTTGAAGGGCGACGCCGCGGTCGACCCGCGGCTGATCACCGGGCTCCTCCACACGCTGTGGACCGCGAACGCTCCGGAGACGCTGGGGGAGGCGGCCCGGCGCCTCGGCGAGCATCCGGCGATTGTCGCGGAGCTCTTGGAGCTGCTCGATCTGCTCGAGGAGCGGGCGGAGCATCTGACGTGGCCGCTGGACAGGGAGGCCGGGTCTGCCGCGGCGAAGCTCGCCCAAGTCCCGCTGTCGGTGCACGCGCGGCACACGCAGGTCGAGATCTTCGCCGCCTTCGGCCGCATCACGCCGGGGAATCCGTATCGCCATCGCGAGGGCGTCTACCGCGACGAGGCGACCAACACCGACCTGTTCTTCATCACCCTGGAGAAGTCGGAGCGCGAGTACTCGCCGTCGACGCTCTACAAGGACTACGCGATCTCGCCCGAGCTCGTGCACTGGGAGTCGCAGTCCACGACCTCGCAGGCCTCGGCGACGGGGCAGCGGTACATCCACCATCGGGAGAAGGGCGGGAACATCCTGCTCTTCGTGCGCCAGCGGCGCCTCGCCGAGTGGGGGACGGCGCCGTACACGCTGCTCGGGCCGGCGGAGTATGTCTCCCACACGGGGGACCGGCCGAGTCAGTTCGGTTGGCGGCTGAAGCGGGCGATGCCGGCGGCGTTCTTTAGGGGGGCGAAGGGGGCGGCGGGGTCGGGGGGAGGGGGTGGCGCGCTGCGAGTGCGCTGCAGCGTTAGAGATGGGGCGACCTTCTCTTTGCCTCCCGACTGTTGTGTATACGCAAATTGCGTATAATGAAATGAGGGCGGTTTTCGTCGAGCTTCCCGCTTTCGCGCGCTATCGCGAGGAGTACCTCGGCGAAGCCGAGTTCCGCCGGTTGCAGGAGACGCTGTTGGCCAATCCTTCCGCCGGCGATGTGGTCGAGGGAACGGGTGGGCTACGGAAGCTGCGATTCGGGGACCTGCGACGGGGAAAGGGCAAGCGTGGGGGGCTCCGAGTCATCTACTACTGGTGGGAAGCCGGTTGCCAGTTCTGGCTCTTCACGTTGTTCGATAAGGACGAGGCGAGCGACTTGAGCCCGGAGCAGCGCAAGAGCCTGCGGGCGAGGATCAAGGCGGAACTCGAGGCCAGGAGGACGTCATGAAATCGGCAAAGGACACAGTGCGGCGCGGCAAGAGGCGTGATCTCTTCGCCGAGCTCGACGAGGGGATCCAAGCGCTCACCGATGAACGCCTGGGCAAGCGTACGCTCCGTACCCATGCGATCGCGCTGAAGCCGGCTCCTGAGGTTTCGCCCCGGCAGCTCGTCGAGCTGCGCGAAGAGCTCAACTTTTCGCGCGGACTGTTTGCCGCCTACTTGCGGACCAACGTCCGCACCCTCGAGAACTGGGAGCAGGGGAGGGCGAAGCCGAACGCGCAAGCGGCGCTGCTCATCCTCCTGGTGCAGCGCTATCCCGACACGGTGCAGAGGCTGGCGGCGGTTTGAGCGGAGGTGTGGCGACGGCGCTGAGGGGGCGCGGCCGGCTCGAGCCCGCAATGTGTCTCCAATGCTCGGTCCCTGGCGCATGAATTCGCTTACCTGGCGATTGGCCGGAGCGCGAGTTGGCGATCAGCCGACCTCTGGACTTGCGATCAGCCGCTGGGTGAAGGCTGCTGCCGGCAAGAGGTTCGCCGGGGGCGTCGTGCTCTACGATGGAGAGGTCAGCGCAAGCTTCGGCGATGGCCTGTTTGCGGTGCCGCTGCGCGCGCTGTGGGAGACGGAATGAGTGGAGAGGTGCGGGTGGGGCGCAACGACCCCTGCCCGTGCGGCAGCGGACGCAAGTACAAGCGCTGCTGCTTCGCCGCCGACCGTGAGAGCGGCGTGGCCGCAGCGGAAGCCGTCCCTGTGGGCGATCGCGCCGCCGTTCACGCACGGGACGAGGCGCTGGTCCTCGACCTGGTGAAGTACGGCGCGCGGCGCTTCGGTGCGGAGGCGGGCGGCTTCGTCGAGGTGTTCGCCGACGCGGAGGCCTCGATCCAGCTCGCCATGCCCTGGTCCGTCTACGGGTTCCTGGTTCGGGGGCGGCCGATCGTCGACTGGTTCTTGGAAGAGCAAGGCGCGCGCCTGCCGACGCTCGACCGCGCCTGGCTCGAGGCGCAGCAGGCCTCCTGGCTCTCCGTCTGGGAGGTCGTCGATGTCGACCCCGGCGCCGGGCTCGAGCTGATCGACCTGCTCTCGGGAGAGCGCCGCCAAGTTCGAGAGGTTTCCGCTTCGCGGACCCTCGTGGCGCGCGACACGATCCTCGCCCGGGTCGTCGACGATGTCGCGGTTTCGGTGCTCTGCGGAGTCCACTTTCGCGCCCTGCCGCCGGCCGAGGCGGACGAGGTCGTGCGGCGAGCGCGGCGCGGCTTGCGGCGTCGCGGCAAGGTGCCGGCCGCGGAGCTCCGTGCCGGGAGCGTCGGGCGAGATCTGATCGAGCTCTGGGAGGAGGCTGTCGAGGAGTACGATCGGCGACAGCAGATTCCGCCGAACCTCTCCAACACCGACGGCGAGCCGTTTCTGCTGACGACCGATCAGTTCGCGATCGCGCCGGGGACGGAGGCCGAGGTCGAAGAGCTCCTCGCGCTCCTTCCGGGCGTTGAGCGCAGCGACCCTCATGGGGGGCCTCATGGCGGGCCGGAGGGGGAGCCGCCGGAATTCACCTTCGTCCGACCGGGCAACCGACTGCACTCGAGTTGGGAGAACACGATCCTCGGTCGGGCCTGGATCGCGCGCCGGGTGCTCCACGTCGAGTCGAACTCGCGCGCGCGGGCGGACCGGCTGCGCGCCATCGTCGAGGGCGCCTGCGGCGAGCGACTTCGGCACCGCGGGCGTCGGCATGTCGACCCGCTTTCGGAGAAGGCCGCGACGGAGCGCGCCGGTCGCGACTTGCCGGAGACCCCCGCCGAGCTGGTGCCGGTCCTGCTCGAGCTCAAGCAGCGCCACTACGCGGACTGGGCCGACGAGCCGCTGCCCGCGCTCGGCGGCAAAACCCCCCGCCAGGCGGTGCGGACGCCGGCGGGGCGCAGGAAAATCGACCTTCTGCTCAAGGAGATGGAAAACCACGAGCAGCGCGCCGGCGACTCTGCCCCCTTCGACTTCGGCCCCCTGCGCCGCGAGCTCGCGCTCGGGGAGTGAGGGGCGGTAGCGGTCACGTCTACGATCGCGAGGAAGTGATCGCGACAGTCCCCACTTCTTTCAACTCTCTTCACGCCAGGAGACTTGGCTGCAACGAGGCGGAAAAGACCGAAGAAGCTACCTTGGGTGCGTCGAAGCAGGTCAACACCGAGTTCAAGGTGCGGCTCCCCGCCGCATTCCGGGGGGCCAACGCATGATCCAGGAGAACCATCTCACGGCATGGCAGGCTGAATAAGCTCGGCTACCTCTGGACGGCACCGGTTCGCTTTCGGGGGAAAATGGAGGAGTGAAATCCGCCGACGATCTTCGCTCCCGCCACGACTCCATTTACGCCGACCACGCCGTCCCCGAGTTCCGCTACTGGCAGCTGTTACCTCGTCTCTGGGCGGGGCGGAATCCGCTCTCTGAGCAGGACCTTCGCGAACTCGCTCAGCACGGTGTGACCCACATACTCGACCTCCGAGAGGAGAAGGAGTGGGCGGGCCCGGGCCGGGTCGGTGGCGAGGCGGTCGCGTCGGCCGCGGCGGTGGGCATCGAACGGATGCACGTCCCGATCGGCGACTTCTCGCCGCCCGCGGACGCGGCGTTCACTCAAGCCTCTGCCTGGCTCGATAGGCGGTTCGATCAGCCCGACTCCTTCGTCTTTGCGCACTGTCGCGCCGGGCTGCAGCGGACGCCGACGATCCTCGCCGCCTGGTTGGCTCGGCGCGAAGGGATCGCCTTCGCCGCGGCGGTACACCGCCTGCGCGAGAGCGGCTATCGCGGGGGACCGATGGCGGAGCAGAGGAAGGCGGCAGAGCGTTGGCTCGAGAGCCGCGAGGGGCAACGCCGACTGAGGACGGACGGAGGCGGCCTCTCTCTTGCCAGCCGCGTGCGCGGCTGCCTTCTCGGCGGCGCACTCGGCGATGCGCTCGGGGCGCCGATCGAATTCATGCAATGGCCGACGATCCGCGCGAAGTGGGGGGCTCAGGGGCTCACCCACTTCGAGCCCGCCTACGGTCGACCGGGAGCGATCACCGACGACACACAGATGACCCTATTCACCGTCGAAGGGCTGATCCGCGCGGAGGTGCGTTCTGCGGCGCGCGGGATTTGTCATCCGCCCTCGGTCGTGCATCATGCCTACCGCCGTTGGCTGTGGACTCAGGGCGGGAGTTGGAAAGAGGCCGGGCAAGCACTCTGGAGCCAAGACCAGCCGGAGCCGGACGGATGGCTCGCTCAGCAGCGCTTCCTGCACGCACGCCGTGCGCCGGGCAACACCTGCCTCGGCGCGCTGCAGAGCCGCGGTGACCTCAACGGCCCGGCGCAAAACGACTCGAAGGGCTGCGGCGGCGTGATGCGCGCGGCGCCCGTCGGTTTCCTCTTCGGGGAGGCGCGCCGCATGGGCAAGGACAGCGCGGCCGAGGCCTTCGCGATGAGCGTCGAGATCGCGGCGCTGACCCATGGGCACCCGAGCGGGCAGCTGCCGGCCGGAGTGCTGGCGGCGGTCGTTCACGGCGTGGCGTACTCGGGGTGGACGCTCGTCGAATCGCTCGATGTTGCGACCGAACTGTTGCGGCTGCAGTCGGATGCCCAGAAGACGCAGGAGACGCTGGCCGCGCTCCAGGCGGCGCGCTGCCTCGCCGGACAGGGAGAGCCGAGTGCCGAGCGCCTCGAGACTCTCGGTGGAGGGTGGGTCGCCGAAGAGGCGCTGGCGATTGCGGTCTACGCTGCGCTCGTGTATCCGAACGACATGCGGGCAGCGCTCGTGTTGGCGGCGAACCACTCCGGCGACAGCGACTCGACGGCGGCGATCTGCGGGAATCTCCTGGGGGCCACGCTGGGGGAAGCGGCGCTGCCGGCAGATTGGCTGGCGCAGCTCGAGGGACGCGATGTCATCACCCAACTCGCGGACGACTTTTCTTCCCAGCTCAGCGGCACGGCACCGGATCTAGGGGAGTATTCGCCACGGACGCCGGAGGCGGACGCCTGGTGGGAGAAGTATCCGGGGTGGTGAAGCGACGAGGCGACGAACACCGACCTGTTCTTCATCGCCCTGGAGAAGTCGGAGCGCGAATACTCGCCGTCGACGCGCTACAAGGACTACGCCATCTAGCCTGAGCTCGTGCAGTGGGAGTCGCAGTCCACCACTTCGCAAGCCTCGGCGACGGGAGTAGCGTCCGCTTGAGTGGTGCATGAGTTTTCTCTCTCCTCGTCGTCGGGCCTGTGGGCGCTGTGGGAAACGCGAAGCGTTTTCCACAGGGTCCATAGG